>NZ_DAISJG010000067.1:0-10381 GCF_036821595.1 Phenylobacterium sp.
CCTCCTGGGCGGGGCGGTGGGGCCGGTGCTGGCGACCCTGTCGGTGCGGCTGCCGGGCGTGGCGGCGCGGCCGTCCCGCGGCCGGGTCGCCGCGCTGGCGTTCGCCTGTCCGGCCCTGGCGGCCTGGTCGATGGCGGTCCGGCCGGATCCGACGGGCGTGCTCGGGGCCCTGATGGCCTGGCAGCTCCTGCTGCTGGCGCTGCTCGACGCCGAGCACCTCTGGCTGCCGCGGGCGCTGACCCTGCCGCTGATCGCCACCGGCCTGGCCGCGGCGTTCGGCGCGGGGCCGGAGGCGCTGGCGGCCCGGGCGATCGGCGCGGCGGCAGGCTTCGCGGCGCTGGCCCTGGTGGCCTGGGCCTACCGGCGGCTGCGCGGGCGCGAGGGCCTGGGCGGCGGCGACGCCTACCTGCTGGCCGGCGGCGGGGCCTGGGTCGGTTGGACCGCCCTGCCCACGGTCCTCATCTGGGCGGCGGCGGCGGGCCTGGCGGCGGTGGCGCTGATGGCGGCGGCCGGCCGGCGCACGGCGGCGGGCCAGCCGATCCCGTTCGGGGTCTTCCTGGCGCTGGGGATCTGGATCGCCTTCCTCTACGGCCCGCTCGGACGCGCCTGAGGCGCGGCGGGCGTCAGCTCGAAGCCGGCCCGGCCGGCACGGATCACGCCCTCGCCCAGCGCGCTCTCCACCCGCAGCCCGCCCGCCAGGAGGTCGAGCCGCGCGCGAACGTCGCCGAGCGGCAGGCCGCGGTAGCTCGCCCCGTGCAGGGTCCCGCCCCAGACCGTGCCGTCGATGCGCTCGGCGGACAGCCCCGCCTCTCCGGCGTCGAGCCAGCCCAGCGCCATGCGCAGCGGCGTGAAGAGGATGGCCATGACCAGGAAGGCGGCGCCGAAGACGGCGAGGAGACGGGCCATGCTCAGTCCGCCCCGCCGAAGGTGGCGTCCACCGACAGGGTCCCCTGCTCGTCCTTGATCACCGTCAGGTGGCGCGGGGCGACGCCGTAGCCGGTCTGCAGGGCCGCGAGCCACGGGAAGAGCTGGGACGGCGAGACGCCGGCCACCGCCACCTGCACCCCGCCGGAGGGGTCGGGCTCGATCCGCGCCAGGGTGAGGCCCGCAGCCGAGGCCGAGGCGTTCACCGCCTGGGCCGGGTCGGCGGGCGCCGGGCGGGCGCGGGCCGCGCCCAGGACCCGCAGGCGGGCGACCGCGCGGTCGACCTCGGCGGCCTCCGCCGCGGCGCGGTCGAGGCGGCGTCCGGCGGCGGCGCGGGCCTCCGCCAGCGGCCGATAGAGGCCGAACCACAGGAGGAAGGCGGCCAGCGCCACGGCCATCAGCATGAGCAGGACCTGCTCGCGCCGCGTGCGCCCCTCGAACCAGGCCCTCATGACCGCGCCCCCAGGATGATGTCGCTGACGATGCGGCCGCCCTCCTCGCGCGCGCCCTCCTGGCGGAAGGCGACGCCGGCGGCCTTCAGGGCGCGGCCGAGCCGCTCCATGTCGGAATAGTTGGTGTGGCTGACGGTGGCGCGGACGGCCCCGTCCGGCGAGACGATCAGGGTCTCGGCCTGGGCCTGGTCGATGCCGGCGAGGGCCGCGAACAGCCGGGCGGCGACGCCCGCGGGCCCGCCGCCGGCGGCGAGCTCGGCCCGCTGCAGGGCGGCCTGGGCCTGGACTGCGGGATCGTTGACGGAGGCGCCCTTCGGCAGCACCGCGGCCGCCTTCGCGCTGGCGGCCCGCTCCAGCCGGTCGGCGGCGAGGTTCAGGCGCACGGCCTGGGCCGCGTCGAGGATCGCCGGGCTGAGCAGCAGCAGGCCGGCGAGCCCGGCGGCGCGGACGAGGTCGCGCCGGGCGGGCCGGCCGCGGCCGGCGGGGGCGAAGGCGCCCTGGCGCAGGTCGATCGGCAGGCGGCCGGCGCCCTGGGCGAACGCCCGCTCGGCGGCCCCGCCGTCCAGCGTCCGCGGCGCGCGGCCGGGCAGCAGGACCGGAGCGAGGGCCGGCTCGCAGGCGAAGGCGAGGCGGGGGCCGCGCACCGCCAGCGCGCCGCCAACCGTCACGGCGACAGTCTCGCCGTCCGGCGGCTCGGGCAGCAGCAGGTGGTTGGGGATGAGGGCGTCGGGAGCCAGACCATAGGTGCGGGCGAGATCGAGCCAGGCGCGCATCCGCGACTCGGCGACGGCGACGACCAGGCGGTGGCCGTCCGGCTCCAGGGCCCCCAGCGCCAGGTGCATGGGCTCGTCGAAGGCGGTTTCGCCGGCCAGCAGCAGGGCGGCGGCGGCGCGGGCCTGGGGGTCGGCGCGGGTCGGCAGGTGCAGCCAGCGGGCCACGGCCTCGGCGCCGGGGACCACCAGCACCACGGCGGTCGCCCCGGCGGGGGCCTCGGCCTGCACGGGCTGTTCGCCGCGGCCGACGGGCTCGCCGAACTCGTCGACCAGCAGGTAGGCGGGCGGGGCCTGGGCGTCGTGCGGCGCGAAGACCAGTCGGGTGCGTCTCATCATTCCTCGGGTCCCCACCGCCGGGCGGCCAGGCGGACACGGCCGCCCTCGTTGATCAGGAGCGCGCTGGAGACGGCCTCGGCGTCGCCGAAGGTCACCTCGGTCTCCAGCCGGAACCAGCGCGGGGCGACGGTAAGCGCATTGCCGTCGATCCCCGCCTCCGCCACGGCGGGCAGGCCCAGGAACGCCCCGGTGTCGGGCCAGCCTCCGGGCGGCCGCGCGGCGATCAGGGCGCGGGCGGCGGCGAGGCTCATGGGCGTCTCCGCCAGCATGGCGATCAGCGGGGCCTGGTCGGGGGTCAGGGTGTTGATGTCGAGCGCAGCGGGCTCTGCTGTGGGCAGGGCGCAGACGTAGGGCCGCAGGCGCGCGTAGACGGCGGGCGTGAAGCCGCGGACGGCGCGCAGCTCGCTGGGCTCGGCCAGCAGGGTTCCGGCGGTGAGGTAACCCTGGCCGGCGCCGGCGTAGGCCTCGTCCTCCGCCCCGCCGGCCTCGCGCAGGGGATCGGCGTCGATGAAGTCCACCAGGGCGGCGGCGAGCATCTCCGCCTCGCGCGCGCCGAGGCCCAGGACGCCGGCCAGGGCCACGAACCGGGCGGCTCCCGCGTCGCGCCGCTGCAGCCCCTCGGGCGGGCCCTGGACGACGCTGTTGAGGTTGAAGCAGGCGCCGCCGTCGGTGACCCGGGCCTGGACCACGCCGCCCTCAATGGGGAAGCGGACCACCCGGCCGTTCCAGTCGCCGGAGGCGGGGCCGGCGGCGGCGAGGCGGGCCACCTGGGCGCGGGCGAGCTGCTCGGCGCCCATCGCATACCAGCGGGCCTGGCCCACGGCCTCGGCGTTGGCGGCGCGGCGGATGGAGAAGCGGATCTCGTCCAGCAAGCCGGCGGCCAGGGTCGCCATCACGGCCACCAGCAGGAGCACGGTGAGCAGGGCCACGCCGCGTTCGTCGTCCCTCCAGGAGAATGGGCGCCTCATGCGGCCTCTCCCGAGACGACGAAGAGCTGGGAGAGCGGACCGTAGTCGTCGAGCGTCAGGTCGAGCCGGACCGCCTGGGGCAGCGGCTGGTGGGTCCCGTTGGGCAGGGCCTCGATCCACTGGCCTCCGGCCAGGAAGGCGACCCTCGCCTCGCGCACGCCGGTGAGCAGGACCTGCGGCGGGCTCCAGGCGGCGCCGTCCAGCGCCCGGCGGGTGCGGCGCTCCAGGCGGCCGTCGGCCAGGCGGTACTCCACAGCCTGCAGGGAGGCGCGCGGCGCGGCGTCGGGGTTGTCCCAGCCGCGGCGGACGAGCTGCAGGAGCGGACCGCCGACGGCCTGTTCGCCGCCGGCGAGGGTGCGGGCGGAGGGCCGGCCGTCCTCGCCGCGGGTGCGGCGGGCCGCGGCCTGGGCGAGGTCGGCCTTGAGCGCCGAGCGCGCCCGCTGGATCTCGGCCAGACGGTGGCTGCGGGCGCGGACGACCTGCTGGTTGTCGACGCTGAAGGAGAGCACGGCCACGCCGGCGGCCGAGACCAGGCCGAAGATCAGCAGGGCGACCATCATCTCCACCAGGGTGAAGCCCTTCATGGCTGGCCCCGGAAGACCGTGACCTCGCCGGCCGTGGGGCCGCCGGGGCGGGCGGCGACGCGGACGTCGATGCGCAGGACGGCGGGATCGGCGGTGCGGCTGACGCGGCGGGTCCAGCGCCAGGCCTGGCCGCCGGCGGTGGCCTCGCCCGACGCCTGGCCGAGCGCCGGCGGCATGGGGGCGGTCAGGGCCTCGATGGCCTGGTTCTCGGCGACGACGCCCGCGAACAGCCGGCTCTCCACCGCCCCGGCCTGGCGGGTGCTCTCGCCGGCCAGGTTCAGGAGGGCGAGCGCGCCCAGGCTGAGCACGGCGAGCGCGACCAGCATCTCCAGCAGGGTGAAGCCGGCCTCAGCGCGCGCGGTCATCGATCCTGACCTCGCCCTGGGCGTCGACGGTGAGCGCCATGGCGTCGATGCGGTTGGCCAGCCGGACGGTGACGGGCTCGGCCGCGCCGGTGGTGTCGAAGCGCACGGCGCTGCGGCCCTCGCCGGCCTCGACGGTGACGGCCAGGCCGTCCGGCCATCGCTGCGGCCGGAACGGGCCGTCCTCCAGCGGCGTCCACCGGCCGCGGCGCTGCTCGCGGAAGGCGTAGCCCTGCGCGTCGAGCGCCATCTCCACCGGGCGGTTGGCGGTGACCGCGGCGTCGCGGGCGTGGGCCAGCCGCGCGGCCAGCCGCTCGGC
Organism: Phenylobacterium sp.; assembly: GCF_036821595.1. Taxonomy (GTDB): domain Bacteria; phylum Pseudomonadota; class Alphaproteobacteria; order Caulobacterales; family Caulobacteraceae; genus Phenylobacterium. The sequence goes on from NZ_DAISJG010000067.1 coordinate 4,719, forward strand.
CTCGTCGGCGAGCCTGGGGCCGGGATCGGGCGTGGTGATGAGCACCGCAGATGCGAGCAGGGCCATGACCAGCACGGCCACCATCACCTCCACCAGGGTGAAGCCGCGCTCGGCGGCGGGCCTAGAGCCCCCAGTTGCCGATGTCGGCGTCATCGCCCTCCCCGCCTTTCTGGCCGTCGGCGCCCATGGACCAGACGTCGAAGCGGCCGTGCTCGCCCGGGTAGCGGTACTGGTAGGCCGCGCCCCACGGGTCCTTCGGCAGGCGCCGCACGTAGCCGCCCTCGCGGTAGCGGTCGGGGCGGGCCAGGCCCGGCGGCGGCGCGACCAGCGCCTGCAGCCCCTCCTCGGTGGTGGGGAAGGCGAGGTTCTCCAGGCGGTAGCTCTCGACGGCCTGTTCCAGGACGGCGACGTCGGCGCGGGCCTTCTCCTTCATGGCCCGGTCCTGGCTCGGCAGGACGTTCATCATCACCACCGTGGCCAGCAGGCCGATGATGACGATGACGACCATCACCTCCACCAGGGTGAAGCCCTGTTCGGCGCGGGCGGGTCGGAGGGCGCGGGTGTCGGTCATGGGCGGTCTCAGCGGTAGGCCAGGGTGTTGATCTGGAGGATGGGCAGCAGGATCGAGAGGACGATCACCGTCACGATCAGGCCCATGACGATGATGATGGCCGGCTCCAGCAGGCTGAGCGCCACCTGCACCACGGCCTCGAACTCGCGCTCCAGGTACTCGGCGGCGCGGCCGAGCATGAGGTCGACGCGGCCGGCGTTCTCGCCGCTGGCGGCCATGTAGAGCAGGATCGGCGGGAACACCCCGGCCCGGCGCATGGCGCCCGACAGGCTGCCGCCCTCGCGCACGGTCGTGGCCATGTCGGTGACGGCGGCGCGGAGCGCGCGGTTGTGCACCGTGGGAACGGTGAGCAGCAGGCCCTCCAGCACCGGCACGCCGGCGGCGATCATGGTGGAGAGGGTCCGCGCCAACCGGGCGGCGTGCAGGTCGCGGATCAGCCGGCCGAGGACCGGCGCGCGCAGCAGGGCGCCGTCGAAGCGCAGCCGCAGCGCCGGCCGGCGGAGCGCCTGGGCCGCGCCGAGGCCGGCGGCCGCGAGGACCAGCAGCATCAGCCAGCCCCAGTCGCGGGCGGCGTCGGAGAGGACGATGATCGCCCGGGTGAGCCAGGGCAGGCGCTGGCCCATGCTGTCGAACTGCTCGACCACGCGCGGCACGACGAAGGTGATCAGGGCCGCGATCACGGCCAGGGCGGTGACGGCGAGCGCCGCGGGATAGACGAGGGCCACGAGGAGCTTCGAACGGGCCTGCTCGTCGCGCTCCAGGAGGTCGGCGAGGCGCTCGAGGATCTCCGGCAGGGCGCCGGAGCTCTCGCCGGCGGCGACCATGGCCCGGTAGAGGCGGGGGAAGGCCTCGCCCTGGCGGCCCATGGCGTCGGAGAGGCGGTAGCCTTCCAGCAGGCCCGCGTGGGTGGCCGTCAGCACCCGCCGCACCGCCGGCCGCTCGGCCTGGGCGGCGAGGGTGCGCAGCGCCTCCTCCAGCGGGGCGACGGCGATCAGGGTGGCGAGCTGGCGGGTGATCAGCGCCAGCGCCCGCGGGCCGATGCGGTCGGGGAACAGGCGGGCGAGCGGTCCGGGCGCGGGGCCGGTCGTGGCGCGCAGCCGGACCGGGATCAGCCGGCGGCCCTGCAGCGCCTCGCGCGCGGCCCGCTCGGTGGGCGCGGCGACCACGCCCTGGCGGGTGCGGCCGCCGGCGTCGAGGGCCGTGTACTCAAACGCCGACATGGTCCGCGGTCTCCTGGCGGGCGACGCGCAGCGCCTCCTCCACCGTGGTCACCCCCTCGACCACGTAGCGGCGGGCCTCGGCCTGCAGGGTCCCCGCGCCGTCCGGGAAGGCGGCGGCGGCGATGGCGGCCTCGTCGGCGTCGGCGACGATCAGGCGGCGCAGGCGGTCGTCCACGCACAGGGCCTCGTAGACGCCGACCCGGCCCACGTAGCCGGTGTTGGCGCAGGCCGGGCAGCCCGTGGCGCGGAACAGGGTGGCGCCGGGCGCCACGCCCGCCAGCCGGGCCGTGGCGGGGTCCGCCGCCTCGGGCCTGCGGCAGGCCGGGCAGAGCCGGCGGACCAGCCGCTGGGCGACGATGGCGCGGACGGTGGAGGCCAGCAGGAAGGTCTCGACGCCCATGTCGCGCAGGCGGGTGACCGCGCCGACGGCGTCGTTGGTGTGGACGGTGGAGAGCACGAGGTGGCCGGTGAGGCTGGCCTGGACGGCGATCTGGGCGGTCTCCACGTCGCGGATCTCGCCCACCATCACCACGTCGGGGTCCTGGCGCAGGATGGCGCGCAGGCCGGCGGCGAAAGTCATGCCGACCTTGGGGTTCACCTGGGTCTGGCCGAGACCCTGGACCGCGTACTCCACCGGGTCCTCGATGGTGAGGATGTTGCGTGTGGCGTCGTTGAGCAGCGTCAGCCCGGCGTAGAGGCTGGTCGTCTTGCCCGAGCCCGTGGGCCCGGTGACCAGCACGATGCCGTTCGGCTCGCGAAGCGCGCCCTCGAAGACGGCGAGGGCGGCGGGCGCCATGCCGAGGTCGGCGAGACCCAGGCGGGCCTGGTCCTGGTCGAGGATACGCATCACCACCCGCTCGCCGGCCCGGGCCGGCAGGGTGGAGACCCGGACGTCCAGGGAGCGGCCGCCAAGGGTGAGCGAGATGCGGCCGTCCTGGGGAATGCGCTTCTCGGCGATGTCGAGCCGGGCCATCACCTTCACCCGGCTGACCAGGAGCGGGGCGATGCGGTGGGAGAGGCTGAGCACCTCCTTCAGCACGCCATCGACCCGCAGGCGGACCACCAGCGCGGTCTCGAAGGGCTCGATGTGCACGTCGGAGGCGCCCTGGCGCACGGCCTCGGCGATGACGCCATTGATCAGCCGGATGATCGGGGCGTCGTCCTGGGCGTCCAGCAGGTCGGCGGCGGCCGGGAGGTCGTCGGCCAGGCTGTCGAGGCCGCCGGGCAGGTCGAGGTCGTCGGCCGGGGCGCCGAGCCCCTCGCCGGCGTAGGCCTCGGAGAGCCGGCGCTCGAACTCCGCGCGCGTCAGCGGCCGGACGGCGAGCGGCGTGCGCAGCGCTCGGCGGGCCTCCAGCAGGGCCACGGGGTCGGCGCCTTCGCGCAGGCCCACGACGGCGGTGTCGCCCTCCTCCAGCAGGATCACGCCGTGGGTCTTGGCGAAGGCGTAGGCGAAGGCGCGGGCCTCGGTCATGGCTGGACCGCCGGGAGGGCCGGCGGCGCGGGGAGCGCCCCGGTCGGCGGCTCGGCGCGCAGGTACTCGCGGACCAGGGCTTCCAGCTCGCTCTGGCGGGCGGGGTTCCTGAGCGCCTGCTGGGCGGCGATGTAGTCGTAGCGCGGGCCGGTGACGGCGCGGGCCTCGGCGGCGGTGCGCACGATGCGCGGCCGGATGAAGACCATCAGGTTGGTCTTGGTCCGCCGGCGGCTGGTGGCCTTGAAGAGGTTGCCCAGCACCGGCACGTCGCCCAGCAGCGGCGTGCGCTCGACGGTGTCGCGGTCGTTCTGGTCCAGGAGCCCGCCGAGGACGACGATCTGGCCGTCGTCGACGTTCACGGTGGTCTCGATCTCGCGCTTGTCGAGAACCAGGTCGCCGACCGTCGTGGTGAGGCCGCCGGCGATGCTGGAGACCTCCTGGCGGAGGTAGAGGGTGATGGCGCCGCCGGCGTTGATCTGCGGCGTCACCTCGAGCTGGACGCCGACGTTCTGGCGCGCGGTGGTGCGGAACGGGTTGGTGTTGGAATCGCCCAGCACCTCGCCGGTCGTCACCGGCACCTCCTGGCCCACCAGGATGGTGGCGGGCTGGTTGTCGAGGGTCATGATCGAGGGCGTGGACAGCAGGTTCGACTGGCCGTCGCTCTTCACCGCATTGATGACGAAGCCGAACAGGACGTCGCCGTTCTGACCCGCGCCGCCGAGGATCAGGCCGTTGGTCCCGAGCAGGGACTGGGCCGCCGTGGCGCGGAGCTGGGCCAGGAGGGCGGAGTCCTGCGGCAGGTTCTGCTCGCCGGCCGCGGCGCCGAGGATGGCGCCGAGGTTCGGCTGGGCGTTGGAATAGCCCGTGCTGGCGAAGGGGACGGCCGAGCCGTTGGCTCCGGCCAGCGCGAACTGGACGCCCAGCCTGCGGGCCGCGTCGTCGGAGACCTCCACCACGATCGCCTCGACCAGCACCTGCTGGCGGCGGACGTCGAGCTGGCGGATCACCTCGGCCAGCATGCGCTGGGTGTCGGGGTCGGCGGCGATGACGATGGCGTTGGCGCCGGGATAGCGGGCGATGTTGGCGCGGGCGGCGCCGGCCGTGGGCGTGGGGGCCGGCGCGGCCTCGGCGGGCTGGGCGGTGGCCGGGCGGCGGGCCGTGGACGCGGCGTCCGGCGCGGCGGGGGTGACCGGCTGGCCGACGAGCTGCTGCAGGACGGGCACGAGCTGCTCGGCGTTGGCGTGCTGCAGGGTGACGACGCGCACGTCGCCGGCCGTCTCGGCGCGGCGGTCGAGGTCGGCGACCACGCCCAGCAGCGGCCGCACGGCGTCGGCGTCGCCGCGCAGGATCAGCGAGTTGCTGCTCTCCACCACGACGATGGAGACCACGCCGTTGCGGGCCTGGGGGTCGGCGCCCGGCGGCTTGAGGAGGTCGTTGAGCACGCCCGCGATCTCCCGCGCCGAGGAGGAGCGCAGGGTGACTGTCTGGGTCGTCGCCCGGTCCTCGTCGATCTGGGCCAGCAGGCCGCGGATGCGGCGCAGGTTGTCGGCGTAGTCGGCGACCACCAGCATGTTGCCGCGGGTGGACGGGATGATCGCCCCCTGACGGCCGACCAGGGGCTTCAGGGTCTCGGCGGCGGAGGCGGCGTCGAGGTTGCGCAGGCGGAACACCTGGGTCGCGAAGCCGTAGCCGGCGGAGGCGCCCAGCGTCGCGGGTTGCTGGGCGGCACCCTCCTCCGGCGCGATGCGATAGGCGCCCGTGCCGGTGGGCACGGCCACGAGGCCGTTGGCCCGCAGGGTCGACATCAGGACGTCGAACAGCTCGGCGCGGCTGAGCGGCTCCTGGCTGGCGACGGTCACCTTCCCCTGCACGCGGGGATCGACGATGAAGGTGCGGCCGGTGGCGCGGGCGACGTCCTGGATGAAGACGCGGATGTCGGCATCCTGCAGGTTCAGCACCTGCTCCTGGGCCGCGGCCGGCGCGGGGAGCGAGAGCGGGGCGGCCGTGGCCAGGAGCGCGAGCGCGAGGAGTCGTTTCACTGGGCCGCCATCCGGATCCGCGTGGTCATCACCTGGCCGGCGCGCTCGAAGCGGATCTCGGCCCCGCTCGCGCCGGCGAGCTCTTCCTGAAGCTGGCTCACCCGTTCGGGGGTGAGGGTCACGCCGTCGACGGCGAGGAGGACGTCGCCCTGCTGCAGGCCCGCCTGGCGCAGCACGTCGGCGCCGCCCTTGGGATAGACGGTGTAGCCGGCCGCCCGGCCGTCGCGGACGCGCGGCAGGAGGGTCGTCTGGGCGAGCAGGCGGCGCGGGTCGATCGCCGCGCCGGACGAGGGCTGCGCCGCCTCCGCCGGGGCGAGGGGAGCGGCGGCGGGCGGGCCGCCGAGCCGGGATGGGGCGTGGGG
>NZ_DAISJG010000068.1:0-10145 GCF_036821595.1 Phenylobacterium sp.
GTGTGCGGCACGGAGATGAAGTTCTCGATGGCCATGGTGTCCAGCACCTGGCCGCCGAAGCGCTCGGCCGCCAGGCCCGTGCGGATGCCCTTGCGAGCGGCGTAGATCGCCGCCGCCGCGCCGGCCGGGCCGCCGCCCACCACCAGCACCTCGAAGGCGTCCTTGGCCTTGATCTTCTCGGCCGCCCGGGCCTGGGCGCCGGTGTCGATCCTGGCCAGGATCTGCTCCAGCTCCATGCGCCCCTGGGCGAACGGTTCGCCGTTCAGCAGCACGGTCGGCACGGCCATGATCTTGCGGTCCTCGACCTCCTGCTGGAACAGGGCGCCGTCGATGGCCACGTGCCGGATCCGCGGGTTCAGCACGCTCATGGTGTTGAGCGCCTGCACCACGTCCGGGCAGTTCTGGCAGGAGAGCGAGAAATAGGTCTCGAACAGGAAGTCGCCGTCCAGCGCCTTCACCTGTTCGACGACGTCGGCCGCCACCTTCGGCGGGTGGCCGCCGACGTGCAGCAGGGCCAGCACCAGGGAGGTGAACTCGTGGCCCAGCGGCAGGCCGGCGAAGCGGACGGAGACCGCCGGGTCGGCCTTCCGGACGATGGCGAAGGAGGGCCTGCGGGCGTCGTCGCCGTCGCGGCTCACGCTCACCTTGTCCGACTGGGCGGCGATGTCCTCCAGGAGCTGCATCAGCTCGGCCGACTTCGGCGTCCCGTCCAGGGAGGCGACCAGCTCGATCGGCTGGCGCAGGTTCTCGAGATAGGCCTTCAGCTGGGCCTTCAGCGACGCGTCCAACATGCGGAGCTCCGGGAGGAGGGGTACTGGCGAAGAGGCCGGCGCCGCCCGCCATCCCTCGGGGAGGGAGCGGCGCCGGGTCGGTCGTGCGGGCGGGTCTTAGATCTTGCCCACGAGGTCGAGCGACGGGGCGAGGGTCTTCTCGCCTTCTTCCCACTTGGCCGGGCAGACTTCGCCCGGGTGGGCGGCCACGTACTGGGCGGCCTTCACCTTGCGGAGCAGCTCGGCGGCGTTGCGGCCGATGCCCTCGGCGGTGACTTCCATGAACTGGATCACGCCGTCCGGGTCGACCAGGAAGGTGCCGCGGTCGGCCAGGCCCTGGCCTTCACGCATGACGCCGAAGTTGTTGGTCACGACGCCCGAGGGGTCGCCCACCATGGTGTACTGGATCTTGCCGATGGCCGGCGAGGTGTCGGCCCACGCCTTGTGCGAGAAGTGGGTGTCCGTGGAGACCGAGTAGATCTCGACGCCCAGCTTCTGGAACTCGGCGTAGTTGTCGGCCAGGTCCTCGAGCTCCGTCGGGCAGACGAAGGTGAAGTCGGCCGGATAGAAGAAGACGACGGACCACTTGCCCTTGAGGTCGCCATCGCTGACCGACAGGAACTTGCCCTGCTTGTAAGCCTGCGCCGTGAAGGGTTTCACCGTGGTGTTGATCAGAGACATCGTGCACTCCCGATTGAGGTGGGCTTCATTTAGTGTGCGCTGCGGCATAAGCAAAATTGATTTTGCCATCCGCTCGCATAGATAGGTTCTATCTATTCCCCGCCGCCCGATCCTAACCGGCGGGTGGCTCGGCGCGTTCCCCTCCGCGCAGCGGCAGGCGCTCACCCAAGCCTGACGCCCGGGCCGTCGGGCAGGGTCGCCGCGCCGCCGTTCAGCGGCCGCTGCATGGTCACGATGTCCACCCAGCGGCCGAGCTTGAAGCCGACATCGCGGACCACCCCGGCCTCCTGGAAGCCCAGCGCCCGGTGCAGGCCGATGGAGGCCTCGTTCTGCGAATCGCCGATCACCGCCACGACCTGGCGCAGGCCCATGGCCTCGCAGCGGTCGAGCACCGCCGCCAGGGTCGCCCGGCCCACGCCCCGCCCGATCGCCTCGGGCGCCACATAGACGCTGTCCTCGACGGTGTAGCGATAGGCCGCCCGCAGCCGGAACGGCCCGGCATAGGCGAAGCCCAGGATCTTCGGGCCCAGCTCGGCCACCAGATAGGGCAGTCCGCGCTCGGCGATGGCCACGCGCCGCCGCTCCATCTCGGCCGCGTCCGGCGGCTCCTCCTCGAAGGTGCCGAAGCCGTGCAGCACATGGTGGCCGTAGATCGCGGCCAGGGCCTCCGCGTCGCCCGCCGTCGCCTCCCGGATCTTCATGCCCGCGTCCATCCCTCGTCGATCGCCCAGATGGCGAAAGCGTAGTCGAGGGCGATCTCCTTGAGGAAGTCGAACCGCCCGGAGGCCCCGCCGTGGCCGGCCTCCATGTTGATCTTCATGAGGATCGGCGCCTCGCCCGCCTGGAATTCGCGCAGCTTCGCCACCCACTTGGCCGGCTCCCAGTAGGTCACCCGCGGGTCCGACAGCCCGCCGGTGGCCAGGATCGGCGGATAGGCCTGGGCGCTCACCTGGTCGTAGGGGCTGTAGCCGGCGATGCGGTCGTAGGCTTGCGGGTCCTCGATCGGGTTGCCCCACTCGGGCCATTCCGGCGGGGTCAGCGGCAGGGTCGTGTCGCTCATGGTGTTCAGCACGTCCACGAACGGCACCGCGGCGATGATCGCGCCCCAGAGGTCCGGCCGCAGGTTCGCCACCGCCCCCATCAGCATGCCCCCGGCCGAGCCGCCGTAGGCCGCGATCTTCCCCTTTCTGCCATAGCCCTGGTCGATCAGGTGTTCGGCGCAGGCGATGAAGTCGGTGAAGGTGTTGGTCTTCTTCTCCTTCCGGCCGTCCAGGAACCATGCCCAGCCCTTGTCCGAGCCGCCGCGGATGTGCGCCGTGGCCCAGATCCAGCCGCGGTCCACGAGGCTGAGGTTGCGGATCGAGAAGCTGGGCTCCATGGCGTGGCCGTAGGAGCCGTAGCCGTACAGCAGCACCGGCGCGGAGCCGTCGAGCGGGGTGTCCTTCAGCATCAGCACGGTGATCGGCACGGTCTCGCCGTCGCCGGCCGTGGCGAACAGCCGCCTGGCCACATAGCGGGCGGGGTCGTGGCCCGACGGGATCTCCTGGGTCTTGCGCAGGGTCCGCTCGCGGCTGGCCATGTCGTAGTCGAACCACTGCCGCGGCGTGGTGGGCGACTGGTAGACGAACCGCGTGACCGTGGTGGCGTACTCGAACCCGCCCTCCAGGTTCAGCGCATAGGCCTCCTCGTCGAAGGCGATCTCGTGCTCGCCGCCGTCCCGCGCCATGACCACCAGCCGGTCCAGCGCGTTGACCCGCTCGGCCCGCACCAGGTGGCCGGCATAGGCCAGGAAGCCGGTGATGTAGCGGCCGGGCTGGTGGGCGATCCAGTCCCGCCAGGTCGCCTTGGCCGGGACCTCGGCCTGCGAGACGCACAGCTTGAAGTCCACCGCCCCGTCGTCGTTGGTGCGGATCACCCAGCGGTCGGTCCAGTGGTCGAGGCTGTACTTCACCCCGACCCGCCGCGGCTCGGCGACCACCGGGGCGGCGGTGGGGTCCGAGGCCGGGATGATCCAGCTCTCGGTGGTCTCCTGGTTGCCCACGTGGATCACGATGTGGCTGTCGTCGGCCGTGGTCCCGACGCCCAGGAACATGCCCTCGTCGTGCTCCTCGTAGACCAGCACGTCGTCCCCGCCGCGCGCCGGCCGGCGGTAGACCTTGGACGGCCGGGCGTTCTCGTCGCGCCAGATCCAGAAGATCCAGGCGCTGTCCGGCGAGAAGGCGAAGTCGCCGTAGGCGCTCTCGATCGGCGCGGCGGCCTCCTCGCCGGTGGCCAGGTCCTTCACCCGGATGGTGTAGTACTCGCTGCCCTGCTCGTCGGCGGCCCAGGCGTAAAGGGCGTGGTCGTTGCTGTGGCCCGCGCCGCCGACGTGGAAATAGGCCTTGCCCTTGGCCAGCGCCTCCTCGTCGATCAGCACCTGCTCGCCGCCGCCGCCCCGGGGCCTTCGCCCGTGCACCGGATGCTCCGCGCCGAGCTCGTAGCGGACGTAGTACTCCCACGCGCCGTCGGGGGCGGGGACCGAGCTGTCGTCCTCCTTGATCCGCCCCTTCATCTCCGCGAACAGCTTGGCCTGCAGCTCGTCGGTCGAGGCCAGCATGGCCTTCATGTAGGCGTTCTCCGCCTCCAGGTGCTCGCGCACGTCCGCGCGCAGCGCCTTCGGGTCGCGCAGCACCTGCTGCCAGTTGTCGTCCTTCATCCAGGCGTAGTCGTCGGTGCGGACGCGGCCCAGCTGCTCGATGCGGCGGGGGTCCTTGCGGGCTTTCGGCGGTGCGGGGAGGCTCATCCCGGCTAGATGCGGCGCCCGGGCGGCCCGCTCAAGCGCCCGCGGTGGGATACCCGCGTCACTAGGGCGCGACGCTGCCATAAGTTCTCGTCTTGTTGCGGCGGCCCAATGCTCATTAACTAGGCGTGCATCGAGATCGCGCGAAGACGCGAGGGGCGTAGTTCACAATCGGGATTCCTGGGGGCGCCATGGTCATGGATCTCTCCGTCGAGCTGATCCACGCGACGGTTCAGCTTGAGCAGCCGCTCGGCGACGGAACGCGTACGGTCGGCACCGGCTTCCTCATCTCCGAGACGGCGCCGGACGGCCAGCCGCGCACCGTGCTGGTCACGGCCAACCACGTCTTCCAGAAGATGCCGAGCGCCAACGCCCGCATCGGCTACCGCATCTCCAACGCCGACGGCTCCTGGAGCTACTCGCCCCAGCCGCTGAAGATCCGCGATCCCAAGGGCGCGCCGCTCTGGACGCAGCACCCCAGCCGCGACGTCGCCGCCATCGCCATCACCGCCCCGCCCGAGTTCGCCAGGGCGGCTATCCCCGCCGACTACCTCGCCGCCGACGACACCTTCTCGAAGTTCCAGGTGGGCGCGGGCGACGAGATGATGGCCCTGGGCTTCCCGCGCGGGCTGGCCGCCAACCAGGCCGGCTTCCCGATCCTGCGCTCTGGCCGCGTGGCCTCCTTCCCAGTGGCGCCGGCCAAGATCTTCCCGACCTTCCTGCTCGACTTCTCGGTCTTCCCGGGCAACTCGGGCGGGCCGGTGTTCATGACCGACAACTCCCGCCGCCGCGCCGGCGCCGGGGGCGAGGCGAAGTTCATCGCCGGCCTCTTGACCCAGCAGGTGGAGCTGAACAACGAGCGGCTCGAGATCGGCATCGTCACCCACGCCAAGTACATCCGCGAAACGCTGGCCCTGGTCAGCGACCCGGCCGCGCCGGTGACCATGGCCGCCGGCGAACGCACCACCGGCGCCAAGGCCGCCTCCGCCGAGGAGGCGGTCGCGAAGAACTGACGCGGTGTCATCCCGGCCGCAGCGAAGCGGAGAGCCGGGACCCATGAGCACCGCTCGCAATTGAAAAGGCTCGGCGTCGCCGCCGAGCCTTCTTCGTTTCAGTCTGGCGTGGATGGATCCCGGATCGGCCCTGCGGGCCGTCCGGGATGACACGCCTCCTACCCGCCGTAGACCACGCTGATCGTCTCGGCGATGCAGGCGGGCTTGTCCTCGCCCTCGATCTCGATCGTGCACTCGTTCTTCAGCTGCATGCCGCCGGCCTTGGGCTCGGCGCCGATCAGCTTCTGGCGCAGGCGCACGCGCTTGCCGACGCGGACCATGTTGGTGAAGCGCACCTTGTCCGAGCCGTAGTTGATGCCCCGCGTCACGCCCTTCACCGGCATCAGGCCGGCCGACAGGAACGGGATCAGGCTGAGCGTCAGATAGCCGTGGGCGATCGGGCCGCCGATCTCCTTGGTGGCGCGCTCCACGTCCACGTGGATCCACTGGTGGTCGCCGGTCGCCTCGGCGAACTGGTTCACCCGCTCCTGGGTGATCTGCACCCAGTCCGACACGCCCACCTCCTGGCCCACCAGGCCGGGCAGGTCCTTGATCTCCACCGGGTTCATCAGCGTCGCTCCATTGTTCATGGCTTGGGTTCGTCACCGTCCTAACACCTGTTGGGACGGCCGCAAGGGTAGGGAGAGGGGCCCCGCGGCGGGCCGGCTACACGATCTTCGAGCCTTCCTTGCCCCAGTAGGCGTCGCGGATCAGGCGCTTGTAGAGCTTGCCGGTCGGGTGCCGCGGCAGCTCGTGCATGAAGTCGATCACCCGGGGCGACTTCACGTGGCTGAGGTTCTGGCGCGTATAGGCCATCAGCTCGTTCCGCAGGGCGTCGCCGGCGTCGGCCCAGTCCATCGGCTGGATCACCGCCACCACCTTCTCGCCCATCTCCTCGTCGGGGGCGCCCACCACCGCGGCGTCGGCGACCTTCGGGTGGCCGATCAGCAGGTTCTCGATCTCCTGCGGATAGATGTTCACCCCGCCGGAGATGATCATGAAGCTCTTGCGGTCGGTGAGGTAGAGGTAGCCCTCCTCGTCCATCCAGCCCACGTCGCCGAGCGTCGTCCAGCCGTACTTGTTGGTGCCCTCGGCGATCTTCTCCGGCGCGTTGTGGTAGCTGAGCGGCGGCCCGTTCGCGAAGTGCACCACGCCCTCGCTGCGCGGCGGCAGGGGCTCGCCGTCCTCGCCGCAGATCCGAAGCTCCCCCAGCACCGCCTTGCCGACGCTGCCCTTGTGGGTCAGCCACTCGTCGGCCTTGATGAAGCAGAAGCCGTTGCCCTCGGTGCCGGCGTAGTACTCGTAGATCACCGGGCCCCACCAGGCGATCATCTGCTCCTTCACCGGCACGGGGCAGGGGGCGGCGGCGTGCACCGCCGACTTCATCGACGAGACGTCGTACTTCGCCCGCACCGCCTCCGGCAGCTTCAGCATCCGCACGAAGTGGGTCGGCACGAACTGGCCGCAGTCGCAGCGGTATTTCTCGATCAGGCCCAGCGCCGCCTCGGGATCGAACTTCTCCATCACGATCACCGTGCCGCCCAGCTTGTGCACGCTCATGCACCAGCGCAGCGGAGCCGCATGGTAGAGCGGGGCCGGCGACAGGTAGGTGCAGCCCGGCTGGAAGCCGAACAGCCCCTGGGCCATCATCACCAGGGCGTTCGGCTCGTCGATCGCCCCGCCGGTCAGGGCCGGCTTGATGCCCTTCGGCCGGCCGGTGGTGCCCGACGAATAGAGCATGTCGGAGCCCGCGGTCTCGTCGGCGATCGGGGTGGCGGGCATCTTCGCCCGGTCCGCCTCGAAGCTCTCGTAGGGGGCCCGCGCCTCGCCCACCATGTAGAGCTTCACGCCCTTCAGCACGGCCGGCAGCTCGTCGATCACCGGGCCGACGCCGGCCGAGGTGATCAGCACCTTCGCCCCGCAGTCGCCGACGATGTACTCCACCTCGCCCGCCGTCAGCTTCGACGAGATGCAGGTGTAGTAGAGCCCCGAGCGCTGGGCGGCCCAGGCGATCTCGAAGTACCGGGGGCTGTTGTCCATGAAGAGCGCGATCACGTCGCCGGGCTTCAGGCCCAGCGAACGGAACAGCTGCGCCCCCTGGTTCGAGCGCTCGTCGAGCTCCCTGTAGGTCACGGTCTCGCCGGACCCCGCCATCACATAGGCGGGACGGTCGGGCTGGGTCTTGGCGTGGGTCGCCGGATGCATGGACGTCTCGTTTCTCCCGCGGGCGGCCGTGGTCCGGCGCCTGACTTATCTGTGTTCAGGACCATTCACGGGCCTTGACCTACCGTCCGTCAACCCGTCCGGAGTGGCGCAAACCACAAGGGAGACGCCCATGTCCGCGCCGACGTTCGAGACCATCCAGTACGCCGTGGAGGACGGCGTCGCGACCGTCACCCTTAACCGCCCCGACAAGCTCAACGCCTTCAACACCCAGATGATGAAGGACCTGATCGCGGTGTTCGACGTCACCGACGCCGACGACGCGGTGCGCGCGGTGATCGTCACCGGCGCCGGCCGCGCCTTCTGCGCCGGGGCCGACCTCTCGGCCGGCGCCCAGACCTTCGACTACGAGGCCCAGGGCGGGGCGGCGCTGGCCGAGCGCCAGCGCGACGGGGTGCAGCGCGACGGCGGCGGCCTGCTCACCCTGCGCATCTTCGACAGCCTGAAGCCGGTGATCTCCGCCTGCAACGGCCCGGCCGTCGGCGTCGGCGTCACCATGCAGCTGGCCATGGACATCCGCCTGGCCTCCACCGACGCCCGCTACGGCTTCGTCTTCGCCCGCCGCGGCCTGAACCCCGAGGCCGCCTCCTCCTGGTTCCTGCCCCACCTGGTCGGCGTCCAGACGGCGCTGGAGTGGTGCTACACCGGCCGCATCTTCCCGGCCCAGGAGGCGCTCGACAAGGGCCTGGTCCGCTCGCTGCACGCCCCGGACGACCTGCTCCCCGCCGCCCGCGCCCTGGCCCGCGAGATCGCCGACAACACGGCCCCGGTCTCGGTGGCCATCACCCGCCAGCTCATCTGGCGCATGGCCGGCGCCGCCCATCCGATGGACGCCCACATGGCCGACAGCCGCGGCATCCAGGCCCGCGGCAAGTCCGGCGACGCCCGCGAGGGCGTGAGCTCCTTCCTCGAGAAGCGCCCGCCCAGCTATCCGGACCGGGTGTCGAAGGATCTGCCCGACATCTGGCCGCACTGGAACGCCCCCGCCTTCCGTTAGGCGCGTTCCGCTGGCGTCGAATCCAGATTTCGCCGAGATTTCGCCGGGGTCCGGGCAAGGATCCCGGCGAAATCGTGCGTAGGCGACTGATTCGCGACGTCGACGGCGTGACAGGTAGAGCAGACCAGGCTTACTCGGCGTGTCGGCGGCGCCCAGTTTCAAAAACCGTATTTATCTCAATTGCCGAGCGCGTTCGGTGAAATTAAGTCGTGCTGACTTGCTTGTCCTTGGCGCGAGTTCCATATAAGGACCGCGCTACTGATCTACTGGATCGCTTCAGCGCCGTTCATCGGCGCGCTTCTACGGAACGACAAGAATGGACGAGAAGTCGGAAGTCATCGAGATGACGGCGGATATTGTCTCCGCCTATGTGGGCAACAACTCCGTCGCGGCGGCCGATCTTCCCGGTCTGATCCAGAGCGTGCACCGCGCGCTCGCCGGCGTGTCGTCGGGCGTCGAGACCGCCGAGGCCGCGCCGAAGGAACCGGCCGTCCCGGTCCGCCGGTCGATCACCCCCGACTTCCTCGTCTGCCTCGAGGACGGCCGCAAGTTCAAGTCGCTGAAGCGGCACCTGCGCACGAAGTACAACATGAGCCCCGAGGAATACCGGGCGAAGTGGAACCTGCCGAAGGACTATCCGATGGTGGCTCCGAACTACGCCAAGGCGCGCTCGGACCTCGCCAAGCAGATGGGCCTGGGCCAGGGCGGCCGCCAGGCGCCACGCAAGAAGCGCTAGGCGCCTCGGGCCCAGCCTCGCCGGGCCGATCATTTTACAGTCTTGGGGCGCCCGCCGGCTTCGGCGGGCGTTTCCGTTTTCAGTCGAGCCGCATGCGAAATCTTGCAGCGGGGCCATAGTTTTGACTTGCCGCAGATTCGCGCATCAGGCGATAAGTGATTCGTCGCGATTCCAAGGGGTTGTTAAGGAATCTGAATATGGCTGCGCAGATCGGAGCCCCCGCCGCGGCGGCCCGCGCGCATGAGGAGCTGCTTCGCTATTGGGTCTCGCTCCGGCGGGGCGCGAAGCTTCCCGGCCGTCCGGATATCGACCCCGCCGGGTTCAAGCGGCTGCTGCCCACCGTCAGCCTGATCGACGTCCTCGCCGACCCCGTCGACTACCGCATCCGCCTGGCCGGCACCGGCCTCTACGGCGTCTACGGCCGCGAGATCACCGGCCGGACGCTCTCAGAGGTCTACGCCTCGGGCGCGGCCGACTACTGGCGCTACGAACTCGGCAAGGTGGTCGCCGAGCGCCGCCCGGCCGTGGGCGTCCACAACCTCGCCTGGCGCGGCGCCTCCCACCTGTCGATCCTGTGGCTGCGCCTGCCGCTGGCCTCCAACGGGACCGATGTGGACATGATCCTCGGCCTCGACGCCGTCGTCGGCATGGGCCAGATCTCCAGCGGCATCCGCGCCGCCTGACCCTGCGCGAAGCGCAATATCGAACCACGGAATACACTGACCACACGGAAGCCGCCGGAGCCGCTCGTCCGTGTCTTCCGTGTATTCCGTGGTTCCAATCCGTTGCGGCTCCGCCGCGTCTCAGGCCGCCCGGGCGAGCTCCGCGTCGCGGCGGATGCGCGCCACCATGGAGGCCAGGCCGTTCGACCGCTGCGACGACAGCGCGCCGGTCAGGCCGAGTTGGT
>NZ_DAISJG010000069.1:0-10120 GCF_036821595.1 Phenylobacterium sp.
CGGCCGGGGTGGGGACGTGCGGGCCGGGCGCGGAGTGGCCGCCTGAACGCGACTTCCCCACCCGGCGGCGCCGGCGCGCCGTCCGCCCTCCCGATGAAGGCGAGGGAAAAGGTTTCATCGGGGCTTGAAAGGTTCGCCGGCGATCCCAAACTTAGGCCTGCGGGCCGGGCCCCTCTGGCGATCGAACTCCCAGCGATCGCGATGTCGGACCGCATCGGGTGTGCTCGATGCTTGGGTCCGTCGCCTCCCCCCAACGCGGATCCGGCATCGGGCGCACCCCTCACAAGAGGAGCCCCGATGATGTCGCACATCACCATCTATCGTCTGCGCGCCAAGCACCGTGAGCTGGAGCGCGAGATCCGCCGCGAGCTGGCGAGGCCGGCGCCCGACCAGGGCCGCGTGGCGAAGCTGAGGCGCGGCAAGGCCGTCGTGAAGGACGAGCTGTTCCGGCTGGAGAGCGGGCTCGCCCCGCTGAACCCCGCCCACGCCGGCTGAGCCCGACCCCATGGAATTCCTGACCGAAAGCGCGCTCGGCAAGCCCGTGTGGATGTGGCTCGCCTTCCTTTCCGTCGTCGTGGTGCTGCTGGTCCTCGACCTGGGCGTCCTGCACCGCAAGGCCAAGGCGATCGGCGCCCGGGAGAGCCTCATGCTCTCGGCCGGCTACCTGACCGTGGGCCTGGCGTTCGGCGCCTGGGTGTGGAGCGAGCTCGGCCGCCAGGCGGGGCTCGAGTACGTCACCGGCTTCCTGGTCGAGAAGAGCCTGGCGATGGACAACGTCTTCGTCATCGCCAGCATCTTCGCGGCCTTCGCCGTGCCGGCCGCCTACCAGCACCGGGTGCTGTTCTGGGGCATATTGGGCGTGATCGTGCTGCGCGCCATCATGATCGGCGCGGGCGCGGCCCTGGTGGCCGAGTTCGAGTGGGTGCTGCTGCTGTTCGCCGGCTTCCTGGTGATCGCCGGGGCGAAGATGCTGGTCTCCAAGGGCGGCCACGGCGACCCGAAGGACAACCCCGCCTACCGGTGGCTGGCGGGCCACCTGCGGCTCACGGACGGCTTCGAGGGCGGCCGGTTCTTCGTGCGTCGGACCCCGCCGGGCGGGACGCGGCCCCTGCTCCACGCCACGCCGCTGTTCCTGGCCCTGGTGATGATCGAGCTGGCCGACGTGGTGTTCGCGGTGGATTCCGTGCCCGCGATCTTCGCCATCACCACCGACCCCTACATCGTCTACACGTCCAACATCTTCGCCATCCTGGGGCTTCGGGCGCTGTATTTCGCCCTGGCGGCCCTGACCGCGCGTTTCGCTTACCTGAAGACGGCGCTGGCCCTGCTGCTGGTGTTCATCGGCGGTAAGGTGTTCGTGGCCGAGGCCATGGGCTGGGAGAAGTTCCCGGCGCCGGTGTCGCTCGGCGTCACGGCGGCCCTGCTGGGCGGCGGGGTGGCCTACTCCATGTGGCGGACCCGGCGGATCCCGCTGGCGGCCTAGCGGGGCTCGGGCCCCTTCCTCCCCGATGGAGGAAGGGCAGGGTTGGTGGTGAGTGCAGGGTGTCGGGGGATGAGCGCCGTTGGGCTCGGGGCCCACTTGCGCGGGCTCGTCACCTCAGCGCCCGCACCACCACCCAACCCTCCTCCATCGAGGAGGAGGGCTTTCATGGAGGCGGCGGCCGGAGCACGCTGCGTCATGCCCCCAGGGCCGCGAAGGCGGCGGCGCCGCCGGCGTCGAGCTGGTCGTAGGCGCACTGGCGAGGCGCCTTGTCCGGGCGCCAGCGGAGGAGCTTCGTCCCGTGGCGGAAGCGGCCGCCGGTCATGTGGTCGTAGCGGACCTCCACGACCAGCTCGTGCCGCAGCGGGGTCCATTCGGCGGAGCGCTCGTTCGACCAGCGGCTGGGCCCGCCGGGCGCCGAGCCGGTGAAGCCGGGGCCGGGGGCGAGCGCCTCCAGCCGTTTCGTCAGCTCCGGCCGCTCGGCGTTGGCGATGGTCGAGGTGAAGCCCACGTGGTTCAGCCGGCCGGCGTCGTCGTAGAGGCCGAGCAGGAGGGAGCCCACCTGCTTCGACCCTTGCGCGTAGCGGAAGCCGCCGACCACGCAGTCGACGGTGCGCATGCGCTTGATCTTCAGCATGGCCCGCTCGCCGGGGACGTAGGGCCCGTCGAGGCGCTTGGCGACCACGCCGTCGAGGCCGGCGCCGGCCTGCTGCAGCCAGCGGCAGGCCTCCTCGGCGTCGGTGGTCCCGGGCGAGAGGCGCAGGCGCGGCTGCTTGCCGAACCGCCTGAACAGCGCCTCGAGCTCGGCGCGGCGGCGGGTGAGGGGCGCGTCCACCAGCGAGCCGCCCTTGCCGTCCATCAGGCAGTCGAACAGGACGTAGGACGCCGGGGTCTCGGCGGCGAGCTTGCGCACCCGGCTCTCGGCGGGGTGCAGGCGAAGCTGCAGGGCGTCGAAGTCCAGCGCGCCGGCGGTCTCGATGACCAGCTCGCCGTCGACCACGAAGCGGTCGACCGGCAGGGCGCGGAGCATCTCCACCACGTCGGGGAAGTAGCGGCCGAGCGGCTTGCCGGACTTGGCGTGCAGCTCGACCTCGTCGCCGGCCCGGAAGGCCAGGCACCGGAAGCCGTCCCACTTGGGCTCGTAGCGCCAGCCGGGCGCCTTCGGGATCTCGTCCGTGAGCTTCGCCTCCATGGTGGCGAGGTCGAGCGGGACGGAGAGGTCGGAGAGGCGGGCCATCGGGGCGTCAATACGGCCGGGGCGGGGGATGTTCCTTACCTCCCACAAGACGGCAGTCGTGGCGGGAGGTCAGGCCTTCTCCACCGGCTCGGTGAGGAAGTGGCGGCCTTCGCGGTCCTCGATCTCGACGACCCAGATGTCCGGGTCGATGCGGGCGGCGCGCTCGATGTAGCGGTCGAGGTCGGGTTCCTGGTCGGTGAGCTGGGGCTGCATCCACACCCGCTCCCCGTCCATGCGGGTGGCCTCGGCGTAGAGCCTGGCCGTGCCGTCGGTGCGGTTGAGCACCTTGACCAGGACCGCGCCGGCCCGGGCGTCGCCCTTGCGCACGACGACGCCGAAGGCGCCGCCGATCTCGGCCCGGCGGATCAGGGCGCTGACCCAGATGTCGGTGGAAAGCAGCATGGCTGCGGACCATGCGCGAAGTCCGCCGGCGGTGTCACGCCGTTAACCGCGCCGGTTAAGGACGTTCCTCAACGCAACCGCAAGACGCGCCCGCTAACGTCGGCTCCAATGTCCGGGAAAAGCCGGACGCAGAACAGAAGACGCATGACGGACCCGCGCAAGCCAGCGCGGCCGGCGTCTCGGTGGTTGGGTTTGTTGGGCGCGGCGAGCGTGGTCGCGCCCGTGGCGGCGCACGCGCAGCCTGTGGACCTGTTCCTCGAGCGTACGGCCATCCGGGAGGCCGATTCCCGCTGCGGGCTCTTTGCGCCCGAGGTGTCGCAGGCGCTGGTCGTGGGCGTGGCCCAGGCGCGCGGCTCGGCGCTCCGCTCAGGCGCGTCCCCCGAGACCCTGAAGGCGGCCGAGCGGTCGGCGCGCGCCCGGGCGGCGCAGACGCCCTGCCAGGCCCCCGAGATGGCCGTGTCCGCCGACCGCGTGCGCAACGCCTTCGACGGCTACGCCCGGCTCACCCGCCTCTCCTACCCCGGCGACTTCGGCGCCTGGCGCGCCGACCGCATCGCCTCGCGCAGCATCCGCTGGCGGCTGGTGCAGGACGCCCGCTTCGGGCGCGACCGGCTGTCGTTCGGCCTCGCGGGCGAGGAGCGCGCGAGCGCCCTGATGGCGGTGGCCCGCTTCGCCGACGGCGCCGAGCCCTATGGCGCCCGGCTCCTGCTGCGCGACACCCTGCGCACATGGGGTCCCTACCTCGACCGCTACTACGGCGGCCCGACGGCGGCCCTGCCGCTGGCCCGGCGCGTGCCGCCGGCCTCGGCGACGCGCGGCTACATGGCCGAGGCGCGCAGCCCGGCCGGCCTCGACCTCCTGCCCGAGGACGCCAAGAGCGGCTGGGCGTTCCGCTTCCCGGCGGGCGCCGCGCGGCACCTGGCGCAGCTCGACCCGCGCGAGGCGATCGTGGTGGAGTTCCTGTTCTCGGGCGGGGCCCGGCGGGCCTACATCGAAGTCGGCGACTTCGCCGCCGGCCGCGCCTTCCTGGAGGTGACGCCGGCTAGAGCCCCGACAGGGCAGAGGCAGGCGCAGCTTCGGGCTCCGCCGCCGTCTCTGGGCCGGTAAGCACCGGCATCCGCACCGAGACGGTGGTCCCCTCGCCCACCGTGCTCTCGATGGTCATCTCCCCGCCGTGCAGCCTGGCGAAGGCGCGCACCAGCGACAGGCCCAGGCCCGCGCCGGCCGCCTTCTGGCCGGCGTCGCCCGCCTGCTCGAAGGGCCGGCCGAGGCGCTCCAGGTCCTCCGGCGCGATGCCGACGCCGGTGTCGGCGACGACGATCTCCAGAACCTCGCCCGACCCCTGGACGGTGAGCGTCACCGCGCCGTTGCGGGGCGTGAACTTCAGGGCGTTGGAGACCAGGTTGAGCGCGATCTGCTTGATCGCCCGGCGGTCGGCGTCGGCCTCCAGAGGCTCGGCGGGCAGGACGCCGCGAAGCTGGATGCCGGCCCGGTCGGCCTGGCCGCGCATCAGGCGCAGGACCGAGGAGACGGCGTCGCGGGCGTCGAAGGTCTCGCGGGCCAGCTCGAACCGCTCGGCCTCGATCTTCGACATGTCGAGCACGTCGTTGATCAGCTCCAGGAGGTGGGCGCCGCTCTCGTGGACCAGCTCGGCGTACTCGACGTAGCGGTCGGACATCGGCCCGAACAGCCGCTGCCGCATGATGTCGGAGAAGCCCATGATGGCGTTGAGCGGGGTGCGCAGCTCGTGGCTCATGTTGGCCAGGAAGCGGCTCTTGCCGGCGTTCTGGCTCTCGGCCGAGGCGCGGGCCTGCTCGAGCTCGGTCTCGCGGGCGCGCTGGGCGCGGGCGTCGCGCAGGGCGGCGACCAGGCGGATGCTGCTCATCCGGCGCAGGCTGAGCACGCACCAGCCCTGCGGATCGTGGATCGGGATGAAGGCGACCTCGGCGGAGCCGTCCTGCACGGCGCGCTGCAGGGCCTCGTCCACGGCCGGCCGGTCGTCGCGGGAAACCATTTCGCCCAGGTTGCGGCCGACGAAATCGCGGTGGTCCAGCCCCACGGGGGCCTGGCCGTAGGCGTCCAGGATGCGGCCCCCGGGGTAGAGGCCCATCAGGAGCTGCGGCTGGTTGTCGAGCACCTCGCGCAGGGCCGTCTCCGCCTCGTCGCGGACGCGGACGTAGCGGCGCGACTGGCCCTGCAGGGAGACGAGGCCGGCGCCGAGGCCGATGGCGACGGTGGCCAGGGACAGCAGGCTGAGCCAGGGCGCGGCCCCGGCCGGCGGCGCCGGGAGCGGCAGCAGCAGGGTGCCCACCGAGGCCAGGGCCGCGGCGGCGACCGCGCCGGCCGCGCCCATGGAGAGCAGCTCCGAGCGGCGGAAGGCGGCGGCGGCGGCCAGCGGGGCCAGGCACCAGGCGGCCAGCGGGCCCAGCGTGCCGCCGGTCATCTGGCAGGCGACGGCGGCGGCGAGCGTCCAGACGAGCAGGGCGATGATCCGGGCCGGCTGGGCGCGGGTGAGCGCCAAGCCCGCGCCGACGAGGGCCGGCACCGCGCCCACGGCGAGCGCCGCCAGCTCGACGCCGGGCGAGAGGCGGCCCGTGGCGACCAGGGCGCCGGCGGCCAGCGCCACGGCCAGCGCCCAGGCCAGGTGCCAGCCCACGGCGAAGCCCAGGCCGCGGCGGCGGACCTTCCTGCGCGAATTGTACCGCACGTACGGCATGGTCTGGGGAGCGTTCCCTCTCCGGTTGCGCCGCGAGCTTAGCGGCCGAAGCGAGTCCACGTAAGGCCGCTCGCCTGGTGCGCGACCGCCCGATGCGGCGAAACGAAATCGTAAGCGCGATAGCCCAAGCTGCCCGTCCCTTAGGACAGAAGGTCCGCGGCGACAGTATGGCCCAGCCGGCTTTTCAGACGATCGCGACGCCCGCCAAGAAGGCGGCGGCGCAGCAGAGCCGCCGCGACGCGGCGTTCGAGGACCAGAAGCGGTCCTTCCTGCGCATGGTCAGCCATGAGCTGCGCACGCCCCTGAACTCGATCCTCGGCTTCTCCGAGATCCTCGCCACCGAGCTGTACGGGCCGCTGGGCGACCCGCAGTACAAGGAATACGCCGAGATCATCCGCGGCAGCGGCGCCAAGCTGCTGAAGCTGGTCAACCAGGTGCTGGAGATCGCCCGGCTGGAGAGCGGGGCGGCCGAGATGAACGCCCGCGCCGAGCCGCTGGAGTGCGTGCTGGAGGACGTCACCGGGGCGCTGAAGGAGGAGCTGGTGACCCGGGACGTGGCGCTCAGCATCGACGGGAGCGCCGAGCACATCCTGATCCTGGCCGATCCCAAGGCGCTGCGCACCGTGGTCGGCAACCTGCTTCAGAACGCCGTCACCTTCTCGCCGGACGGCGGCGAGGTGAAGGTGCGGGTGGAGCGCTGCGGCGACAGCGTCGAGATCGTCATCGAGGACCAGGGCGAGGGGGTCGACCCCGCCGACCTGCCGCGCCTGCTGAAGCCGTTCGAGCAGGGCGAGAACGCCCTGACCCGCCGCGCCCACGGCGCGGGGCTGGGGCTGGCCATCTGCGACCTCAACTGCCAGGCCATGGGCGGGACGCTGAAGCTCGCCTCGGCGATCGGCCAGGGCGTGACCGCCCGGGTGCGCCTGCCGGCGGGCTAGGGAAGGCGCCGGAGAGGCTGACGAGGGCCGCCGCCAGGGCCGAGGCGGCGCCCAGGGCGAAGCCGATGCGGGGCGCCGCGTCCGGCGCGGCCAGGCTGAACAGCAGCATCATCGCCAGCGCGCCGGCGGTCTGGCCGCTGAGCCGCGCCGTGCCCTGCATCCCGCCCGCGGCGCCGCTCCGCGCGGCGGGCGCGGACAGGAACAGGCTGCGGTTGTTCGGCGTCTGGAACAGGCCGAAGCCCAGCCCGCACAGGACGCAGACCGGGACGAGCGGCCAGGGATCGCCGTGGATCGGCCAGGCGGCCGCCGCCAGCAGACCGCCCGCCAGGCAGGCGCCGCCGGCCGCGCAGAGCCAGGCCGCCGGCCAGCGGTCCGCGAGGCGTCCCGCGACGGTGGCGGTCGCCGCCACGCTCAGGGGCCAGGCGGTCATGTAGAGCCCGGTCGCCAGCGCCCCCTGCCCCAGGCCCTGCTGCAGGTAGAAGGGCAGCGCCAGGAGGCCGACGGTCTGTCCGGCGAAGCAGCACACCGAGGCGATCACCGAGGTCCGGAACGGCGCGGCGCGCAGGAGGTCGAGCGGCATGAGCGGCGCGGCCTTGGGCCCTTCCCGCCGCACGAGGCCCCACAGGGCGGCGGCCGCCGCCGCGAGGAGGACGACGGCGGCGACCGGCGCCGCCGGCGCGAGCTCGACCCCCACGACCAGCAGGCCGAAGGCGGCGGCGTTCAGCGCGAGGCTGACCAGGTCCAGCGCGCGGCCCCCGGCGGGTCCGGAAGGCGCGCCCCGGGCGGCGAGGAGCGCAAGGCCGCCGAGCGGCAGGTTCACCGCGAACAGCCAGGGCCAGCCGGCGGCGGAGAGGATGACGGCGCCCAGGCTCGGCGCGGCGGCGGCGGCCAGGGCGACGGTGAGGGCGTTCCAGCCGATCGCCGCGCCGAGACGCCCCTCCGGGACGGCGAAGCGCAGCAGCGCGACGCCCAGGGCCATGACCGCGGCGCCGCCCAGCCCCTGGACGAAGCGGGCGGCGACCAGCCAGGGCAGGCCCGGCGCGGCGGCGCAGAGCCCGGAGGCGATGATGAACGCCGCCAGTCCCCAGGCGAACACGCGGCGGTGGCCGAACCTCTCGCCCAGGGCGCCGCAGGGCAGCAGCGCCATCACCAGCCCCGTCTGGTAGGCGGTGACGACCAGCACCGCCTCGGCCGGCTCCGCCCCGAGCGACCCGCCGATGGCCGGCAGGGCCACATTGACGACGCCGGCGTCCAGCACCACGAGGGCCATGGAGGCCAGCACGGCGAACACCGTCCGCGCCGGCGGGGCCCCGGCGACCGGGCTCACCGGTCGGCTCCCGTCCACACGCCGTCACGCCACACATACCGCGTGACCCGGTGCTCCTCGCGGTCCTCCCTGCCGAGGTCCCGCTCGGTGAAACGGAACAGCAGGGCGCTGTCGGAGACGCACCGCGTGTCGTGGATGTCGCCGGGGAGGTAGGCCTGGGCCTGGCCGGCGCGCAACGGGGCGCGGTCGCGCCCGACCAGCCGGACCGCGCCGTCGGGGCCCTCCACGCGGGCATAGGTCCCCATCTCGACCTCGCCGCCCTGGGCCCCGTAGAGCACCCAGCTGCGGCCGTGGTCGTGGGGCGGGCGGTAGAGCCCGCCGCGCTCGGCATGGGCGAGGAGGACGAAGCCGCGCTCGGGATCGCGGTGGAGCTCGCGGCGCTCGGGGGCCTCGGCGAGGAGCGCCGCCAGCCAGGGCTCCGAGGGATCGGCGGCGAGGAGGTCCTCGAGCGCCGCGCGGCATTCCGTGACGAGCTCGGTGGTGAGCGGTCCCCAGGCCGACCTCACCCTGGCGATGAACATGTCGAGAGCGTTGCGCGGCATCGTCTTTCCCTTCGCTGAGCTGTGCCGTGGCGAAGGTAGGCGGGGTCATGACATGGCGGAACGCGCAGCGTTTGCATTTCATTCGTGCATGAAACGCCATGTCTCGCGAAAGGCGTGCTAGGGTCGCGCATGGCCGCGCCAGACCTGAACCTGCTCGTCACCCTGGACGTGCTGCTCGCCGAGGGCAGCGTGGCGCGCGCCGCGCGGCGCCTGGGGCTCAGCCCCTCGGCCATGAGCCGCGCGCTTGCCCGGCTGCGCGAGGTCACGGGCGATCCCCTGCTGGTCCGGGCCGGCCGCGGCCTGGTCCCGACACCCCACGCGGCGGCGCTGCGCGACCGGGTCCGGCAGGTCGTGGAGGAGGCGCAGGCCGTGCTGCGCCCCGCCGAGGCCCTCGACCTCGGCCGGCTGGCGCGGGCCTTCACCCTGCGGACCAGCGACGGCTTCGTGGAGGCCTTCGGCCCGGCGCTCATGGCCAGGGTCGCGGCCGAGGCGCCGGGCGTGCGGCTGAACTTCATCCAGAAACCGGACAAGGACAGCACGCCGCTGCGGGACGGGCGGGTCGACCTGGAGACGGGCGTGGTCGAGGCGGCGCTGGGCCCCGAGGTGCGCGCCCAGGCCCTGTTCCGCGACCGGCTGGTGGGCGTCGTCCGCGACGGCCACCCCTTGGCGCGGGGCGAGGTCACGGCGGCGCGGTATGCGCAGGCGGGCCACGTGCTGGTCTCTCGCAGCGGCTTCGAGGCGGACGCCGTGGACCTGCCCTTCCTGCCGGCCGGGCTGGCGCGGACGGTGAGGAGCGTGGTCAGCGGCTTCTCCGCGGCGCTGGCCGTGGCGCGGGCCTCCGACCTGGTGGCGACGGTCCCGGACCGGCACACCGCCAGCCTGCGCGAGGGGATGTTCGCCTTCGCGATCCCGGGGCCGGCGGCGGCGTTCACCGTCTCGATGCTCTGGCATCCCCGGCTCGACGCCGACCCGGCGCACCGGTGGCTGAGGGCGCGCCTGCGCGAGGTCTGCGCTTCGCCGCGCGGGGCGGGCGGGATGGCCGACGGCTGACCGCTTCCCCATTGCCGGGGGCGGCGCGGGTCCTTAAGTGGCCCGGCCATGGCATCCAGCATCGACCAGGACCTCGAGGACCTCGCCGCCGAGTTCGACCTGCTGGGCGACTGGGAGGAGCGCTACCGGTACGTCATCGAGCTGGGGCGCGAACTCGCGCCGCTGACCGACGCCGAGCGCTCGGACCCGAACAAGGTGCGCGGCTGCGCCAGCCAGGTGTGGCTGGTCACCGAGCCGCAGGACGACGGGACGCTGCGCTTCCGCGGGGATTCCGACGCCCACATCGTGCGCGGGCTGATCGCCATCGTGCTGCGGCTGTTCTCGGGCCGGCGGCCGGAGGAGATCCTGGCCTTCGACACCAAGGCGGCGTTCGACCAACTCGGCCTGACCGGCGCGCTGTCGTCGCAGCGGTCGAACGGCCTGGCCTC
>NZ_DAISJG010000070.1:0-8394 GCF_036821595.1 Phenylobacterium sp.
GAATGGCTGGCGGCCGGCCGCTTCACGGTCGCCGACCTGCTGATGGCCGACGTGCTGCGGGTTCCGCTGGTGCGGGCGTTCGGGGACCGGCCGGCGACCGAGTCCTACGTGGCGCGGGTGACCGCCCGCCCGGCCTTCGCCAAGGCCCGGGCCGACCAGATCGCCTTCTTCGAGGCCGCCGACGCGAAGAGGGCCGGCTGAGGCGCGCCGCTCAGAGGCCCTTGCTGGGGACGACGAGGTACTTCTCGCCGGTGTGCTTGGCGGCGTAGGCGGCGACGTTGGCCGGCTGCAGGGCCTCGGCCAGGGAGAGCTCGGCCTTGTAACGGCTGGCGAAGGTGGTCTTCAGCTCGGCGGCGACGCGGTCGCGGAGCGCCTGGGCCTTGGCCGGGCCGAGCTTGGCCAGGACCGGGGTCAGCAGGAAGCCGCCGAGGCTCCAGGCGAAGCCGAAGCTGCGGACCAGCTCCGTGGGGCCGGTGTCGAGGCCGCCGTAGATGTAGACCTGCTTGAAGCTGTCGGAGCCGTAGCGGCTGTAGACCGGCATCCGGCGCACGGCGGCGGTCTCCATGCAGCTCAGGATCTGGCCGGCGAGGCGGCCGCCGCCGATGGCGTCGAAGGCGATGGTGGCGCCGGTGGCCTCGAGCGCGGCGGTGAGGTCGGCGAGGAAGCTCCCGGCGCTGGAATCCACCACGTGCTTCGCGCCCATGCCGCGCAGCAGCTCGGCCTGTTCCGGCTTGCGGACGATGTTGACCAGCTCGACCCCGTCCTGGAGGCAGATGCGGTTCAGCATCTGGCCCAGGTTGGAGGCGGCCGCGGTGTGGACCAGGGCAGTGTGGCCCTCGTTGCGCATGGTCTCGACCATGGCGAGCGCGGTCAGCGGATTGACGAAGCAGGAGGCGCCGTCGGCGGCCGTCGCGCCCTCCGGCAGCGGCAGGACGTCGGCGGCGGCGGCGGTGATGTACTGGGCGTACATGGCCCGGCCGAAGACGGCGACGGTGCGGCCCATGAGGTGGCGGGCGTTGTCGCCGGCGGCGATCACCACGCCGGCGCCCTCGTTGCCGGTGGCCAGCGACTCGTCCAGCCGGCCGCGCACGGCGGGGAGGAAGCGCTCGGGCACGCGGGCGGTCAGCACGGGGCGCCCCGGCGGGCCGCTGACCGCCACGGTGGAGAGGTCGGCGGGGCCGAGCAGCAGGCCGAGGTCGGAAGGGTTGATCGGCGCGGCCTCGATCCGCACGAGCACCTCGTCGGGGCCGGGCGGCGTGACCGGCTGGTCCACGAGCTCGAGCCGCAGCTCGCCCGCGCCGGTGATCAGGGTGCGAAGCGCGAGGCCGGTCTGGGGGATCTGGTCGGGCATGGGAGGGTCCTAAGGTGGGTGAGGATCAGGCGCGGGCCGCGGCGGCGTCGCCGGCGTCGGCGGCGGCGCGGGCCCGGGCCATGTCCTTCGGCAGGGTGATGGCGGCCAGCAGGTAGTGGACGCCGGCCCAGGCGTAGATCAGCAGGTTGGAGACGATGCCCCAGCGGGTGCCCTCCGCCATCGCCGCCCGGCAGGCCGCGTCGGCCGCCGCCGAGCCGCCGTCGGGGCCGATGCCGCCCGGGCAGGCGGCGTTGAAGCTTCCCGCGCCGCCGGCGTCGGCCCAGGCCTGCTGGGCGAACATGTCGATGCACCAGCCGGTGAACGGCGGGCCGAAGCCGAGCGCGATGAGGTTCAGGACGAAGAACAGCAGGGCGACGGCGGTGGCGCGCATGCGCACGTCCATGGCGTTCTGCACCACGCCGAAGGTCGGGCCGAGGTAGGTGTAGTGCAGGATGCCGGGGATCAGCAGGATCGCCCAGGCGAGCTGATAGCTCTCCCGCGTGTAGGCGAAGATGTAGATCGGCGTCGCGGCGATCAGGCCGATGGCCGGGACGAGGGCGTACCAGCGCGGGCTGCGCTTCGACGCCCAGTCGGTGAGGAAGCCGCCCAGCAGGGTGCCGAGGCCGTTGGAGATCCCGGCGATCAGGCCGACGGCGAGGCCGACGGTGGCCAGGCCCAGGCCGAACTCGCGGATGAAGTAGGGCGGGGCGTACTGGCCGGTGCCGTAGCCCGCGAAGCTGGCGACGGTGATGCCGGCGGCCATGTGGAACATGCCCCAGGAGCCGAACAGCCGCTTGGCCACGACCAGCAGGCCGGGCGGCTTCTCGGCCGGGGCGGCGGTGTCGGGCGGCGAGGGGGCGCCGGCCTCCGAGGCCTCGCGGCCGAGCGCGCCGGGGCTTTCGGCGGCCTCGGCGACCTCGCGGTCGCTCCAGCCGCGGGGCGGCTCCTTGACGATCAGCTTGATGGCGATGGCCACCAGGATGCCGGGCAGGCCGACCAGCATGAAGGCCGCCTGCCAGGAGACGTTCTGGGCGATCCAGCCGCCGGCGATGGCGCCGAACATGGTCCCGAACGGGATGCCGAGGGAGTAGATCGACAGCGCGCTCGCCCGCTTCTTGGGCTCGTAGTAGTCGCTGATCAGACTGTGGGCCGGCGGCGACAGGCCCGCCTCGCCGACGCCCACGCCGACCCGGCAGAGCAGCAGCATGAGGTAGCTGTTGGCTAGGCCGCAGAGCGCGGTGAAGGCCGACCAGACGACGATGGCGATGGAGATGATGTTGACCCGGCTGCGGCGCTCCGCGAGCCGGGCGATGGGGATGCCGAGCGCCGTGTAGAGCAGGGCGAAGGACAGGCCGCCCAGCCAGCCGAGCTGGGCGTCGGTGAGCTTCAGGTCCTCTTTGATCGCCTGGCCGATCGTCGAGATGATCGTCCGGTCGATGAAGTTGAAGGTGTAGGCGACGACCAGCAGGCCCAGCACGGTGGTCTTGTAGCCCGGGGAGAACATCGGCGTGCGCGCGGGCGCGGACGCCCCCGAAGGCGTGTCGGTCATCGGCGTGTCCTCCCCCATGTGTCCCGGCGCCCGTGGGCGGCCGGGCCGGTGTCGTTGGGGCGGAGCGTGGGGGAAAACCGAGGACGGGGGAAGGGGGCTAGCTAACGAACACCTGCGCCCGGTGATAGCCTAGATACCGCTGCTGCCCCGGCGCGAAACTCTCGGTCTTCCAGACTGCCGGCGCCTCCTCGAACCCGAAGCGCTCTATGGCCAGTTGGTCGAAGCCGAGCCGACGCAGGTCAGACTTGTCCACTCGCGGCGAGACGAGAACCTCGCCTGTCTCCGCGAAGCTGATGAAGCCTCGATCAAAGAGCAGGTCGGCGTCGGGCGTGAGCAGAAGGCCATTCATGCCGTCAAGACGCTCATTGGCCGTCTCGCAGACCCGCCAAGGTTTGATGTGACTTGCGATCAGCAATACGGGGTTTGTGACTCCCGTGAGGCGGCAGGCATACTCGATTTTCTCTACATTGGATCGAAACCGACCTTGCCCTCGACGTGCGCGGATGATGGCTTGCCGTTCCGTCTCATCGAGCAAAGTGTCGCTTGCGATCTGCTGCTCGACAGCGTCCTCCAGGATTTCGTTCACAATCTCAAATGAGAGGCTGTTGGCTCCTCCTCGCGAGAGGGCGAACTGATCAAAGGTGCCGTGAGCTGCGAGAAGCTCGAAGACGGCATGATCTACCTCGGCCAGGTAGGCCTTCTGATTGCCATCGCCGGATGTCTGCTGCAGCGGCGAGTATTTTGACGGCAGCAAAGGTGCAAGCTCGGAGATGATCGCCTTCGGCCGGACCGGCGGTGAAACCGGAGTCCAGAATACCGGCAGCAGCCAACCCTCTTGGCTCCAGTTCGCGCCAACCTTCCCAAATTCGGCCGGTTTTGGAGCGGTAAACGCAAAATCCGCCACCCGCCCAACATGTCGAACCGCCTGGTCATAGTAGGAAAGAACGAGGTCGCCCGGCGTCGCCCGCCGCATGTTATTGTAGAATTCGCTGCGCGCGCCGTTGCTCTCGGTCTTTGGTGACCAGAGGTATTGGCCCTCGACTTCTTGTCGAGCGGTCTGGTTGTGATTCACCCACCAGAAGCGCGTCATCCCCTGGCAGCTTAGACACCAGTTCACAGCTCAGCTAGTCGGCAATCTCGCCGCCGGAATTTGGGCGGAATCGGGGGGCAGGGGACGGTGGAGCTTGTGAGCGGAGGACTTCGGATGCGGCGGTTGGTGACGGGGCTGGTGCTGGGCGGGGCCGCGATGGCGCTGGCGGCGTGCGGGCACAACGTGGAGCAGCGGGCGGCGACCGGGGCGGCGGCCGGGCTGATCGTCGGCGGCCCGGTGGGCGCGGCGGTGGGCGCCGGGGTCGGCGTGGTGGTGGACAAGGCCGCCAAGCGCTGAGGCCTCAGGTTCCGCAGGACGGATCGGCGCGCCCTGCGCGGCGCCCGGCGCCGCTTCCTTCTGCAACTCAGAACCGTGCAGGGCATGGCGGCGTTGGACCGGCTCACCGAAACGGAGATCCTCCATGGCCGCCGACAAGCGCCCGCCGCACGAGCGCGCGAAATCCGACCAGCTCGAGCCCTTCCGGGAAGACGCCGACGGCGCGGCCCTGACGACAAGCCAGGGGGTGAAGGTCAGCAACACCGACGACTCGCTGACCGCCGGCCCGCGGGGGCCGACGCTGATGGAGGACTTCCATTTCCGGGAGAAGCTGACCCACTTCGACCACGAACGGATCCCGGAGCGGGTGGTGCATGCGCGAGGGTCGGCGGCGCACGGCTACTTCGAGTGCTACGAGGACTTCTCGGACCTGACGCAGGCGAAGTTCCTGCGCGACCCGTCGGCCCGGACGCCGGTGTTCGTCCGGTTCTCCACCGTCGTGGGCTTCCGGGGATCGGCCGACACGGTGCGCGACGTGCGCGGCTTCGCCACCAAGTTCTATACCGAGGACGGCAACTTCGACCTGGTGGGCAACAACATGCCCGTGTTCTTCATCCAGGACGCCATCAAGTTCCCGGACCTGGTCCACTCGATCAAGCCGCAGCCGCACCACGAGATGCCGCAGGCCTCGGCGGCGCACGACAACTTCTGGGACTTCGTGTCGCTGACGCCGGAGTCGCTGCACCAGATCATGTGGGTGCTTTCCGACCGCGCCCTGCCGCGCAGCTACCGGATGATGGAGGGCTTCGGCGTCCACACCTTCCGGCTGGTCAATGCCGAGGGCAAGGCCCGCTTCGTGAAGTGGCACTGGCGCCCGAAGCTGGGTTCCCATTCCCTGGTCTGGGACGAGACCCAGAAGCTGGCGGGCAAGGACCCGGACTTCAACCGCCGCGACCTGTGGGAGGCGATCGAGACGGGGGACTACCCCGAGTACGAACTGGGCGTGCAGGTCGTCGAGGAGGCGGATGAGCACGGTTTCGACTTCGACCTGCTCGATCCCACCAAGCTGATCCCGGAGGAGCTGGTCCCGATCCGCCCCCTCGGCCGCATGGTCCTGAACCGCAACCCCGACAACTTCTTCGCCGAGACGGAGCAGGTGGCCTTCCACCCGGGCCATGTGGTCCCCGGCATCGACTTCACCAACGACCCGCTGCTGCAGGGCCGGCTGTTCTCCTACCTGGACACCCAGCTCATCCGGCTGGGCGGCCCGAACTTCACCGAGATCCCGATCAACCGGCCGGTCGCACAGGTGCACAACAACCAGCGCGACGGGTATCACCGCCAGACCATCAATCGGGGCAGGACCAACTATTCGCCCAACACGCGCGGCGGCGGCTGCCCCATGACGACCGGACGGATGGACGGCGGCTACGTCCACCATCAGGAGAAGGTGGAGGGCCGGAAGGTCCGCGAGCGCAGCCCCAGTTTCGGCGACCACTACAGCCAGGCCACCCTGTTCTGGAACAGCATGAGCGAGGTGGAGAAGGAGCACATCGTCGAGGCCGCCCACTTCGAGATCGGCAAGGTCGAGGAGCTGGCGATC
The DNA here is from genome assembly GCF_036821595.1 of Phenylobacterium sp. Lineage (GTDB taxonomy): Bacteria > Pseudomonadota > Alphaproteobacteria > Caulobacterales > Caulobacteraceae > Phenylobacterium. The sequence goes on from NZ_DAISJG010000070.1 coordinate 5,870, forward strand.
CGCGAGCGCATGGTCGCCCACTTCAACCGCATCGACCATGAGTTCGGGGTGCGGGTGGCCCGCGGCGTGGGCGTCGCCCCGCCGGCCGCGCCTGCGGAGCCGAACCACGGCCGCAGTTCGCCGGCGCTGAGCCTGGAGCGGCCGCAGCGGCCCGCCTCGGCGGCGACCCGCAAGGTGGCCATCCTCGCGGCGGACGGGGTCGACGAGCGGGACGTCGCCGCCATGACCGCGGCCCTGGAGGCGGCCGGCGCCGAGGCGATGCTGGTCTCGAAGTTCGCCGGCGAGATCACCGGCGCGTCCGGCAAGGCGCTGAAGGTCGACAAGATGTTCATCGCCGCCGCGTCGGTGATGTTCGACGCCGTCTACGTGCCGGGCGGGCGCGACAGCATCGCGACGCTCCTGAAGTCGGGCGAGGCGCGGCACTTCGTCAACGAGGCCTTCCGGCACTGCAAGCCGCTGGCGGCGACGGGCGAGGGCGTCGAGCTGTTGCGCGGCGCCTCGCTGAGCGGCGTGCGGCTCAGCGACGAGGGACTGGTCGCCGACGCCGGGGTCGTGACCGCCGGGCAGGTGCGCGACGGCCGCCATGCCGCGGCGGACGAGGTGTCCCGGGCCTTCGTGGAGGCGATCGGCGGCGGCCGCTGCTGGATGCGAACCGGCAAGGACCAGGTCCCCGCCTAAGGACGGGGACCCGGGCGCCGGCGGCGCCGGCCTAGCTCACCGTGTCCTCGCGGATGGTGCGGCGCGCCAGCCAGAAGCAGACGAAGGCGGCGAGGCCGAAGGACGTGGAGAGGATCAGGGCCCAGCGGACCCCCTCGCCCACGCCCACCGCGCAGGTGGCCTTGGCGGCGCCGAGGGCGGTCTTGCAGGCGCCCACCGACAGGCCGTCTGCGCCCAGGAAGACGTTGGCCATGACGTCGGACATGATGCCGACCGCCAGGGGGCCGAGGCCCAGGCCGACCAGGTTGATGATGAACAGCAGCAGCGCGGCGGCCGTGGCGCGCATGTGCGGCGGCACCACCGACTGGCCGGTGCCGTAGACCGGGCCGTACCAGAGGGTGCCCAGGAAGGCGTTGATGGCCAGCAGCGGGAGGGCGATCGAGGCGGACTCGATGGTCACCGCGACGATGTAGATCGGGATGGTGATCAGGCTGGCGATCGCCGGGGTGACCATGTAGGCGCGCAGGTCGTGCTTGCCGTACTTGTCGGCGATGACGCCGCCCATCCAGGCGCCGAAGGCGCCGGCCGTGCCGCTGATGACGCCCAGCGCCAGGCCGATGAAGCCGATGGGGCCCAGGTTGATGCCCAGGATGTTGCCCCAGAACTCGGCGAGGCTGGCGATCTCGGCGGTGTGGTTGCGCAGGAAGAAGGAGGCGGTGAACGGCGCGTGGCCGTAGCCGATGAAGGCCTTGATGGCCGCGGCGAAGGCGATGAACCAGAAGGTGTTGCGCTTGGCGAGGTAGCGGACGGTGTCGCTGAAGCTGGCCATCTCCGCGGTCACCTTGCTGGCGTGCTGCGCCATGATCCGGCGCGGCTCCTTCAGGGTGAAGATGGCGAGCGCTGCGAACAGCAGGCCGGGCACGCCGGCGATCAGGAAGGCGGCGCGCCAGCCGTAGGCGTCGGCGACCATGCCGCCCATGACCAGGCCGATGAGGCCGCCGATCGGCGTGCCCATGGAGTAGAAGGCGAGCGCCGAGGCCCGCTTCTCCTTGGGCACATAGTCGACGATCAGGGAGTGGGCGGGCGGCGTGCAGCCGGCCTCGCCGACGCCCACGCCGATGCGGAAGAGGACGAGCTGCCAGAAGTTGCCGGCGAAGGCGCAGAGCGCGGTGAAACCGCTCCAGACGGCCACGGACGTGCCGATGATGATCGGCCGGTTCTTGCGCTCGGCGAGCCGGGCGATGGGGATGCCGAGGACGGTGTAGAAGACCGCGAAGGCCAGGCCGCTCATCAGGCCGAGCTGCCAGTCGGCGAGCTTCAGCTCCTGCTTGATGGGCTCGGCCAGGATGTTGATCACCTGGCGGTCCAGGAAGTTGATCACATAGATGCCGAGCAGCAGCCACATGGCGTAGCGCGTGTAGCCGCGGCTGAACGGCACGCCCGGCGCGGCGGCGGCGTCGGCGGCCCTGGGCGGGCCGGGGGCGACCTGGGGCTTGGCGTCCGGCGTGGTCGAGGTCATGGCCTAATGGGCTCCGGGGCGGTTGAAATGGGGGCGGGAGAAATCGGCGGGCGCCGGACCCTGAAGGGACCGGGCCTTAAGTTCACGGTGGCCAGTCTGCTCCGGGCTCCGGCCGGCTCAAGGACGCGCGCAGCGCGCCGCAGCGCGGCCGCCCCGCAGGGGCGGTCCTTGACCCGTCCGGAGCCCGGAGCGGAAAATCTGCCGTGGATCTTAAGGGCTATCCGCAATCCATGGATTGCGGCGCCAGCGAAGGAGGGGACCAGGCCCAGGCCGCGCGCGGGAATCCGCGGCCACCCGGCCACGCCGCCTCGTCGGGGACCAGAGTCCTCGTCCGCCATACCCAAGCTTC
>NZ_DAISJG010000070.1:8494-10115 GCF_036821595.1 Phenylobacterium sp.
CCGGCCACGCCGCCTCGTCGGGGACCAGAGTCCTCGTCCGCCATACCCAAGCTTCCAACCCGTCAACGTTCTTCTCGTTGCCCGCCACTAGACGGGAGCCTTTCGGGTTCGGCAATAGGGGCGTTCGGAACGCTGGTCTCGAGGAGGACGCCCATGGAGCTGATCATCGGCACGAAGAAGTGGTCCACCTGGTCGCTGCGGCCCTGGCTGGTCGCGAAGCGCGCGGGGGCGCCGTTCACCGAGACCCTGATCGAGCTGCGGCAGGAGAACAACATGACCGGGGCGGCCATCCGGCCGCACTCGCCGAGCGGCCTGGTGCCGGCCCTGAAGACGGATGGGGTGACGATCGTCGACTCGCTGGCGATCTGCGAGGTGCTGGCCGAGAAGTTCCCGCAGGCGAGGCTGTGGCCCGAGGATCCGGTCGCCCGGGCCCTGGCCCGCTCGGCGGCCTGCGAGATGCACGCCGGCTTCTCCTCGCTGCGCGGCGAGTGCCCCATGGACCTGACGGCCGAGCCGCGGGCGGTGGAGCTGTCGGAGGCGACGCACAGGGACGTCCGGCGGATCGTGGAGCTGTGGGGCGGGCTGCTGCGGCGGTTCGGCGGGCCGTTCCTGGCCGGCGACTGGTCGATCGCCGACGCCTTCTACACGCCGGTGGCGACCCGCTTCCGGACCTATGGCGTCAAGCTGTCGGACTTCGGCGACGATGGGGCGGCCGGGGAATACGCCGCGCGGCTGCTCGAGCAGCCGGAATTCCTGGCCTGGGAGGCCGACGCCCGATGAGGCGGGTGGCGGCCATGCTGCGGGCGGTGAACGTCAGCGGCACGGGCAAGCTGGTCATGGCCGACCTTCGGGCGCTGCTGGCCGGGCTCGGCTACGACGCGCCGCAGACCCTGCTGGCCAGCGGCAATGCGGTGTTCGGGACGGACGCGGCGGCCGAGGCGGTGGAGCGGCGGCTGGAGGACGCGCTGAAGGCGCAGATGGGTCTCGCCACCGACGTCTTCGTGCGCGACCGGGCGGAGCTGCTGGCGGTGATCGACGCCAACCCGTTCGGGGATTTCGCCCGCGAGCAGCCGAGCCGGATGATGGCGGTGTTCCTGAAGGGCGAGCCGCCGGCCGACCTGTCGCCGCTGGAGCGGTGGGCGCTGGACGGGGAGATGATCGCCCGCGGACCGCGCTGCCTCTACATCACCTATCCGCAGGGGTCGGGGCGTTCGAAGCTGGCCAATGCGCGGGCGCCGGGCGCGCCGGGCACCTCGCGCAACTGGAACACGGTGGGCAAGCTCGCCGCGATGCTGGCCTGAGGGCACTCCGGCGGCGGTTCGGGCGTTGAGGCTGCCGAACCCAAGGGAGAGACCCGACCCATGAAGATCATGCTCGCCGCCGCCGGCCTGGCCGCGCTTTCGCTCGCCGCCTGCGACCGGCCCACCGGCACCGCCCCGCAGGACTCCGCGGTCGGCGCGGCCATGCCCGACACCTCGGCCCCGAAGACCGACAACATGGCGCTCACCACGCCGGACGCCGGCGTCACCGGGACGGTGCCGGCCGACGGCTCCGCCCCCGCCGTGGCCCCGACCCCGCCGGTCGGCACCGCCGGCGCCTCGCCGGGCGTGGTCGGCGCGCC
>NZ_DAISJG010000071.1:0-9926 GCF_036821595.1 Phenylobacterium sp.
GCGCGGCGGCGGGGCCCGCCGCCCGCGCCAGGAAGAGGGTAAGGGCCTCCTCCGCGGAAAGGGAGTCCAGGCCCGAGCGGTCGACGCGGACACGCAACTCCTGCAGCGCCTCCCGGCCCCGCGCCCTCTCCGTCTCCTCGCTCCGGGGCGAGCCCGGCGAACATCTCGGCGATCCGGCGCGCATGGCGCCCTCCACGGCTGACACCCCGCGCTTCCGGGGCGCCTCCCGGGGCCCCCTCCTCCACCTCCTCGGCTCCGCCCGCTCGCCGCCCGTGGCGCTCCGCGGGCAGCTTCCGCCGCGGCGACTCGCGGGCTACCCTGCCGGCGGAGGGGGGAGCCATGGGCATGATGATGATCGCGCTGACTGTCGCCATGATGGCTGCGCAGGATCCTTCCTCCGCAGGGACCGCGGACCTCCACCTCAACATCGTGTGCACGGGCCAGCACGACGTCGTGCGGCACGAGGAGCGGCGGGTCGACCTCGGCTCCGCCGGCCGGAGCCAGTCCGGTCGCGTCAGCGGCTACACGATGGACACGGTCCCGGCCCGGCTCAGCGTCGTGATCCGCGACGGCGAGGCGCGGGTGAAGGTGCCGCCGGGCCTCCAGCCGATGCTCGGGAAGGCGGGGGAGGACGGCTGGTGGCCGGTCCAGAAACTCGCCGTCAGCGACACCAGCATACGCGGCGTGGTCAAGCTGGGACTGATCAGCAGCCCCCGCCTCCTGGTCGACCGCCTGACCGGCGACGCGACCTTCGGGAGCTTCACCGGCGTGTGCGAGAAGGCGCCCGAGGAGGCGCAGGGCCGGAGGTTCTAGGGGACCGCGGGCCGGGCCGGGCCTGGCGCGCGCGACGCGGAGATCCGCCGCGATTGCCTCGGGACAAAGGCGACCTCTGTGATACTTCGGCGCGCATGGATTCCGTCGAAACCGCCTTCCGCGCGGCCGTGGCCCTGCAGCGCGCCGGCGAGGACGCCCAGGCCGAGGCGATCTGGCGCCGCCTGCTCGCCGACCATCCCGGGCTCGTCAACGCCCGCGACAACCTCTGCCTGAGCCTGCTGGCCCAGGGGAAATACGAGGAAGGCTTCCCGCTCTACGACGTGCGCTTCGAGCGGCCGCGGGACCGGGTCGTGAAGCCCGCCCTCTCCTTCCCCGAATGGCGGGGCGAGCCGCTGGAGGGCCGTTCGATCCTCGTGTGGTTCGAGCAGGGGCTGGGCGACCAGATCATGCACGGCCGTTTCGCCCGCGCCCTGGCGGACCGGGGCGCCCGCGTCAGCATGCTCGTGGAGCCGCCGCTGGCGCGCCTGTTCCGCCACCTGCCGGTCGAGGTCATCGAGGCCTCAGGCCAGGTGAAGATCCCACGCCACGACTACTGGATCATGGCCGGCTCGCTTCCGGGCCGCCTGGGCGTGACGCTGCAGACCCTGCCCGCCGCCCCGTACCTGCCCGGCCGCGAGGGTGGCCGGGGCATCGGGGTGATGGTCCGCGGACGCCCGGCTCCGGATCCGGGCCGCTCGCTGCCCGACGACGCGGCCCGGGCCCTGCTGGCGCTTCCCGGCGCGCGGAGCCTCGCGCCCGAGGACACCGGGGCGAAGGACCTGCAGGACACCGCCGACATCATCGCCGGCCTTTCCCTGGTGATCACGGTCGACACCGCCGTCGCCCACCTGGCGGGCGCCATGGGCAAGCCGACCTGGCTCCTCCTGCCCCACCTCGCCGACTGGCGCTGGCTGCGCGGGCGGACCGACAGTCCGTGGTATCCCGGCATGACCCTGTTCCGGCAGCCCTCGCCCGGAGACTGGGCCTCGGTCATCCGGGATGTCGTGGCCCGTGCGCCCGCGGCGGCCGCCCCCACTCGCCAGATCACCCAGGCGAACATCCTGGAATCCTTCCACGAGGCCATGCGCCTGCAGGACGCCGGCGACTTCCCCGCCGCCGCCGACCTGTGGGCGCCGATCACCGCCGCCGCCCCGCAGAGCGCCGAGGCCCGCGCCAACTACGGGTCCGCCCTGCTCGAGCTGGGTCGGTTCGCCCACGCCGAGCAGGAACTGCGTCGCGCGCTGGCGCTGAAGCCCGACGCCCCCTGGGCGCACCTGGCCCTCGCCCGCTTCCTGAACGCGGTGGGCCGCTGGGCGGAGGCGGAAGCGCCCTACCGTCGCGCGCTGGCGAGCCCGATGGACACGCCCAGCCTGCGCACCGAGATGGCGAAGCTCCTGCTCGGCCTCGGCAGGTTCGAGGAAGGCTGGCCGCTCTACGAGAGCCGCATCGGTACGCCCGGCCAGAACGCCGAGCCGCTGGAGATGCCGAACCGCTGGAACGGCGAGCCGCTGGCCGGCCGCTCCCTGGTGATCTGGCCCGAGCAGGGCTTCGGCGACCAGATCCAGTTCGCCCGGTTCGCTGCGCTCCTCCGGGACCAGGGCGCCCGCGTCACGCTCGTGGCCCCGCCCGAACTCACCGCCCTCTTCGCCACCCTCGGCGTCGAGGTCGTGGAGCAGTCCGCCGAGACCACCTTCCCGCAGCCGGACTACTGGACCCTTCCGCTCTCCATCCCCGGAAAGCTGGGCGTGACGCCCGGGACCATCCCCGCCGCCCCTTACCTGACCGCGCCCGAGGACCGGCGCCGCAAATGGGCCGGCCATGCCCCGGAGGGCGCCATCGGCGTCGTCTGGAAAGGTCGGCCGACGCCAAACCCGCACCGTTCGATGCCGTCGAAGGACCTGCTCGCGCCCCTGGAAGCCCTAGGCCGGCCGCTCGTCGACCTCAGCGAGCCGCTGGGCGACTTCGCCGACACCGCCGCGGTTATCGGACAGCTCGACGCCCTGGTCACCGTCGACACCGCCATCGCCCACCTCGCCGGCGCCATGGGCAAGCCGACCTTCCTGATGCTCCCCTACCTGCGCAGCGACTGGCGCTGGATGCAGGGCCGCGCCGACAGCCCCTGGTATCCCTCGGTGAGGCTGTTCCGGCAGGAACGCCACGGGGACTGGACCCCCGTCGTCACCGCCGTGGCGACGGAGCTCCAACGCCGTCTCGCCGGGCCGGCGCATCGTCCCTGACGCCCGAACGGCCGCATGGCGCGGAGCCGGGGGCGGCGCTACATCCACTCGCATGGCGAGACTGACCTACAACCCGGCGATCTTCGACGTCACGGATCTCGAGAGCGCAAAGCGCATCATCCTCACGCCGGAGCCGGACACGGGCACCGAAGAGCGGTGGCGGCGCGAGACGCCCTACATCGCCGCCCAGCTGGGCGCCCACCTGATGCCGCAGCCGGACCAGACGATCCTGGATTTCGGCTGCGGCATAGGCCGGCTCTCCAAGGAGCTGATCGAACGGCACGGCTGCCGGGTCATCGGCGTCGACATCAGCGCCAGCATGCGGGCCATGGCGCTGGACTATGTGGCCTCCGACCGGTTCGCCGCCCTCTCTCCCGAAGAGCTCGCCGGCCAGGTCGCGGCCGGCCTGAGGGTGGACGGCGCCTTCTCCTGCTGGGTGATCCAGCACGCGCTCGATCCGGTGGCGGCGCTGGAGCAGATCCGCGCCGCCATGGCGCCGGGCGCCCGGCTGTTCGTCGCCAACGCCCACCTGAGGTGCGTCCCCGTCGTCGAGGGCGCCTGGGGCCGGGACGGCATCGTCGTACGCACGGTGCTGGAGCAGATGTTCAGGCCCATGAGCCTCGGCGCGCTGGATCCCACCTGGGTCGGCGAGAACACCGCGGCGACGTCCTTCTGGGGTGTGTACGCGCTGCGCTAGGCGGACGTCAGGCGAACCACCACCTGGCGGCTTCGGCGAGCACCAGCAGGGTCACCACGAACGGTATGGCGGCGACGCCCCACCCGGTGGCCCGGGCCTCGAGCCAGCCGCCGAGCTTCAGGTAGAGGGAGGTCCTGGGGCGCGGGGACGAGGATCGGGGAGCCATGCCTGAGACTACCGCCAGACCCTCCGCTCCTCCAAGAATTTACTGTATCTTTCATACAGCGACGACGCTTCCGCCTCACACCCCCGGCGCATCGGGGCGGGACATGCACTGGCCGCCGTGGGAGTCCATCGCCGCCTCCTGGGCCTCGGTGGGCCGGTAGCCGGCGAGCGAATAGGCCCGGCGCATCCCGCCGAACCGCCGGCGGTAGGTCTCGGCCTGGTCGAGGTCCGGCGCGGCGTTGATCAGCTGCACGCTGAGGCGGCCTTCCCGGGCCAGGAGCCGCCTCAGGTCCTCCACGAGCTCCTCGTCCAGGCGCGGCCGGGCGAAGCGCCGCCGCAGATCCGGCCGGGTCCGGTGGCACACCTCCGCCAGCCGCCGCTGCTTCGCCGACGGTGAATAGCCGATGCGTTCGTACGCCTGGATAAGGCCCCCGAAACGGCGCCGGTAGACACAGGCGCAGGCCACCCCCTCGGCGTCGTCGATCACCCCCGCCGTGAGCCGCCCCGCGCGGGCCAGGAGGTCGCGCAGGTCCGAGAGCAGGCGCTCGTCCGACAGCCGCAGGTGCCGGGCCCGCACCTGGCGGCGGGCCATCTCGAACCAGGCGGCCTCCACGATGGGCGGGAAGGCGCCGGCGGCCCTCACCCAGCTGTCCGGCGGCTGCCGCCGCACCGGCGTCCCCAGGCGCCCGACGCTGCGGCCGAACACCGCGACGCCAAGGTACTTCTCGTTGGTCAGGACCTCGGCCACCCGGTGCGGGGTCCAGGGCTGGCCCTCCGCTGCGGGGACGCCCTCCCGGTTCAGGGTGCGGGAGATCTCCGCCCGCGACAGGCCCCCGGCCACGAACAGCCGGAAGATCCGGCGCACGGTGGCCACCTCCTCCGGCGGGCCCGCCACCAGCACCACGCGGTCGGTATGGATGGCCTTGTGCTGGCCCGATGCGAGCACGGGCCCGGGGACGCCCTCGGCGGAGAGGGCCTGCCGGCGCAGGCCATAGCCGGGCGGCCCGCCCACCCAGTAGCCCGCCGCCGCGAGGCGCCGCTTGCCGGCGCTCACCCTGGTCGAGAGCTCCCGGCTGAACTCAGCGGCCATGGCGCGCTTGAGGTGCTTGACCAGGGTGGAGGCCAGGGCGCCGTCGTTGACGAAGGGCTCCGCCACATACTCCACGCCCACGCCGGCCTCCCGGCACAGGAACTCGTAGTGGGCGCTCTGGTCGGGGTCCTGGAACCGGCCCCAGCGGCTCACGTCGTAGACCAGCACCACCCCGTAGTCGGCCCGGCCCCCGACCACGTCGGCCAGCAGCCGCTTCAGCCCGGCCCGTCCGCGCAGGCTGAGGCCGCTGATCCCCTGGTCGGCGTAGGTCCGGACGAGGACATAGCCCCGGGCGGCCGCGTGCGCGGCGATGGCGTCGGCCTGGTTGGCGAGGGAGTAGTTCTGGTGCTCCGTCGACATGCGGAGATAGCTGGCGGCGCGCATCACGGCCTCCCGTTCGATCGCCCGGGCGGCCTCGTCGCCCGGCAGCGCCAGGGTGGAACGCATGGCGGCGCTCGCAAGCACCGCGTCCACCCTGCGCCTCCGTATCCGCCGCGCCGCCGACCGTACGTCTCTGCGCGCCGGCCGGACCGAACCCCTGCCCCGGCGGTTCCCCGTTCATGTCCCTGTCCGCCCGCCAGTGGCCCGTCCTGATGGACGCCCGGACGTCCGCCGCCTACCTGGGGCTCTCCACACGGGCCCTGCGGCGGCTGCTGGCCCGCGAAGGCCTCGATCCCATCCTCCTGGGGCCCCGCACCCGACGCTGGCGCCGCGCGGACCTCGAGGCCCTCGCCGAGCGGCTCGGCAGGGCCAGCTTCGCGCCCCGGGCGGCGGCGGCCGAGGCCGCCCTGGCCGCCGTGGAGCGGCGCCAGGGTCGCGGCCCGCCCGGCGCGTCTGGAGAGCCATGAAGCATGTCAAACAGGTCCGCGGCGCGGACGGCTCCACCTACCTCTACCTCCGCCGCAAGGGCGTGCCCCCGATCCGCCTACCGGACGGGCTCGCCCCGGCCGCGCTCAGGGCCCACGTCGAGGCGCTGCTGGCGCAGCGGGCGCCGCCCCCCGCGCCGCCGGCGGCCACGCTCGGCGCCGCCCTGCGCGCCTACGAACTCGAGAGCCCCGACTTCCGGGGCCTGGCGGCCTCCACCCAGTACGAGTACCGGCTGATGCTGAAGGAGTTCGAGGAAGACCTGGGCAAGGTCCCCGTCGCGGCCTTCACGCCGGCCTATGTGGACCGCCTGAAGGCCCTCTGGGCCCGCCGCGGCCACCGCGCCGCCAACCTGCGCCTGCAGGTGCTCAAGAACGTCCTGAAGCCCTGCCTGATCGCCGGAACCCTGAAGAGGGACCCCTTCCCCCTGGTCGGCCAGGTCCGCCGCCCCCGCGCCCTTGGCGAGCCGCACCGCATCTGGTCAGACGAGGTGCTGGCCACGGTCATCGAGGCCGCCCTGGCCGCAAGGCGGCCGGGCCTCGCCCGCGCGGTCGCCATCGCCCGCTACACGGGCGCGCGCCGGGGGGACCTGGTGCGGATCCCGCGCACGGCCCGCCGCGAGGGGCGCTTCCGCTTCCACTCCGGCAAGCGCGGCGTCCACGTGGACATCCCCGAGGATCCGGCGCTCGCCGGATGGCTGGAGTCCCTCCCCGGGGAAGCGCCGGTCAGTGTCCGTCGCCGGCGCCGGATCACCGCGGGCGAGGCGCCGGTGGTCACCACCACCCTGGTCTTCAACGTGGCCGGCCTCCCCTACAGCGAGGACGGCCTGGGCCAGGAGCTCGCCAAGCTGGTCGCCGTCCTGCACGCGGCGGGCCGGCTCGACAGCGACCGCTACGACCTGCACGGCCTGCGGCACACCCGCGGCGTGGAGCTCGCCCTGGCGGGCTGCAGCGACGCCGAGGGGGCGGCGATGATGGGCCACCAGAGCGCCCACAGCTTCACCCAGTACCGCCGCCAGGCCGACCGGAGCCGCCTTTCCGACGCCGCCGCGCGACGGGTCGCGGAGGCCCGCGAGGAGGCCTTCCGAAAAGTGGAAAATGGGAAAAGTGGAAAAAAGTGACAAAAATCAGTCTGTGAACTGAAAAAAGGCCGGAGGTTTCTCCGGCCTTTTCAAGGTCTTGCGATGGTACCGCCCTCCCGGATCGAACGGGAGACCTCCAGAGCCACAATCTGGCGCTCTAACCAACTGAGCTAGGGCGGCGCGCTTCGCGAGCGCCCGGTTCTAGTCGTGACCGGCGGTGCGATCAAGCGGGCGCGCACTCTCGGCTTCGGCAAACGAAAAAACCCCGGAGGTCGTGACCTCCGGGGTTCCTTTGTCGCGGATCGTCCGGCTCAGCCCTTGGGCAGGCGGAAGACGATCGGGATCCGCACCGTACCACCATCGACGGGCTGACCGTCCTTGGTCTGCGGCCGCATCCGGAAGAGCTTGGAGAGCCGCATCGCGGCGTCGCCGAAGCCCATATTGTCCGGCTCCTCGGAGGCCACGGAGCAGCTCGCCAGCGTGCCACGGGCGTTGACCGTGCAGCTGAGCGTCGCCCGTCCTTCGGTCTCCATCCGCAGGGCGCGTTCCGGGTAGTACCGGGCCATGTCCTCACCCGACGGACGGCGGAGCCAGTCCGGCTGGGTGATCACCGACGGACGCGGGGGCTCAGGCGGCGGCGGAGCCGGCGGCCTGGGCTCCTCGATCCGACGCTCGACCGGCGGAACCGGCAGCGGCGGGATCGAAGGCACGTCGGGCACCGCCACCGGAGGCCGCGGCTGCAGCTTGGGCGGCGGCGGCGGCGGGGTGTTCGGCGGCGGCGGCGGAGGCGGAGGCGGCGGAGGCGGCGGCACCGGCTTGATGATCGCCACATCCGTCACTTCGTCCGAGTACTCACGGTACTTCGGCTCGAACCGCGTCTTCCACAGGTAGATGCCGATGACCACGTGGACGATGAAGGAGATCACGATCGCGATCGTGACCCCCTTGCTCATCTTCGGCTTGGGGTCGTCGAAAGGATTGTGCCGGACGTGGACGGCTTCCTGAGTATCAGCCATGCGTCACCGTCCTCACTGTTCTTCGCCGACCAGGGCCACGCTGTAGAACCCGTTGTCCTGCAGCATGTTCATAACGCCCATGAAGTCGCCGTAGAGCACGTCCTTGTCGGCCCGGATGAAGATCCGCTCCTTCGTCGGGTTACGGCTCGCACCCAGGTTCGTCCGGAGATCGTCACCGAGGGTGGCGAGATCCGACGGGAAGTCCTGGATGAAGATCCGCCCGTTGGACTGGAGCGAGATGTAGACCGGCTTCGGCGGGTTCGTCGAAGGCGGCGCGACCGCGGGGGGCAGGGCCACCTTCACGGTGACAGCCGCCATAGGCGCCGCCACCATGAAGATGATCAGGAGAACCAGCATCACGTCCACGAAGGGGGTGACGTTGATTTCCGCGTTCTGCTCCTCTTGGTACCGGCTGTCGCCGCTCGGTCCCGAGAGTTTTGCTCCCATGTGGCTTAGGCTCCTTTGTCGAGCTGCCGGGAGATCGCGTTCATCAGCTCAGCGACAAAACCTTCAGTGCGGGCGCCATAGGCCGAAATCCGCGTCTGGAAGTAGTTGTAGAAGATAACCGACGGGATGGCGGCGAAGAGGCCCAGGCCGGTGGCCAGCAGGGCTTCGGCGATACCGGGCGCGACGACGGCCAGGTTGGTCGTGTTGGTGTTCGCGATCCCGATGAACGAGTTCATGATCCCGTAGACGGTGCCGAACAGACCGATGAACGGACCGTTGGAGCCGACCGAGGCCAGGAACTGCATGCCGCTGGAGAGGCGGCGGGCCAGGGAGGCCTGCACCGCACCGACGGCGGCCTGGGCGCGCATGATCGTGGTGTCGCGGTGCTCGCCGGTGATCTGCAGGCCCGCCTGACGGGACAGCTCGATTTCCTGCGCGGCCGCGGCGGCCATGTCGGCCAGCGGGTTGCCGTCGAACTCTTCCGAGAGCGCGATGCGGTTCATGTCGTTGATCGACTTGGCGCCGCGGAACTGCTCGAGGAAGTTGTCGGTGACGCGGTTCAGGTTGCGGAACTCGAGCAGCTTCGTGAGCAGCAGCGTCCACGAGAAGATCGAGGCCAGCACCAGGCCGATCATCACGACCTTAACGACCGGGTCGGAGTCCATGAACATGGTGCCGATGCCGAGCTTGCCGGCGTGCTTCATGGTCGGCGGATCGGCGGACTCGCCGGCCGCCGGTTCACCGGCGGGGGCGGCAGCCGGAGCGGCCGCGGCGTCAGCCGCCGGAGCGGCAGCAGCGTCAGCCGCCGGAGCGGCCGGGGCGGCGGCGTCCTGAGCGAACGCCGGCGCGCTCACCGCCAGCGCCAGCGCGCCGACGAGAGCGATGAAAGGGGTCTTCAGTTTGTTGTCGAGCATCTGTCGCCAGTTCCTGGTTGGTCTAGCACGATTGGCCGGAGGGTCGTCGCGCGAGAGCGTCTCCACCCTAGTTGAAACAAGCCCGCCGTCCCGAACCGTTTTACCGGACCGAGACGACAGAGCCGCTGTCGCTGCGCCCGACCCGTAACGCGTACTCCCAACGGCTCGTGGAAGATTGGCGTTTCGAAGGCGCGAGGCGACCCCGAACTCCCGGAGGAACCCGAAGTCTTACCGCTATGTTAGACGTGCGGCTGCGACCCTTTGGCAACCCCTTATTAAGGCGTCAAGGGGGCAGAAGCCTTCCTGCTATTGTGAAATTTCATCTGCCACCCATGGTGCTGCGATGCACAATGCGTAGGCCAACTTTTCTACGACGTGTTTCCACTTCGCCGGGAATTTGCATGCTGCGATGCAGCAACTTTCCGCGGAACCGCGTTGTGGAATACTGCAGCTCACATAACTGAATCGCCGACGCCCAAGAGACGCCCCGGAGCGCCTTTGCTTGCGCAAGACGCAGTCGCCGCCGGTTTGATCTTTTCCGGAGAAAGAAGTGGTGCCTGGGGGCGGATTCGAACCACCGACACGCGGATTTTCAATCCGCT
>NZ_DAISJG010000072.1:0-9925 GCF_036821595.1 Phenylobacterium sp.
CGGCCGAACACCGACATCATCCCGTGGTTCTGGAAGAAGCGGATCAGGGCCGCGGCCGGGTATTCGCGGATCGCCGACAGCGGCGTCGACCAGATGGCCGCGGCCTGCGGCAGCAGGTGGTCGTCGCGGAATGCCTGGCAGTAGCCCTTCTCCTCGAGATAGGCCTCGAGCGAGGTCAGCGGCGCCTCCAGGGCCGCCAGATCCTTCGGACCCTGACGGTAGAAGCGGCCCACGTCGCGGAGCATCCCCCAGAAGCGGGCGGAGAACAGGTTGCGCTTCTGGGCGAAGATGCCGAGCGCGCCGAAGCTGGAATACTCGAAGGCCCCGTCGTCGAGGCTGACGCTCAGCGCCATGTCGGCCGGCCGGCTGGCCACGCCCAGCCAGTCCAGGAGAGCGGTGAAGTTCGGGTAGTTCGGCTCGTTGTAGACGATGAAGCCGGTGTCCACCGGCACAGGGCCGTGATGGCCCGGCGCCTCGGCGGTGTTGGCGTGGCCGCCCAGCCGGTCGTCGGCCTCGAACAGGGTCACCGCATGCGCCTGCGAGAGCAGCCAGGCCGCCGAGAGGCCGGAGATCCCGCCGCCGATCACGGCGATCCGCCGCCTCTGTCCGAACGCCCGTTCCATCGAAGCTCCGCAGTCAGCGCCCGACCACGACGGCCGAGCTTCCACGGCACCTACGGAGGCCGGGACGCGGCGGATGCATCCGGGACGGCGGAGCTTCCGTATCTTCCGCGATGCTGATCGGGCTGACCCTCCTCGTCCTCGTCTTCATGACCGCCGTGATGACGGCCGCCTGGGCCTATGGACTGAAGGCGCGCAACGGCGGCTGGACCGACGTCTTCTGGACCTTCGGCAGCGGCGGCGCCCTGGTCGGCGCCGCTGTGCTCGCCGCCCCGGGGCCTCGCGCCTGGCTGGTGGCGAGTCTCGTCGGCCTGTGGGCGCTCCGGCTCGGGACACATCTGGCCCAGCGCGTCGCCCACGGCCCGGAGGATCCGCGCTACGCCCGCTTCCGCGAGGACTGGGGCGCCGACCATCCGCGCCGGATGATCCGCGTGACCCTGTCCCAGGCCCCCGCCACCGCCCTGCTGGCCTTCTCGGTGATCGTCGCCGCCCATCATCCGGGGCCGCTCGGCGCGCGGGACGCGCTGGCCGCCGCGCTGTTCCTCGCCGCCTTCGCCGGCGAGTCGATCGCGGACCTGCAGCTGGAACGTTTCCGGGCCGACCCGCTGAACCGCGGCCGGGTCTGCGAGCGCGGCCTGTGGGCCTGGTCTCGGCACCCCAACTACTTCTTCGAATGGCTGGGCTGGCTCGCCTACCCGGTCATCGCCCTCGACCCCGCCCGGCCGGTCAGCTGGCTCAGCCTGACGGCGCCCGTGGTCATGTACCTGCTGCTCACCCGCGTCTCCGGCGTCCCCCCGCTGGAAGAGGCCATGCTCCGCTCCCGCGGCGAGGCCTACCGGTCCTACCGGTCGCGGGTGAGCGCCTTTTTCCCCCTTCCGCCGAAAGGACGACAGGCATGATCCCCCACATCGCGGCCTTCCTCGGGACGGCCGTCGTCATCGCCGCGCTGGACGCGCTGTGGCTGACCCAGGTTGGCCCGAGGCTCTACCGCCCGACCCTCGACCCGGTGCTGGCCGACAAGCCCAACATGACCGCGGCCGTGGTCTTCTACCTGGTCTACGTCACCGGCGTCGTGCTGCTGGCCGTGCTGCCCCACCGCGACGCCAGCCTGGGCCGCGTGGCGCTGGCCGGGGCTCTGCTCGGCGCCTTCGCCTACGCCACCTACGACCTCACCAACCAGGCGACGCTGAAAGCCTGGTCCACCCGCATCAGCGTCATCGACATCGGCTGGGGGACGCTCCTGACCACCGCCGGCGCGCTGGCCGGCGTGCTGGCCTGGCGCTGGGCCGCGCGCCTCGTCGGCTGATCCCGCTTCCCCCGCCAGCCCATCGGCGGGGCAAGGGCCCGCGGCCGGTCCGCGGGCCGGAGGGGGCGCACCCTTCAACCGCCTGCGTCCCCTCCACCCTCTTCCGCACATCCCGCCGCCGTGATTTGCTGGCGGACGAGGCCGGGCCTACGCCGGACGGATCAATTCATCCGCGGCGCCGGACCTCCAATGAGATTTGCGGATGCGCCGTCTGATCGGGCGCGGGAGGATTTGATGGAAGCCTTGAAGGAACGCATGGACCTCGATGCCCGGCTGGCGGCCGCGCAGATGACCGGGATGACCTCCGCCGTCTGGGCTCAGGTCCAGCCGGACAAGCCCGCCGTCGTCGACCCCGACGGAACCACGCGGACCTTCGCCGAGGTCAACGCCGCGGCCAACCGCATCGTCCGCCTGCTGCGCGGCGCGGACCTGAAGGCCGGCGACTCGGTCGCCCTGGTCTGCTCCAACCGCCACGAGTTCGTGGAGGTGCTGGCCGCCACCAAGCGCGCGGGCCTGCGGATCACCCCGGTGAACTGGCACCTCACCGCCGACGAGATCGCCTACATCATCCAGGACTGCGAGGCGAAGGCGCTGTTCGCCGAGGCCCGGGTGGCCGCCTCCGCGCCGGCCGCCGCCCAGTGTCCGAACCTCGCCGTGAAGGTCGCCATCGGCGGCGATATCGAGGGATTCCTGAACTACGACGAGGCCCTGGCCGGCATCGACCCGTCCGACATCGACGACCCGGTGCTCGGCAACCAGATGATGTACACCTCGGGCACCACCGGTCGGCCGAAAGGCGTCTTCCGGCCCAATCCGGTGATCCCGCCGCCGGGCGTCTACCAGTTGCGCGGCTACGACGAGCATTCCGTCCAGCTCTGCGCCGGCCCCGCCTATCACGCCGCCCCGCTCGCCTTCGACGTCAACGCCGCCATGGGCGCGGGCTGCCCGCTGGTCTTCCTCGACAAGTGGGATTCCGAACTGGTCCTGAAGACCATCGCCGACCGCAAGGTGACCCACCTCCACCTCGTGCCGATCATGTTCCAGCGCCTGCTGGCCCTGCCCGACGACGTGAAGGCCAAGTACGACGTCAGCCACGTCAAATACATCGTCCACGGCGCGGCGCCCTGCCCGCCCGAGGTCAAGCTGGCGATGATCGAGTGGTTCGGCCCGGTGCTTTCCGAGTACTACGCCGGCTCCGAGGGTGGTGCGGGCTTCACCATCTCCTCGGAGGAGTGGCTGAAGAAGCCGGGCTCGGTGGGCAAGCGGCCCGCGCTTCTGGGCTCCAAGATTCTCGACGAGGCCGGCGAGGAGTGCCCGCCGGGCGTGCCCGGCACCATCTATCACCAGCTCCCGCCGGGCGGCGGCTTCACCTACTACAAGGACGAGGCCAAGACCCAGCAGAGCCGGGTGGGCGACTACTTCACCATGGGCGACGTCGGCTACTTCGACGAGGACGGCTACCTGTTCCTCACCGGTCGCAACGCCGAGACCATCATCTCCGGCGGGGTGAACATATATCCCCAGGAGATCGACAACGAGCTGATCAAGCACGACGCCGTGGCCGACTCGTCCACCGTCGGCGTCCCCGACGAGCAGTGGGGCGAACAGGTCCGCGCGGTCGTCATGCTGAAGCCGGGTTACGAGCCCTCCGAGGAGCTGGAGCAGGAGATCCTCGCCTTCGCCCGCGCCAACCTGCCGGGCTTCAAGGTGCCGAAGAAGATCGACTTCGTCACAGACCTCCCGCGCTCCGAGGCCGGCAAGATCCAGCGCAACAAGGTCCGCGCTCCCTACTGGGAGGGCCGCAAGCGGCAGATCTGAGCCCGGTTCCTCCCCCGCTTGCGGGGGAGGCGCCTCATGGCCGGGTCCCCGCGGCACGGCCTGGGTTGTTGGCTTCGCGGCTTCCGGCTGCTTAATCTCGCCCCTTCAAGTTCGGGGGCCGATCCTATGCAACGACTTCTCGCGGGCGCGCTTATGGCCGCCGCCTTCGCCCTGCCCGCCGCCGCGCAGGCGCCGGCCGGCCAGACCACCTTCGTCCAGGCCGGGCGCCTGCTGGCCGATCCCGCCTCCGGCCGGGTCGAGGCCCAGAAGACCCTGGTCATCCAGAGCGGCAGGGTGGTCCGCATCGCCGACGGCTACGTCTCCGAGCCCGGCGGCAAGGTGGTCGACCTGCAGGACAGCTTCGTGCTGCCGGGCCTGATCGACAGCCACGTCCACATCACCGGCGAGCAGAACCCGAACAGCCGGCTGGAGACGGTCACCCAGTCCTCCGCCGACCTGGCCATGTCGGGCGCGCGGTTCGCCCGTCGCACCCTCCTGGCCGGGTTCACCACGGTCGCGGACCTGGGCGCCGAGAACAATGCGATCTTCGCCCTGCGCCGCGCCATCGCGCGCGGTGACGTGATGGGCCCTCGGATCCTCGCGGCGGGCTCATCGATCTCGGTCCACGGCGGGCACGGCGACATCAACGGCTTCAGCGAGGACGTCATGCACGTCCTCAGGCCCGGCTCGGTGTGCTCGGGCGCCGACGACTGCCGCCGCGCTGTGCGCGAGCAGGTCTGGAAGGGGGCCGACATCATCAAGATCACCGCGACCGGCGGGGTGCTCTCCAACACCGCGGCCGGCCTCGGCCAGCAGTTCTCGCAGGAGGAGCTCGACGCCATCGTCGACGCCGCCCACCGCATGGGCCGCAAGGTGACCGCCCACGCCCACGGCGGCGACGGGATCAACTCCTTCCTGAAGGCCGGCGGCGATTCCATCGAGCACGGCACCTACCTCGACAACGAGGGCATCGCGCTCCTGAAGAAGAACAGGGGCTACCTGGTGCCCACCCTGATGGCCGGCGACTTCGTCTACCGGGTGGCCTCGGGCCCGAACAACTTCCTGACCCCGGCCCAGACCGCCAAGGCCCTGGAAGCGGGGCCGAAGATGCTCGACATGGCTCGCCGGGCCCACCAGGGCGGCGTGAAGATCGCCTTCGGCACCGACACCGGCGTCTCCGCCCACGGCCAGAACGCCGGCGAGTTCGCCCTGCTGGTGCGGGCCGGCATGACCCCGCTGCAGGCCGTCCAGGCCGCCACGGTCAACGCCGCCGACCACCTGGGCCTCGCCGCCGAGATCGGCGCGCTCACGCCGGGCAAGGCCGCCGACCTGATCGCCGTGAAGGGCGACCCGCTCTCGGACGTCACCGTGCTGCAGAACGTCGGCTACGTCATGAAGGGCGGTGTCCAGGCGAAGCCTTAGGCCGGGCCTCGCCCCGACGGCAGGTTGCGCAGCGAGAACACGATGTCGCCGGACGGAGGGTTGATGAAATCCCGCCCGCGCAACGACACCTCGCGCAGGAACGGCGCGGAACTCGCTTGGCACGGCAGCATCCAGTCGTGCAGCTCGATGGCGATCACCGGGAAGGCGTCGATCCAGTCGGTGTCGCGGGAGAATAGCTCGGCCTCCGCGCCCTCGATGTCGAGCTTCAGCAGCAGCGGCGCGGCGTCCGCTTCAAGGGCCAGCAGGCTCGGAATGGACCAGGCGTCCACCTCTCCCAGGGCCCGGCCGTCGCCCTCGCCGGCCGGGGCCACCCGGAAGGCGTCGGTTCCACGGCCGGGATCATAGGTGGTCAGCCGCCCGTCACGTGACGCGACAGCGCCGTGGACGCAGCGCACCTGCGCCCGGTCCTGCGTGTTGGCGATCAGGAGCCCGAAGGTGTCCGCCTCGGGCTCCACCGCCACGATCCGGGCCTTCGGGTATCGCCAGGCGAAGAACAGGGCGCTCGCGCCGATGTTCGCTCCCGCATCGATGATCAGCGGCGTTCGGCCTTCGGAGACGATCTGCTCGTAGCTGCCATCCAGGAACTGGCGGCGCAGGACGCCCGCGTACTGCCCGAGCCGATAGGGATGCTTCGTCCAGTTTTCGCGGATCGTGTAGAGGTCCTTGGTCCCATCGCGGTAGCGCATCGTGAGGTGCGCGTCCCCGTCGAGGCCGATCTTGATGTCCCGGAGCTGGGGCGTCTGCTGGGGGGCGTCGGTCACAGCGCAGTGCTGTGCCAAGTCAGACCCGCGCGTCAAGCGTCAGACGCTTCTCCCGCAACAGACCGACACCAACCGTGTTTTGGCGGGCGGGGGCGGCGCGTGCCATATGGCGCCCGCTTCGAAAGACAGGGGCCGCGCCCGCATGCCTATCCCGTTCATCGACCTGCAGGCCCAGCGCCAGCGCCTGGGCCAGCCCCTGGAGGACGCGATCCTCAAGGTGGTCCGCTCGGGCGCCTACATCATGGGCCCGGAGATCGCCGCCTTCGAGGCCGCCATGGCCGAGTTCGGCCAGGCGCCGCACGTGCTGTCCTGCGCCTCGGGCACCGACGCGCTGATCCTGCCGCTGATGGCCTTCGGGATCGGCCCGGGCGACGCGGTCTTCTGTCCGTCCTTCACCTTCGCGGCCACCGCCGAGGTCATGCCGCTGGTCGGCGCCTCCCCGGTGTTCGTGGACATCGACGCGGCGACCTACAACCTCGACCCCGCCAGCCTCGAGGCCGCGATCGAGGCCGTGAAGGCGAAGGGCGAGCTTACGCCGAAGGCGGTGATCGCCGTCGACCTGTTCGGCCAGCCCGCGGACTATCCGGCGATCCGCAAGGTGTGCGACGCCCACGGCCTGAAGCTGATCGCCGACTCGGCCCAGGGCTTCGGCTGCACGCTCGGCGGCAAGCACCCGATCCACTGGGCGGACGTCGCCACCACCTCCTTCTTCCCGGCCAAGCCGCTGGGCTGTTACGGCGACGGCGGGGCGGTGCTGTCCAAGGACGCCCGCTTCCACGACCTGCTGGTCAGCCTGCGGGTGCACGGCCAGGCGGTGAAGTCGGACCTCGAGGGCCGCACCTTCGAGCACGACCCGCGCTACCTGAACGTCCGCATCGGCACCAACAGCCGGATGGACACCCTCCAGGCCGCGATCCTCCTGGAGAAGCTGAAGATCTTCGCCGACGAGATCGAGGCCCGGAACCGGGTGGCCGCCCGCTACGCCGAGGGCCTCGGGGACCTCGTGAAGGTCCCCGCCGTCATCGACAGCGGCGTCAGTGTCTGGGCGCAGTACACCATCGAGACCGAGGATCGCGACGGCCTCGCCGCCCACCTGCGCGAGCAGGCGATCCCCTCGGCGGTCTACTACCCGATCCCGATCCACCGGCAGGGCGTCTATTCGGGCTATCCGACGGCGCCGGACGGCCTTCCGGTCACCGAGGCCAAGGCTGGAAAGGTCATCAGCCTGCCCATGCACCCCTACCTGACCGAGGACCACCAGGACCAGGTCATCGCCGCCATCCGCGCCTTCGTGAAGAAGAACGGCTAGGTCCAGTAGCCCTTCAGCACCTCGGCCTGGGCGGCGCCCTGGGCGAGGCCCGCCTGCACGGCGCCCGGCACGCGCGAGGGGTCCATGAGGTTCGGCCCGAAGGCCTCGGCGCTGGCCTCGTCCGGGCCGATGACCACGACGGTCGCGCCGCCGTCCTGGAGGGTCTGGACCTCCTCGTCCAGCTTGGCCCGCACCCGCTCGCCGATCTCGCCGGGGCCGGCCAGCCTCACCGCCACGACCACCACCACGTCGTAGCCGGCGGCCATGTCGGCGTTGGTCGAGGAGCGCATGCCGCCGTCGATGTAGCGGCGCCCGTCGATGGTGATCGGCGGGTAGACGCCGGGCACGCTGCAGCTCGACGCCACCGCCCGGGTCACGCCCACGCCGGCCGCCTTGGTCCACAGCCGGAACCCGCCGTCCTCGGCATCCACGGCGGTGCAGGCGAAGTCCTTCTCCGGCCAGGCGAACCTCGGCAGGCTCGCGAAGGACCGGCCGAAGGTCCGGATGAAGTCGTCCTCGCTCATGGTGTCGGCCGCGAGCGCCATGGCGCCGATCTCGGCCCGCACCTCGGCGGGATTGCGCTTGCCGCCCTGCGCTTCGGCCATCAGCTCGATCAGCCGGCGCAGGTCGGGCGCGGGGCCCGCCCGCGCCACCGCCTCGCGGCGGGCAGGGTCGGAGGACTGGTCGGCGAAGGTGCGCGCGTCGATCCCCAGCGCCAGCCGAGCGCCGACGAAGGCGCCGGCGCTCGTGCCGAGGATGAAGTCGGCCTGGCCGAGATCCACGCCGGCCCTGGCGAAGCCGGCCACAAGACCGTTCTCCCAGCCGATCCCCACCGGGCCGCCGCCGCCCAGCACCAGCGCGCGCGTCGTCATGGACCTCATCCCAGAGCCTTCCTTGTTGTGCGCCAGCATCGGCGAGGCGGGGGCCGATGTCACCCCGCCTCGCCCGCCGCGCGTCCGGCGCGCGCGGTCCCCTTGCGCCACCGCCTTCGCCGTGGTTGGTGGCGTCAAACAGATGTTTGACGGGAGGGCCGGATGAAGGCGGCGGTCTACTACGAGAACGGCGGGCCAGAGGTCTTCCGCTACGAGGACGTTCCCGACCCCGAGTGCCACCGCAAGGGGATCGTCATCCGCGTGGAGGCGGTCTCCATCGAGGGGGGCGACACCCTCAACCGCTTCCGGGGTCCCCTGGTCACCCGGCCGCACGTCGTCGGCTACCAGGCCGCCGGCGAGGTGGTGCAGGTCGGCGAGGAGGTGGACACGATCCGCGTCGGCCAGAAGGTGGTCACCACCGGCGGCTTCGGCAGCCACGCCGAGCTGCGCGCCGTGCCGGCGCGAACCGCCTGGGTGATCCCCGACGGCATGGACGTGCGGCAGGCCGCGGTCATCCCCGTGCCGTTCGGCACCGCCGACGACTGCCTGTTCGAGTTCGGCCGCATGAAGAAGGGCGAGATCGTGCTCGTCCAGGCCGGCGCTTCGGGCGTCGGCGTCGCCGCCATCCAGCTCGCCGCCCGCGCCGGAGCCTCGATGGTGCTGGCCACCGCCTCCTCCGACGAGCGGCTCGAGCGCCTGAAGCCGCTCGGCCTCACCCACGGCATCAACTACCGCACCCACGACGTGGCGCAGGAAGTCGCCCGGCTGACCGACAAGCACATGGCCGACGTCATCGTGGATTCCGTCGGCGGCCCCACGCTGCAGTCCTCGATCAACTCGCTGGCCTACCGCGGCCGGGTGTCCATGGTCGGCCAGGCCGGCCGCGAGCCGATGAAGGTGGACGTGGGCTCGATGATGGGCGGCAACCGCAGCCTGTCCGGCGTCTTCCTGGGCGCCGAGATCACCACCGACCGGGTGCACGACAACATCGGCAAGCTGATCGGCGACGTGGCGAGGGGCGAGCTGAAGGTCGTCATCGACCGCGAGTTCCCGCTCTCCGAAGCCGCCGAGGCGCACCGCTACATCGAAAGCCGCCAGGCCGTCGGCCGCGTGCTGCTGATCCCCTAAGGAGGACCCATGGGACGCCTTTCCGGCCGCTCGGCCGTCATCACCGGCGCGGGCAGCGGCATCGGCCGCGCGGCCTCGATCCTGTTCGCGCGCGAGGGCGCGAGCGTCGTCTGCGCCGACCGCGCCGAGGGCGTGAACGACACCGTCAGGGCGATCACCGACGCCGGCGGCAAGGCGGTCGGCCTGCTGGGCGACGCCGGCGTCGACGCCTTCGTGAAGAGCTGCATGGACACCGCCATCGCCGAGCACGGCGGCCTGGACGTGGTCTGGGCCAACGCCGGCATCTCCGGCGGCTTCGCGCCCCTGCACGAGCAGACCGCCGACTACTGGGCCGAGATCCTGCGGGTGAACCTGATCGGCGCCTTCCTCGCCGTGAAGCACGCCTCGGAGCGGATGATTCCGAACGGCCGCGGCTCGATCATCTGCACCGCCTCGGTGGCCGGCATCCGTTCCGGGGCCGGCGGGCCCGCCTATTCGGCGTCGAAGGCCGGGGTGATCAGCCTCGCCCAGACCGCCGCCAACGAGCTCTACGGCACGGGTGTGCGGGTCAACGCCGTCGCGCCGGGCCTGATCGAGACCGGCATGACCAAGCCGATCTTCGACGGCGCCCGGGCCCGCGGCAACGAGGACAAGATCGGCCAGCTCAATCCGCTGACCCGCTACGGCGT
>NZ_DAISJG010000073.1:0-9705 GCF_036821595.1 Phenylobacterium sp.
GCGCCCAGGCGCGCGGCCGCTCGACCACCCGGCTGATCGCCTCCGAGGCCATGCGTCGCGACATGGTGGCGGGCCTCAGGGCCTGGCGCGACGCCGAGCCGCCGCGCGGGCGGGTGCTGGAAACCGTCCGCCACGAGGGCTGGCAGGTGGAGCAGGTGATGGCGCCCCTGGGCGTCACGGGCTTCGTCTTCGAGGGGCGGCCGAACGTCTTCGCCGACGCGACGGGCGTGATCCGGGCCGGCAACACGGTGGTGTTCCGCATCGGCTCCGACGCGCTCGGCACGGCGCGGGCCATCGTGCGCGAGGCGCTGGACCCGGCGCTGGCCGAGGCCGGCCTGCCGGAGGGCGCGGCGGTGCTGGTGGATTCGGCGGCCCACGCGGCGGGCTGGGCGATGTTCGCCGACAGCCGGCTGGCGCTGGCGGTGGCCCGCGGCTCGGGGCCGGCGGTGGCGCAGCTCGGCGCGATCGCGCGGAGCGCCGGCACGCCGGTCAGCCTGCACGGCACGGGCGGCGCCTGGATGGTGGCCGACGCCACGGCCGATCCCGACCGGTTCTTCGCGGCCGTCTTCCACTCCCTGGACCGCAAGGTCTGCAACACCCTGAACACCTGCTGCATCGTGGCGGAGGCGGCCGACGCCCTGGTCCCGGTGTTCCTCGAGGCCCTGGCCCGGGCCGGCGAGCGGCGGCGCGGCTTCAAGCTGCACGTGGCCGAGGCGGACCTTGCCCGCATCCCCGAGGCTCTGCGGACCGCGCGCGGGACCGTGGTCCGGGCCGAGGGCCCCGTCGAGGAGCCGCTGGTCGAGCCCATCGCCGAGGCCGACCTGGGCCGCGAGTGGGAGTGGGAGGAGACCCCGGAGGTTAGCCTGAAGATCGTGGGCAGCGTCGACGCCGCCGTGGCCCTGTTCAACGCCTTAAGCCCCCGGTTCACCGCCAGCCTGATAAGCGGCGACCCGGCGGCGCACGCGCGCTTCTACGACCTGATCGACGCGCCCTTCGTGGGCGACGGCTTCACACGCTGGGTGGACGGCCAGTACGCCCTGGACCGGCCGGAGCTCGGCCTCTCCAACTGGGAGCACGGGCGGCTGTTCGCGCGCGGCGGCGTCCTGGCGGGCGACGGGGTGTTCACCGTCCGCGCCCGGGTCCGGCAGGCCGACCCCCACCTCGACCGCGGGGGCCAGCCCACCCCGCCCCGCCGCGCTTGAGGCGCCAGCGCATGTGGTTCGCGGGCCCGGCGCGCCGGATCCCGCCGGCCGGCCGCCCCGGCGGCCTCAGGCTCGGCTTCGACCTGAAGCCGGGGATGCGGGTGGGGCTGTTCGGCGGCTCGTTCAATCCGGCGCACGAGGGCCACGCCCACGTGGCCGAGACCGCCAAGCGCCGCCTGCGGCTGGACAAGGTGATCTGGCTGGTCTCGCCGCAGAACCCGCTGAAGCCGACGCACGAGACGGCCGACCTCGCCGAGCGGCTGGCCGGCGCCGCGGCGGTAGCGCGGGGCCGCGACATGATCGTCTCCGACGCCGAGACGCGGCTGGGCTCGCAGTACACCATCGACACCGTGCGCGCGCTGAGGGCCCGCTTCCCGGGCGTGAAGTTCGTCTGGATCATGGGGGCCGACAGCCTGGCCACCTTCCACCGCTGGCGCGGCTGGACCCAGATCATGCGCGAGGTTCCGGTGGCGGTGGTCTCGCGGCCGTGGATCTCGCTGAAGAGCCGCTTCTCGCCCGCCGCCGTGCGATTCCGTCACGCCCGCCTGCCCTCGCACCGGGCCATGGGCCTGCCCGACCTGCGCCCGCCCGCCTGGGCCTTCCTGTTCGGGCGGTTCAATTTCCAGTCCTCGACGGCGCTTCGGGAACGGATGCGCCGCGCCAAATCTTGACGTGTGCGTGAGGGCGGCTGACCCGGGCCCCCACGCGTGTTAGGGTTGAGGATAGCGAGGACATCAAAGGAGCAACCCCGCTGCAACGTGAAGCCGCGCCGCGCGCGCAAGAGGTCCCGGCCGCCGTCCAGGCGGACTCCGAGCCCTCGCAAGACGACCAGGGTCGCATCGCCGCCCTGGAGGACCTCATCCTGGCCAAGCTCGACGACGACAAGGCCCAGGACGTCGTCTTCATCGACCTCAAGGGCAAGAGCGCCGTCGCCGACGCGCTGGTCGTCGCCTCCGGACGCTCGCACCGGCACGTGGGCGCCATGGCCGACCACCTGCTGCGCGCCCTGAAGGACGAGGGCTACGGCCGCGTCAGGGTCGAGGGCCTGCCGCACTGCGACTGGGTGCTGATCGACACGGGGGACGTCATCGTCCACCTGTTCCGGCCCGAGGTGCGGACCTTCTACAACATCGAGAAGATCTGGTCGGTGGACGCCCCGCACAGGACGCCCGCGCCCAACGCCTGAGGCCCGGGCCCAAGTTCAGGCGACGGCGAGACCCGTCGCCTGCAACCGGGCCAGCACGGCCTCGGTGATCCGCCCGCAGCGGGCGCCGAGGAACGGGAAGGCCCCATCGAGCGCCGACGCCAGCTTGGCGTTGAGGCTCTCGCGGAGCATCCGCCGGGCGCGGTGCAGCCGCGTCTTCACGGTCGCCGGCAGGACGCCGAGGCTGTCGGCGGTCTCCTCCACGCTGCGCCCGTCCACCTCCCTGAGGATGAACACCAGCCGGAAGGCCTCCGGCAGCTCGTCGACGGCGTGCTCCAGGAGGCGCCGAGCCTCGGCGCGCGCCGCGTCGCGCTCGGGATCGCCGGCCGCCTGACCCGATGGAAAGACGAGCACCTGGCCCGCTTCCTGCGCCCGTTCGACGGCGTCGAGCTCGACCATGGCGCGCCGGCGGCGGAGCCGGTCGCGGGCCTCGTTCAGCACGATGCGGGTCAGCCAGGTGAGCAGGCTGGAGTCGCCGCGGAAGTCGCCGAGCTTCTGGAACGCCCGCACATAGGCCTCCTGCAGCACGTCCTCGGCCTCGGTGTCGTCGCGCATGACGCTGCGGGCGGTCCGGAACAGCGGCTGGTTGCAGCGCTGCATCAGCACGCCGAACGCCTCGCCGCGGCCGAGCCGGGCGAGCTGCACCAGTTCTGGCTCGGACAGGCCGGCGAAGTCGAGGGTTCGGGCGGAGGCGGTCATCGGCGGGCTCCCTGGCTCAGATGGTTGGACGGCGCCGGCGCCACAAGGTTCCCAGGGGCTCAGAGGCCGGGCCAAATCGCGCTATGGCTCCCGGCGTGAAGATCGCCATCGTCGCCATCGGCCGCCTGGCCCGCTCGCCCGAGACGGAGCTGGTGAAGCTCTATGTGGAGCGGGCGACCAACGCCGGCCGGGCGCTTGGCCTGGGTCCTGTCGAGGTGGTCGAGGTCGAGAGCCGCAAGCCCGGCAAGGCGGCCGAGGCCGAGGCCCTGCGGCCGCATCTCTCCGACGCCCATGTGATCGCCTGCGACGAGCACGGGACGGCGCGGCCGTCGCGCCGGTTCGCCGAGGAGATCGCCACCCTGCGCGACCGCGGGGTGCGGCGCCTGGTGTTCCTGATCGGCGGGGCCGACGGCCTCGATGCGGAGCTGCTGGCGCAGGCCCACGGCAAGCTCGCCTTCGGGCCGCAGACCTGGCCGCACGCGCTGGCCCGCGCCATGCTGGCCGAACAGGTGTACCGGGCGGTCTCAATTCTGGCGGGATCGCCCTACCATAGGGACTGAATGCGGACGCGGACGTCGATCGGCGGGGGTGTGGCGGCGGCGGGCCTGGGCCTGCTGGCCGTGGCCACCCTGGCCGTCGCCCAGCCGGGCGAGCGGCTGGCGCGGCTGAACCTCGCCGAGACCCAGCTGTCGGCCGAACAGGCGGCCAACATGAACCAGCTCGCCCGGATGCTGTCGGTGCTGGAGCAGATCCGCCGGGACCCGCCGCCGGCCCTGCTGGTCTCGCCGGAGGACGCCAAGGACGCGGTGCGCGCGGCCATCCTGGTCAAGGCGATGACGCCCGAGCTGCAGCGCCGGGCGCAGGGCTACGCCGCCGCCGCCAACGAGATGATGCGCCAGCGCCGGCTGGCCGCCGTGCAGAGCGAGGCCCTGTTCACCACCGAGAGCCAGCTCGCCGAGGCCGCCCCGGAGGCCGAGCGGCAGGCGCCCGACCTGCGTCCCCTGCCCCCGCTGCCGGCCGGGGCTCTCCGCGCGCCGGCGGCCCTGGTCCCGCCGCTGCAAGGCAGGCTGGTCCGCGGCTTCGGCGCCCCGCTGGCCGGCGGCGGCCGGGCCAACGGGGTGACGCTGGCCGCCGCCCGCGGCGCGCGGGTGGCGAGCCCCGGCGCCGGGCACGTCCAGTACGTGGGCCCGGTGAAAGGTTGGGGCGTCATTCTTATTTTAAGGCTGGCGGGCGGCTACCATCTCGTGTTGGCTGGCCTTGAGCGACCGTCGGTTTCGGTTGGACAATCCGTCGCGGCCGGAGAGCCTGTCGGATGGATGCCCGATGATCGACAATCGTCCTCGGAACTCTATCTGGAGATCCGGGAGCAGGGCGCGCCGGTCGATCCGGGGCGCTGGCTGAACCAAAATGCGGGCTGAGCGCTGCTGGAAAAGAGGCGTTCCGGGGGCCTGGTCACAAGCGGCGGGAGCCGCAGAGGGGAGCCTGAGGCAGGCGATGAAGAAGTACCTCCTGATCGGCGTTTCGGCCTTCGTGCTCGGCGCGGGGTCCATGGCCTATGTGAGCCAGCAGGCGATCGCCGCGGCCGGCCCCAACGCCAAGACCTACCGCATGCTGGGCCTGTTCGGCGACGTGCTCGACACCGTCGAGCGGCAGTACGTCACCGACGTGGACGACACCAAGCTGATCCAGGCGGCCATCGACGGCATGCTGACCAGCCTCGACCCGCACTCCGGCTACCTGGACCCCGAGAACTTCGACGACATGCGCGACCAGACGCGCGGCGAGTACGGCGGCCTGGGCATCGAGGTCACCAGCGAGGACGGCGTGGTCAAGGTGATCTCGCCGATGGACGACACCCCGGCCCACAAGGCGGGGATCAAGGCCGGCGACTACATCACCGCGGTGAACGGCGACAGCGTGCTGGGCCTGACGGTGACCGAGGCCGTCAAGCAGATGCGCGGCCGGCCGGGCGAGGCGGTCACCCTGACCATCGCCCGCGAGAAGTCCGACCCGTTCGACGTGAAGCTGGTCCGTGAGGTGATCAAGCCGAAGTCCGCCACGGCCAAGATGGAGGGCGACTACGGCGTCCTGCGGATCGGCAGCTTCAACGAGAAGACCACCGACGAGGCCGAGGCCGCCTTCGCCGCCCTGCGGGCCAAGAACCCGCAGATGAAGGGCCTGATCCTCGACCTGCGCAACAATCCGGGCGGCCTGCTCGACCAGGCGGTGGCGGTCTCTGACCTCTTCCTGGAACGGGGCGAGATCGTCAGCCAGCGCGGGCGCGACCCGCGCGACGTGGAACGCTACAACGCCCGCCCCGGCGACATCACCGGCGGCATGCCCGTGGTGGTGCTGGTGAACAACGGCTCGGCCTCCGCGGCCGAGATCGTCGCCGGCGCCCTGCAGGACCGCAAGCGGGCCGAGGTCGTCGGCCTGACCACCTTCGGCAAGGGCTCGGTGCAGACCGTGATCCCGTTGCGCGGCGGCATGGACGGGGCCCTGAAGCTGACCACGGCGCGGTACTACACGCCGTCCGGCCGCTCGATCCAGAAGACCGGCATCGAACCGGACCTGGAAGTCGCCTCGTCCCGCGAGGAGGCCCAGAACATCGCCAACCGGGCGTTCCAGTTCTCCGAGGCCTCGTTCCGCAACGCCCTGAACGCCGACGAGGGCAAGGTGCGCCGCGGGGCCCACGAGCCGGCCGAGGCGCCGCCGGAGAGCTTCGACGTGAAGAAGGACTTCCAGCTGGCCCGCGCCGCCGAGGTGCTGAAGTACGGTTCGGTGGCGGCGACGCCGAAGCTGCCGAAGCCCACCGCCAAGCTCGCCGAGGTGGTCGGCTCCAAGGCCCGGGTGGCCGAGGTGAAGCCGCCGCAGACGACGCAGAAGTAGCGGCCCTCCGGCCGAGACACGGAAAGGGCGGTCCCCCCGGGGCCGCCCTTTTCTCGTTTGACCTCCACCTCGCCCACGGTCGTGCGAAGCGCGATCCGGGGGACCCAAGCGGCCTCCCCCCGGGGGCGCACTCAGCCCGGGTCATCCGGATCAGCCTGCGGCTGACCGTGTGATGATGGCGGGCGGGCCACCCTGCGGCCGGTGACCGCACCCTGCGGTTGATCCCTCGTTAACCGTATGGCGGGACCCTCCCGGCAGAGGAGCTTCCCCAGCTTGGCCATGATCGCGATTCCCCGTCTGCAGGCGCCGGCGTTCAGCTTGGCGAAGCTGCGCGGGCTGGCGGCCAGCCCCTACGCCGGCGCCGGCGCGGCGGGCGCCATGCTGCTCGTGGCGGCCGCGGCCCTGGTCGCCATGATGGGGCCGGCCGAGCCCGCCGGCCCGGTGGTCAAGGTTCCGCTGGCGGACGCGCTGCGCCACGCGCCCGACGGCTGGCGCCAGGCCCTGCCGAAGGCGGGCGCCATGGCCGTCACCGAGGACGTCATGCGGCTCTCGGACCGGCCGCTGGCGCCCATGGCCGGCCCGACCTGGAACTCGGCGGGCGGCGGGGCGGGGCCCGCGGCGGCCTACGCCGACGGCCCGCTGCCGGCGGCCCCGATCGCCGGTTTCTACGCCCCCGGCCCCGGGGGACCGCTGCCGATCATCGCCCAGGACGGGCGCACGCCGTTCGAGGCCTACCGGCGGCCGTTCACGTCCAACGGACGGCCGAAGATCGCCGTGGTGATCGGCGGCTTGGGCCTGAACGCCCGCGCCACCCAGCAGGCCATCGAGACCCTGCCCGGCCCGGTCACCCTGTCCTTCGTGCCCTACGCCGAAGGCCTGCAGGGCTGGATCGACCTGGCCCGCCAGCACGGCCACGAGGTGCTGCTCGAGACACCGATGGAGCCGCTGGACTATCCGGACAACGACCCCGGCCCCTACACCCTGATGGCCAAGGGAAGCGCGCCAGAGACCGCCAAGCGGCTGGAATGGATCCTGTCGCGGGCCACCGGCTACTTCGGCCTGACCAACTACCTGGGCTCCCGGTTCCTGGCCGATCCCGCCGCATACGAGGCCTTCGCCACCGCCGCGCGCGGCCGGGGCCTGGGCTTCATCGACGACGGCGCGGCGGGCGGCCAGGGCGGGGGCCTGCCGCGCGCCTCGGCCGACCGGGTGATCGACGACCAGCTTACCGCCAAGGGTATCGACCAGCAGCTGCTGGCGCTGGAGGCCGGCGCCCTGCAGCGCGGCCAGGCGCTGGGCGCGGGCTTCGCCTACCCGGTGACGCTGGAGAAGGTGGCGCGCTGGACCGCCAGCGTGGAGGAGCGCGGCTACCAGCTGGCCCCGGCCTCGGCCCTCGCCGCCAAGCGATGAGCCCGGACGACGAGCTGCCCGAGCACAGGCCGAACGTGGGCGTGGTGCTCTTCCACCCCGACGGCCGCGTCTGGCTGGGCCGGCGGGCCGGGACGCCCGAGCCCTGGAACTGGCAGTTCCCGCAGGGCGGCGTCGACAGGGGCGAGGACTTCCACGAGGCGGCGCTCCGCGAGCTGCACGAGGAGACCGGCGCGCGCACCGTCACCTACCTGGCCCGCACCGAAGGCTGGATCCGCTACGATTTCCCGGAAGGCTGGGGCGGTTCGAAGGCCTGGCGCGGCTGGAAGGGGCAGAAGCAGGTGTGGTTCGCCTTCCGCTTCAACGGCGAGGAGGCCGAGTTCGACCTCGCCCACCATGCGGAGCCGGAGTTCGACGCCTGGCGCTGGGGCTACCTGGAGGAGGCGCCGGAACTGATCGTGCCGTTCAAGCGGGCGGCCTACGAGCAGGTCGCCCAGGCTTTCGCCAGCCTCGCGGCCAGGCGTCCGTGAAACCTCCCCGGCTCCCGGGCTTTCGGGATAGGATGAGCCCGGCGACGGACCCGCATCGCGACAGAAGGCCCGCGCCGGACCGGACGAGGGGATCATGACCGCCATCGTGATGGTGCACGGCGCGTTCTGCGGCGGGTGGGCGTTCGAGCGTTTCCGCGAGGCCTTCGAGGCGCAGGGCCACGAGGTGCTGGCGCCGGACCTGCGCGGCCACGGCGCGGACGAACCGGGCGAGCGGGTGATCGGCGTCTCCATGTCGGACTACGCCGCCGACATCGCCGCCCTGTGCGCGGACCTGCCCGAGCCGCCGGTGCTGATCGGACATTCCATGGGCGGCCTGGTGGCCCAGATGGCGGCCCGCCGGGTGCGGCCCCGGGCGCTGGTGCTGCTGGCGCCGTCGGCCCCCTGGGGCGTCTCCGGCTCGACCTTCGAGGAGGCGGTGACGGCGTTCGGGGTGCAGATGATGGGCCCCTTCTCGAGCGGCGCGGTGGAGCCCGACCGCGAGCTGATGCGCCGCTACAGCCTGGACCGGGTCCACAGGCCCGAGCGCGAGGCGGTGGTCGAGCGCATGCGCCGGGAGAGCGCCCGGGCGCTGCGCGAGACGCTCAACTGGTGGCTGGACCCGTTCATGACCACCAGCGTGGGGCCTGGGCCGCTGGGCGCGCCCGCCCTGGCCATCGCCGGCGAACACGACCTGGTGCATCCGCCCGCCACCGTGCGCCAGACCGCCGACCGGGTCGGCGCGGCCTTCGTCCAGATGCCGGGCATGAGCCACTGGCTGGTGGGAGAGCCCGGCTGGGAGGCGGTGGCCGAGCGGGTGCTGCGCTGGCTGGCCCAGGAGGCCCGGGCGGCGGCGTGAGCCGCCCTACCCCTCCGCCGGCGTCAGGAACTTCAGGCCCAGGATTCCCGCCACGATGAGGCCCAGGCAGACGAGGCGCGCGACCGTCGCCGGTTCGCGGAAGAGGACGATGCCGAGGACGGCCGTGCCGACGGCGCCGATGCCGGTCCAGACCGCATAGGCGGTGCCGATCGGCAGGCTGCGCACGGCCATGCCCAGCAGGCCCATGCTGGCCACCAGGCTGACCGCGGTGAGCGCGGTGGGGACCAGGCGGGTGAAGCCGTCGGTGTACTTCAGGCCGATGGCCCAGCCGATCTCGAAGAGGCCGGCGACGAAGAGGATGACCCAGGCCATGGCTGGCTCCGCTGTCGTGGCGGGGCCGTCCCCGCGGACAAAAGAAAAGCGCCGGGGTCGTCCCCGGCGCTGATCGAGGTCGGCGATGCCGGGACCCTAGAGCTTGCGCTCCTGGTACTGCAGGGTGCCCATGTCGTAGCGGCCGTTGACCTGGCTGTCGTCCGGCTTGCGCACGGTGGAGAAGTTCAGGCCGATCGACTGGGTCGAGGACAGGTGCTCCCACGAGCGGCGCACCCGCTTCAGGCCGTCCGGATCGACGGGCTGGGTGTAGTTGGCCGTGGGGTCGAGCGGCGGCTGGCGGGTGAAGGCCCAGACGTTCAGCGCCTTGGCGATCTCCTCGGCGGAGCCCGTGGCGTAGCGCAGCTCGGCGAAGCAGACGTCCTTGTTGGAGCCCTGCGGGAACAGGACGATCTGGTAGTTCTTCTGCCCGCCCAGGGGCTTGGCCCAGGTCTGGTCGCGGCGGTTCATCTTGAAGCCCTGGGACTTCGCCAGGTCGTCCAGCTTCTGGCCGCGGACGGCCGGGACGCAGACGTTGTCCAGGGCCGCCAGCACCTCGGCGGCGTCGCCGGTGGTGGGCAGCGGCGGCGGCGCCGGGGGAGCCTCGGCCGGCGCGGCGGCGGGCGG
>NZ_DAISJG010000074.1:0-9647 GCF_036821595.1 Phenylobacterium sp.
GTCGTCGGGCCCGGGGTCCAGTTGGGGTCGGGCAGGTTCCAGGCCTTGACGTAGTCGACCTTCATCTCGGCCGGCCACGGCGTCGTCCCGTCGGGCGATCCCGCCCAGTTTCCGCCCACCGCCAGGTTGACGATCATGTGCATGGGCCGGTGCATGTCGACCGGCGTGGGCGTGCGCCACACCTCGGTCCCGTCCACGTAGAAGATGATGTCCTGGGCGTTCCACAGCGCGCCGTAGGTGTGAAAGCCGCTGTCGTCGGGCACGAAGTTCTGCATGCCCGCGGCCGGCACGGCGTTCGAGTGGATGGCGTTGTACGGGATCTTGGTGTTCGACCCGAGCCCCTCGAGGATGTCGATCTCGTTGTTGCCCTCGCCGAGCAGCCAGAAGGCCGGCCACAGGCCCTGGCCGTGCGGCAGCTCGGCGCGGATCTCGAAGTAGCCGTAGGTCTGCTGGTAGTGGGAATCCAACATGCCGGAGCTGTACTGGTAGCCCCACATCTTCCCGGCCAGGTCGGCGGACACCGGCTGGGCCTTGATGGTCAGAACGCCGCCGTCGATCGAATAGGGGTTGAGCCCCATGGGGGCGCCGGTCGTGCCCTTGAACTCGGGAGCGACATAGATCTGCTGTTCCCCGTTGCGCGGCAGGGTGAAGCTGTTCAGGCCGTCACCGGCGTAGCCGAAGTTGGTCTTCCAGACCGTGCCGGTCTGCAGGCTGTCGAAGTTGTCCTGGAAGGTGGGGTTCCCGAGGGCGCGGTACTCGATCGGCAGCTGGAAGTCGCGCTCGGCGAACTGGCCGATGCTGGCGTTCCGGAACAGGATCTGGGTGCCGCCGTCGTTGAGCACCACGTCGGCGCCCTGCTGGGTCATCGCGGCCTTCACCTCGGCGAAGGTGTTGAGCTCGCCGCCGATCAGCCGGACCTTGTCGCTCCAGGACTGGAAGTCCTCGATGACCTTGTTCCCTTCGCCCTGGCGCACCAGGAAGGTGTCGGCCCCCGCGCCGCCGATTAGCACGTCGGCGCCCTTGCCGCCATAGATGAACTGGTCGCCGTCCAGACCCTGGATGATGTTGTCGGAATCGTTGCCCGCCGCGTAGCTGCCGTGGCCGAAGACGATCAGGTTCTCGACGTTCGCGGGCAGGGTGTAGGACGACCAGATCTTGACGGTGTCCACGCCGCCGCCGGCCCATTCCACGACCGTGTCGCGGGTGTCGCGGACCCAGTAGAAGTCGTCGCCGCCGTGGCCCACCAGGGTGTCGCGGCCGCCGCCGCCCTCGAACTGGTCGGGGCCGTCCGATCCGTTGAGCGTCTCGTTGGCCCAGGAGCCGTTCACATAGCGGACGCCCCACTGGTTGGTGTCAGGCAGCATCGCGCCCGCAAAATTCCGGTAGCCCATGCGGAAACCCTCGGCGGTTCTGGTGAGTTGTGTGGAGGTCCGACGGCCCTGCGGCCGAGCGGCGCTCCCCCCTGCGGTCCTGCCGAATTAGGGGAGACGTTTCCGTGCGGCAACATCAGTCTGTTGTGACGCTTGGACTTATGATCACAAGCTATTGTGACCTTCCACATGCGTCCGGCCGCCGCATTTGCCAAATTTGCGCCGGATTTGTTGGCGCCGAGTCTGCAACCGCAGAGCTTGTTTACTTCCGGACAACTCTCTAGAGGATGGGAATCGGCGGCGCGCCGCCGCACAACGCCGCAGCCGATCACCTGCGACATCTGGAAGGGGAACCGCGTAGCGGCGCCGTGACAGCGCTGCGGCGCGCGGTTAAACCGGGCTGGGGGCGCTTGGGGAAACTAGGGCTTTGAGTCGACTGGTTTACGCCGTCGCCGCCTCGGCGGCCCTGTGCGCCGCCCTCGCCGGGCCGGCGCGAGCCGACGAGCCGCGCGCCACGGTGGAAGGCGAGCTCGACGCGGACCTGCGTGAAGCCATCGAGCGGGCCATCGGCGACACCGGCCGTCCCGTGGAGAACCGTTTCGAAGCCCGCCGGCGCGCCCGCGCCGCCGCCGAGGACGCCATCGCCGTCCTGAGGTCCGAGGGCTACTACGCCTACGTGGTTGAGCCTGACGTCAGCGACACCGAGCCGCCCGCCGCCCTGGTGCGGGTGACGCCCGGCCCGCGCTTCACGGTCGCCGAGCCGAAGATCAGCTGGGTCGGCGAGCCCCCCGAGCCGCAGGCGGGCCAGGCGGCCGCCGACGCCCTCTCCCTCGCCCCCGGCCAGCCGGGGCGCGCCGTCGAGGTGGTGGGCGCCGAGGGCCGGGCGGTGGCGGCCATCCAGAAGCGCGGCTACGCCGACGTCCGCGCCGAGCCGCGCGAGGTGATCGTCGACCACGCCGACAACACCGTGCGCCCCACCTACCGCATCGCGGCGGGCGAGATCGTGCGCCTGGACGGGATCGACCTGACCACTGACGGCCGCACCAATCCGGCCTGGGTCAGCCGGCTGGCGCCGTGGCGGCCCGGCCAGGCCTACGACCCCGAGGCCGTCGCGGAGCTCGAGCGGCGGCTGCTCGACGCCGGCGTCTACGAGTCGGTCACCGTCGCGCTCGCGCCGAAGTCGAGGGAGACGCCGGAGGGCCACCGGCCGGTGGTGGTCAGCCTCGCGGAACGCAAGCGTCGCACCCTCGAGGTCGGCGCGAGCTGGGCCACGGAGGAGGGGGGCGGCGTGGAGACGCGCTGGACCCGGTACAACTGGCTCGGCCGGGCCGACACCCTGTCGCTGCTCGGCCGGGTGTCGGAGCTGGACTCACGGCTCAGCGCCACCGTCTCCCTGCCGCACTGGCGCCGCCCGCAGCAGACCCTGACCGGCTCGGCGGCGGCCTACAAGGTCACCACCGACGCCTACGACGAGACGGGCGTCGGCGTCCGAGCCGACGTCACCCGCCGGTTCGGCCGGACCTCCTCCTTCGTGCAGGGCTCCTATGTGACGCTCGGCGGCTCGGTGGACGTCAGCCGCACCGAGGAGCTGCGCCTGGAGGAGCTCACCCCGCTCGGCCGCGACCTCGTGACCGTGGCGGCGCTCGGGGACTTCGCCGTTGACCGGTCGGACGATCCCCTGGACCCCCGCAGCGGCTGGCGGGCCAATGTCCGGGCCGAGCCGACGCTGATCGTCGGCGAGACCAACCTGCCGTACGTGCGCATCCAGGCGCAGGGCTCGCACTACTGGCCCTTCGGCCAGGAGGCCCGCACCGTGGTCGCCAGCCGGCTGCGCCTGGGCGTGATGGTCAACGGCCAGATCCCGCAGGTGCCGGCGTCCCGGCGCTTCTTCTCCGGCGGCGGCGGCTCGGTACGCGGCTTCGGCTACCAGGACGTCGGGCCGAGACTCGCCGATGGCACCCCGCAGGGCGGGGCCTCCCTGTTCGAGGCCTCGGTGGAGCTGCGCCGCCAGATCACCCCGCGCTGGGAAGTGGCCGCTTTCGTGGACGGCGGTTCGGTAGGGTCCGACCAGACGCCGGACTTCGACAACTTCGCGGTCGGCGCGGGAATAGGCGTCCGCTACCACCTGGGCTTCGGCCCGATCCGTGTCGACGTGGCCACGCCGGTCACCCAGCGCAACGGCGGCGCGCCGTTCCAGATCTACGTCAGCATCGGGCAGAGCTTTTGAGCGAGGCCGGCGACACGCCCGCGCCGGCGGAGGCGCTCAAGCGCTCGGCGGTCCCGAAGGCGGTCGTCGCCGTCTGCCTGGGCCTGCTCGTGCTGCTCGCCGCGCTCGTCGCCGGCACGCGCTACGGCGTGCTCCTGCCGCAGGCCCGCCTGCTCATCGAGGCGCGCACCGACGGGCTCAAGGTCGGCCGGGTCGGGCGGCTGAGGATCGAGGGACTGTCGGGCGACGTCTGGCGTGACTTCAGCGTACGCAAGCTCACCATCCGCGACGAGGAGGGCGTGTGGCTGGAGGCCGATAACGTCCATCTCACATGGCGTTATCTCGAACTCTTCAGGCGCCGTTTCCATGCCGATTCGATCGAGGCCCAGTCGATCCGTATCCTGCGCCGGCCCACCCTGACGCCTAAGGGCAAGGACCGCGGCCTGCCGGTGTCCTTCGAGATCGAGCAGGCCCGCGCGCGGGTGGAGATGCTGCCGGCGTTCAGCTACCGCCGCGGCGTCTACGACCTCGCCGCGGCCCTGGACATCGAGCGCCGCGGGGGGCGCAAGGCCGACGTGCGCGCGCTCAGCGTGCTGCATCCGGGCGACCACCTCTACCTGAACATCGACGCCGGGCCGGCGAGGCCGCTTCGGCTGCGGGTGGACGCGCTGGAAGCCCGGGGCGGGGCGCTCGCGGGGGCGCTCGGCCTCGCCTCCGACCAGCCGTTCGCCCTGCAGGCCGCCGCCGACGGCGCCGGCTCCGCGGGGCGGTTCAGCGCCTACGCCACCTCCGGCAGCCTCCGGCCGCTGCAGGCGCAGGGCGCCTGGACGGAGGCCGGCGGGCAGGCCAGCGGTCGGCTGTCGTTGACCGCCTCCACCCTGACCCGCCGTTGGGCGGAGCGGCTGGGGCCTGAGGTCGCCTTCACGGTGACCGGCCGCAAGTCGGGCGCTGACCTGTACGCCCTGGACGGGCGGTTCACCGCCGAGAACCTGGCGGTGCAGGCGGTCGGCCTCGGGAACCTCGCGGAGCGCAGGCTGGGGCCGCGCGGCCTGACCCTCACGGCCACCACGCGCTCCCTGTCCCAGGTCGTGGGCGGGCCGCAGATGGGGGCGACCCGCGTCACCGGCGTGCTCACCGGCGGCGCCG
Source organism: Phenylobacterium sp. (assembly GCF_036821595.1). Classification (GTDB taxonomy): domain Bacteria; phylum Pseudomonadota; class Alphaproteobacteria; order Caulobacterales; family Caulobacteraceae; genus Phenylobacterium. Next base: position 4,723 of record NZ_DAISJG010000074.1, read on the forward strand.
CCGGCTACCGCTTCGCCGGCTCCGGCTCCGTGTCGCAGCTGCGGCTGGGCGGCTACGGGCTGGCCCAGGTTTCCGGCCCCATCGATATCGAGACCCGGGCGGGGGCGGTCAACGTCGAGGCCGAGCTGGCCGGGCGCGGCGGGAGCGGGACCGGCTTCGTCGCCGCCGTGCTGGGCGGCGCGCCGCGCGCCAGCCTCGACGGCTCGCGACTCGCCGACGGCCGCCTCGCCCTGCGCTCGCTCGAGCTCGACGGCCGCGGCCTCGACGTCGAGGCGAGCGGCGGGCGCGGGCTGCTGGGCGGGCTCAACCTCAAGGGCCGGGCCCTGGTCTCAAACCTCGCCGCCGCCCGGCCCGGCGCCTCGGGCCAGGCCAGCGCGACCTGGAGCGCGACCCAGTCCGGGGCCGGCAGGCCCTGGGTCTTCGACGTGGACGCCCGCGGCCAGCGGCTCGCCACCGGCTTCGCCGAGCTCGACCGGCTGCTGGGCGGGGCGCCGCGGCTGTCGCTGCAGGCCAACGTCCAGGGCCGCCGCGTGGCGGTGGCCAAGGCCGCGCTCGACGGCGCAGCCTTTGACGCCTCCACGGCGGGGGTGCTGGCGGCCGACGGGGGTCTCGCCTTCAAGCTGGATTGGAACGCGGCGGGTCCCTTCCGCGCGGGACCCGTGGAGATCACCGGCCGCGCCCGCGGCGACGGGGCGATCAGCGGCACGCTCGGCGCCCCCCGCGCGGACCTCACCGCCCGCATCGACGAGGTGGACGTCCCGCGCCTGCCGCTCCGCGACGCACAGGTCACGCTCAGCTTCCTGCGCCGGCCGGACGGCTCGTCGGGCGCCGTCGCCATTACGGCGCAGAGCCAACACGGGGCGGCCCAGGCCCGTTCCGACTTCCGCTTCCCGGCCGGCGGCGTGGACCTCACCAACCTCACCGTCGACGCCGGCGGGCTGAAGGCCGCGGGCGCCCTCTCGCTGCGCCGGCGCACGCCCTCGGCCGCGGACCTGACGGTGGAGGTGGCGCCGGGGGCCTTCATCAAGTCCGGCCGCATCGCCGGGACCGCCCGGATCGTGGACGCCGCCGGCGGGGCGCGGGCCGACCTGGATCTCACGGTCCAGGGCACGGCGCTGGGCTCCGGCACGGTCGTCCGCACCGCGCGGATTTCCGCCGAGGGGCCGCTCGCCCGGCTCCCCTACACCGCCGAGGCGGAGGGCGTGACCCGGGCCGAACGCTGGAACCTGGCTGGACGGGGGCTGCTCGCCGAGACCAGTCCGGGCTACGCCCTGAGCTTCGACGGCGCGGGCCGCCTGGGCGACCGCAACCTGCGCACCGTGGAGACGGCGGTCCTCCGCTTCGGCGGGCCGGAGCGCAGCGCGCGCGTGCGGCTGGCCGCCACCGACGGCGGCCGCATCAATCTCGACGGGCGTCTGGCCGGCGACCTCGCCGACGTCCGGGCCGAGGTCGCGGGCCTGGGCCTGGGCCTCTTCGACCAGGACCTCGCCGGCCGGGTGGAGGGGACGCTGAGCCTGCAGGGCCGCGGCGCGGCGCTCACCGGCCAGGTGGACGCCCGGCTCAGCGACGCGCGCGGCCGCGGCTCGCCGGCCACCGCCGGCATCGACGGCGTCGTGCGCGGCCGGCTGGCGGATTCCAGCCTCACCCTCGAGGCCTCCGCCACCAACGAGCAGGGGCTGCGCGCCACCACCTACCTCGTCCTGCCCACCGAGGCCTCCGCGGCGCCGTTCCGCCTGGCGATCGCCCGCCAGCGGCCAATGCAGGGCCGCTTCGCCGCCGAGGGCGAGGTGCGGCCGCTGTGGGACCTCCTGGTGGGCGGCGAGCGCAGCCTCTCGGGGCAGGTCTCCACCGCCGGCACGCTCGGCGGCACGCTGGCCGCGCCACAGGCGGCCGGGCGGATCACCGTCACGGGCGGCCGCTTCGACGACGGCCAGACGGGGCTGTCGCTGCGCCAGGTCTCTCTGCGCGCCGACTTCGCCGAAAGCGCCGTCAACGTCACCCGCGCCACCGGAGTGGACGCCCAGGGCGGCTCGGTCGCCGGCGCCGGGCGGATCAGCCTGGCGCGCAACGGCGTCTCCAGCTTCCGGCTGAACCTCGACAACTTCCGCCTGATCGACAACGACCAGGCCACCGCCAACGCCAGCGGGCCGGTGACCATCGACCGTGGCGCGGACGGTCGGGTCCGCCTCTCCGGCGACCTGACCATCGACGAGGCCGAGGTGGCCGCCGAACTGCCGACGCCGTCGGGCGTGGTGGCCATGGACGTGGTGGAGCGCAACCGCCCGGCGGAGCTCGCCGTCTCCCTGCCGCCCCCGCAGCGCCGGGGCGACGGCTGGGCGCTGGACGTGCGCCTCCGCGCGCCGAACCAGGTGTTCCTGCGCGGCCGCGGTCTGGACGTGGAGCTTTCCCTCGACGCCCATGTGGGCGGCTCGACCTCACGCCCGGAGCTCAGCGGTACGGCGCGGGTGGTGCGCGGCGACTACGACTTCGCCGGCAAGCGGTTCATCTTCGACACCCGCAGCGTGGTGTACCTGTCGACCCGGCCGGGCGAGATTCGCCTGGACTTGACGGCCACCCGCGACGACCCCTCGCTGACCGCCGTGGTCCGGATCCGCGGCACCGCGGCGCGTCCGGAGGTGACCCTGACCTCGACGCCCACGCTCCCGAACGACGAGGTGCTGTCCCAGGTGCTGTTCGGCCGCTCCGCCTCGCAGCTCTCGCCCATCGAGGCCGCCCAGCTCGCCTCGGCGATCTCGGCGCTGGCCGGCGGCGGCGGGTTCGACGTGATCGGCAACCTGCGCACCTTCGCCGGCCTCGACCGCCTGGCGTTCGGCGGCGGCGGCGAGTCGGCCATGACCGTGGCCGGCGGCAAGTACATCACCGACGACGTCTACCTGGAGATCATCGGCGGCGGACGCGAGGGCACGGCGGCCCAGGTGGAATGGCGGGTGACCCGCAACCTGGCGATCATCTCGCGCCTCACCGGGCAGGGCGGCTCCAAGCTCGCCGTGCGCTGGCGGCGGGACTACTAGGCGGCGCGCCCGCCGGCCTCGGCGTAGGCCTGGGTGCCGCGGGTGAAGACCTGGTCGGCCGGGTCGATGGCGGCGATCGGGATGTCCTTGGCCCGCGCCAGCCGGGCGTAGATCGGCGCGAAGTCCTGCAGGGTGGCGTCCAGCAGGGCCTGCAGCGACGGGATCACGAAATAGACCTGCTGGAAGTCGTCGATCCGGTAGGGCGTGCGCATCACCCGCTCCAGGTCGAAGCCCAGGCGGTTGGGGGAGGGGTCGTCCAGGGCGAAGACCGATTCCGCGAAGCTCGAGACGATGCCAGCGCCATAGATCCGCAGGCCCCCCGGGGTCTGCAGCAGGCCGAACTCCACCGTGTACCAGTAGAGTCGGGCGAGGTTGTGCAGCCGGCCCAAGCCCAGCGCGCGCCGCCCGCCCTCGCCATAGGCCTGCATGTAGTCGGCGAAAACCGGATCGGTCAGCATCGGCACGTGGCCGAACACGTCGTGGAAGATGTCCGGCTCCTGCAGGTAGTCCAGCTCCTGCGGCTTGCGGATGAACTGGCCCGCGGGAAATCTGCGGTTGGCGAGGTGGTCGAAGAAGACGTCGTCGGGCACGAGGCCTGGCACGGCGACCACGGTCCAGCCGGTGAGCCGCTTCAGCTCCTCGTTGATGCGGGCGAAGTCGGGGATGCCCGCCCGGTGCAGGTCGAGCGCCTCCAGCCCCTTCAGGAACGGATCGGCGGCCCGGCCGGGCAGGAGCGTCGCCTGCCGCTCATAGAGTGTGATCCAGACGTCGTGCTCGGCCTGGGTATAGCTCTCCCAGCCCTGGTCGATGGTCCAGTCGGCCCGCGCGCCGGGGGGCGGGCCATTCGCGAAGCCGTCAGCGCTCATGGGGCGAGAATGGACCGGTCCGCGCGGAAGTTCCGTTCTCAGTGGCCGCGGTTTTGGCGAGTCGTGGAAAGATTTTTCCGCCACGCGGGACGCGTCGCGGATTGATTGAGCCCACGGAACAAGCTCTACCTTCGCGCTCGCGGATCGTGGGTCGGAGAACGTTGGAATGATGAAGCGTCGAAGCGCGCGGGCGGCCGGCGCCCTGGCGGTGATCATCGCCGCCGTCGCCGGTCCGGCGAGCGCGGCGTGCAACTGGGGGCAGAACACCGTCCGCGTCTTCAACGAGACGAAGACCGCGCCGCTGCTGATCCCCGTCCTCACTCACGCCCAATGGCGCGTGGGCGACAGCCGATCCGGCTGGGTCGAGGTCCCTGAAACGTCCTATCTCGAACGTGTGTACGGCGCCGACTATCCGCTGATGGTCGACATCAGCATGTTCACGGGCGTCGAATGGGTCACGGCCGGCTCGGCGGACGTGTTGGCGACGGTTCAGGAGGTCCAGGCCGCATTCGCCGCGAGCCGCGACCAGTGCGAGGGAATAGCTGGCCCGCTCCCCCTCAGCACCATGGTGATCGTCACCCTGAGCGACGGCATCGCCGGAAAAGCCGTCATCTCCATGCGCGGCTGGGTCGGAACCTTCCAGTGACCGCGGGCCCCGTCCGGGGCCGGCGTCCCGCCTAGTGGCTGATGCGCGGGCGGAGCTTGTATTGCCCCTCGCGGAACGACTCGAAGAGCAGCTGCGCCTGCGGGTGGCCCACGGGCTGGCCTGAGTCGTCGGGGACCAGATTCTGCTCCGAGACGTAGGCGACGTAGGAGCTGTCGTCGTTCTCGGCCAGCAGGTGATAGAAGGGCTGGTCCTTGTGCGGCCGGATGTGTTCCGGGATCGACAGCCAGTATTCCTCGGTGTTCGCGAACATCGGATCCACGTCGAAGATCACGCCGCGGAACGGATAGACGCGATGCCGCACCACTTGGCCGATGGCGAATTTGGCGAGTTGCGCGTTCATGGCCACGAATCTAGCGCCCT
>NZ_DAISJG010000075.1:0-9243 GCF_036821595.1 Phenylobacterium sp.
TTAACCGCCGCGCGCAATGTTCGTCTTTTGTTCTTGACATCCGCGCGCGTTTTTGGGTGCATATCTCCTTCGATCCGCGGATGCGCCGGCAGGTGCTTACGCGGCGCCCGGGCGGCTACGCCCTGGGGCTGCCGTCGTGATCCCCCGCTGGTGGATCGCCGTGGCGGCGGTGCTGACGCTTCTGGCGGCCTTCACGGTCGCCTACTGGTCGGGCCGGCGGGAAGGCGCGGCGCGGGAGCGACCGAAGACGGAGGCCGCCTCGGCACAGGCCGCCGTCGCCGGCCTGGAGGCGCAGGGCGCTCGCGACAGCCTTCAGCGCGTGGAGGTGGTCGTGCGCCAGCGCGAGGCGGCCGCGCAGAGCGTCGCCAGAGTCACCCACAAGGCCCTGTTGTCGGAGGACGCCCATGCGCCCCTGGATGCCGAGCGTGCCGCTCGCCTGCGCGCTGCTGACCGCGAGCTGTGCCTCGCGGCCCCTGAACTGGCCGGCTGCGCCGCAGATCGGAATGCCCGCTGAGGCCGCGCGTCCGTGCGGCCTTCATATCCTGCCGGCCAACCCCACCCAGGCGGACCTGGAGATCGGCTACGCCACGCGCGGCGCCCAGATCGTCGCCTGCGACGCCGCACGGCGGCTGGCGGTGCAGACCCATGTGGCGGAGCACGCCCTGGAAGCCTCGGGATCGGACGGACGACGACGCTAGGTCTCGCGGGCTGCGCGCTCCGTTGTGGCCAGGCGGGCCAGATAGTCGCGGATGCCGTCGGACCATCCGGAGATGAGGCCGTCGAATCGCTCGTCGTCGCGGGCGTAGAGCGCGCGCGCGGCCTCCTCGAAGCCCGGCAGATCGCCGGCAAGCGTGGACATCACCCTGTAGAGCGCCTCCTGCGCGCGGCGGGCGCGGTCGGCGCCTTCGCTCGTCCGCCGGGCCTCGTCCACCAGCCGGCGCAGGGCGGCCGAGGCGCCGCCGGGCTGGCCGGAGAGCCACTCCCAATGACGCGGCAGCAGGGTGACTTCGCGCGCTACGACACCCAGCTTCGGGCGGCCGCGGCCAGTCCGTACCGGCTGCGCCTCCGGCGCTGTGACGCCGGCGAACGCGGGGGCGGGGCTGAACGGGTCGAGCTCGACCTGCCTGCCCGACGCGTCGTCGAAGATCATGACGCCCGCGGCGCCCCGCGCCCGGACCTCGTGCGCCGCCCGCGCAACGTCGGTGCTGTTCCCCGAGGCCAGGAACCGGCCGTCGCAGAAGGCCGTGAAGGTGGGCGAAGACATGCGCCCTCTTCGGTCACGACGACCGGGACGTCAATATCGCCCGGGTAATATCTCGTGAGGGCACGAAGACAGCGGGCGCCGAAGCGCCCGCTGCCGGGTCTCTCTCGATGAGAAGAGAAGTGGTGCCGCCGGGCAGGATTGAACTGCCGACCTCAGCCTTACCAAGGATGCGCTCTACCACTGAGCTACGGCGGCGAAAGGCGAGGCGCGGCATATAGCGGGACGACTCGGCCTCGTGAAGCCCCAATCGAAGGCGAAGGTGCTTGACGACGCGGACGGGTCGCCGCACCCCAGCAACAATGGCCGCCAGAGACGACCGCCGCACGCCGCCCCCCGACAGCCGCGAGGCGAAGCTCGCCCAGGCGCTTCGCGCAAATCTCCGGCGGCGCAAGGCCGGCGCCCAGCCGCCGTCGCCCAAACCTGCACCGGAAGAGGACGGCAAGTCCTGAGCAGCGCCCTTTGCGCGGCCGCGGGCGCACGCTAGATAGCCGGCGAAGAGCTGACCCCCGCGACTACCGCACAGCGTCGCCGTTTCGAAGGATTGGGATTGGACCGCATCGCCATCACCGGCGGCGCGCGCCTGACGGGAGAAATCCCGATCAGCGGCGCCAAGAACTCGGCCATCAAGCTGATGGCGGCGAGCCTTTTGACCGACGAGCCGCTGCGGCTCACGAACATGCCCCGACTGGCCGACACGCGTTTCCTGGGGCGGTTGCTGCAGCGCCTGGGCGCCGAGGTCGTCGAGTCCGAGGGCGAGGGCGGCTCGGAGACCCTCCTGACCACCCGCGAGATCGTCTCCGGCTTCGCGCCCTATGACCTGGTCCGACAGATGCGGGCCTCGTTCAACGTGCTGGGTCCCCTGCTGGCGCGGACCGGCCAGGCGAAGGTGTCGCTGCCGGGCGGCTGCACCATCGGCGCGCGGCCGGTGGACCTGCACCTGAAGGCGCTCGAGGCGCTGGGCGCGCGGATCGACCTGCACGAGGGCTACGTCTACGCCCAGGCGCCCCGGGGGCTGCGAGGCGGCGAGATCGACTTCCCGTTCGTCTCCGTCGGGGCGACGGAACACGCGCTGCTTGCGGCCGTGCTCGCCGAAGGCGAGACGGTGATGACCAACGCCGCCCAGGAGCCGGAGATCACCGACCTGGCGGAATGCCTCAACAAGATGGGGGCCAAGGTCACCGGAGCGGGGACGTCGACGATCCGGATCCAGGGCGCGACCAGCCTCTCCGGCGCCACCCACGCTGTGCTCCCGGACCGCATCGAGACCGGCACCTATGCGCTCGCCGCGGCCATGGCGGGGGGCGAGGTGCGACTGACGAAGACCCGCAGCGACTTCCTGACGGCGCTCCTCGACAAGATGGTGGAGGCGGGCGTCGAGGTGACGCCGCACAACGACGGCCTGACGATCAAGCGCAACGGGGGCCGCCTGCGCGCCGTTGAGATCGAGACTGATCCCTATCCCGGGTTCGCAACCGACCTGCAGGCTCAGTTCATGGCTTTGATGACCCTGGCGGAAGGCGAGAGCGTCATCCGCGAGACGATCTTCGAGAACCGCTTCATGCATGCGCCCGAGCTGCGCCGCCTGGGCGCCGACATCACCGTCCACGGGGGCGAGGCGCGTGTGCGCGGCGTGGAGGCCCTGGAAGGAGCCCAGGTGATGGCCACGGACCTCCGCGCGTCGGTCAGCCTAGTCATCGCGGGCCTGGCGGCGCGCGGCGAAACGGTGGTGAACCGCGTCTACCATCTGGACCGCGGCTTCGAGCGGCTGGAAGAGAAGCTCGGGGCCTGCGGGGCCGAGATCCGCCGGATCAAGGGCGACGACGAGGTGGAAGACTAGACATGGCCGACGCGCCGCCGCTTCGCCTCCTCGCTCAGGACGAGGCCGACCTCGCCATCATCTCCGCCGCCATGCAGGACGCCGTGGCCAAGGTGGGCGACATCACCTTCGAGCCGAAGGCGCGGCGGCTGACCGTCGCCTTCAACCGCTACCGCTGGGAAGCCGGCGGCGGCGCGCGGGTGCGCTCGGCGCTGCAACTGGGCGGCGTGCTGAAGTTCGAGACCCGAAAGATCCGCCGCGATGCGCCCGACGCGGTGCTGGAACTCCTGGCGGTGACCTTCGAGTCCGGCGAGGCGCCCGGCGGCGTGGTGACCCTCAGCTGTGCGGGCGGCGGCGACCTGCGCGCCACTGTGGAGTGCATCGAAGCCGTGCTGGCCGACGTCTCGAAGCCCTGGCCTACCCCGCGCAAACCGACGCACGAACTCTAGACTCGGCATGGCGCTCGGGCCCGGCGCTCGCTAAGTAGCCCGCCATGCGCCGCTTCCGCTTCTCCGATCCGGATTTCGAGGCCGCCTTCTCCGCCTTCGTGGCGGAGCGGCGCGACACGCCCGAGGAGGTGGATTCGATCGTTCGTGACGTGCTGGCGGCGGTGCGGGCCGAGGGCCTGCCGGCGCTGCTGCGTTTCGCCCGCGACTTCGACCGCGTCGAGCTGGACGAGGCCGGTCTGCGGGTCACCCAGGCGGAGATCGACGCTGGCGCAGAGGCCTGTCCCGTGGAGGTTCGCGAGGCCATCGACTTCGCAGCCAAGCGGATCCGCACCTATCACGAGCGTCAGCGGCCCGCCGATCAGCGGTTCACCGACGAAGCGGGCGTCGAACTCGGCTGGCGCTGGACGCCACTGGACGCCGTCGGGATCTATGTGCCGGGCGGGCGGGCGGCCTATCCTTCCACCGTCCTGATGAACGCCGTACCGGCCGCGGCGGCGGGGGTCGGGCGGATCGCCATGGTGACGCCGCCGGGGCGCCTGCAGCCGGCCGTTCTGGCCGCCGCGAAGGCGGCGGGCGTCAGCGAGATCTGGCGGGTCGGCGGCGCCCAGGCCGTCGCGGCGCTCGCGTACGGCGCAGGTCCGATCCGGCCGGTCGACAAGATCGTGGGACCTGGCAACGCCTTCGTGACGGCCGCCAAGCGGCGGGTGTACGGCGTCGTCGGCATCGACGCGCTGGCGGGACCCTCCGAGATCGTGGTCGTGGCCGACGGGGCGAACGACCCCGAATGGATCGCTGCGGACCTGCTCTCCCAGGCCGAGCACGACCCGGCCGCCCAATCCATCCTCATCACCGACGACGAGGCCTTCGCCACACGCGTAGAGGCCGCCGTCCAGGCGCAGCTCCCGTCGCTCGCGACGGGAACCGACGCCGCCGCCTCCTGGCGCGACCACGGGGCCGTGGTGCTCGCGCCGCTCGACGAGTCCCCGCGGCTCGTGGATCTCATCGCTCCCGAACACGTGGAATTCGCCGTCGAGGCGCCGGAGCGCCTGTCCGACCACGTCCGGCATGCCGGCGCCATCTTCCTCGGCCGATATGCGCCGGAAGCCCTCGGCGACTATGTGGCGGGCTCGAACCACGTGCTGCCGACCAGCCGCGCGGCGCGGTTCTCGTCCGGTCTCTCCCTCTATGACTTCCTCAAGCGGACCTCGTTCGTGAAGTGCGACGAGGCGGCGTTCGCGGCGCTGGCGCCGGCCACGGTCGCTCTCGCTGAAGCCGAGGGGTTGCCCGCCCACGCCCGTTCGGCCGCCATCCGGATGCGCCGCAGGTGAGCGGAACCGCCGCATTCCAACCTAGTTTCTCGGGCACGGCGTGAGCCGAAGCCCCTATCGGAAGTCTTGATGTCCCCCGACGCGAACACCGCCAGCGCCTGGTCCAGGAAGCTGGCCCCCTACCGCGAGCCAAAGGTCGGCCGCAGCATTCTGGAGATCGTGATCACTGCGGTCCCGCTTCTGGCCCTCTGGGCCGTGGCGTGGTTCCTCCACGCGCGTGGGCTCTGGTGGGCGGCCCTGCTGCTCGCGATCCCTGCCGCACTCTTCCTCGTGCGGCTGTTCATGATCCAGCATGACTGTGGCCACCAGGCGTTCTTCGGCGAGCGCAAGGTCAACGATTGGGTCGGGCGCATCATCGGCGTCTTCACCCTCACGCCCTACGATTACTGGCGCCAGACCCACGCAATCCACCACGCCACTTCGGGCAATCTGGATCGCCGCGGGCTGGGCGCGATCGAGATGCTGACGGTGGAGGAGTACCGCGCCCTGCCGCCGCTGCGCCGTCTGGGGTACCGTCTCTACCGCCACCCTGTCGTGATGTTCGGCCTGGGCCCCGCCTTCGTCTTCTTCCTCATGAACCGCGTCCCCGTGGGAATGATGCGCCAGGGGTGGAAGCCGTGGGCGAGCGTCCTGGGCAACACCGTGGCCCTCGCCGCGATCACGGGCGTGCTCGTCTGGCTGTTCGGCCCTGCGCCGGTGCTGACGGTGAACGCGGCCACGATGCTGCTCGCCGCCACGATCGGGGTGTGGCTGTTCTACATCCAGCACCAGTTCGAAGGCGCCCACTGGTCCCGCAACGGCGTCTGGAAGCGGGACGACGCCGCGCTCGCCGGCAGCTCCCACTACGACCTGCCGCCCGTACTCCGCTGGTTCACGGCCAACATCGGCATCCACCATGTGCACCATCTCTCGAGCCGCATCCCCTACTACCGCCTGCAGAACGTGCTTCGGGACTTCCCCGAACTGAGGCCGATGAGCCGCGTGGGGCTGATGGAGAGCTTCCGGTGCGCACGCCTGGCGCTCTGGGACGAGGCCGAAGGGCGGCTGGTCTCCTTCCGCGAAGTCAGGGTCTGAGCGCGGAAGCCGGAACCCCGCCTACGGCCAAGGCGTTCGGCGCGGACGCCAGATCGTGAAGGCTCCGCATGTCCGCCGTTCCCGCCGCGCCCGTCGCGGCCACCCCCGAGGCCGTCAAGCCCTCGCTCGCCGAACAGCTCTCGGCCTTCGGGCGTGACGCCTGGGCCCACCTGACGCAGCTCGATCCGGGCGAGGCGGGGCTGAACTTCCTCGTCTCAGCCGCCGTGATCCTGGGCGCGCTCGGCCTGATCTGGCTGCTCCGCCGGTTGTTCGACCGATGGGTCCGGCGCTTCGCCGCCAGCTGCAACGTGGACGTGGCGGAGACGGAGAAGAGGACGTCGCGGGCGGCGGGCGTGTCCTGGGCGCTGGTGCGCACCCTGATCCTCGGCGCGGCCCTGCTGCTGGTGATCGGCGTCTGGGGAATCGATCCCTGGGCCTGGATTTCCGGCCAAGCCGGCGCGCGCCTCGTTCGGCTGGCGCTCATCCTGGTGCTGGTCACCGCGCTCGTGGAGGTGGCGGGATTCGTCACCCGGCGCTTCGTGGAAGGCCTCGCCGTCCGCAGCCGCGACGCGCGGCGCGCGGCGCAGATCCGCTCGCTCGGCCCGCTGCTGACCGGCTCGATCCAGGGCGTGCTGATCGTCGTGGGCCTGCTCACCTTCCTGTCGGAGATGGGCCTGCAGGTTGGCCCGCTGCTGGCCAGCGCGGGGGTCGTGGGCCTGGCCATCGGGTTCGGAGCGCAGACCCTGGTGAAGGATTTCCTCACCGGCGTCTTCCTGATCGCCGAGGACGCGGTCTCGGTGGGCGACAACGTACGCATCGGCGACGCCAGCGGCACGGTCGAGGCCATGACCCTGCGCACCATCCGGCTGCGCAACATGAACGGTACACTGCACATCTTCCCGTACAGCGAGGCCCAGGTCATCCATAACCGGACCAAGCTCTTCTCCTCCTACATCTTCAACCTGCAGGTCAGCTACGACACGGATATCGATCGTGCGCTGGACGTCATGCGGGAGGTCGCCGAGGAGCTTCGCGGGGATGCGGAGTTCGGTCCGATGATCACGAGGCCCTTCGACATCCTGGGCGTGGACGAGCTGGCGGACAGCGGGATCGTCCTGAAAGCGCGCGTCACCACGACGCCCAGGGACCAGTGGAAGGTCGGGCGGGAATACAACCGGCGCATAAAGCGCGCCTTCGATCGCGAGGGAATCGAGATCCCGTTCCCGACGGTGCAGCTGGTTGCGCCGAAGCAGCCCGTCAGGCTGCAGGGCGGGGACGAGACGGCCGCCGGCGGCGAGGAGACGAGGTCCGCCGCTTCTCCGGAAGCTCGGCCGCCAAGCTGAACGGTTCCTGTCAGCCCGGCCCAAAGCGCGTTCAGGCTTGGCCTTCTAGGGTGTCGCCGTATCGAGGCCACAGGGCCTCGCGGACTCATGGGAACGGACGGAGACCAAGATGCGCACTTCGAAGATCAACAGGATGATCGGCGGCGGCGCGGCCGCGGCCGTGTTCGCCGGCGCCATCGCCCTGAGTGCGGGCAGCGCCCAGGCCGCCGGGATCAACGGCGTGACCAACTGCTCCGCCCCGGGCGGCAAGCAGGAGGTGGGCGCGGTGCTCGGCGCCGTGGTCGGCGGCCTCATCGGCAACAAGGTGGGCGGGCGCCATCCCACGGGTGAGACGGTGCTGGGCGCCGCCGCCGGCGCGGCGGCCGGTTCGGCCGTCGGCTGCCAGATGCAGAAGGGCGCCGCCCGCCAGTATGGCCAGGGCGCCACCTACACCCGCGGCGGCTATCGTCTGTCCTCCTACGTGGCGCCGGCGAGCTACAGCAAGATCGGCGACACCTTCGTGGCCACCCGCTCGGTGAACCTCCGCGCCGCGCCGACGACGGGCTCCGAGCGCGTGGGCTCCCTGCGCTCCGGCGAGCGCTTCCAGGCCCTGGCGCACGTGCGGGGCTCCGACTGGATCCTGGTCGGCCAGGGCGGCGTCGGCGTGGGCTATGTCCACGAGGCCTATGTCCAGCCCGACGGCTACCGGTACGCCCGCTACTAGGACTGTCACCTAGAGGACGGACGAGACGCCCGGCGCGATCCGCGCCGGGCGTTTTTCGTTATCCGGCCGGCGAAGACGACGGGGCGGGATGACGCGCACCCCCGGTTTGCAATAAAGCTCGCCCACCGCCGCAACGCCGGACCCCATGGCCGACGACGACCGCAAGAAGCACCGCCTGCAGAGCGTCGAGCTCGACGAGGAGTCGCTCGCGGCGGTCTCGCGCGACCAGGAGCAGGAGCGGCAGATCGCCATCTTCGACCTGCTCGAGGAGAACTATTTCGCGCCGGAGGGCGCCGAAGGCGGGCCCTATGACCTGCGCATGGGGCTGATGGAGAACCGGCTGGTGCTGGACGTGCGCGGCCCCGGCTATGAGCGGCGGCACATCCTGTCGCTCTCGCCGTTCCGGATGCTGATCAAAGACTACTTCATGATCTGCGAGAGCTATTACCAGGCCATCCGCAACTCGACCCCGGCGCAGATCGAGGCCTTGGACATGGGCCGGCGCGGCCTGCACAACGAGGCCTCCCAGCTCCTGCAGACCCGGCTGAAGGGCAAGATCGAGACCGACCTCGACACCGCGCGCCGGCTGTTCACCCTCATCTGCGCCCTGCACTGGCGGGGCTGAGACGCATGGCCCGTGACGACAGCGTCCCAGCGCCGGCCGCGGTGCTCTTCGCGTGCAACCTGAACCGCGTGCGCTCGCCGATGGCCGAGGCCCTTCTGAAGCGGCTGGTCGGCGACCGGATCTTCGTGGACAGCTGTGGCCTCAGGCCGTGGCGCGAGGACACGGCCGAAGGGGAGGGGGTCGATCCCTTCGCCCAGGCGGTAATGGCCGAGATCGGCTGCGACCTGTCCGGTCACGAGGCCAAGACATTCGACGAACTCGAGGACGATTCCTTCGACCTCGTCATCTCGCTCACCCCCGAAGCCCAGCACCGCGCCGTGGAGATGACCCGCGGTCGGGCGGCCGAGATCGAGTACTGGCCGATCTTCGATCCTACCCTGGCCGAGGGCTCCCGGGAGGCCCGCCTCGCCGCCTATCGTGAGGTGCGCGATGCGCTCGCCGCGCGCATCGCCGAGCGCTTCCGGAGCTGACGGCGCCGCCCATCGACCTGCAGCGGCGGCCTGAATTATAATTCCCCTGCTGTTCACGGCTCGCGACCTGATCTAAAGGCGCGAGCCGTCGTTTTATTCTCCGGTGGGAGCCTGCATGGCGAAGGAAGAGCTTCTGGAATTTCCGGGCACGGTGAGCGAAGTCCTGCCCAA
>NZ_DAISJG010000076.1:0-9117 GCF_036821595.1 Phenylobacterium sp.
CATGGCCGCGAGCTCGGCCAGCATGGCCGAGTGGCGGTCCTGGGCTGGGGCGTCGGCGGACATGAACGGAACGAGAACATGGGTTCGCCGGAAAGGCAAATATTGGGTGGGGGAAAGTTGGGGGGTGTGGCTACGATCGGGCCGGTGGTTCGGTCAGACTTTGGATGCCATGCACGTTCTGAATTAGACCGCAGATCACCGGGGGCGAGACACTTTCGCCTCTGGAAGGTCACCCCATCAGTTGTGCGGCCACGGTGATTGCAGAGCCGACCACAGCTCCAACAGTGGCCACGACAACCTCCCGCCAGAACGGATGCCGCTCGTGCCAAGGCTTCGGTGGCCGCCCCTCGAAGCCGCGCACGGCGTGATTGATTCGGGCCATCTGGTGTTGAACCAACCCATCCAAGACGCTGTCGAGAACCGCCTCTCGTGAACCGTCTTGATGCGTATCGCTACTTACGCGCGCGATCTCGCGTGCATGCCCAACATAACGTTGGAGCCCTTGAACCCAGATTGTGTGCAGAGCCTGTGGGCTAGCGCCGGGTGTCGCACGGGCCGCCTCATAGCGGAGCTTGGTCTTCTCGATGAACGCGGTGGCATGAGTATCTATAGTCTGCGCAAACGCGATGCCGAGGCGGCTGGATGAAAGGTTGCCTGTTTGCACCGCCTTGCTGCGAACCTGAGCGATCTCCGGCCCCACTCCCGAAATCGCCTCGCCAACTTCAAATTCCACATCAGCGAAGAACCGATCTAGGGCGGGATGCTGCTTCGGTTTCGCCATCAGCCAGACCTACTCGATAACAGATCCACGAACTACTGAACTGCCTCGGTGGCGGCCCCACCTTGCCTAAAAATCTGCTCGCGCACCCGAATGACTAGGCCTTCGAGCAGGGGAAGGCGAAGCGCAGCCCGTCTTCCACGAGCTTAAGCGGATGCTGTCCCCACGCCTCCGGGTGATCCGCGATATACTTGCGAACGACGGCTAGCGCCCGCCCAGTAATCGCCTCCCCCATCGGGCAGATGCGACGTGCGGCGGACAGCTGATCCATCGCGCCAAGAATGTATCCTGAGCAGAAATCAACCTCCAAAACACTGCGCGAATCCTTGCAGCTCTGGGCGAGTTGAAAACTCGTTGCCGAGCTGACGTAGACCTCCGCAGCATTGGATGCTGACGTCTGCGAGAAGGCGACAGCAAACAGGGCCACAGTGCATTGCATCTTCACGCCAATGCTCCCTCACCAGCGACCTACGATACGTCAATCTGCTCTGATCGCAGGTCTCCCGTCCACAAGGTCATCCCCCCGTCACGCCGCGCTTCTTTCTGGCGCAAGATGCAGTGACGTCTCGCACACCTCCCCCTGAAGACCATGGCCAGCATTCTGCCTGCCGGGCCAGGCGTCTCAAGGACGAGCGCGCAGCGCTCGCCGCGGCGCGGCGCGCCGGGGGCGCGTCCTTGACACGCCTGGCCCGGCAGGCTCGCGATCCACCATGGAATTAAGGGCGGGAAGGGCGAGGTCGAACCCGCTAGATGCGGACGTTCGGATGGTCCGCGCAGGGTGGCTAGCGGACGTTTCCTGTGGAAGCTTAGCCGGATGGGATACCAGCATCGTTCCGGCGCTGCGAAGCGCCTAGGGCTCCTAGTGTTGGTGTTACTTCAGCGACGCCACCTCCTTCGGCTGTGCTCACAACATCAAGCTGGGCGATTGGAAGTACGACGGTCCACGACGCGACGACGAGTGGATCAGGCTCGGCAACTACGGCGCAATGCACTGCTACATCGTCGAGTACAGAGCGTATGCGCGCGAGCACCTCGACGGGCGCTGGCCAACGTACAGCCGCCTCGTTTCGCTGGGGAAGGCAATCGCCCCCGCCGGACCGGTCGAGCTTTGGGTCCTGCAGTCGGGCGCCAGGCCGGGCAGCGACTATACCCTCTTGGCGAGCAAGATGACGTCGACCCCCATCGACGCATTTGACGTGCTGCCGGTCGAATGTCCCCGCGACAACGTTCGGGAGACACCGCCGATTGACATCCTCATCACCCGGTACTGCTCCATGAACTCCAAGGCCGAGTTGATCGCGCTCGCTCGCCGCATGGTCAAACGGCGCCCGCTCGGGCGACTTGAGTTCGTGGGTCCCGCGGAGTGAGCCATTCAAGGTCCGCTCTGGGTTGCAGGTCGACATTCGCCTCGCCCTTCTCCAGGCGCGCGGCCGAGCCTCAGCTTGGGTCCCGGCTCTCGGCAGGATGAGCGGAGGGGTGGGTGAGGCCGCCCTCACCCGGCCTCTCCCTCCCGAGCTCAACTCGGCGGGAGAGGGCAAGTTCGCCTCCGCCGGACCTCGCCCCGCCTAGGGCCCGCAGGACCAGCGGCCGGGGAAGGTGCGGCGGGCGCCGTCGGCGCGGTCGTAGGTCAGGGTGGCGGGGCGCGGCGGGGACTCGCCGCCGCCGATGGCAGGCCCGGTGAGGTCGATGCGGACGGTCTTTCCGGCGCCCGAGAAGGTCGCGCCCTTCAGCATGGCGTCGAAGCCGCCGGGGGCGGCGACGCGCTCCACATAGCTGCCGACCTTGACCACGCCGATCGCGGGCTCGCGGGAGGCGACCTTCCCCATGGCGACAAGGAGCGGGCCGCCCGCGGGGGCCTGGAAGCTGCAGCCCAGCTCGCCGGGCAGCCGGGCCGCCTCGATCTCGGCGGCGGACAGGGCGGCAAGCTCGATCGGCGAGCCGTCGCCGCCGACCGTGGCCCCCGGCGCGGCCTGCGCCGGGGGGGCGCTCGGGATGGCGGCCGGGGCGGCGCCCGCGGCTTCCGCCGGGGCCTCCGGCGGGCCGCCGCCGGAGCCGGAGCAGGCGCAGAGCAGGACGGCCGCGGCCATCGGGACGACGCTCGCCGCGGGGGAGCGCCACGGCCGCCGGCGGGGCGTGGGACTGGGCCGCAAGGTCGTCTCCTCCTCGGATCGGGATGGGGAGACTAGGGGCGGACCTGCGGCGGGAAGAGGGCGGCGCGCGGCTCCCGGTGTATAGGACGCGCATCGCGGCAGGGGGCGGAGGTGACGATGCGGAGAGGCCGATGCGTGGCCGTGCTGGCGGGCGTGCTGCTGGCGTCGTGCGGGCCGGCCGGGCCGGCGCCGGAGACGCCGGACGCGGTGGCGCCGAAGGCCGCTGCGCCCGCGCCGGCGCCGGCTCCCGCCGTGGCGGCCGGGCCGCGGTGGCGGCTGGAGACCCCGGCGGCGGGCGGCGCGGCGCTGGTCCATGCCGGGGCCGACGGGCGGGAGGTGCTGCGGCTGGCCTGCCGGCCGGACGCGCCGGGGCTGCAGGCGGACGTCCCCGGGATCGCGCGGGTGGGCAGCGAGGACCGGCTGACGCTGGGGGCCGGGGCCGGGCCGGAGCTGGCGGTGTTCGTGGTCTCCATGGCCGGGCCGGACCAGGGGCTCAGGGCGACAGGCCAGGCCCAGCCGGCGTTCGTGGCGGCGCTCGCGGACGGCGGCGAGGTCGGGGTCTCGTACGGCGCCCGGCAGCTCAGCCTGCCCCCGCCGCCGCGCGAGGCCGGGGCGGCGTTCGCGGCGCGGTGCGCAGGCGGCGCGGAGCGGGGCCGGTAGGCCGCCGGAAAAGCCTGGCTCCCGCGTTCGCGGGGATGAGCAAAGGCGCCCGGCTCGACAGCGGCGGTTGGGCCGCATAGCGTTCGGGCCTTGCCGACGCCGCGGATGCCCTCGACCTCGCTCCAGACCTGGACCTCGCCCCGCCTCGCCAGCCTCTGCGGCGCGGTGGCGCTGGGGGTGTTCCTGGGGTTCGCGGGGCCGTTCGGCTCCTTCCAGTCCCTGGGGCATCCCGAGCGGTACGGCTTCTGGTTCGGCTGCGTGGCGACGGGCTATGGGCTGGCGCTCGCCACCCTGCAGATCCTGCGGGCCGGCGCCGGATTCCGCCGCCTGCCGAGGCTGGCCGCGGTGGTCGTCGTGGGGCTGGTCTCGACCCTGCCGATGATGTTCGTGGTCGCCTGGGGGCTGGAGGTGGTGCTGCCCGGACGCTCCACGCCGCCGGACCGGCTGGTGTCGCTCTACCTGTCGGTGGCGTCGGTCCAGCTGGTGATCGCCGGCATCGCGGCCTGGCCGTCGCTGGGCGCTCCGGACGCCGCGTCGCCCGCCCCGCCAGAGGGTCGGGCAGAGGCGGACCCGGGCGCCGATGCGTTCTTCGCGCGGGTCCCCGAGCGGCTGGGACGCGAGCTCGTGGCCCTGGAGGCGCAGGACCACTACCTGATGGTCCACACGCGCCGCGGGTCCGCGCTGATCTACATGCGGCTGGGCGAGGCCGTTCGGCTGCTGCCGCCTCAGCTCGGCTTCCAGGCGCACCGGCGCTGGTGGGTGTCGCGCCGGGAGGTCGCCGGCCTGCGCCGCGAGGGCCAGCAGACGCGCATCGAGCTGGCCGCAGGCCTGACCGTGCCGGTCGGCCGGACCTATCTCGCGGCGGTGCGCGCGGGGCTGGAGGGGCGCGGCGCCTGAGGCGGCTGTGGCGTTGCCGCAGATCCGGGCCTCGCGAACGCCATTGGCGGAATCGGCGGTTGTCCGCGGCGGGGCGCCGGCGGAGAGGGGGCGAATTCCCAGCAGCCCTACCGGAGACCCGATGCGACACGCACTATTCGCCTGCGGCCTGATGCTCGCCGCCGCCCTCCCCGCCGCGGCGTCCGCCCAGGACACGACGGTGCTGACGACGAGCTGCGCCGAGGCGCCCACGGGGGCGGGGGCGCCGGCCGGCGAGCCGGACCTGGCCGGGCTGTGGGACTTCCACATGGATGTCGGCGGGATCCCGAGCTTCGGCCTGCTGACGCTCGGCCGGCTCGACGGGCGCTACGCCGGGACGCTGACGCCCGTGCGGACGGCGCCGGTGATCGTGCGCAGCCTGACGGTCGCCGGCCGGAAGGTGCGGATGGTCGTGGGGTCGCTGGAGGGGGACGTCGCCTACGACGCCACGCTCTCGGGCGCGGGCGACCGGATGTGCGGCGTGGTGGCCTACCACGGCGGCCGGTTCCACCCGATGGTGGCGCAGCGACGGCCGCAGCGGTCGGCCGCGCCGCGGTAGTCGGTCGGGCGCGGCGCCCCTAGTCGTCGAAGCCGAGGAAGACGGCGGCCTCGTCGACCGACTTGCGCTCCGAGACGACGGCGTTGGCGGGGAAGGTCTCGTCGGGCCAGCCGAGCGCGATGGCCTTCATGATCACCTGGTCGTCGGCGATGCCGGCATGCTCGCGGACCACCGGCGACTGCATGATGCCCTGGCTGTTGATCACGCAGCCCAGGCCCCGGGACCAGGCGGCGTTGACCAGGGCATTGGTCACCGCGCCGCAGTCGAAGGGGGTGTCGTCGCTGCCGGCCAGCACCCTGTCGTAGGTGACGATCACGCAGACCGGGGCGTCGAACTGGCGGAAGCCGCGCAGCACCCAGTCCTGGCGCCGCTCCTTGTCCTCGCGGGCGATGCCCATGGCCCCGAACAGCTGCTTGGCGACGCCGACCTGGCGGTCGCGGTGGACGCCGGCGAACGCCTCGCCGGTGCGGAACTCGCGGCTGTGCGGCACGCCGGCCAGGTTGCGCTCGGTGTTGCCAGCGCGGATGCGGTCGAGCGGCTCGCCGGTGATGACGTAGAAGTTCCACGGCTGGGTGTTCATCGACGAGGGCGCGCGCATGGCGATCGCCAGGATCTCCTCGATCAGCTTGCGGGGCACCGGGTCGGGCTTGTAGCCGCGGATGCTCCGGCGACCGAGGATGACGTCGTCGAACTGCATGAAGGTCCCCAAAGCTTGCGTCGCGGCGCGCAGCGGCGCCAGTCTGATCGCCCAGCGCCACCGTCGCCGAAGCGGATCGTGATGAGCAAGCACCGGATCTACACAACCAGCTTCGCCAGCGTCTATCCGCTCTATGTCGCCAAGGCCGAGAAGAAGGGACGGACCAAGGCCGAGGTCGACGAGATCATCGGCTGGCTGACCGGGTTCAGCGCCGCCGAGCTCGCCGCCCACCTGGAGCAGAAGACCGACTTCGAGACCTTCTTCGCCGAGGCGCCGCTCAACCCCGCCCGGGCGGAGATCAAGGGCGTGGTCTGCGGCGTGCGCGTGGAGGAGGTCGCCGACCCGCTGATGCGGGAGATCCGCTACCTCGACAAGCTGATCGACGAGCTCGCCAGGGGCAAGGCGATGGCGAAGATCCTGCGCGGGTGAGCCGTCAGACGCGGCGGGGCTCCGGAGGCGCGCCGAAGCCGCCTTCCGGGTAGGGCATGATCATCCGGCCGTCGGGGGCGGCGGTGAAGGTGGTCTGGGTGGGGTAGGCGAACTCCAGGCCCTCGGCGTTGAACCGCCGCAGCACGCCCAGGCCGATGCGGTGGCGGATGGCGTAGACCTGGTCCCAGTCGGGGCGGAAGACGTCGAACTCGACCTCGAAGTCGAGGGAGCTGGCGCCGAAGGCCACGAAGCCGGAGCGGACGAAGGTCGCGCCCTCGGCCTCGACGATCTCGCGCAGGATGTCGGGGATGCGGGCGGCGAGCTCGGGGTCGGTCTGGTAGATGACGCCGATGGCGAACTTCAGCCGGCGGTGGTCCAGCGTCTGGTAGCTGGTGATCTCCTTCTGCAGCAGGTTGGCGTTGGAGACGATCTTGCGCTCGCCGGTGATGGCGCGCAGGCGCGTGCTCTTCAGCCCGATCCGCTCCACGGTGGCGGTGCTGGTGTCGTAGGTGATCGTCTCGCCGACCCGGAAGGGCTTGTCGAAGATGATCGAGAGCGCCGCGAACAGGTCGGAGAAGATGCCCTGGGCGGCGAGGCCGATGGCGATGCCGCCGATGCCCAGGCCGGCCACCAGGGCGGTGACGTTCACGCCGACGTTGTCGAGCACCACGATTGCGGCGACGGCGAAGATGGCCACGGTGACCAGCAGACGGATGATGCCCGTGGCGTTGGCGAGGGTCTCGCTGTGGCCCTCCTCGGCGGTGCGGCGCTCGATCAGGCCGAGCACGATCTCGCGGATCCAGACCGCGCCCTGGATGGCGGCCGAGATGGTGAAGAGGAAGCCGACGGTGTTCGCCACCGGGGCCGGGGGATTGGCGTAGCTGACCACCAGCCGGGCGGCGACGAGCATCAGGAAGACGTGGTGGGTCCGGCTGGCCGCGCGGCCCAGGAGGGCGCGGAAGCCCAGGGGCGCGCCCGGCCGGTCCTTCAGGCGCGCGACCAGGCCGGCGGCGAGGCCGAGGCCCAGGTAGATCACCGCGCCGGCGACCAGGGCGATGGCGATCTCGGTCCCGTGCGCCTGGACCCAGGCGACGAGGTCGGCCCAGACCTGTTCGGGCGAGGCGGCGGACTTCGGGCCCGCCTTCGGGGCGGCGGCCTGGCTGGTCGGCATAGGGTCTCCGGTCTGTCCTGGACGGCCCCTGGTTAGAACAGATCGCGCCCCGGCCAAAGGGCGGGCGGTGGCCGCACCGGTCTCAGTGCTCGCGCCGGGTCCACCTGGCGAGCACGCGGCCCTTGTGGGTGATGGTGACGTCGCGGCCGGGGTTTTCGCGGGCGGCGGCGTAGTAGGCGGCGAAGCCGATGGTGGCGTCGGCGGCGATGGCGATCACCCGGTCGAGCGCGCCGTCGGGGTCCCACAACTCGATCCGGTAGGGCAGGTCGTCGCCCTCGATGGTGAACGGCAGGCCGCTGAAGCCGCCGCCGCCCGGGGCTTCGTCGCCGTTGCCGCCGCCTTGGGCGAACCTGACGGGTCGGTGGAACACGCGCGTCTCCTGAGAGCGGCTCGCAAGTTCCCCAGCGGGGACGGGCGAGTCAATGGAGTCCGGCTGTTCCGCGGAGGGACGAAACCGGGCCGCCGCGTCGTTTCTCGCATATGACCTACACGCTCCTGGTCACCGGCGCCGACGGCCGGCCGCAGGCCCGCCTGACCGACTACGGCGACGAGGACGCCCTGATCGCCGAGGTGCGGCACCTGCTGTCGGCCGAGCAGCCGCGGATCGCCATCGCCCGGGGGACCGGCGAGACGGCGACGCCGCTGGGCGTGTGGGACTGGTGCGGCGGCCTGCCGACCTGGACGCCGCGGCCGCCGGGATAGCGCCAGCGTCGCGCAGACGACAGCCGCCGCCCGCGCGGAGGCGGGCGGCGTCGCCGGCGGGCCGGGCGGGCGTCAGGCGCCGGCAAGCTCCATCGGGGTGTAGTCGCGGCGGCGGCGGGAGGCCCCGCCCAGTTCGGCCGCGATCACCAGGATGGCGAGGCCGGCGTTGACCAGGGCCACGGCGAAGTGGGCGCCGCGGTCGCCCTTCAGCCCCAGGGCCTCGATCTCCGCCACCGTGCGGCCGGCGGCGAGCGCCTCCATGAGCGGGGTATAGTCCGGGATGTTGATCCCGAGCCACGGGGTGAGGTGGGCGACGAGAAAGGCCGTCGACAGCGCCAGCGCCCCCACCCCCGCCGCCAGGCGCGTGCGCTTGACGAGCAGCAGGAGGGCCAGGACGCCGGCCACGATCCCCACCGCATAGCGGGCGCCGGGCTCCAGCCAGCCCACGCCGGACTTGGCCTCGGCCCAGCCGTAGATCGGATGGATGTCGAGGCCGATGAACTTCGGCCAGACCCAGAGGGCGACGAGGCTCATCGCCAGCATCACCGCGCCGCTGAGGCTGAAGGCCATGTTCTGGTTGTTCATAGCTTCCTCCGTTCGGAGCGGAGCGCGCCGCGGGGCGCGCGCCGCCGTGGTTGGCCCGACATCACGGCCGGCGGCCGTCAGAGGGGCCCGGGCTCTGAGGGACAGATGAGCGGGGCCCAGGCCCCGTCCAACAGGCTCGGCCATTGAAAAGCGCAATGGCTGAGATGCGGCGCGCACGGGTCATGCGGCCCTCGCCGACTCGGCGCTGCGCACCACGTGGAAGCGGACGAGCGCGTCGTGGGAGTAGAGGTAGCTCATGCGGCGCCAGATGGCGGTGGCCTCGTAGAGGCTGTCCACCGGGCCGATCACCTCCGACCAGCGGCGGTGGCGGAAGCCGGCGTCGAGGTACTTGCCGCCGACCACCCAGTAGTCGCCCCTCTCGTGCGGATCCCAAGGCGGCATGGCGGCCTCACTGCCCCTGGCCGAGGCTGTAGCCCGGCTCGCCGTCGAAGGTGCACAGGTGCTCGGTCT
>NZ_DAISJG010000077.1:0-9068 GCF_036821595.1 Phenylobacterium sp.
TCCTGAACGCGCCGCAGCTGGCGGAGAATATCGGCGCGGTGGCCCGTGTCATGGCGAACTTCGGTCTCGCCGACCTGCGGCTGGTGAATCCGCGCGACGGCTGGCCCCAGGAGCGCGCCTGGGCCTCGGCCTCGGGCGCGGACTGGCCGCTGAACGCCGCCCGCGTCTACCCGGACGTCGCCTCGGCCATCGCCGACCTGCAGCTGGTCTACGCGACCACCGCCCGGCCCAGGGAGCTGCAGCTCCCGGTGATCACGCCGCGCGTCGCCGCGGCCCAGCTCGCCGAGGCCGTCGCCGAGGGGCAGCGGGTGGGCATGCTGTTCGGCGGCGAGCGGGCGGGCCTGGAGACCCAGGACATCGCGCTCTGCCAGGCGGTGGTGACCATACCCATCGATCCGCGGTTCCACTCGCTCAACCTCGCCCAGGCGGTGGCCATCAACGCCTATGAGTGGCGCACGACCGAGGCCGACGCCCCGCCGCCGAAGTTTCGCGAGGGGGCGCCGCCCGCCGACGGCGCAGCCCTGATGGGGCTCTACGAGCACCTGGAGCGCGAACTGGAGACCGCCGGCTTCTTCCATCCGCCGGAGAAGACGCCCTCGATGGTGCAGAACCTGCGGTCCGCCCTGGGCCGCGCGCGCTTCACCGACCAGGAGGTCCGCACCCTGCGCGGCGTCGTCACGGCCCTGTCCCGCGGCCGCGGCAAGGTGCTGGAGAAGCTCGCCCGCAAGAAGGAGGCCGGCGAATGAGCCTGAAGACCCTGCTGGCCGGCCTGGAGATCCCCATCGTCCAGGCGCCCATGGCCGGCGCCACCCTGGAGGCCCTCCCGCTGGCCGTGAACCGCGCCGGCGCCCTGGGCTCGCTGGCCGCCGCCGCGCTTGGGCCGGGCGAGATCGTCGCGGCCGTCGACGCCATGCGGACGGTCACCGACCGCCCGTTTGCCGTGAACCTGCTGATGGCGCCGAGCGCCCGGCCGGACGCCGCCGAGCTGGGCGCCGCCCTGGCCCGGCTCGCGCCCTGGTACGAAGCCGCCGGCGTCCCGCTGCCCGAGGCGCCCAACCGCTTCAGCCACGACTTCGAGGCCCAGCTCGACGCGGTGGTCCAGGCCGCGCCGGCCATCGCCTCCTTCGCCTTCGGCGTGCTGGAGCGCACCCAGGTCGACGCCCTGCACCGCGCCGGCAGCTATGTGGTCGGCACCGCCAACACCGTCGCGGAGGCCCGCGCCTGGGCCGAGGCCGGGGCGGACGGTATCTGCGCGCAAGGGGCCGAAGCGGGCGGACACCGGGGCAACTTTCTTGCGGAGACCGAGGCCAGCCTCGTCGGCACGCTGCCGCTCGTCGCCACGGTCCGCGCGGCGGTGGACCTGCCGGTGATCGCCGCTGGCGGCATCATGGACGGCCGCGGCGTCGCCGCCGTCCTGGCGCTCGGCGCCGACGCCGCCCAGATGGGCACCGCCTTCCTGCTGTCGGACGAGGCGCTGACCAGCGGCCCCTGGCGCCAGGCGATCCAGGCGGCGCCCGACGATCCCACCCGTCTCACCCGCGCCTTTTCCGGCCGCCACGCCCGGGGCCTGGAGAACCGCTTCACCCGCGAGATGCGGCCCATGGAGCACGAGGTTCCGGCCTATCCGGTGCAGAACCGGCTGACCCAGCCGCTCCGCCAGGCCGCCGAGAAGGCCGGCGATACCGAGATGATGTCGCTGTGGGCTGGCCAGGCGGTGAAGCTCGCCAGGCCCGGTGCCGCCGAGGCCATGGTCCGCGGCTGGTGGGCCGAGGCCCGGGAGGCCGCCCGCGCCCTTTCGATCCGGACCGGCTAGGCTTGCCCGCCGGGCGTTAAGGGGGGAAGTATCGCCCCCCGCCAAGGACAGGAGTTTTGGTCATGGCCGCCGTCACCCGCCTGCTCGCCGCCGGCGCGGCCCTGCTGCTGGTGCTGGGCTACGGCCCCCGCGCCGCCGCCCCGCCGAGGAGCGGCGCCGAGCGCGGCGTGCGCCAGGCGCTGGTGCGCCTCAACGCCCTCCTGGCCAAACGCGACCTCGCCGTGCTCGACGAGTTCATGCCCGACGAGGACACCCTGCTGGTGGGCTCCGAGGTTGGCGAGGTGGCCCGGGGTCGGGCGGCGCTCGCCGAGCATTTCCGCAAGCTCTTCGCCATGCCGCAGACCCTGAGCTTCGACTGGCGCGAGGTGGAGGTCTCGGTCCATGGGCCGATCGCCTGGCTGCACGCGGAAGGCCACGCCGTCTTGCACGGCGACGCCGCCGACGAACGCCGGGCCTATCGCCTGACCGGTGTCTTCGAACTCAGCCACGGCGTCTGGAAGTGGCGCCTGTTCCACGGCTCCGAGCCGCACGGCTAGAGCCCTCCCGTTCCTCCCCAACTGCTGGAGCCTCCCATGACCCAGGGCCCCTGGAGCCATCACCGCAGCGCCGGACTGGCCGATGACATCGACTTCGAGATCAAGGGCCAGGAACTGCAGTTCGTCGAGATCGAGCTCGATCCGGGCGAGAGCGCCATCGCCGAGGCCGGCGCTCTGGTCTGGAAGGACGCCGCGGTCGGCATGACCACCGTCTTCGGCGATGGTTCGGGCGGCGAGGGGGCCGGCTTCATGGGCAAGCTGCTCGGCGCCGGCAAGCGGCTGATCACCGGCGAGAGCCTGTTCACTACCGTCTTCACGCACGGGGGCGCGGGCAAGGCCAGGGTCGCCTTCGCCTCGCCGACGCCCGGCGCGATCCTGCCGCTGCACCTGTCCGAGCTCGGAGGAACCCTGATCTGCCAGAAGGACGCCTTCCTCGCCGCCGCCCGCGGGGTCTCGATCGGCGTGCAGTTCCAGCGCCGGGTGATGACGGGCCTGTTCGGCGGCGAGGGCTTCATCATGCAGCGCCTCGACGGCGACGGCTGGGTGTTCGTTCAGATGGGCGGCGCGGTGGTGGAGCGCACCCTGGCGCCCGGCGAGCAGATCCACGTCGATACCGGCTGCCTGGCCGCCTACACGCCGACGGTCGACTTCGACCTGGTCATGGCGGGCGGCGTGAAGAGCGTGTTCTTCGGCGGCGAGGGGCTGTTCTTCGCCCGCCTGACGGGTCCCGGACGCGTCTGGATCCAGTCCCTGCCGTTCTCGAGGCTGGCGGGCCGCATGCTGGCCGCCGCGGGGGGCGCAGGCCAGAACCGCGGCGAAGGCTCCGTCCTCGGCGGCATCGGCGACCTCATCGGCGGCAACCGCTAACGGACCCAGGTGCAAACGCTGGACAAGGCCCCCACCCCTCGTCCAGCGTCCCTCCCTCAGGTTCCGGGGGAGTCGTCATGTCCAGGTCCATCCCGCTCGCGCTCGCCGCGGCGCTCATCGCCACCGCCGCCCAGGCCGCGCCGCTTCCCGCGCTGAAGAAGCAGGCGATCGCCGGGGTCGAGACCCGGGCCAAGCTGGCCCAGGAGATGAACGACTCGATCTTCTCCTTCGGCGAGCTTGGCTTCCAGGAGGTGGAGACCTCCCGCTACGTGACCGGGATCCTCGAGAAGAACGGCTTCACCGTCACCCGCGGGGTCTCGGGCCTTCCCACCGGCTGGGTGGCCACCTGGACCAACGGCAAGGGCGGGCCGGTCATCGCGCTAGGCTCCGACATCGACGGGATCCCCAAGGCCTCGCAGACGCCGGGCATCCCCTGGCGCCAGCCGCAGGTGGAGGGCGCGCCGGGCCACGGCGAGGGCCACAACTCCGGCCAGGCGCTGAACGTCGTCGCCGCGCTCGCGGTGAAGGAGATCATGCAGAAGGAGGGCATCGCCGGCACCCTGATGCTCTGGCCCGGCGTCGCCGAGGAGCTGGTGGCCGGCAAGGCCTACATGGTGCGCGACGGCGTCTTCAAGGACGTGGACGCCGTGATCTTCACCCACGTCGGCGACAACCTCGGGACCAGCTGGGGCAAGCCCTCCGGCACGGGCCTCGTCTCGGTGGAGTACACCTTCAGGGGCGGCACCGCGCACTCGGCCGGCAAGCCCTGGATGGGGCGCTCGGCGTTGGACGCCGTCAGCCTGATGAACACCGGTTGGGAGTTCCGCCGCGAGCACATCCGGCCCGAGCAGCGCTCGCACTACGTGATCCGCGACGGCGGCGACCAGCCCAACGTCGTCCCGGAGCGGGCCAGCGTCTGGTACTATTTCCGCGAGCAGGACTTCAAAGGCATCAGCGACCTCTACGCGGTCGGCAACCGCATCGCCGACGGCGCGGCCATGATGACCGACACGACGGTGGAGCGCCGGGTGCTCGGCACGGCCGCGCCGCGCCATTTCAACAAGCCGATGGCCGAGGCCGCCTACGCCAACATCAAGATGATCGGCCTGCCGAAGTGGACGGCCGACGAGCAGGCCTTCGCCAAGGCCGTGCAGACGGAGGTGAAGGCCGAGAAGATCGAGGGCCTGGCCACCGAGCTGGACAAGCTGGAGCCGCCGAAGGAGAAGCCGGAGAGCGGCGGCTCGGACGACATCGGCGACGTCTCCTGGGTCGTCCCGACCATCACCGTCCGCTACCCGTCCAACATCCCGGGCCTGCCGGGCCACAACTGGGCCAACGCCATCGCCATGGCCACGCCCATCGCCCACAAGGGCGTGGTGGCCGGCTCCAAGGTGGTGGCCATGACCACGCTGGACCTGCTGACCCAGCCGAGGCTGCGGGCGGCGGCCAAGGCCTATTTCACCGACGTGCAGACCAAGACCGAGACCTACGTCCCGGTGATCGGCCCGAACGACAAGCCCGCCGCCGACATGAACGCCGAGGTCATGGCCCAATTCCGCCCGGCCATGCGGCCGCTCTACTACGACCCGGCGAAGCACCCGACCTACCTCGACCAGCTCGGCGTGAAGTGGCCGACGCTGGCGCGGCCGAAGGCGGCGGACTAGGGCAGGGCGCCGGCGGCCAGGCCGAAGGGCGCCTTGACGCTGCGCACGGCGATCATCGAGCGGATGTCGGCGATCGCCGGGTTGCGCAGCAGCTGGCCGGTCAGGAACGACTCGTAGGCGGCGAGGTCCTGCACGGCCACGTGCAGCAGGTAGTCGAACTCGCCGGAGATCAGGAAGCAGGCGGCCACCTCCGGCCGGCCGCGGGTCCAGTCCTCGAACGGCAGCACCTCCTCGCTGGCGTGCCGGCGGACCTTCACGCCGACGAAGACGGTCAGCCCGCGGCCGTTCAGCCTGGGCTCCAGGTGGGCGTGGTAGCCGGTGATGTAGCCGGCCTGCTCCAGCCGCCGCACGCGGCGCAGGCAGGGTGATTCCGACAGGCCCACGCGCTGGGCCAGCTCGCTGTTGGGCAGGCGGCCGTCCTTCTCCAGCTCGGCGAGGATCCGGCGATCGAGGGCGTCCAGGTCAGAGTCTGCCAACGTAGGGCTCTCCAGTAGCAGAAGGCGCCCCGAACCTCTCCCGAAGCGCCTGAATACGCAAGGACCTGCGCCGCGCCCGGGCCTATCCTGAACCTCGGTTCGTGTGGAGTAGGCATATGGCTTCGGGTCAGGACTGGGCGTTCGAGACGCGGGCGATCCACGAGGGCTACGACCCGGCCGACCACCACGGCGCGCTCGCCCCGCCGGTCTACATGACCTCCACCTTCTGCTTCGAGAGCGCCGAGTCCGGCGCCCGGCGGTTCGCCGGCGAGGAGGAGGGGTACATCTACACACGGCTCGGCAACCCGACGATCGACCTGCTCGAGCGCCGGCTGGCGTCGCTGGAGGGCGGGGAGGCCGCGGCGGCCACGGCCTCGGGCATGGGGGCGATCGCCGCCACCCTGTGGACCCTGCTGCGGCCCGGCGACCGGCTGGTCACCGACATGACCCTGTACGGCTGCACCTTCGCCTTCTTCCGCCACCAGCTGGCGGACTTCGGCATCGTGGTCGAGCACGTCGACATGACCGACCAGGCCGCGGTCGAGGCGGCGCTGTCGCGGCCGGCCAAGGCGGTGTTCTTCGAGACCCCGGCCAACCCCAACATGCGGCTGGTGGACATCGCCGCGGTGTCCGCCGCGGCCCGCAGGGCCGGCGCCGTGGTGATCGTGGACAACACCTACGCCACCCCCCTGCTGCAGCGGCCGCTGGCGCTGGGGGCCCACCTCGTCGTCCACTCGGCGACCAAGTACCTGGGCGGGCACGGCGATCTGGTGGCCGGCGCGGTGGTCGGCGACGGCGAGCTGATCTCCCGGATCCGCGGGACCGGCATCAAGGACGCCACCGGCGCGGTGATCTCGCCGATGGACGCCATGCTGGTGCTGCGGGGCCTGAAGACCCTGCAGCTCCGCGTCGAGCGCCACAGCGCCAGCGCCCTGGAGATCGCCGGCCGGCTCAAGGCCCATCCGGCGGTGAGCCAGGTGCTGTACCCGGGCCTGCCCGGCCATCCGCAGCACGACCTGGCCCGGCGGCAGTTCACCGGCGGCTTCGGCGGCATGATCGCCCTGGAGCTGACCGGCGGCCGCGAGGCCGCGGTGCGGTTCCTGAACGGCCTGAGCCTCGCCCGCTGCGCGGTCAGCCTCGGCGACGCCGAGACCCTGGTGCAGCACCCGGCGTCCATGACCCACTCGACGTACACGCCGGAGGAGCGGGCCGCCCACGGGATCAGCGACGGCCTGGTGCGGATCTCCGTGGGCCTGGAGGCGGTGGCCG
The DNA here is from genome assembly GCF_036821595.1 of Phenylobacterium sp. Taxonomy (GTDB): domain Bacteria; phylum Pseudomonadota; class Alphaproteobacteria; order Caulobacterales; family Caulobacteraceae; genus Phenylobacterium. Next base: position 6,626 of record NZ_DAISJG010000077.1, read on the forward strand.
ACCTGTGGCGCGACTTCGAGGCGGCGCTGGCCGCCTGAGCCGGCCAGGGGTTGGCAGGACGGCTCCGATGGTGAAGGTTGCGGGTCTTCATCAGGGAGGACTTCACATGCGTTCCATCATGATCGTCGCCGCGGCCGCCGCGGCCCTGGCGCTCGCCGCCTGCTCGCAGAAGACCGAGGAAGCCGCGGAAGCCACCGGCGACAACGCCGCGGCCACGGCCAGCTCGGCCGCCGACGACGCCGCCGCCAACACGGCCGCGGCCGCCGACGCCACGGGTGACGCCGCCGCCGGCGCCGCCAACGCCACGGGCGAGGCCGCCACCGACGCCGGCGCCGCCGCCGACGCCGCGGTCACCACCCCGGCCGAGAAGCAGTAGCGACCTCGGACGGCCGCGGGTCCCGCGCCCGCGGCCGTCCATCTCGCGCCGGCGCTGCAGCCGGCCGCCGGGGACCCTATCTTGTCGGTCCGATGTCCCAGGCCCCGCACCCTTCCGTCCCGCCGCCCTCGCCCAGGCCGCATCCGCTCCGGCAGGCGATGATCCTGCAGGTCCGCCGGCTGGTCGGCGGCACCGGCGACGACACCGTCGAGCGCAACCGCCGCGACACCGGCCTGTTCGGCCCCGACAGCGCCTGCTGGAAGGTGCACGGCGACCTGGCCAGCATGATGGTCGGCGGCATCGCGGCCCTCCTCCTCCAGATGCTGCATCCCGGCGCCCTGGCCGGCGTCTGGGACCACTCCAACTTCCGCCGCGACATGACCGGGCGGCTGAAACGCACCGCCCACTTCATCGCCGGCACCACCTATGGCGACCGGGCCGAGGCCCAGGGGTTCATCGACCGCGTCCGCGCCATCCACGCCCGGGTCGAGGGGACCCTGCCGGACGGGACGCCCTACGCCGCCGACGACCCGGACCTGCTGACCTGGGTCCACGTGGCCGAGGTGAGCGCCTTCCTGGCGGCCTACCTGCGCTACGTCGACCCGGCCTTCCCGCCGGAGGAGCAGGACCGCTACTTGCGTGAGACCGCCGAGATCGCCCGGCGGCTGGGCGCGACCGAGGTGCCGCAGAGCCGGGCGGAGGTCGCCGCCTATTTCGACCGGGTCCGGCCGCAGCTCCGCTACGACCACCGCACCCGGGAGGTGGCCCAGGCGCTGTTCTCCCAGCGCGCGCCGAGCGCCGCCGCGGCGCCGGCCATGGCGCTGGCCTTCGACGCGGCCAAGGACCTCTTGCCGGACTGGGCGGCCCGGATGCACGGCCTGCGGCTGTCGCCGCCGCGCCGGGCCGCCGCCAGGGTCGGGCTGCACGGCCTCGGCCGGGCGCTGCGCTGGGCCCTGACCAACAGCGCCGAGGCCCGCGCCCGGCGCCGCGCCCGGGAGCTCGCGGCCGCGCCGGCGGATTGACGCGTCCCGTCCGGCGTGGCTCGTTCGCGGCCCCTGGTTCCGCGGAGTGCGTCATGGCGTCGGTTATCCTGAGCGTGGTGGGCAGCGACCGGCCGGGCCTCACCGGCATCCTCGCCGAGGCGGTGCTGCAGGCCGGCGGCAACTGGCTGGAGAGCCACCTCTCCCGGCTGGGCGGCCTGTACGTCGGCTCGGCGCTGGTGGAGATCGCCGACGACCGGATCGAGGCCCTGCGCGCGGGCGTGGCGGCGATCGACGCGCGCGGGCTGGAGGTCCGGGTCATCCCGGCGGTGGAGGCGACGCAGGCGGCGGGCGAGACGCTTGAGCTGAGCCTGGTGGGGCAGGACCGGCCGGGCATCGTGCGGCAGGTGACCTCGGTGGTGAGCGGCCTGGACGTCAACATCGAGGCGCTGGCGACCCACGTGGCGCCCGAGCCGCACTCCGGCGCGCCGATCTTCCATCTCGACGCGCGCCTGCGCCTGCCGCCGGGCCTGCCGGCGGAGCGGGTGCAGGCGGCGCTGGAGCAGATCTCGGCGGAGGTGATGGTGGACATCTCCGTGGCGCCGGGGGCGGCGGCCTAGGCGGGATCTGAAGGAACCACGGACCACACGGAATACACGGAAGGGCGCGGCGCCGTTCCTGTTGAACCCCGGATCACACGGACTGCACGGATGGGGCCGGCGCCGAGAGCGCGGGATCCGGCGAGGACGTGGGGACGGGAATCGCGCGCCGAAGGCGCGCAGGATCTTTCAGGCGCCCAGCCCGAAGAGGGCCCGCCTTCCGTGCAGTCCGTGTTTTCCGTGGTTTCGCGCGAAGCGCGTTCGCGAGCTCGCAGGCGGGCGGCGCTAGCCCGTGTCGGCGGGCTCGGGCTCGCGGTCCGGTTCGGGCGCAGGCGCCCGGGCGGGGGGGTAGATGAAGGCGGGGTCGGCGCCGATGGCCTCGCAGGCCTCGAGGACGAGGTCGTCCACCTCGCAGATCAGGAAGTCCGGGCGGCGGACGGCGCGGTCCAGCCAGGCGTGGAGGTCGCGGGCCAGCCGCGCGGTGTCGC
>NZ_DAISJG010000078.1:0-9067 GCF_036821595.1 Phenylobacterium sp.
ACGGGGGGCAGGCCATCGGCGCCGCGGTCTGCCGAGGCGAGAGCGCCAGCAGGTTCGGGGCAGCGGTCCTCCGGACCACGCGACCAGCCGCGCCGAAGGACCGCGCCCGCTCCACATCGCGGCAGGGTCGCGGAGGACCGGCCGCTTACATCGCGGCGCGATGTGGTGGGGCAGGGGAAACGCCATCCGCAGAACGCTGTTCCTGCCGCCCGGGCACAAGAGCGTGAGCTTCGAAGCCGCGCCTCCGCCGCGCGCCTTCGTTCACGCGCGACGGCCCGGCCCGGCCAGGAGGGCGGTCAAGGTGCCGTCCGATTCGAGGATGACGGCGGAGGCGGCCCCGAACTCGTCGGCGCCGGCGTCGCGGATCGCAGACATCACCTCGTCGGCGGTGACCCGTTCGCGCCGCATCGCCTCGTGGAGCAGTTCGCCCCGCCGCAGCAGCAGGGCGGGTTCGGACTTGATCAGCCGGTCGAACCCCGGGCTGCGCACGGAGGTCCAGGTCACCGCGAGCTGCAGCAGCACGAGGAGGGCCAGCGCGGCCACGCCCTCCGCAAGCGACAGGGACTTGGACGTGAAGATCGAGGCCAGGGTCGAGCCCAGGGCGATCGTGACCACGAAGTCGAACGCATTGAGCTTGGACAGCGTCCGCTTGCCGGACACCCGCAGCAGCACCACGAGGCAGACATAGGCGGCGCCGCCGACGACAAGCACCCGCCCGATGTCGCTCCAGCTGGTGAAGAAGGCGTCCTGCATTCCCGTCTCCCGCCAAACGACGGGAACGCGACCCGGGGCCGACGGTTCAGCTCTCCCCGCCCGCCGGGGGCGCATGCCGCCACCCGGAGGATGGACCGAGATCCCGCCGCGCCGTCCGACCTCGACCGGAACCCTCCACGGGCCGCTCCGTTGTCCTCACATGCATCGCAACGGGAGCTATTCCTCGTGACGAGCCACGAGCGCGACCGGCGGCTGGCCACGCTGTTTCCGGACGCCCGGCGGCGGGCGCAGAGCGTGGGGCGCTCGCCGGGCCGGCTGACGCCGGCCCGCGGCGGAAGCTACGGGGCCGAGGCTTACGGGGAGGCCTACGATCCCCACCGGCGGCGTTGGCCCGACGATGCAGCGCCACCCGAGCCCCGCTAAGGTCTCCGGCGGCCCGGCCCGCCTGGTCTGATGCCGAGCTGGCTCTTCACCCTGCTGCAGGTGCGCCGGCGGCTCTGGTTCACGGTGGCGCTGTACAGCGGCCTGGGCGTCGCGGCGGCCCTGGTGGCGGCGCGCTTCGGCCGGTACGTGCCGTCCGACTTCCCGCTCAAGCTGGGCTCGGATGCGGTCGACGACCTGCTGTCGATCCTGGCGAGCAGCATGCTCGCCGTGGCGACCTTCTCGCTGGCGACCCTGGTCACCGCATACACCTCCGTCGTGGGCGCGATCTCGCCGCACGCTGCGCGCCTTCTGGTCTCGGTCGGGGCGATCCGGAACACCCTTGCGACCTTCATCGGCGCGTTCGTGTACGCGATGGTCGGCATCGTGGCGCTCCACACCGGCTACTACGGCGCGGAAGGGCGGGTGATCCTGTTCTTCTTCACCGTCGCGGTGCTGGTGGGCGTGATCGTGGCCATGCTGCGCTGGATCGGCGAGCTGTCGAGCCTGGGGCAGACCGGCAACGTCATCGACCGGGTCGCCGAGGCCACCGCCGTCGCGCTCCGGGCCCCGCTGAGCCGCCCCCGTCGATCCGCCGCGCCCGCCCGGCCGGAGGACGCGCTGGCGGTCTACGCCGAGCGCCTGGGCTTCGTGCAGAACATCGACATCAAGGGCCTGGAGCGATCCGCGGGGGCCCGCCACGCGCGGATCTTCCTCTGCGTGCAGCCGGGGGATTTCGTCCACGGCGGCGAGCCGCTGCTCTGGGCCTCCGGCCCCCGGCTGGATGCGGCCTGTGTGAAGGAACTGCACGACCGGGTGACGCTCGGCGCCGAGCGCACGCATGAGCAGGATCCCCGCTACGGGATGCGGGTGCTGGGCGAGATCGCAGCCCGGGCCCTGTCGCCCGGCGTGAACGACGCCGGCACTGCGAGGGACGTCATCTCCAGGGCCGCGATCCTCCTCCGGGACTGGGCGGTCGAGGGCCCGGCCGAGGACGCGGCCGATCCTTCGGAACGCGTCGTCAGGCCCGCCCTGTCCGGGCGGCTGCTGCTGGAGGAGGCCATGGGGCCGGTGATCCAGCACGGGGCCTCGCACCCCGGGCTTCAGATGGAGCTGCAGCACGCGCTCGCGGGTCTGGCCGCGCTGCCCGACCCGGAACTCGCCGCCGCCGCCTGGCAGGTCTCGCGGGACGCGCTCGCGCGGTCGTCCCGCTCCATCGGCAGGCAGGCGGACCGCCGGCGCGTGCACGAGGCCGCGATGCGAGTCCTGGCGGCCGCCCGCTCATCTAGCGGGGACGAGACCCTCACGCCCCGGGTGCGGTAGGGTGCGACGCGCGATCGCGCGCGGCGCCCCTGGTGCGCCGGGCAGCAGGGACATGCAAAGCTCCGGATGACGTCCCGCGGGGGCGTGACCAACGCCGGGCAGGGGAGGACCAGATGTCCGAGTTCGACTTCGGCGGGCGCGCGCTGCAGAGCGCGCCCCTGTGCGTGGCCCGCTTCGAGGTGGCCGGGGGGATCATGGACCTCGGCGCCTCGCCGTGGCGGACCCGGCGTATCGGCTACATCACCGGCGGGCGGTTCGAAGGGCCGCGGCTGACGGGGACCATCCTGCCGGGCGGCGGCAACTGGTCGGAGGCGGGCGTCGGGGCGGACGGCGCGGCGATCGGCACCTTCGACGCCCGCTGCGTCTGGCGCACCGACGACGGGGCGCTGATCCACGTCAGCTACACCGGCCGGACCTGGATCCCGCCGGAGGTGGGGGCGGCGTTCCGCGACCCGGCCCAGCCGGAGGTCGCGCCCGACCGCTACCGCATCCGCATCGCGCCGGTCTTCGAGACGTCCGATCCCCGCTACGACTGGCTGAACGCCGTGCTGGCGGTGGGCGTGGGCGAGCGGCTGAGCGGCGGCGTCCGCCACTTCATCCACGCGATCGGCTGAGGATCAGCCCGGCGCCGGGGGTCGGCAGTCCGTGAGGCGATGGCCGGGCGGCGGCGGCGGCGGCGGGCGTCGCACGGGCACGCCGCTCTCCGCCAGCATGCGCGCGTAGGACGGGTCGCGGATGTAGTCGGCGCCGCCGTGGCCCACCCGTCCTTCCACACGGTATCCGACGAGGCGGGGATGGCGGCAGCGGAGTTCGGCCCCGACCTGCGGGTCCGCGCCGAGGTCGGTGGGGTTCAGCCGCCCGCGGACGCCCAGCCAGAACTTGTTGAGCACCTCGTCGCGCGGATTGAGCGTGTAGCGCACGGAGACCAGCCGGTCGGAGAAGTCGCGATAGCGCCAGGACCGGTCCGTGCTTCCCGGGGCCCAGAAGTCCGACCGGCCCACGGCGGGCGCCAGCATCACCGCCTTGATGGGGCCGCCCCGGGCGCTGAGCGGCGGCGGGGCGAGGAAGCTCTCCACCGGCTCGCCCAGGAAGGGCAGGCGCGTCGCCTCGGTGAAGGCCTCGGTGTAGTCGGGATTGCTGAGCGCGCTCAGAACCACCGAGGCGCCGCGGCTGTAGGAGACGACGATCACCTCGCGATCGCCGAGGCGGTCGAGGATCCGCCGCAACGCCCGCGAGCCCACCACCTGGCTCGAGGCCGAACCCCAGAACCAGATGCGTGCGGCGTCCAGGTAGGCCTTGGCGTCATGGCCGTCCCAGTAGAACTCGATGACGGTGTCCTGCGGCGAGAGCGCGATCTCGCCGCGCATCGCGACGAACTGCGCCGCCGCGGTCTTCTCGTCGTTGTTGAAGCCGAGCACGAGGACGTAGACGCGGCCGGTCCTTTCGGCCGCCGCATCGGCCAGCTGGGCGAGGTAGGCCGCCTCGAACCGGCGCAGGGCGGCCACCTGATCCGGCCGGCCATCGAGCGCGGCCAGAAGCGAGTGCCGCCGTCGCACCGCCCGTTCGCCGACGACCTCCTTCGCCCGCCAATCGGGCGGGAAGAAGCTGCCGTTGACGTCCACGAAGGCCCGGATCAGCCCCGGGTCGGCGGCCGTGTTGGCCGGCTCGCGGACGGGCAGGTTGTGGGCGCACCCCGCCAGGGTCAGGGCGGCGAGGACGATGACGAGGCGCAGCATGGACCCTCCCGGCGGCCGGAAGATTTCCAGCCGTGGACAGGATTGGCAAGCCGCGCCCTAGTCGGTGAACACCACGGTCTTGCGGCCGTTGAGCAGCACACGGTCCTCCAGGGTCCAGCGGACGGCGCGGGCGAGCACGCGGCGCTCGATGTCGCGGCCCTTGCGGATCAGGGCGTTCGGCGTGTCGCGGTGGCTGATGCGCTCCACGTCCTGCTCGATGATCGGGCCCTCGTCGAGGTCGGCGGTGACGAAGTGGGCGGTGGCGCCGATCAGCTTCACCCCGCGGGCGTGGGCCTGGTGGTAGGGGCGCGCGCCCTTGAAGCCCGGCAGGAAGGAGTGGTGGATATTGATGCAGCGGCCTTCCAGCTTGCCGGCCAGGTCGTCGGACAGCACCTGCATGTAGCGGGCGAGGATGACGAGGTCGGTGCGGGTCTCCTGCACCAGCTTCCAGAGCCGGGCCTCCTGCGCGGCCTTGGTCTCGGCGGTCACCGGCAGGTGGTGGAAGGCGATGCCCTTGAGGTCGGTGTGCGGGAAGGTGGTCGCCGGATGGTTGGAGACCACCGCGGAGATTTCCATCGGCAGCTCGCCCTGCCGCCAGCGCCAGATCAGGTCGGCCAGGCAGTGGTCGGTCTGGGAGGCGAGGATCATCACCCGGCGCCTCTCCCGCGGGTCGCGCAGGGTCCAGTCCATGGCGAGCGCGGCGGCCAGCTCGCCGAAGGCTGAGCGCAGGGCCTCGAGGTCGTCGCCCTCGCCCAGGTCGAAGACCACGCGCATGAAGAACCGGCCGGTCTCGGCGTCGTCGAACTGCTGGGCGTCGAGGATGTTGGCGCCGCGCTCGTAGAGCAGGGCGGCCACGCGGGCGACGATGCCCGTGCGGTCGGGGCAGGAGAGGGTGAGGATCATCAGGCTTTCAGGCGGCGCGCGACGTAGTCGACGGCGAGTTCGTAGCCGGCGACGCCGAGGCCGGCGATCACGCCGGTGGCGGCGGGGCTCATGATGGATTCGGCGCGCCAGCGGGCCTCGGTCTCGGCGCGCTTGTGGATGTTGGAGATGTGGACCTCGACCACCGGCCCCTCGCACATCTTGAGGGCGTCCAGCACCGGCACGGAGTTGTAGCTGAAGCCGGCCGGGTTGATGACCACGCCGCCCGACTGCCGGGCCTCCTGGATCCAGTCGACCATCTCGTGCTCGTTGTTGGTCTGGCGGAAGACCAGCTCGAAGCCCTCGCGCTCGGCGATCGCGCGGCAGCGGGCTTCCACGTCGGCGAGGGTGTCGCGGCCGTAGATCTCCGGCTCGCGCTGGCCGAGCAGGTTCAGGTTCGGGCCGTTGAGCACATAGACGGTCGGCATGGTCCCCTCCGAAGCCGGGCACCGATAGCCGATAGCCGGCGGTCCTGCCTAGCGGCGAGGCGAAAGGACGTCCCGCAGGGCGAGGGGCAGGAGGCGCGCCAGGAGCTCGGCCACGGCGGCCTGCCCCGCCTCCTGGGCGATCAGGTCCTGGCGGACCTCGAGCTCGACATAGTCCATCCCCCGGCCGTGGGCGTGGCAGGGGACGGTGAAGTCCGTGCCGTCCATGCGGTAGGGCTGGTTGTCGCCCACCTCGGCGGCCGGCAGGTCGGCGCGCAGGCGCCGCAGCATGGCGGCGGAGAGCGGGGAATCCTCCAGGTGCAGGACGCCGAAGCGCCACGGCCGGCGGGCGCCGGCCATTTCCGGCGTGAAGGAGTGCAGGGCGACGAGGACGCCGGGCCGGCCGGCCCGCGCGTCGAGCTGGTCGGCGATGGCGCCGTGATAGGGGCGGAAGACCTCGTCCACCCGCGCCGCGCGCGCCTGCGGCGACAGGCCCCGGTTGGCCGGGATGACCGTGCCGTCGCTGGCCTCGCAGATCGCGTCCGGACGCCGCGGATCGCGATTGCAGTCGATCACCAGGCGCGAGTAGCGCTGGCGCACGAAGGCGGCGTCCAGGCGCGCGGCGAGGCGCCGGCCGAGGCCGGCGACGCCGATGTCCCAGGCGATGTGGCGGTCCATCTCGGCGGCGGCGATGCCCAGGTCGCCCAGGGCGCGGGGGACTTCGCGCCCGGCGTGGTCGCCGACGAGCAGGAAGGGCGAGGCGGCGCCCGGATTCAGCACAATCGCCGGCCCGGGCTCATCCGCCGCAAGCAGGCGCGTGGACGACCCCCCGGAATCGCTCGAACTCTTCTGCAATGCCGGTCGTCTCCATCCGCCACCTTACCGCCTACCGGTACCGCAAGCCGGTCGCCTTCGGCGAGCACAGGATGATGCTGCGCCCGCTGGAGAGCCACGACCAGCGGCTGCTCTCGGCCGAGGTGGCGATCAGCCCGGAGCCGGCGCTGGTCCGCCACGTCCACGACGTGAGCGGCGCGACGGTGGGCGTGGCGCGGTTCGAGGGACGGGCCGACCGCCTGGCGTTCGAGAGCCGGGTGCGCATCGACCACCGGCCGGCGCACGCCTTCGACCTGGAAGGCGAGGAGGGCTGCCTGGGCGCCGGCCCGTTCGTCTACGACGCAGAGGAGGCGGGCGAGCTGGCGCGGTCGATCGCCCGGCGCCACGCCGATGCGGGGGGCGAGCTGGAGGCCTGGGCGCGGCGCTTCGCGCGGCCGGCGGGACGGACGCGGCTCTCGGAACTGCTCACCGACATGACGCAGGCGATCCACGGCGGCTTCGCCTACGGCATCCGCCTCCACGGTCCGCCGCAGACGCCGGCGGAGACGCTGGAGAGTCGGCGGGGGAGCTGCCGCGACTTCGCAGTCCTGATGGTGGAGGCCGCCCGCAGCCTCGGCCTCGCGGCCCGGTTCGTGTCCGGCTACGTCTATTCCGCCTCGCCGAAGTCGGGGCGCAAGGGCGGCGGCCACACCCACGCCTGGGCGCGCGTCTACCTGCCGGCCTGCGGCTGGACGGACTTCGACCCGACCAACGGCATCATCGGCAATACCGACCTGATCCGGGTCGCCGCCGTGAACGATCCGCGGCAGGCCCTGCCGCTGCACGGAACCTGGGCAGGCGAGGCCGGCGACTTCGACCGGATGGACGTGGAGGTCGATATCGAGGTCGAGACGGCCGCCGCGGCGGAACCTGCGCACCATTTGCGGATTGCGCGAACGGGTTAGCAGGGGTCGCGCATGCGCATACGAGCCGGGTACGAGATCAGCTACGACTGCCCCGGCCCGACCCCGATGCTGCTGATGCTCAACGTGCGGCCCGAGCGGCAGGCCGACCTGGAGACCGCCGACACCGTGCTGCCGGACCCGGACCTGCCGGTGCGCCAGTACCTCGACGCCTTCGGCAACGTCTGCAGCCGGGTGATGGCGCCCGGCGGGCGGATCACCTTCCGCGCCGACTTCGTGATCCGCGACAGCGGCGAGCCGGATCCGGCGGATGTGGAGGCCGAACAGCACCCGGTGGAGGACCTGCCCGACTCGGTCATCGAGTATCTGCTGCCGTCCCGCTATTGCGACCTGGAGCTGCTCAGCGACCTCGCCTGGGAGACGTTCGGGAGCACGCCGACCGGATGGGCGCGGGTGCAGGCGATCGTCGACTACGCCCACGAGCGCATCCGCTTCGGCTACGAGCACGCGCGGTCCACCAAGACCGCCCACCAGGCGCACGAGGAGGGCTGCGGCGTCTGCCGCGACTACGCCCACCTGGCGATCACGCTGTGCCGCAGCATGAACATCCCGGCCCGCTACTGCACCGGCTACCTGGGCGACATCGGCGTGCCGCCCTCGGGGGCGCCGATGGACTTCAGCGCCTGGTTCGAGGTGTTCCTTGGCGGCCGCTGGCGGACGTTCGACGCGCGGCACAACCGGCCGCGGATCGGCCGCATCCTGATGGCCGTGGGCCGCGACGCCACCGACGTGGCGATCACCACCCACTTCGGGCCGGCGACCCTCTCGGGGTTCCGGGTGATCACCGAGGCCCTGTCCTAGCCGGACGGGCTGTTCGACCTCGGCGCCGGCCGGTTACTGCGCCGCCTGTTCCTGGGCGTAGCCGAGGAGCTCGTTGAGGCGCTCCAGGACGGTGATGGCGGCGTCGGGGACGACGGTGCCGGGCGTGAAGACGGCGGCGACGCCCATCTCCTCCAGGGCCCTGAAGTCCTCCGGCGGGATCACGCCGCCGACCACCACCAGGATGTCCGGCCGGCCGAGCTTGGCCAGCTCCGCCTTCAGCTCGGGGACGAGGGTCAGGTGGCCGGCGGCGAGCGAGCTTGCGCCCACCGCATGGACGCCGTCCTTCACCGCCTGGGCGGCGGTCTCGGCGGGGGTCTGGAAGAGGTCGCCGATCTCCACCTCGAAGCCGAGGTCGGCGAAGCCGGAGGCGATCACCTTCTGGCCGCGGTCGTGGCCGTCCTGGCCCATCTTGGCGACCAGGATGCGCGGCTTGCGGCCGTCGGCCTGGGTGAAGCTCTCGACCATGGCCTTCGCCCGCTCGGCGGCGGGCGTGGCGCCCGCCTCGCGCAGGTAGACGCCCTTGACCGCGTCGGCATGGGCCTTGTGGCGGTTGAACACCCGCTCCAGGGCGTCGGAGATCTCGCCGACCGTGGCCTTGGCGCGGGCGGCGTCGACGGAGAGTTCCAGCAGGTTGCCGCCGCCGGCCGCGCCGTTCGACAGCGCGGTGAGGGCGGCCTCGACCGCCCTGGGGTCCCGCTCGGCGCGCAGGCGCTCGAGCTTCTCGAGCTGGCGCTCGCGCACGGCGGTGTTGTCGACCTTCAGCACCGGGATCTCGTCGGCGACGTCGGGGCGGTAACGGTTGACGCCGACCACGCTCTGGAGGCCGGCGTCGATGCGGGCCTGGGTGCGGGCCGAGGCCTCCTCGATGCGGCGCTTGGGCAGGCCGTCCTCGATGGCGCGGGCCATGCCG
>NZ_DAISJG010000079.1:0-9058 GCF_036821595.1 Phenylobacterium sp.
CCGCGGGCGAAGGCGAGGTACTCGTCGATCATGTGCTCCATCTCGGCGAGGTCCTTCTTCATGGCCTCGTTGCGCTTGGAGGGCTCGGCCAGCGCCAGGGCCAGCTTCAGCCGCGTGAGCGGCGTGCGCAGGTCGTGGCTGACGGAGGCGAGCAGGGTGGTGCGCTGGTCGATGTGCCGCTGGATGCGGCTGCGCATGTCGATGAAGGCGTGGGCGGCGCGGCGGACCTCGCGGGCGCCGTGCGGCTTGAAGGTGGGGACGTCGGCGCCGCGCCCGAAGGCCTCGGCCGCGTTGGCCAGGCGCTCGATGGCGCGCACCTGGTTGCGGATGAACAGGATGGCCACGGTGGTGAGCAGCACCGTCGCCAGCGTCATCCAGAGGACGAAGATGTGGCCCTGGGTGGCGAACGCGCGCTCGCGCGGCGCCAGCACCCGCAGCACGCCGCCCGGGACGGCCACGCGGATATCGACGTAGGCGGGGTAGCGGGTGGTGTCGAACCAGAAGGGGTCGTCGAGCCGGGCCTCGAGCGCGCGCTCCAGCGAGCGGTCGATGGGGGCGAAGAAGGGCTCCAGCGGGGCCGGGGCGTCACGGCGGGTGGCCGGCAGGGCGCGGCCGCGCTGCAGGGCGATGGAGAGGCCCATGGACTCCTCGGCGCGGGACGAGAGCCTGGCGAATTCCTCGTCCGTGGGGGCCTCGGCATAGCTCTCCACGGCCCAGGCGATCTCGCCGGCCAGGCCTTCGGAGAGCCGGCTGGTGACGGTCTGCCAGTGGGCGTCGAAGAAGATCCAGGTGACCGCGACCTGCATCAGGGCCACCGGCAGCACGATGATCAGCAGGGATCGGCCGAACAGGGTGCTCGGCAGCTGCCGCTTCAGCCAGCGGCCGAACGCCCGGGATCGGACGAGTCGCATCAGTCCGGAGCCAGCCTGTAGCCCACGCCGCGCACCGTCTGGAGGTAGCGGGGCGCCTTGGGATCGTCCTCGATCTTACGCCTCAGGCGGGTGACCTGCACGTCCACCGCGCGGCCGGAGGGATCGACCGTGCCGCGGGCGAGCTCCAGGCGGTCCACCGGCTCGTGCGGAGTGCGGGCGAGCTGCCGGAGCAGGGCGACCTCCGCCTCGGTCAGGCGCACCGGCTCGCCGTCGCAGGTGAGCTCGCCGCGGTCGGGGTCGAACTCGCAGCGGCCGAGCGACAGCGGCCCCTCGCCGGACGGCTTGTCGCGAGCGCGGCGCAGGATGGCCTCGATGCGGAGCACCAGCTCCTCCGGCTCGAAGGGCTTGGGCAGGTAGTCGTCGGCGCCGAGCTTCAGGCCCTCGATGCGGTCGTTCGCCTCACCGCGGGCGGTGAGCATCAGGACCGGCGTGCGGCCCGCGGGGCCGCGCTGGTCGCGCAGCCATTTCGTCAGCGAGAAGCCGTCCTCGCCCGGCATCATCACGTCGAAGACGGCGAGGTCGAAGTCGAGGCTCTCGATCAGCTTGCGGGCCGCCCCGCCGCCGTTGGCCGCGGTCACCCGGAAGCCGGCCCGGGCGAGGTACTCCTTGAGGAGCTCGCGGATGCGGTCGTCGTCGTCGACGATCAGCAGGTGCCGGCCGCGGCGGGCCGTTCCGGTCATGGTCATCCGATCCCTCCGCCTGTTCCGGGACTGCGGGTTCGCCCGCCGGCCAGCGCCGCCAGGATGCGCCGCGCGCCGGCCACCCCGTCGAGCCCTGCGGCGCGGTAGGCGCGGGCGAGCTGGCTCCTCAGGCGCTCGGTGACTGCGGCCTCGAAGGCCTCGCCTCGGGCGGTCAGGGCGGCGCTGCGGCGGCGACCGTCGAGGTCGCCGGCGGTCTTCTCCACCAGGCCCTTGGCGGCGAGGTCGACGAGGATGCGACTGGCGGCCTGTTTCGAGAGGCTGGTGAGGTGGGCCAGCTCCTGCACGCCGACGCCCGGGCGGCGGCGCAGCAGGAAGGCCGCGCGCCAGTGAGAGCGGCCGAGCCCCAGGCCCTCCGCCTCCAGCCCGGCGTCCACACCGGCCCACAGCGAGGCCTCGGCCAGCATCAGCAGCTCCACGCCCGCGTCGAGCTCGTCCTCGCGCAGGATCAGCCTGGGATCGGCCGGCGCGTTCACCTAGGAGCGCCCATTTCGTTTGACGCCGGGGCTCGCGGGGGCTTCAAGGGGAACCCCACGAAAGGAGGTCGCACCCTCATGTCTCTGGTTCCCTTCGACGATCGCGACGGTTGGATCTGGCTGGACGGCCAGTTCGTGCCCTGGCGCGAGGCGAAGGTGCACGTACTCACGCACGGCCTGCACTACGCGTCGGCCGTGTTCGAGGGCGAACGGATGTATGGGGGCGAGATCTACGAGCTGACCGCGCATACGGAGCGTCTGTTCAAGTCCGCCGAGATCCTGGACTTCCAAATCCCGTTCACGGTGGCCCAGATCGACCAGGCCTGCAAGGACACCTGCGCCAAGAACGGCCTGACCGACGCCTATGTCCGGCCGATCGCCTGGCGCGGCTCGGAGATGATCGGGGTCTCGGCCCAGAACACCAAGATCCACGTGGCCATCGCCGTGTGGGACTGGCCGAGCTACTTCAAGCCCGAGGAGAAGGCCAAGGGCATCCGCATGTGCTGGGCCAAGTACAAGCGGCCCTCGCCCGAGACCGAGCCGGTCCACGCCAAGGCCACCGGCCTCTACATGATCTGCACCATCTCCAAGCACGCCGCGGAGAAGGACGGGTTCACCGACGCCATGATGCTCGACTACCGGGGCTATGTGGCGGAATCCACCGGCTCCAACGTGTTCTTCGTGAAGGACGGGGTGCTGCACACGCCGACCCCCGACTGCTTCCTGAACGGGATCACGCGCCAGTCGGTGATCCGGCTCGCCAAGTCCAAGGGCTTCGAGGTGATCGAGCGCCACATCAAGCCGGAGGAGCTCTCGGGCTTCTCCGAATGCTTCGTGGTGGGCACCGCCGCCGAGGTCACCCCGGTGGCCCAGATCGGCGAGTTCACCTTCAAGCCGGGCAATATTTCGCTCAGCCTGATGGACGACTACGCCCGGATGGTCCGCCGCGAGATGGTGGCGGCCTAAGTCCCTTTCCCTCCCCGTGAAGGGGAGGGAAAGCTACCCCCTACGCCAGCCAGGTGTAGGGGCGCGGGTGCGGTTCGTCGCGGGCGAGATAGATGACGCCGACGATGCAGCGCAGGGCCCACCAGACGCCGATAACGGCCAGGATCAGGATGCCGATCGCCAGGAACGGCAGGCCGATCAGGATGATCGAGAAGACGCCCCCGAACAGGCACAGGGCGCCGCCGACGATCCACCAGAAGATCGAGATCCAGAAGGTGCGGATCAGGAAGGTGTAGTGGCTGCGCATCCGCGCGCCCGCCTGGCCCTGCTGGGCGTAGGCGAGGACCAGGCCGATGAGGGCCGTGACCCCGGTGGCGAAGGCCAGCAGGTAGAGCCCGTAGACGATGGCGGGCATCGTCCGGTCCTCCACGGATCCGTAGCCCAGGCGGTCGGTCAATTCAGTCATCTCCTCGTGGACACCACGTCGAGGATGATGTGTCCCCTTTCCGCGCGAATTCAATCGGCGGCGGCGGAGGTTACTCAAACTTCATCCCGGGGCGGCCTAGGCGCGGACGAGGGTGACCTCGACGCCGGCGCCGGTGGCGTGCGGGGCGAGCGCAAGCGGCTTCTCCACGCGGACCCGGGCGCGGGTGACGCGCGCATCGGCGAGACAGGCGCGGGCAAGGCGTTCGGCGAAGGTCTCCACGAGGCCGATGTGGCCCTGGCCGGCGACGTCGCGCGCCGCCTGCAGGATCATCTCGTAGTTCAGGGTGTCGGCCAGCCGCTCGGCCCCGGCGGTGGGGACGTCCAGCTCCACGTCCACGACCAGTGGCTGCAGCCGGCCCACCTCGTGGCGGTAGACGCCGATCTCGGCCTGGACCTCGACGCCGGTGACGAACACCTTGGTCATGACCACCCGCGCCTCGGGCTTCGGCTTGGCGGGGTCTTCCGGACGGGGCGAGGCGACCACGGGCGGCCCCTTCAGTTCTTCCAGGCCAGGTGCTGGCCGGAGTCGACGGCGATCATCTGGCCGGTCACCGACGGCGCGTCAATCAGGTAGCGCAGGGCCTGGCCGATCTCGGCGGGCGACACCGGCCGGCCCATGAGCGTGGCCCTCGCCTCGGCGTCGAAGGCGGCCTGGTCCTGATGGATGGAGGGGAGCGTCGGGCCCGGACCGATGCCGTTGACCCGCACGCGGGGCGCGAGCGCCTGGGCCATCATCTTCGTGGCGTCCCACAGGGCGGCCTTGCTGAGCGAATAGGAGAAGAACTCGGGCGTGGAGCCCAGCACCCGCTGGTCGAGCAGGTTGACGATCAGGCCTTCGCGGTCGGCCGGCAGGCGGCGGGCGAACACCTGGGCCAGCACCAGCGGGGCGCGCAGGTTGGTCTCAAGGTGCAGGTCCCAGGAGGCCCGGTTCATGTCCGCAAAGGCGTCCTCCTCGAAGACGCTCGCGGAGTTGACCAGCAGGGTGACGGGGCCAAGTTCGGCTTCGGCCTCGCCGACCAAAGCGACGAGACGGCCCTCCTGGCGCAGGTCGCAGGCGAGGATGGCGGCGCGGCGGCCGCGGGCGCGGACCTCGCCGGCGGCGGCTTCCGCGTCATCGTCCGTCTCGCGGACGTGGATGGCGACGTCGTAGCCCGCCTCGGCGGCGGCGCCAGCCAGCGCCCGGCCGATCCGCCGTGCGCCGCCGGTGATCAGGGCAGCGCCGCGGCTGGGCATGGCGTCAGGCTCCGATCAGCTCAATCGATGCGGCCGAACTCGAAGACGTTCAGCGCGACCATGACGGCCAGGAAGATGAGGACGGTGTAGATCCCAATCATGGGGACGGCTCCGGAAATCAGTCGTCCGGGCTTTAGCGAGCGCGCGCCTCCGCCGCAAGGACGCTTGTCCAACGGCCCAAGGCGCGGTCAAGGTTCGGGAAAACGAGGAAACGGGGGACACGCCCATGCCGCTGCAGCCCATTCCGGTGTCGGCCTTCGAGAAGATCGCGCTCGGCATCGACCGGCCCGAGGACGTGGTGGTGGGCAAGGACGGCCGCGTCTTCGCCGCCGACCACCAGTGCGCGGTGGCCGAGCTGATGGGCGGCGGCGCGTTCCACCGGATGGGGCCGAAGGGCGGGGCGCCCAACGGGATCAACATGGACGCCCAGGGCCGGATCGTGATCGCCAACTTCGGCATCTACGACCGCGAGCCCGGCCCGCTGCAGCGGTTCGATCCGGCCAGCGGCCGGCACGAAACCCTGCTGACCGAGGTGGAGGGCCGCCGGCTGACCTCC
The DNA here is from genome assembly GCF_036821595.1 of Phenylobacterium sp. Lineage (GTDB taxonomy): Bacteria > Pseudomonadota > Alphaproteobacteria > Caulobacterales > Caulobacteraceae > Phenylobacterium. The sequence continues at coordinate 5,327 of NZ_DAISJG010000079.1, forward strand.
GCCAACTATCCGGTGATCGACCGGGCCGGGAACATCTGGTGCGCCAACTCCACCCATGCGGAGACCTGGCCCCAGGCGCTGGACGGCCGCGACGACGGATTCCTGTTCGTCCTGCGCCCCGACGGCTCGGCCTCCGTGGTGGCGGAGGGGCTGAAGTTCCCCAACGGCCTGGCGCTGTCCGCCGACGAGCGGTTCCTCTACTGCGCCCAGACGAGCGCGGCGGACGTGGTGCGCTTCCCGGTGCTGGCGGGCGCCAGACTGGGGGCGGCCGAGCGCTACGGCCCGGTGCTGGGCGAGCTGATGAAGCCGGGGGAGCCGGCTCCGGAGCACGGGACCCTGGGCTACACCGACGGCATCGGCTTCGATGCCGAGGGCGCCCTCTGGGTCTGCCTGCCGGCTGCGAACCGGGTGGTGGCGATCACGCGGGACCGGGAGGTGACGAGCGTGATCTCCGATCCCTCCGGCCAGATCGTGAACCATCCGACCAATGTCACCTGGGGCGGACCCGACCTGAAGGACCTCTACATCGGCTCGATCCGGGCCGACTATGTGCTGAAGGCGCGCTCGCCGGTTGCGGGCCAGCCGCACGTGCACCAACTTTAGCCTCGACGAGGTGAGGGGCTTCCCCACTTATCGCCGATCACTAAAATGAGCGTTTGAAGTCGGGGCGGACGGTCCCGGCGGTGGGCTCAATCAAGAAAGCCGTTCCAGGAGGACGTCATGCGCGAATACCTCAAGTTCTACATCGACGGCGAATGGGTCGATCCCGTCGAGCTGAAGACGCTCGACGTCGAGAACCCGGCCACCGAGGAGACGGTCGGCAAGATCGCGATCGGCTCGGCCGCCGACGTGGACAAGGCCGTGAAGGCCGCCCGCAAGGCGTTCGCCACCTGGTCGCAGACCAGCCGCGAGGAGCGGCTGGAGGTCCTGCAGCGGATCCTCGCCGAATACCAGAAGCGCTTCGGCGACCTGGCCACCGCGGTCACCGAGGAGATGGGCGCGCCCGCCTCGCTCGCCCAGCGCGCCCAGGTGCCGATCGGCATGGCCCACCTCGCCACCGCCATCGAGGTCCTGAAGAACTTCAAGTTCGAGGAGGACCGCGGCCCGACCATGATCGTGAAGGAGCCGATCGGCGTCTGCGGCTTCATCACCCCCTGGAACTGGCCGCTGAACCAGATCGTCTGCAAGGTGGCCCCGGCCATCGCCACCGGCTGCACCATGGTGCTGAAGCCGTCGGAAGTGGCGCCCTTCACCGGCCAGATCTTCGCCGAGATCATGCACGCGGCGGGCGTGCCCAAGGGCGTGTTCAACATGATCCAGGGCGACGGCCCGGGCGTCGGCGCGGCCATCTCCAGCCATCCGGACGTGGACATGGTCTCGTTCACCGGCTCGACGCGGGCCGGCATCGAGGTGGCCAAGGCGGCCGCCCCGACCGTCAAGCGGGTGGCCCAGGAGCTGGGCGGCAAGAGCCCGAACATCGTCCTGGACGACGACGCCTTCGCCAAGGGCGTGTCCCGCGGCGTGGCGACCATGATGACCAACTCGGGCCAGTCCTGTAACGCCCCCACCCGGATGCTCGTGCCGAAGACGCGCATGGACGAGGCGATCTCGGTCGCCCGCGAGACGGCGTCCGGCATCACCGTCGGCGACCCGAACGGCAACGCCCAGCTCGGGCCGGTGGTCAACAAGACCCAGTTCGACAAGATCCAGAAGCTGATCCAGGCCGGCATCGACGAGGGCGCGACGCTCGTCATCGGCGGCACGGGCCGGCCGGAGGGCCTCGAGAAGGGCTACTTCGTGAAGCCCACGGTGTTTGCCAACGTCACCAACGACATGACCATCGCCAAGGAGGAGATCTTCGGCCCGGTCCTGGCGATCCTCGGCTACGACAGCGTCGAGCAGGCGATCGATATCGGCAACGACACCGAGTACGGCCTGGCGGCCTATGTCCAGGCCTCCGACCTGGAGCAGGCCCGCAAGGTCGCCGCGAAGCTGCGCGCCGGCCAGGTGTCGATCAACGGCGGCGGCGGCGACATGACCGCCCCGTTCGGCGGCTACAAGATGAGCGGCAACGGGCGCGAGTGGGGCGACTACGCCTTCCACGAGTTCCTGGAGACCAAGGCGATGCTCGGCTACGCGCCGAAGCAGGCCGCGGAGTAAGGCTTACGACAACGAGGGGCCGCCCACCGGGCGGCCCCCATTTCGTTTTGGGGAGGAGCCTTCATGGCCGTGATCGATCCGGACTTCGCGTCGTTCCTGGAGGCGCAGGCGGCGCTGCTGAAGGCCAACCCCATGCCGCCGCTGGAGGCGGTTCCGCCGGAGATGCTCCGGGCCGGCTACCGGATGCAGCGGCAGAGCCAGGACCAGAACGCGCCCAAGGACCTGGATGTCCGCGACTTCAGCCTGCCGGGCCCGCACGGCGACATCCCCGTGCGCCTGTACGAACCGCACGCGCTGGCGAAGCCCTCCGGCCTGCTGGTCTATTTCCACGGCGGCGGCTGGACCATCGGCGACCTGGAGACCCACGACGGCCACTGCCGCCGGATGGCCGCCTGGGGCGGCTGCCGGGTGATGGCGGTGGACTACCGGCTGGCGCCGGAGCACCAATTCCCCAAGGGCCATGACGACGCCCTGGCGGCCACCCGCTGGGCCTTCGACCACGCCGCGGAGATCGGGGCGGATCCGGCCCGGATCGCGGTGGGCGGCGACTCGGCCGGCGGCAATCTGGCGGCTTCCGTCGCCATCGACCTGAAGGACGACCCCGCGCGGAAGATCGCCTTCCAGCTGCTGCTCTATCCGGCGACCACGGCGGAGTGGAAGACGGAGTCGCGCAAGACCCTGGACGGCCCGACCCTGACCTTCGAGGTGATGCGCTGGTTCGAGAAGAACCTCGGCGTGGGCGACCACCCCGAGGCTCATCGCCTGTCGCCGCTGGACGCCCGCGACGTGGCCGGCGTGGCGCCGGCGCTTGTGGTCACCGCCGGTCACGACTGCCTGAAGGACGAGGGCTGCGCCTACGCCGAGCGGCTGAAGGCGTCGGGCGTCGAGGCGCGGCACCGCGAGTATCCCGAGCTGCCGCACGACTTCTACATCATGGCCGACGTCTCGCCGGCGGTGAACGCGGCGGCGCGGGAGACCGCCCAGGCGCTGAAGGCCGCGATCGGCTGATCAGGCCGCGCGGCGGCGGGCGTTGCAGACGGCGAGCACGGCCCCGCCGACCACGGCCGAGGCCAGGGAGCCCGCGAGCACGCCCATCCGGACCTTGGTCTGGGCCAGCGCGTCCCCGGCCGGGAAGGCCAACTCGCCGATGTAGAGGCTGATGGTGAAGCCGACGCCGCAGAGCACGGCCGCGCCATAGAGCTCCAGCCACTTCACGGAGGTGGGGTGGCGGGCGAGCTTCAGGCTGATGGCGAGCGCCGTCGCCCCGAAGACGCCGATCTGCTTGCCGAGGAACAGGGACAGGCCGACGCCCAGGGCGACCGGCGCTGTGGGCACGTCTGCCGGAAGGTTGGAGAGCGAGAAGCCCGCCGCGGTCAGCACGAACAGCGGCAGGACGAAATAGCCCACGTAAGGGTGCAGGGCCGCGATCAGCTCGTCGAGCACGCCCACGCCGCCGATCCGCTTGGGGCGCAGCGGGATGCAGGCGGCGCCGGCCAGGCCCGCCGCGGCGGTGTCGATCCCGGACTTCAGCGTGAAGCCCCAGAGCAGGATCAGGCCCACGGTCCAGAAGAC
>NZ_DAISJG010000080.1:0-8986 GCF_036821595.1 Phenylobacterium sp.
CAGGTCAGGTGGCGAAGCATCGGCGTCTCTCTCCCGGTTTATGTCTGTAAGATGGGAAAATTACGCCTGTAGTCGTCGCTGTCAACCCACCTCGATCTTGACGAGCAGGCTGCGCCGGCGCGCGAGGACGATGGCGAGGTCGTAGGGGATGGCCAAGACCTCGCGCAGCCGCATGCGCATCCAGGGCAGGAGCCGGCTGCCCCCGCGGCCGGCCAGCAGCGGCCCCGTCTCCGTTTCCACGCCGAGCGCCGCCAGCAGCAAGCGGATCCGGGGAATGTGATAGCGGTCGCTGCAGACGATGGCGTGCGACAGCCCCCTCGCCTTCAGGAAGCGGGCGGCGGCCAGCACGCTCTGCAGGGTGTCGCGGCTTGCCTCGTCCAGCACGATGCGCTCGGAAGGCACCCCGCGCGCCTTGAGCGCCGCGGCCATGACCGAGGCCTCCGAGGGACCCACCCTCGCGGCCGCGCCCGAACAGAGGATCGGCGCGTCGGCGGCGGCCAGCGCGGCCTGCAGGCCATAGCCGATCCGGCGGGCGAGCGCCGGCGACGGGCGGCCGTCCGCGCGCACGGCGGCGCCGAAGATGACGATGGCGGGCGCTCGTTCCACGCGGCGAGAATGGCGGGCGTCGCCGCCCTCCGCCAGCGCTAAGCCCGGTTCTCCGGGCTCTCTCGGTTCATCGGCGGCTGGTACTGCTCGATGAGGTCCTCGCGCTCGGCCTCGCGGACCGCGCGGGTGACGTTGAGGCGCGTGAGCACCTTGGCCTCGGCGTACTTCTTGCGCGCCGCTTCCAGCGCCGCGCGCCAGGAGAGGTTGGCCAGGTTGTCGGTCTCGCCCGCATAGACCACGTGGGCTCCCTCAGGAGTGAGTTCGGCGATCACGTAGTTCGCGCCGGCGGGCGCGATGAAGCGCTCCTCTTCGAGCGCGGTGTAGCGGTAGCGGGCGCCGGATTTCCCGGCGAGTTCGATCTGGCGGGTCAACGCACTCTCCAGCCTTCGGACCTGTCGGGTTTCGGCAAGCGAATCCCCGGCCCCACGATTACGGTTCCGACTGGGGCGAAAATGGGCCGCAGCTTGGCTGTAGGGCGCGGAACGGGCGTCGCCATAAGGCGTTCGGCCCCGGCGTCGGCTCTGCTAGGGTCGGTTTTCGTCCGCCGGCGCGACTCGCGTTCGGCGGGCAGCAGGAGTTTCGAGACCGCCTTCGAATGGAGAGACCCGCCGACTTCAAGCTCGAGCCCGCGGCGGATCGCCCCACGGTGACGCTGGCCGGCGACTGGACGGCGAGCCAGCTGGGCGAGGCGGGGCGCGGCCTGGCCGAGACCCTGGACGGCCTCAGCAACTTCGTCCTCGACCTGCATCGGGTCCGCCGCCTCGACACCGCCGGCGCGTATGCGGTGATCCGCGCGGCCGGCAAGGGCTTCGACCTCTCCCGCGTGCAGGCGCGCCCCGAGACCCAGCGCCTGCTGGGCCTGGTGGGCGAGGCGGTGACGCACGAGCCGGTGGTCCGGCGCGAGCCCAAGGGCTTCCACGACCTCACCATCCGCATCGGCAAGGGCGTGATGAACGCCGGCGCCGAGGCGCTCGACACCATGGGGTTCCTCGGCCACCTGCTAGTGGTGCTGGCGCGCACCGTGGTGAACCTGTTCGTCGCGCCGAGCCGCATCCGCTGGGCGGCCATCGTCTCGCTGATGGAGCGCGCCGGCCTCGACGCCATTCCGATCGTGGCGATCACCAGCTTCTTCATCGGCGCCGTGGTGGGCCTCCTGGGCGCCAACATGCTGCAGCAGTTCGGGGCCGAGGTGTTCGCCGTCGAGCTGATCGGCATCGCGGTGCTGCGCGAATTCAACATCATCATCACCGCCGTGCTGCTGGCCGGCCGCTCCGCCTCGTCCTTCGCCGCCGAGATCGGCTCGATGAAGATGAACCAGGAGATCGACGCCATGCGGGTCCTGGGCGTCGACCCGTTCGAGGCCCTGGTCTTCCCGCGGTTCGCCGCCCTGCTGCTGACCATCCCGCTGCTCACCTTCGTGGCGACGCTGGCGGGGCTGTTCGGCGGGCTGGCGGTGACCTGGTCGGTGCTCGACCTCGGTCCCGCCTTCTTCCTGCAGCGGATCATCGACAACGTCGGGCCGACCCACTTCTGGATCGCGCTGTCCAAGGCGCCGGTGATGGCCGCGGTGATCGCCGGCATCGGCTGCCGGCAGGGGCTGGAGGTCGGCGTCGACGTGGAATCCCTGGGCCGGCGGGTGACGGCGGCGGTGGTCCACGCCATCTTCGCCATCATCATGATCGATGCGGCCTTCGCCCTGCTCTACATGGAGCTGGACCTTTGACCGAGGTCCGCGACGAGAAGCACCTCACCGACGAGGAACTGCTCGACCAGGAGGGACCCGCCATCGAGGTCCACGGCCTGGTCAACGCCTTCGGCGACCACGTGGTGCATGACCGGCTCGACCTGACCGTGAAGCGCGGCGAGGTGCTGGGCGTGGTCGGCGGCTCAGGGGCCGGCAAGTCGGTGCTGCTCAACTCGATCATCGGTCTGCGGAGCCCCCAGGGCGGCACGATCCGGGTGTTCGGCAACGACATCGAGACGATCTCGCGGCGGCGCTGGGGGGCGATCAACCGCAGCTGGGGCGTGCTCTTCCAGGCCGGCGCCCTGTTCTCGAACCTGACGGTGCGCGAGAACGTCGCCGCGCCCATGTACGAGCACACCAAAATGTCCCGCGCCGAGATCAACGAACTGGCCGACCTGAAGATCGCGCTCGTGGGGCTGCGGCCCGACGCAGGCGTGCTCAAGCCGGCCGAGCTGTCGGGGGGGATGCGCAAGCGTGCGGGCCTGGCCCGCGCCCTGGCGCTGGACCCGGAGCTGCTGTTCCTGGACGAGCCAACCGCCGGGCTCGACCCGATCGGGGCGGCGGCCTTCGACGAGCTGATCAAGGACCTCTCCGACAGCCTCTCGCTGACGGTGTTCATGATCACCCACGACCTCGACACGCTGTATGAGATAACGGACCGGGTCGCGGTCATCGCCGACAAGAAGGTGGTGGCCCTGGCGCCGGTGCAGGAACTGGAAACGTCGGATCATCCCTGGATCCGCGAATACTTCCTGGGCCCGCGCGGGCGCGCGGCGAAGGCCGCGGCGGAGCGGGCGAGGACGGAGGACTGATGGAGAAGAACGCCAATTACGCGATGGTGGGCCTGAGCGCGCTCATCCTCTCCATCGGCCTCGTGATCTTCATCATCTGGCTCGCCCGCTGGCAGTTCCGGCAGGAGAACGACCTCTACGACATCCTCTTCCAGGGACCGGTCCGCGGCCTGAACCAGGGCGGCGAGGTGCACTTCAACGGGATCAAGGTCGGCGAGGTGACGCGCATCGCGCTGGACCGCACCAATCCCAGCCGGGTGATCGCCCGCGCCCGGGTGACCTCCGACGTGCCGATCCGGGTGGATTCCTACGCCACGCTCGAGCCGCAGGGCATCACCGGCGTGAACTACATCCAGATCACCGCCGGCACGCCCTCCAAGCCGCTGCTCAAGGAGACCGTGCCCGACGACAAGATCCCGATCATCCGCAGCCAGCGCAGCACCCTCTCCGACCTGCTGGAGGGCGGCGGCACGGTGCTGACCCGCACCATCGAGGCGCTGGACCGGGTGAACCGGGTGCTCTCCGACCAGAACATCAAGAACTTCTCCGCCGCGGTCTCAGACGCCCAGGCGGTCACAGCCGAGTTCCGCGAGCGCAAGGCGATCATCGCCGACGCCCATAGCGCGCTGCAGCGGATCGACGAGGCGGCGGCCGAGCTGACCCTGCTCACCAAGGACGGCCGCGAGATGCTGAACGGCGACGGTCGCCGGACGCTGAAGAACGTCGCCGACGCCGCCGAGGAGGCCAAGGCCACCGCCGCCGATGCGCGGGCGATGATCGGCGCCCTGCAGGCCCCGACCACCGACTTCGCCACCAACGGCCTGCCGCAGATCACCTCCGCGGTGATCCAGCTGCAGAGTGCGGCCGAATCCCTGGAGCGGCTGGTCAACGAAGTGCAGCGGAGCCCGACCGGCGCGATCTCCAAGCCCAAGGCCGAAGAACTGGAGCTGAAGCCATGAGCCGCCCGACCGCCCTCCTCCGCCTGGCGGCGCTCGGCGCATGCGCCCTGATGCTCACGGGCTGCATCTCGCTGTTCCCGAAGACCAAGCCGGCGCAGCTCTACCGCTTCGGCCAGACGCCGGCTGCGACCGACGCGCCGGCTCCGGCGGCGGGCGCGGTCTCGGTGTTCCGGGCGAGCGGGACCTTCCAGAACGAGACCGCCGGCGACCGGCTGCTGGCGATCACCGGCGGTGAGGCCCAGTACATCGCCGACTCCCGCTGGGTGGCGCCGGCCTCGGTGCTGTTCGACCAGGCGGTGCTGGCGGCCTTCGACGCCGCGCCGGGCCGCGTGCGACTGGTCTCCCGGGGCGAGGCCGGCCGGGCCGACTACGTCCTGCGGCTCGACGTGCGCAACTTCGAGACCCGCTACGAGGACGGCGCCGAGGCCGCGCCGACCGTGGTGGTGCGGGTGCGCGCCTCGCTGACCCGCAGCCGCGACCGCAGCCTGGCGGGCGAGGAGATCCTGGAGGCCCGCGTTCCGGCGAGCGGCAACCGGGTCGGGGCCATCGTCTCGGCCTACGACCGGGCCACCGGCGACGTCATCGGCCAGCTGGTCCGCTGGCTGGAGGCCCGCGCCGCGGCCTAGTCCAGGCCTGCGATCCGCTTGGCCGCGGTGACCGTGTTCTGCAGGAGGACCGCGACGGTCATCAGGCCGACGCCGCCAGGCACGGGCGTGATCCAGCCGGCCACCTGGCTCGCCTCCTTGAAGTGGACGTCGCCGACGACCTTGGTGCGGCCGGCGGCGGCCTTGACCGGGTCGTCGAACGGCACCCGGTTGATGCCGACATCGATCACCGCCGCGCCGGGCTTGATCCAGTCGCCGCGGATCATCCGCGGCCGACCCACGGCCGCCACCAGGATGTCCGCCTCCCGGCACACGGCGGGCAGGTCGCGGGTCCGCGAATGGGCGATAGTGACGGTGCAGTCGGCCTGCAGCAGGAGCTGGGCGATCGGCCGGCCCACCAGCACCGAGCGGCCGACGACAACGGCCCGCATCCCCGTCAGGTCGCCCACCGCCTCGCGCAGCATGATCATGCAGCCGAGCGGAGTGCAGGGGGTGAGCGCCGGCACGCCGTTCGCCAGCCGCCCGGCGTTGACGACGTGCAGGCCGTCCACGTCCTTCTCGGGACTGATGGCGGCGATCACCGCCTGTTCGTCGAAGCCCTTGGGCAGGGGCAGTTGCACGAGGATGCCGTGGATCGCCGGATCGGCGTTCAGCTCGCCCACCAGCCGCAGCAGCTCTGTCTGGCTCACGTCGGCAGACAACCGATGGGTCACCGAGTGCATGCCCACTGCCAGGGAATGCTCGCCCTTGGAGCGGACGTAGATATGGCTGGCCGGATCGTCGCCGACCAGCACCACCGCCAGACCCGGCTGGAGGTTGTAGTCGGCGCGCAGCCGCGAGACTTCTCGGGCGACCTGCTCGCGCAGGCGCTCGGCGTAGACCTTGCCGTCGATGATCTTGGCGGCGGGGGCGATGTCGGCCATGGGCGCTCCGGGAAGGGCCCCGAACTAGCCCGTCGTGCGCCCGCGCTCAAGCCGCCGCAGCCAGGCGGCCATAGCCCAGGCGTGGGCGTCGCGGTCGAGGCCGGTCAGGGCGGCGTGCGGGGCGACCCAGACGAGGGTGTGGTCGTCCTCCACCTTCAGCTCCGGAGCCTCGGCGGTCACCCGTCCGGCGAAGAACTGGCCGCGGGAATTGTGCGACCAGCCGTCGTCGTTGATGAAGTAGTGGTCCGCGCGCACGAACGGCGCGGGCTCGAGGTCCACCACCAGTCCCGCCTCCTCGCCGCACTCCCGGGCGGCGGCCTCGCGGGCGGTTTCGCCGTCGTCGATGCCGCCGCCGGGCAGGTCGAGCACCAGACCCCGTCTGCGGCTCTCCACCCGCACCACGGCGACCAGTCCGTCACGTTCCAGGATGGCGAACGCCGCCGGCCGGTCGGGATAGTCCCGGCCGGGCTCCTGCGCGCCGAACTGCGGCGGGGACATCAGTCGATGCCGTAGAGGTTCGGATAGGGATCGACCTTGCCGGCCAGCACGTCGGCCACGGCGACCGGCCGCCAGCCCACCTTGGCCTCGGCGCTCGCCCGCCAGGCCTCGACGATCACGTCCCGCAGCTCCGAGGCGCCGGCCGCCAGCCGTTCGGTGGCGAAGGCGGGGCCGCGCGGGTCGCCCTGCCCCAGGCCGCCCGCCTTCTCCATCTCGTAGAAGGGGATGATGAACTTCGCGCCGGACAGGATGTAGTCCACCGTCCGCTGCTCGGCCGAGCAGCCGCAGAGACGCAGCGGCGTCATCCCCGCCTCGACGTCGCGGGCGCGCACCGTGTTCTTGACGAGGTCGCTCTCGAACGGCCCGTGCAGCCTGGCGGTCGAGAAGGCCTTCGGGTTCGGATAGTCGCCCCAGCCGTTGTAGTGGACGCTGAGGTGCAGCGGCTGACTGCCGTCGCCCACGAAGTGCGACAGCTCGCCCAGCGTGCGCAGGATCAGGCCCTCGCGGCGGATGCGGTCGGCCGTGAACCACTTGCGGTGGGCCTTCCACTTCGGGTTCGCCTCGGCCGCCTTCAGTACGCGCCAGTAGGCGAAGTCCTGGGCCAGCTGCTGCTTGCGGTCGATCATGGAGTACGGGAGGTAGCCGGCCTTCCAGCTGTCCTGGCCGACCGTCCTGAGCGCCGTCTCGTAATCCGCCCGGGTCGGCGGCAGCGGCAGGAAGGGCGCCCCGCCCAGCAGCCTTCCGTCGTCCTCCAGGTCGACGAAGTGGGCCGCGTCACGGTCGTGGTCGTGGATCTTGCCGGCGCCCTTGGAGCGGTCCGGCTCGCGGGAGAGCTCGCCCACCTCCGCCACGGCGGCCCGGGTGCGCAGGAAGGCCGGAACCTCGGACGGCAGGGCCTTCATGGCCGCCTCGCCGACGATGCGGTGGCCGGTGGAACCCCAGGCCAGGACGTGGGTGGGCGCCGCGACCAGGGCGGCGGCGACGACGGCGGAGACGAGGCGCTGCATGCGTCCCGTTTGCGGGGTCGCCGGGCGGAAGGCAAGTCCTAGGCGGCGACGGGCTCGGCGATCCCCAGCGCCTGCTCGACCTGCGCCACCCAGGCCTGGACGCGGGGCCAGTCGGCGAGGTTGAAGCCGCCCTCGTGCGCCTTGCGGGTGTAGGCGACCAGCGCCACGTCGGCGAGGGTCAGGTGGTCCCCCACCAGGAAGGTCGAGTCGGCGAGCCCGTCCTCCAGCCGCTGCAGCGCCGCCTTGCCGCGCTCCACGACCCGCGGCTCGAGTTCGGCGACGGCCTTGCCCAGGTACTTCACCTGGAAGCGGGCGACGGCGACGTAGGGCTCGTGGCTGTACTGCTCCCAGAACATCCATTCGAGCATCCGCGCTCTGTCGTAGGGATCCGCGGGGATCAGCGCAGACCCCTCGGCGATGTGCAGGATGATGGCGTTGGACTGCGCAAGCGGGCGGCCGTCCTCCAGCACCACGACCGGCACCTGGCCGGCCGGATTCATCGCCAGGAACTCCGGCGTACGGCTCTCCCCGGCCATGATGTCAATTTCGATCCAGCTGTGCGAGCGGCCCACCAAGTCGGCCGTCCACTTCACCTTCAGGCAGTTTCCCGACTTGGAGTCACCGTAGATTTTCATGGCCTTGCCCCCGAGCTTCACCGGAGCGAAAGGCGTCAAAATCCCAAGGAAAGCAAGCGACGGTCTCTGGGCGGCGCTGTTAGCGCAGCTGACAGCGCATCCGGCCGCACCCGCCGCGGGTTGCCCCGAAGACGGAGTCCGGATAGGAGTCCGCCACCAGTTCAACGACGAAGGAGACGCCGTCATGCGACGCCGCCTCGCCGCCCTGGCAGCTTTCTCTTTGATTGCTGTGTCCTCTAACGCACAAGCCGCGACCCAGGATCCCGTCGGGGATCTGATCATGTCGGTGATCACCGGCACCATGCCCAACGCGCCGGGCTGGAACGTGAAGGCCACCCTCTACCACGCCGGAGCGAAGGGCGTGGGCGCCCTCGACTCGCTGGGCTGCAAGGTCGTCGCCATGCGCACCGTCGCCGTGGACAAGACCCTGATCCCGCGCCGCAGCGTCCTGTTCATCAAGGAAACGGTCGGGCTGAAGATGCCCGACGGCAAGCTGCACGACGGATACTGGTACGCCTCCGACGTCGGCGGCGCCATCAAGGGCAAGCGCATCGACCTCTACACGGGCAAGGGCGCGGCCTCGATGAACCCCATCAAGAAGCTGAACCTGGCCACCCTGTCGGCGGTCAAGGTCGGCGAGTTCAAGGGCTGCCCGCCGGCCTGAGGCGGGCCCGCCCTATCGGAGGGCGACTGCTCCACAAACCGAACCTCTTCGCGCTCACCGGCGGTCCGGGAGCGGGAAAGACCACGCTCGTGCGTGCGCTAGAACGGCGCGGCCTGACCTGCGTCCCGGAGAGCGCGCGGGCGACCCACCGTAGGCCCGAGGGCGAGCGGGCCGTGCGCGGGCATCGCTACAACCGCATCGCCTTCGTCGCCCCGCCCTGCGGGAGATCTATGTGCAGGACGCCGAGCGCGACCAGACCTGGGACCAGGCCGTGGCGAGCCATGAGCTCTGCGCACGCGCCTACGCCGACGCCGGCTACGACCTTGTCGAACTGCCGCTCGCGGACGTGGAGATCCGCGCCGCCTTCGTGCTGGCGCGGATGGGACTCTAGGTTTCGACGAAGGCCCGCTCGAGGACGAAGTCGCCGGGCTTGGCGATCGAACCTTCCACGAAGCCGCGGTCCAGCAGCTGCTGCTTCAGGTCGACAAGCACCGACGGGCCGCCGCAGAGCATGACGCGGTCCTCGGCCGGATCGAACGGCGGATTGCCGATGT
>NZ_DAISJG010000081.1:0-8592 GCF_036821595.1 Phenylobacterium sp.
TGTCGGGCTCTTCCCCGGGCGCGCGTTCTGCGCGGCGTTTCGGTGCGGAAGCCATCGGCGGGTTATTCGTCCTTGCGCCCAAGCTGCCAGCGCTCGGCCGCATGATCCAGCCGTAAGGTTACCGGGAGGTGCGCGGTGCGCGGCGAACGGATTTTAAGGGGAACCACGGAATACACTGACCACACGGACGAGGGCCGACGTTCAGCGCCCTGCAGCGGGGGGCGTCCTTCGACACGGAGGTCACCAAGGACACGAAGACCGCCAAGGGGGCGGGTTGGGGGGCGTGGACCGATGGCGCGGCTCCGCCGCGCCTTGCGATCCGTCTTATCGCCCGACCCAGTTTTCGCAGACGACGGTGGCGGAGTTGACGCCCTATCTAGAAGGACCTGTTCTTTGCCGATGAGGTTCGGATCCACGGCTCTAGCAGCCTTCCTGCTCAGCGCGTTTGCGGGAACGGGAATCGCCAACGCCTGCACCCCCCCGCCTGGATGGCCTCAGAAGGCGGAGCTTTCGCCGAAGGTGGTCGCCGACGTCATCGTATCGCATGCGGCACAGATTGATCTGGTGGTTGCAGATCACTTCACGCACGACGCAGAAGTGGCGCCGCTACCCAAGGTATGGGGTGAAAACGCTTCGCCAGCTGAGCTTTCGGAGTGGGCCCAGAATTGGCGCGAGACTTGGTCCGACGCCGTGCGGATCCACTACCGCGTCGTTGCAACCCTTGTGGGAGGGCAGGCCGCCAAGCTGGAGATAAGCGGCGAAAAACTAACGGCTCCGCTTCCCACCGATCAGAATGTCGAGCGGCGCTTGAAATCATTCCTCAATCAGAAGGACCTCTCGGAGTGGCCAAACCCGGGCGCCTGCGTCACTCCAGTCTTCGCGGCGGTTGGACAGCAATACCTCGTCGCACGTGACTCAAAGGGAAAGTTGCTTGAAGTCGAAATCCCTCTCCGTTTCAGAGGCGAGCAGGGCGCCGCCCATGCACCCGCTGTTGTCCCGGTGAGCGGCGCAGAGGACCCTTGGCTGAAGCTCGTCGAACAAGCGATCTCGCGCGCGCCATAGCGGGTTGCTGCCAACGCTAGTTTTCCGCCCGGCTGCTGTCTGGGGCGACCGCTTCAGGCGCCTGGCGGCGGCGGGTTCGGCTTGGGTCCCGGCTTTCGCCGGGATGAGCGGAGGGGCGCTGGGGGAATGCTCCTCACCCAGGCGGGCGAGCGCCGTGGGAGAGGAGCAGGCTGGGAGGTGGGATGGGTGGAGCGACTGCGCGGCTCCGCCGCCCCCGCTCCGCCTAGTTGACCCTCGCCGGATCGAAGTCGCGGACGAAGCGGTCGAGCAGGCGGACGCCCCAGCCGCGGGCGCCCTTCGGCGCCGTGGCCTGGGCCTCGTTCGACCAGGCCACCGAGGCGATGTCGAGGTGCGCCCAGGGCGTGGCCGGGTCGGCGAAGAAGCCGATCACGTGGGCGCCGATGCTGGCGCCGGCCCCGCCGCCTTCCACCACGTCGCGGATGTCGGCCACCGGGCTCTTCAGGTCCTCGGCCAGCGAGGCGTGCAGCGGCAGGCGCCACACCGCCTCGCCCGAGGTGGCGGCCGCCGCCTGGACCTGGGCGGCCAGGCCGTCGTGGCGGCTGAACAGGCCCGCGTAGTCGTCGCCCAGGGCCGTGCCCACCGCGCCGGTGAGGGTGGCCACGCTGAACAGGGCGGCCGGCTTCCAGCGCTCGTCGGAATAGGCGATGGCGTCGGCCAGCACGACGCGGCCCTCCGCGTCGGTGTTGATCCGCTCCATGCTCTTGCCGCCATAGGCCCGGACCACGTCGCCCGGCCGCGCGGCGCCGCCGCCCGGCATGTTCTCGGCCATGGCGCCCACGGCGACCACATGCACCGGGGCCCGCGACTTGGCGAGCGACAGGACCGTCCCCATCGCGGCGGCGGCGCCGGACATGTCGGTGCGCATCCGCCACATGCCGGCGGCCGGCTTGATGGAGACGCCGCCCGCGTCGAAGGTGATGCCCTTGCCGGTGATCACCACCGGCCGGCCGGCGGCGCCCGGCCCCTTGTACTCGACGATCACCAGCCGGGGCGGCCGGGTGGAGCCCATGCCGACGCTGAGGATGGCGTTCATCCCGCGCCGGGCGAGCTCGGCCTCGTCGAACACCTCCACCGTCACGCCCGGGACGCCCCGGAAGGCGTCGCGGGTGCGCTCGGCGAACCACTGGGGCGTCTTGATGTTGGACGGCTCGGAGATCAGGTCGCGGGTCAGGCGCACGCCCTCGGCCAGGGCGGCGCCGCGGCTCTCGAAGGCCGCCCGCGCCTGGTCGGCCCCGGCGCCGACGATCACCAGCGGCGCCCGCGACGGCTTGCGCTCGGCCGGCGCCTTGAGCCCCGGATAGGCGTAGCCGCCCAGCTCCGCGCCGATGGCGAGCTCGGCGGCGTCGAGCCCCTGGGCCATCACCGCCACCGCCCCGTCGGCTTCGGCGGTCTCGCGCCTGGCCAGCCCGCCCAGGTCCTGCAGCGCCGCCGGGCCCTGCGCCCCGGCCGCGCCCAGCACCACGATCTGCTCGTAGCCGCCCAGCCCGCGCAGGTTGAGCATCTTGCCCGTCTTGTACTCGAAGCGCGCCGCGGCCAGCGCCCGGCGCACCGCCTCGCGGACGGCCGGATCGAGGGCCGCGCCGCGGATCTGAAGGTCCGCCTCGGACGCCAGCGGCAGCACGACCGCGCCGGCGCGCGGCGCCTCCGCGGCGAACTGGACGGGCCGCGCCTGGGCCGAGCCCGCGGCAAGGGCAAGCGCAAGGGTGAAGGCGGCGAGACGGCGCAAGGGCGACCTCCTGTTATGTTGTAACGGCCTTGCTAAGGCCAAACGCCGCCGTGCGCCAGACCCGTCGCAAGGCCGGGCGGAACGTCCGCCTTCCGGGGGGGGCGGGCAGGGTGGCGCCTCCCGCACATTGCCGACAGCGTGGCTCCGGGGTTAGCGTCAGGACGAAGGGAGACCGGTGATGGGGCCAGCCGCCATAGCCATCCTCGCGCTTGTGACGCTCGCGGCGATGTCGCTGACGGCGAACGCCCGGTTCAGGGCCGAGCGCCGGCTGCCGATGCAATGGTCGCGGACCGGCGCGGTGAACTGGACGGCGCCGCGGCCGCTGGCGCTCGCGTTCACGCCGCTGCTGGCCGCGCTCTGCCTGTCAGCCACGGCGGCGTCGGCCACCTTCATTCCGTCTCGACCCGGCCAGGAGGGTCTGGTCATTCCGGCGCTCATCGCCGCGGCCGGCGTCTTCATCGGCGCACACGCGCTGCACCTCTGGCTGATCGCCAGGACCCTCCGCCCGAAGTCCTGAGGCCGGCGCCCGCGGGGCTCGCGGGGTCAGGCCAAGCCCAGCGCGCGGGTGACGGCGGCCTGGTCGAAGTAGGGGCGCTCGCAGAGGATGCGGTCGCTGCCCGGGGTGAACTCGAAGCTCGCCGCCATGCGGACGCGGAAGCTCCGGCCGGTGGGCTCGACGGTGCGGCCCTTGAGCTTCAGGGGGCCGAGGTGCGTGCCGGTCAGCCAGAACTCCACGAGCACGGTGTCGCCGGCGTGGGCGATGGCGATGATCTCGTTGCCCTGGTCGGGGAAGGGCGTGCGGGAGGCGGCGAAGTAGCCGCGCACGGCGGCCTCGCCGTCGAACACCGCGCCGGAGCCGTACATCTCGTAGCGGGGGTGGTCGAAGGTGGCGATCACGCCGTCCCAGTCGTGGACGGTCTCCAGGGCCATGTGATCGCGCACGACCTGGATGCGGCGTTCGGCGAGGGTGGGGTCGGTGGGGCTCATGCGGTGGAGCTTAGGGGGCGCGCTTCGCGCGGTCCACGAACCCCACGAACGAAGAAGAACCACGGATTTCACGGATCACACGGATAGGAGACGCGGAGCCCGGACGTCCTTGCGCGCCGGAGGCGCGCGATCAGGTCCGGCAGCCTCGCCGGGATCGGCCCGGCCGGGACGGCCGCATCCGTGCAATCGGTGAAATCCGTGGCTCGTCGTTCCTGCCGCTTCGTGGAGTTCGTGGACCTTCCCGCGCCTGGCGTCGCCGCTACTGGCTCGCCCCCCTCGCATCGACCGGGATCACGGCTTCCAGCACGTCGCCGCGGACGGCCCAGATCAGGTCGTGGCGGTCGAGGGTGGGGTCGATGTGGCCGGGGATCAGATCGAGGCGGTCGCCGCGGTGGAGGGCGCGGGCGGCGGGCCGCGTGACCATGCCGTGCTCGTCGCCGAAGAAGCGGAAGGCCGCGCCGTCGAGGGCCGGGTCGGCGAGGACCGGCAGGGGGCCGTCGGTGGAGAGCGCCTTGAGGCCGGCGTCGACCGTCACCCACTGCGGATGGTTGGCGCTGATCACCGTGGCGGCGACGAACAGGCTCTGCTCGAAGGCGCCGTCCGGGTCCTCGCCGAGGGCGTCGCGGTAGTCGCGGTCCATGAAGGCGTAGGAGCCGGGCTGGACCTCGCTGAACAGGCCCTGGGCGGCGTCGGCGGCGAAGGTGCCGGTGCCGCCGCCGGTGACGACCTCGACGCGGCCGCCGGCCTCGCGGATGGCGGCGATCGCGGTCGCCAGGCGGGCCATGCCGTCGGCCACGGCGGCGGCGCGGGCGTTGGCGCCCTTCATGTGCTGCCACTGGCCGCCGTAGCCCTGCACGCCCAGGAGGGTGAGCTGCGGGTGGCGCAGGATGGCGCGGGCGACGTCTGCGGCCTGGTCGGGGTCGTGGACGCCGGTGCGGCCGAGGCCCACGTCGACGTCGATGACCAGCTGCAGCGGCGCGCCGGTCGCGGCGAGTTCGGCGACGCCGTCGACGTGGTCGACGACCATGCGGAAGCCGGGGATCGCGCGGGACAGCGCCGCGGCGCGTCCGGCGTTGGCCGCGCCGGCGATCGGCGAGGTCAGGAGGATGGCGCCGATCCCCTCGGCGGCGAGGGCCTCGGCCTCGGCCAGCTTGGCGCAGCAGACGCCGACCGCGCCGGCCTCGATCTGCCGGCGGGCGAGGGTGGCGGACTTGTGCGACTTGGCGTGGGGGCGGAGCGCGAGGCCCGCGGCGTCGGCGCGGGCCTGCATCCTGGCGACGTTGCGCTCGAAGGCGTCGAGGTCGAGGACCGCGGCCGGCGTCGGGATCGCGTGGCGCGAGCCCGGCCGGCCGATCAGGGCCTCGGCGGCGGCGAGGTGGGGGCGGGCGTCCATCACCCCATGTAGGCCGGCATCCAGGCCTCGTGGGCCTGGCGCAGCTCGGAGAGCGCGAGGCTGAAGAGGCCGGGGACGGCCAGCACGTCGCCGCCGGCCTCGCCGACCACCTGGGCCGGGACGCCTTCGGCCTCGGCGGCGGCCAGGAGGGCGTCGGCGGCGCGGGTGGCCACCAGGTAGCGGCCCTGGTCCTCGCCGAACAGGAAGGCGTGGGCGGGGACCTCGTCGGGGGCCCTGAGCTGGGCGCCGACGTCGGAGGCGAGCGCCATCTCGGCCACGGCGGCGACCAGGCCGCCGTCGGAGAGGTCGTGGACCACGTGGACCTGGCCGCTCTGGATCAGGCCGCGCACGAGGTCGCCGTTGCGGCGCTCGGCGGCGAGGTCGACCGGCGGCGGGGCGCCCTCCTCGCGGCCGAGGCATTCGCGCAGGTACATGGACGCGCCGAGCTCGCCGCGGGTCTCGCCGACCAGCACCAGCCGGTCGCCGGGCTTCATGCCGCCGAAGTCGGCGCGGCGGGCGTAGTCGGCCAGCAGGCCCACGCCGCCCACGGTGGGGGTCGGCGGAATGGCCTGGCCATTGGTCTCGTTGTAGAGGCTGACGTTGCCGCTCACGACCGGGAAGTCGAGGGCCGCGCAGGCCTCGGCCATGCCCTCGATGGCGCGGACGATCTGGCCCATGATCTCGGGCCGTTCGGGATTGCCGAAGTTCAGGTTGTCGGTGATGGCGATGGGCGTGGCGCCGACGGCGGTGAGGTTGCGCCAGGCCTCGGCGACGGCCTGCTTGCCGCCCTCGTAGGGGTCGGCCTGGACGTAGCGCGGGGTGACGTCGGAGGTCATGGCCAGCGCCTTGCGGCCGCCGTGCACGCGGACGACGCCGGCGTCGGCGCCGGTGGCGCTGTCCTCCAGGGTGTCGGCCATGACGTGGCGGTCGTACTGCTCCCAGATCCAGCGCTTGGAGGCCATGTCGGGCGCCGACATCAGCGTCAGCACCGCGGCCTTCCAGTCGGCCGGGGCGGCGACGTCGGCCGCGGTCAGGCGGGGCTGCGGCGGCGGCGCGACCCAGGGGCGGTCGTAGAGCGGGGCGTCGTCGAACAGGGGCGCGAGCGGCACGTCGCAGACCACCTCGCCCCGGTGCTTCAGGACCATGTGGCCGGTGTCGGTGGTCCTGCCGATGATGGCGGCGTCGAGGCCCCACTTCTCGAAGATGGCGTGGCCGTCGCGCTCGCGGCCGGGCTTGAGGATGGCCAGCATCCGCTCCTGGCTCTCCGAGAGCATCATCTCGTAGGCGGTCATGCCCTCCTCGCGCTGGGGCACGGCGTCGAGGTCGAGCTCGATGCCGACGTCGCCCTTGCCGGCCATCTCGACGGAGGAGGAGGTGAGGCCGGCGGCGCCCATGTCCTGGATGGCGGCGACGGCGCCGGAGGCCATCAGCTCCAGCGTGGCCTCGATCAGGAGCTTCTCGGCGAACGGGTCGCCGACCTGGACGGTGGGGCGCTTCTCGTCGGAGGCCTCGTCGAACTCCGCGCTGGCCATGGTGGCGCCGTGGATGCCGTCGCGGCCGGTCTTGGAGCCGAAATAGACCACGGAGAGGCCCGGGGCCGGAGCCGCCGAGTAGAAGATCTTGTCGGCGTCGGCCAGGCCCACGCACATGGCGTTGACCAGGATGTTGCCGTCGTAGCCGCGGTGGAAGTTGGTCTCGCCGGCCACCGTGGGGACGCCCACGCAGTTGCCGTAGCCGCCGATGCCGGCGACGACGCCGGAGACGAGGCGCTTCGTCTTCGGATGGCCGGGGTCGCCGAACCGCAGGGCGTTCAGCAGGGCCACAGGCCGCGCGCCCATGGTGAAGACGTCGCGCATGATGCCGCCCACGCCCGTGGCCGCGCCCTGGTAGGGCTCGATGTAGGAGGGGTGGTTGTGGCTCTCCATCTTGAAGATGCAGGCCTGGCCGTCGCCGATGTCGATGACGCCGGCGTTCTCGCCCGGGCCCTGGATCACGCGGGGGCCCTTGGTGGGGAACTTGCCGAGGTGGCGGCGGGACGACTTGTAGGAGCAGTGCTCCGACCACATCACCGAGAAGACGCCCAGCTCCACGAGGTTCGGCTCGCGGTTCAGGCGCTGGACGATCAGGTCGTATTCCTCGGGCTTCAGCCCGAACTCGGCGGCGGTTTCGGCGAGGGTCTTCGAGGGCGCGGCGCTCATGGGGCGCCTTCTAGCGGGACTCTCGCGCCCGCGCGATAGGGGCCGAGCGATCGGGGCGACGGGCCGTCGAGGCGGCGGGACGGCCCCGGTGGCGGAGGCGCGGCGGGTCCTTCGTAGAGCGAACGTTGTTCGCGACAAATCTACTGATCAGCCTCGGTAAGGTAACCGCCTGTTCGGATTCAGTTGAGTAATGTCCCAAGGACGTACTGGATTTCCGAAGAAAAGTTATCAGGCTATGCTTTTGGACAACATGCGTATCTCCCGCAAGCTGACGGTCGGCTTCGCGGCGGTGGTGCTCACCCTGGTCGCCATGGGCGGCTGGACGTTCTACACGCTGAACACCCTGGGCGCGGCCCGGGCGCAGACAGCGAAGGCGAACGAGGTCATCGCGGTCCTGGAGCAGGCCAAGTTCTACCTGGCCCGCCAGGAGAACAGCTACCGCGGCTACCTGCTGTCGCGCGACATGTACTACATGGAGCGGGTCGACAAGCACCGGGGCAACTTCCGGAAGCGCCTGGAAGCCGGGGCGACCCTGCTGGCCGACCGTCCGGACGACCAGAAGACGCTGCAGGGCGTGGGCGTCGCCGCCGACAAGTGGCATGCCGAGATCGTGGTGGCCGGCAAGG
This sequence comes from Phenylobacterium sp., assembly GCF_036821595.1. Lineage (GTDB taxonomy): Bacteria > Pseudomonadota > Alphaproteobacteria > Caulobacterales > Caulobacteraceae > Phenylobacterium. The sequence continues at coordinate 8,014 of NZ_DAISJG010000081.1, forward strand.
TGCTGGCCGACGATCCCCTGACCCTGCAGCAAGCCGTGGACATGGTCGGCCCGGACGGCGCGGCCGACGGCCTGATCGCGCCGGCCGAGGACGGCATCGAGGCGCTCTACGAGGCCACCAACACGCGGATGGAGACCCTGGTCGCCCGCCAGGCGAGCGTGACGCGGACCGCCTACATCACGCTGGCCGCCTGCATCGGCCTGGCCGTGCTGATCGCCACGGCGCTCGGCGTCCTCTTGACCCGGGCCATCGCCCGGCCGGTGACAGCGCTGACCGAGGCCATGCGCAAGCTGGCGTCGGGGGACTACACCGTCGAGGTGCCGGCCCGGGGCCGCCGCGACGAGCTCGGCCTGATGGCCGACGCCGTCTCGGTGTTCAAGGACGCGGGCGTGGAGAAGCTGCGGCTTGAGGGGCTGACCGCCGAGCAGCGCAAGGCGGCGGAGGAGGAGCGGGCCCGCAACGAGGCGGCCAAGGCCCGGGCGGCGGCGGAGCTGTCGGGCGTCGTGGCGGCGCTGGGCGAGGGGCTGGAGCGGCTGAGCGCCGGCGACCTGCGCCACCGCATCGAGATCGCCTTCCCGG
>NZ_DAISJG010000082.1:0-8579 GCF_036821595.1 Phenylobacterium sp.
GCGCGCCGGACATGGCCTTCCCGCGGATGAACAACATCTCGTTCTGGCTGCTGGTGGCCGCCTGGGTCCTGCTGTGCCTGTCCATGTTCGTGGACGGCGGGCCGGGCACCGGCTTCGGGGGCGGCTGGACGCTCTATCCGCCGCTTTCCACCTCGGGCCACGCGGGCCCGTCCATGGACCTGGCCATCCTCTCGGTCCACCTGGCCGGGGCGAGCTCGATCCTGGGCGCGATCAACTTCATCACCACCATCTTCAACATGCGCGCGCCGGGCATGACCCTGCACCGGATGCCGCTGTTCGTCTGGTCGGTGCTGGTGACGGTCTTCCTGCTGCTGCTGTCGCTGCCCGTGCTGGCCGGCGCCATCACCATGCTGCTGACCGACCGCAACTTTAACACCCACTTCTTCGACGCCGCCGGCGGCGGCGACCCGATCATGTACCAGCACCTGTTCTGGTTCTTCGGGCACCCGGAAGTGTACATCCTGATCCTGCCGGGCTTCGGCATCATCAGCCACATCGTCTCGACGTTCTCGCGCAAGCCGGTGTTCGGCTACCTGGCCATGGCCTACGCCATGGTGGCGATCGGCTTCATCGGCTTCGTCGTGTGGGCCCACCACATGTTCACGGTCGGCATGAGCGTGAACCTGCGCGCCTACTTCACCGCGGCCACCATGGTCATCGCGGTGCCGACGGGCGTGAAGGTGTTCAGCTGGATCGCGACGATGTGGGGCGGCTCCATCGACTTCAAGGCGCCGATGCTGTGGGCGATCGGCTTCATCTTCCTGTTCACCGTCGGCGGCGTGACCGGCGTGGTGCTGGCCAACGCCGGCATCGACTACAGCCTGCACGACACCTACTACGTGGTGGCCCACTTCCACTACGTGCTGAGCCTGGGCGCGGTGTTCGCGATCTTCGCCGGCTTCTACTACTGGTTCGAGAAGATGTGGGGCGTGAAGTACCGCGAGTGGCTCGCCGCCGTGCACTTCTGGGTCACCTTCATCGGCGTGAACCTGATCTTCTTCCCGCAGCACTTCCTGGGGCTCCAGGGCATGCCGCGCCGCTACGTGGACTATCCGGACGCCTTCACGCTCTGGAACCAGGTCTCCTCGTTCGGCTACGCGGTGACCCTGGCCGGCGTGGGCGTGTTCCTGGTGGTTCTGCTCGACGCGATGGTGTTCCGCCGCAAGGGCGAGGCCAACCCGTGGGGCGAAGGCGCCACGACGCTGGAGTGGACCCTGTCCTCGCCGCCGCCGTTCCACCAGTTCAACGAGCTGCCGGTGGTGAAGCCCGACGTCCACTAGGACGCAGGCGCCTCCGGGACCATCTTAGAGGGGCGCGCTCCGCAAGGGGCGCGCCCTTCGGACATTACGAGTATCATCCATGGCCATGGCTACGGCCCATCCCACCGCCCGCATCCCCGCCCGCTGGCAGGACTTCGTCCAGCTCCTGAAGCCGCGCGTGATGAGCCTGGTGGTGTTCACGGGCCTGACCGGCCTGGTCGCCGCCGACACCCCCCTGCACCCGGTGCTGGGGGCCGTGGCGATCCTGTGCATCGCCGTGGGGGCGGGCGCGTCCGGCGCCCTCAACATGTGGTACGACGCCGACATCGACGCCAAGATGCGCCGCACGCGCGGGCGGCCGGTGCCGGCGGGCCGGGTGCAGGGCGCCGACGCGCTGACCCTGGGCGTGGTGCTCTCGCTGTTCTCGGTCATGCTGATGGGCATGGCGCTGAACTGGCTGGCGGCGGGCCTGCTCGCCTTCACCATCCTGTTCTACGCCGTGGTCTACACCATGTGGCTGAAGCGCTGGACGGCGCAGAACATCGTCATCGGCGGCCTCGCCGGGGCGCTGCCGCCGGTGATCGGCTGGGCGGCGGCTGCGGGGACCGCGCCGCTGAACGCCTGGCTGCTGTGCGCCATCATCTTCATGTGGACGCCGCCGCACTTCTGGGCGCTCAGCCTCTACACCAGCGAGGACTACCAGAAGGCCGGCGTGCCGATGATGCCGGTGGTGGCGGGCGCGGCCTCCACGCGCCGGCAGATCTGGATCTACAGCCTGCTGTTCGTGCCGGTGGCGATCGCACCGGCCTTCACCGGCCTCGGCGGGGCGGCCTATCTGGCGGTCTCCGGCCTGGGGGGGCTGGTCTTCCTTCTGCTCGCCTGGCGGCTCTACCGCAGCCGGGCCGGCGAGGCGGCCGGCCAGCGCAATGATGACGGCCTCTACGACGTGCGCGCCGGGGCGAAGGACGCGCGCAACCTGTTCGCCTTCTCCATCCTGTACCTGTCCCTGCTGTTCGCCACCCTGCTGGTCGAACACCTGATGGGGCTGAAAGCCCTGGAGGTCCTCTAGATGAGCGATCCAGCCCGTGAGACCGAAGCCGAGACGAAGGCGCGGCGCGGCCGCAACATCGCCCTCGCGCTCGGCCTCCTGCTCTTCGTGATCCTGGTCTTCGTAGTCACCATCGTGAGGCTTGGCGGCAGTGTCCTTGAACCCCGGCTCTAAGCGCGAACTCACCCCGCAGCAGCGGCGCAACCGCCGCGTAGGCCTGATCTGCGGGGCCACCTTCTTCGGCATGGTGGGGGCGGCCTACGCCTCGGTGCCGCTCTACCGCGCCTTCTGCGAACTCACCGGCTTCGACGGCACGGTGCGCAAGGCCGAGGTCGCGCCGGACAGGGTGCTGGACAAGACCCTGACCATCCGGTTCGACGCCAACGTCCGCAACCTGCCGTGGACCTTCACCGCCGAGCAGAGGACGCAAGAGGCGAAGATCGGCGAGACCAAGCTGGCGCTGTTCCGGGTGACCAACAACGGGGCGACCCCGATCACCGGCCGCGCGGTGTTCAACGTGGTCCCCGAGGAGGCCGGCCTCTACTTCCAGAAGCTCGACTGCTTCTGTTTCTCCGACCAGACGATCGCCGCGGGCCAGACCGTGGACATGCCGGTGCTCTACTTCGTCGATCCGAAGTTCGCGTCGGATTTCGACACCCGGGGGGAGCAGGAGGTGACGCTCTCCTACACCTTCTTCCCGTCGGTCGAGGCGCCCCCCGCGCCGGAGACGGCGCAGGCGCACAAGCCGTCGAACGCCGGTTGAGCCTTTCCCCCTTGGCGGAGGCCTCGACGCAAGGCTATAGCGTGCGCGACTTTTGACTGCGCGCGACTCTGTCCGGCGCGTTGGGGACTTGCGAGGGGTTAGGACCGAAATGGCCGCAGGCGTCAAACACGACTACCACCTGGTCAACCCGAGCCCGTGGCCGCTCACCGGCTCGATCGCGGCCACGGTCATGGCTGTCGGCGGCGTGGCCTGGATGAAGGGCCTGTTCGGCCTGGAGAAGGGCACCTGGTGGCTGTTCGCCGCGGGTCTCGCGGGCGTGCTCTACACCATGTTCGGCTGGTGGCGGGACGTGGTGAAGGAAGCCAACCAGGGCGACCACACCCCCGTCGTCGGCATCGGCCTGCGCTACGGCATGATCCTGTTCATCGCCTCGGAGGTGATGTTCTTCGTCGCCTGGTTCTGGGTCTTCTTCGAGATGGCGCTCTTCCACGAGCACCGGACCCTGGCCTCGATCGAGGAGGTCCGCACCGCCTGGGCCACCTGGCCGCCGCACGGCGTCGAGACGGTGCCGGCCTGGGAGCTGCCGCTGGTCAACACCCTGACCCTGCTGCTCTCCGGCACCACGATCACCTGGGCCCACCACGCCCTGCAGCAGGGCGACCGCAAGAGCGCCAAGCTCGGCCTGCTCCTGACCGTCCTGCTCGGGATCATGTTCACCGCGATCCAGGTGTACGAGTACGCCCACATCCTCGACCACCAGTACTTCTTCAACGAGGAAGCGGCGAACTCCGGCCTCTACGGCTCGACCTTCTTCATGGCCACGGGCTTCCACGGCTTCCACGTGCTGATCGGGACCATCTTCCTGATCGTCTGCCTGATCCGGCTGATGAACGGCGCCTTCACGCCCAAGCAGCACTTCGGCTTCGAGGCGGCGGCCTGGTACTGGCACTTCGTCGACGTCGTGTGGCTGTTCCTGTTCGCCTTCATCTACGTGGTCTTCGGCGGCGGAGGCCACTGAGGTGGCGGAGGCCCGCAACCCGCTGCTGGCGGGGATCGCGGGCCGCTGCCCCAACTGCGGCGAGGGGCGCCTGTTCGAGGGCTTCCTGACGGTGGCGCCCCGCTGCGAAGCCTGCGGCTTCGACCTCGCCAAGGCGGATTCCGGCGACGGACCGGCGGTGTTCGTGATCCTCATCGCGGGGTTCATCGTGGCCTTCGCGGCCCTGTTCACCGAGGTCGCCTTGAGCCCGCCGGTCTGGGTCCACCTGGTCCTCTGGCTGCCCGGCACGCTCGTCCTCGTGCTGGCCATGCTGCGCCCGATGAAGGGCGTCATGCTGGCGGCGCAGTTCATGAACAAGGCCTCCGAAGCGCGCCATGACTGAGGCCTGGGACCCGGAGGTCCCGATCGGCGACCGCCGCCCCGGCCGGCGCGGCTTCCCCTTCGGCCTGACCCTGGTCACGCTCGTGGCCCTGGCGATCCTGGTCGGCCTGGGCGCCTGGCAGCTGCAGCGGCTGGCCTGGAAGCGAGACGTGCTGGCCCGCATCGAGAAGCTCCAGGCTTCCCCGCCGCAACCGGTCGGCCCGGTGCTGGACGCCCTCTCCGACGGGCGGGACGTGGGCTTCGTGCGGGTGACCGCCACCTGTCCGGGGCTCGCGACCGCGCCCTATGTCGAGCTCTACGGGCTGCGCGAGGGACAGTCGGGGGTGCGGCTGATCTCGGCCTGCGAGGTTGACGCCCTGCGCTACCGCACCGTGCTCGTGGACCGCGGCTTCGTCGCCGACACCATCTCGGCCCGGCCGCCGGTGGATCCCGCCGGCCGGGCGCCGGTGAAGGTGACCGGGGTCCTGCGGCCGCCGGAGCCGGCCAGCTTCGTGACGCCGCCCAACCGTCCCGACCGCTGGTTCTCCCGCGACGTCGACGCCATGGCCGCGGCCCTGAAGGCGCAGACGCCCGCGCCGATCTTCCTGATGGCCGAGACCTCCTCCAACCCAGAGTGGGCGGCCCTGGTGCCCGCGCCGCTGCCGGCGCAGATCCCCAATCGGCACCTGGAGTACGCCGTCACCTGGTTCGGCCTTGCGGGCGCCCTGGCCGGCGTCTATGCCGCCATGCTCTTCCGCAGGCGGAAATCCTGATGCGCTACATCTCGACCCGGGGGCAGGCGCCCTCGGTGGGCTTCGTCGACGCAGTGCTGGCGGGGCTCGCCCCCGACGGCGGCCTCTACGTGCCGGAGACCTGGCCGTCCTTCACGGACGCCGAGATCGCGGCCTTCGCGGGCCGGCCCTACGCCGAGGTCGCCGCCGCGGTGATCGGCGCCTTCGCGGGCGACGAGATCCCCAAGGACGAACTCCTGGAGATGTGCCGGGAGGCCTACGCCACCTTCAACCATCCGGCTGTCGTGCCGCTGGTGCAGCTCTCGCCCGGCGCCTTCCTGGCCGAGCTCTTCCATGGCCCCAGCCTCGCCTTCAAGGACGTGGCCATGCAGATCCTGGCCAGGCTGTACGACCATGTGCTGGGCAAGCAGAGCCGCACCCAGACCATCCTGTGCGCCACCTCCGGCGACACCGGCGGGGCGGCGGTGGAGGCCTTCCGCGGCCGCAGGAACGTCAAGGTCGTGGCGCTCTTCCCGGAGGGGCGGATCAGCGAGGTCCAGCGCCGGTTCATGACCGCCGCGACCGAGCCCAACGTCGCCTGTGTGGCGGTGGCCGGCACCTTCGACGACTGCCAGGCGATCGTGAAGCAGGCCTTCCAGGACCAGGTTCTGCGCCAGGCGGTGGACCTGTCGGGCGTCAACTCCATCAACTTCGCCCGGATCGCGGCCCAGGCGGTCTACTACTTCACCAGCGCCGTGGCGCTGGGCGCGCCGCACCGGCCGGTCAGCTTCTGCGTGCCCTCGGGCAACTTCGGCGACGCCTTCGCCGGCTATGTGGCCAGCCGCATGGGCCTGCCGATCGGCCGCATCGTGGTGGCGACCAACTCAAACGACATCCTGGCCCATGCGTTCGAGGACGGCCGCTACGTCCGCGGCCAGGTGACGCCGACCATCTCGCCGGCCATGGACATCCAGTCGGCGTCGAACTTCGAGCGCCTCTATTTCGAGAGCGTCGAGCGCGAGCCGGTTGAGACCGCGCGGGCCTTCGGGGCTTTCGCCACCGCGGGCGCCATCGACATCCCGCCCAAGGCCTTCCAGGCGATGCGCGCCATGTTCCGCGGCGTGGCCGTCGGCGAGGACGAGACGCGCCGGATCATCGTGGCGACGCTCAACGAGACGGGCGAACTGATCGACCCGCACACCGCGGTGGCCGTGGCGGCGCTGAAGCGCGTGGCCGACCTGCCGGGCCCGGTGGTGGTGCTGTCCACCGCCCATGCGGCGAAGTTCCCGGAAGACGTGGCCGAGGCCTCCGGCGTGACGCCGGCCCTGCCGCGCGGCGCCCTGGACCTTGCCGACCGTCCCGAGCGTTTCGACCGGCTGCCCGCCGAACCCGAAACGATCAAGGAATATGTCCGCGCCTTCGCCAACGCCTGACCCCGACGCCACGCCGCGCGTCCACACCCTGTCGAACGGCGTACGGGTGGTCTGCGACCCCATGCCCGGACTGCAGACCGTGGCGCTCTCGGTGGTCGCCGGCCGCGGCGCTCGCTACGAGGACGAGGCCCGCTCAGGCTGGTCGCACCTCCTGGAGCACATGGTGTTCAAGGGCGCCGGCGGCCGCTCCGCCCGCGGCATCGTCGAGGTGATCGAGGCGGAGGGCGGCCACATCAACGCGGCCACCGGCTACGAGCGCACCAGCTTCCAGGTGCGGGCGCTGAAGCACGGCCTGGACCTCGGCTCCAGCGTCATCGCCGACCTGGTGCTCAGGCCCGCCATGGACGCCGCCGACCTGGCCCGCGAGAAGCAGGTGGTGGCCCAGGAGATCGCCGAGGCGGCCGACGCCCCCGACGACCTGGTCTTCGAGCTGGCGCAGGAGGCGGCCTTCGCCGGCCAGCCGCTGGGCCGGCCGATCCTCGGCACCACGGCGTCGATCGGACGGGCGACGCCGGAGACCCTGAGCGACTGGCGCCAGGCGCTCTACGCCCCCGAGAGCCTTGTCGTGAGCGCGGCGGGCGCCGTGGACGAGGACGAGCTGCTGCGCTTCGCCGAGCGGGACTTCGGCCACGCCGAGGGTCCGTCCCTGCCGCCGCCGGAACCGGCGCACTTCGAAGCCGGCGTGCGGGCGGTGGCCAAGAAGCTGGAGCAGGCCAACGTCGTCCTGCTGCTGCCGGCCGTGGGGGTGCTCGACCCCGACTACTTCACCCTGCGCCTGCTGGCCGAGATCCTCGGCGGGGGCATGGCCTCGCGGCTGTTCCAGGAGGCCCGCGAGAAGCGCGGCCTGGCCTACGCCATCGACGCCTATTCGGAGACCTACGCCGACACCGGCGCGCTCGGCGTGTTCGCCGGCTGCGCGGCGACCGACGCCGAAGAACTGGCCCGGGTGACCGCCGGCGAGATCGTCGAGCTGACCAAGCCCGTGGGCGAGGACGAGCTCGCCCGCGCCAAGGCCCAGCTCAAGGGCTCGATGTTCATGGGCCGGGAGGGGGCGCTGGCCCGGGCCGAGCAGGCCGCCGGCCAGGTGCTGCTGTTCGGCCGCACCCTGCACCCGGACATCGTCGCCCGGGAAGTGGACTCCGTCACCGCCGAGGACATCGCCCGTCTGGTGGAGTGGATCCTGCGGGAGCGGAAGTCGGCGGTGGCCGTGCTGGGGCCCAAGGCGGCGCTGCGGGCGGCCCCGGTGTTCGAGGCCTCGCTGTTCGGCATGGCCGCCATCGGCTTCTCGCCAACCTATTGACCGCGCGCCACGAATTCCGCGACGCTGCGCGCGCCATGGCCCTGCTGGACTGGATTTCGCCGGAGAGCGGCCTTCGCGTGGAAGGCGAGGGCGTGGTGCTGCGGCCGCCACGGGCCGCCGACTATCCCGAATGGCGCGAGCTGCGGGCCGTCTCCCGCAGCTTCCTGCAGCCCTGGGAACCCACCTGGCCGGCGGACGACCTGTCGCGCGCGGCGTTCCGCCGCCGGCTGTCGGCCTACCAGCGCGACCGGGACCTGGGCGCGGCCTATCCGTTCTTCGTGTTCCGCTCCGAGGACGGGGCGCTGACCGGCGGCATCACCCTGTCCAACGTGCGGCGCGGCGTCGCCCAGATGGGCTCGGTGGGCTACTGGTGCGGCAAGCCGTTCACCCGCCAGGGGCTGACGCTGGCGGCGGTGAAGGCGGTCTCGGACTTCGCCTTCCGGACGCTCGGCCTGCATCGGCTGGAAGCGGCCTGCATTCCGGAGAACGGGCCCTCCCGCACCCTGCTCGCCAAGGCGGGCTACGTGGAGGAGGGCTACGCCAAGTCTTATCTGAAAATTAACGGCGTCTGGCGAGACCATGTCCTGTTCGGACTGACGTCGCCGCTCAGCGCGCCGGAAGGGCCGGACGAGGGTGTGTCGGTCTGACCGGCGTTTTGTTCTGCCAGGCGGCTGAAGATCCATGTCGAGCGACCGGTGGACGTGGG
>NZ_DAISJG010000083.1:0-8574 GCF_036821595.1 Phenylobacterium sp.
TTCACCGAGGGCGAGCACCTGGGCGTCTGCCGCAATCCCTGGGACCTCGGCCGCACGCCCGGCGGCTCCTCTGGCGGCGCGGCGGCCGCCGTGGCGGCGGGGATCGTGCCGGCCGCCCACGCCAGCGACGGCGGCGGCTCGATCCGCACGCCGGCCGCCTGCTGCGGCCTGTTCGGGATGAAGCCCTCGCGCGGGCGGGTCTCCTTCGCCCCGATGGGGGAGGGCTGGGCCGGGGCCTCGATCCAGCATGCCGTCACCCGCTCGGTGCGCGACAGCGCCGTGCTGCTCGACGTCGCCTGCGCCCCGCAACCCGGCGACCCCTACTTCCTGGCCCCGCCCGAGCGGCCGTTCGCCGAGGCGGCGGCCCGCGAACCGGGGCGCCTGCGCATCGCCTTCACCACCGCGGCCCTGCAGTCCCAGGCGCTCGACCCCGAATGCGCCCAGGCGGTGCGCGACACCGCCAGGCTCCTGGAGGATCTCGGCCACCAGGTTGAGGAGGCGACCGTCCCCGGCGACTTCGCCGCCATGCAGGCGGCCGCCGGCCTGGTCATCGCCGCCAGCGTCGCGGCCACCCTCGACGCCGAGGCCGAGCGCCGCGGCCGCCCCGTCGCCGAGGGGGAGGTGGAGGCGCTCACCTTCATGACCTACCGCCGCGGCCAGGGCGTCACCGCCTCGGCCTACGCCCGGGCCATCGCCACCCTGCACGCCTTCGGCCGCCAGGTGGCCCCGCTGTTCGAGGCTCATGACGTCCTGCTGCTCTCGACGCTCGGCAGCCCGCCGATCCCCATCGGCCACATCCTCGAGGATGTCAGCCAGATCGCCGAGCGGCTGTTCGCCTTCATGCCCAACACCCAGGCCTTCAACAACACCGGCCAGCCGGCGATGACCGTGCCGCTGGCCTGGAGCGCGTCGGGCCTGCCGATCGGCATGCAGTTCGTCGGCCGGATGGGCGAGGAGGCGACCCTGTTCGGCCTGGCCGGCCAGCTCGAGCGGGCCAGGCCCTGGTTCGACCGCGTCCCGGACCTCTGAGGAAAGAACCACGGAATACACGGACCACACGGAACGGAGAGGTCGAGCCAGGTGTGATCTTGCGCGCCCCTGGCGCGCAGGAAATTAGCGAGGCGGCGCAAGCCTGGCTGGGTTAGCGCCGGCCCCTTTCCGTGTGGTCCGTGTATTCCGTGGTTACCTAAACGCGCCGGCGCCGCTGCACGAGCCAGGCGGCGATCACGCCCGTCGCCACCACGCCGATCAGCAGGGTGGAGATGGCGTTGATCTCGGGGTTCACCCCCAGCCGCACTTGGCTGTAGAGCCGCATGGGCAGCGTGGTGGCCCCCGGGCCGGAGGCGAAGCTGGCGATCACCAGGTCGTCGAGCGACAGGGTGAAGGCCAGCATCCAGGCCGCCGCCACGGCCGGGGCGATGTTCGGCAGGGTGACCTTCACGAAGGCCTCGACCGGCGTGCAGCCGAGGTCCTGGGCGGCCTCCTCCAGGCTGCGGTCGAAGCCCTGCAGCCGGGCCTGGATGACCACCGTGGCGTAGCAGAGGGTGACGGTGGCGTGGCTCAGCGTCACCGTCCAGAAGCCGCGCGGCAGGCCGAGGCTGACGAACAGCAGCAGCAGCGACAGGCCGAGGATCACCTCCGGCATCACCAGCGGGGCGTAGACCATGCCGGCGAACGGCAGCCGCCCGCGGAACCGCCCGCCGCGCACCAGGGCCACCGCGGCCAGCAGGCCCAGGATCGTCGCCAGCGTGGCCGAGATCAGCCCCACCCGCAGGGTCACCCAGACCGCGTCCAGCATCTGCTCGTCGCGGAACAGGGCCGCGTACCAGCGTGTGGAGAAGCCGCCCCACACCGTCACCAGCCGGCTGGCGTTGAACGAATAGAGCACCAGCAGCGCGATCGGCGCGTAGAGGAAGGCCAGCCCCAGGCCCACCGCGGCGACGTTGAAGGGGGAGGGGCCGCGCCTCATCGCAGCACCTTCGCCTGGCTGCGCTGGAAGGCGAGGATCGGGACCACCAGGGTGGCCAGCAGCACGATGGCCACGGCCGAGGCGGCCGGCCAGTCGCGGTTGGCGAAGAACTCGGTCCAGATGGTCTTGCCGAGCATCAGGGTCTCCGACCCGCCCAGCAGGTCGGGGATCACGAACTCGCCCACCATCGGGATGAAGCAGAGCAGGCAGCCCGCCAGGACGCCGGGCAGGGACAGCGGGACCGTCACCCGCCAGAAGGCCTGGGCCGGCGTCGCGCCGAGGTCCTGGGCGGCCTCGATCAGGCTCGCGTCCTGCTTCTCCAGCACCGCATAGAGCGGCAGGACCATGAACGGCAGGTAGGCGTAGACCAGGCCGATGACGACCGCCGCCTCGGTGTTCAGGAGGTTGACCGCCGGCAGGCCCGCCGCGCCCAGGGCGGCGTTCAGCAGGCCCGCGGGCTTCAGGATGGCGATCCAGGCGTAGATGCGGATCAGGAAGCTGGTCCAGAACGGCAGGATCACCGCCATGACCAGCGCGCTGCGCGTCGCCGGCGGGAAGCGGGCCATGCCGTAGGCGATCGGATAGCCGATCGCGAGCAGGATCGCCGTGGCGATGGCGGCGAACCTCAGGCTGGAGAGATAGGCCGCTGCGTAGAGCCGGTCCTGCGTCAGCCGCGCGTAGGTCTCCAGGTCCAGCCCGCGCAGGAAGGCCTCCACGCCCGCCGCGCCCGCCGACCAGTCGATCCGGGGCGCGTAGGGCGGGATGGCCAGCGCCGTGTCCGACAGCGACAGCTTGGCGACCAGCACGAAGGGGAAGGCGAAGAAGACGGCCAGCCACAGGTAGGGCAGGGCCGCCGCCAGGCCGGGCCGCGGGCGCCTCACCTGGTCAGCACCATGGCGGCGTCGGGGGCGAAGCTCAGCCAGACCGGGGCGCCCACCGCCAGCGGCCGCGTCGAGGCCCGCGCGGTGTTGGCCAGCGCCACCCGCACCGTGCGGCCGGGCGCCGTGGCCGCGATGACGATGGTCCAGTCGCCGAGGTAGCCCACCTCGCGGATCTCGCCGGCCAGCAGGTTGGGCGCCCGCGGCGGCTGGTCCTGGTGCAGCACCAGCTTCTCCGGACGCACGGCGATCCACACCGGCTGGCCGTGCTCGAAGCCCTGGGTGCTGTCGGCCACCAGGTCGGCGGCCGCCGAGGCCACCGACACTGACTGGCCGGTGGAGGCCGTCACCTGGCCCTCGAACAGGTTCACGTCGCCGATGAACTCGGCCACGTAGCGGTTCGCGGGCGCCTCGTAGACCTCCGCCGGGCGGCCCACCTGCACGATCCGGCCCTCCCGCATCACCGCGATCCGGTCGGCGACCACCATGGCCTCCTCCTGGTCGTGGGTGACGATCAGGAAGGTCATGCGAAGCTCGTGCTGCAGCCGCATCAGCTCGAACTGGGTCTCGTCGCGCAGCTTCTTGTCCAGCGCCGCCAGCGGCTCGTCGAGCAGCAGGATGCGCGGCCTGGGCGCGATGGCGCGGGCGAGCGCCACCCGCTGCTTCTGCCCGCCGGAGAGCTGGTCGGGCCGTCGCCGCCCCAGCCCCTCCAGCCTGACCAGCGCCAGCATCTCCTCCACCCGCTCGGCGATCTCGCGCTTCGGCAGGCGCTGCTGCCGAAGGCCGAAGGCCACGTTCTGCGCCACCGTCAGGTGCGGGAAGAGGGCGTAGGACTGGAACATCATGTTCGTCGGCCGCGCGTGCGGCGGCAGGCCGGTGATGTCCTCGCCGCGCAGCAGGATGCGGCCCGCGTCCGGCGTCTCCAGCCCGGCCAGCAGGCGCATGAGCGTGGTCTTGCCGCAGCCGGAGGGGCCCAGCAGGGCGAAGAACTCCCACTCGTAGATGTCGAGGCTCACGTCCTCGACCGCCGCATGCTCGCCGAACCGCTTGCTGACGCCCTCGAAGCGGACCAGGGGCGCGGCGTCCGGGTCCTCCCACGGCGCGAACGCCGAGCGCACCCCGCCGATGACGGGCCGCCCGCCCGCGGGCCGGCCGCTCACTGGCCGGTCAGCACCCGCGTCCACTGCCGGTTCACCTCCCTGAGCAGGGCCTGGTCCTTGGTGGTGGTGACGAAGAACCGCGCGGCCACCTCGGCCGGCGGATAGACCCCGGGGTCCTCGCGCACCTCGGCGTCCAGCAGCGGCGTCGCCGCCGCATTGCCGTTGGCGTAGTGGGTGTAGTTCGACGCCCGGGCGATCACCTGCGGCCGCAGCATGAAGTCCAGGAAGCGGTAGGCGGCCGCGGCGTTCGGCGCGTCGGCGGGGATCGCGAAGACGTCGAACCACACCTGGGTGCCCTCCTTCGGGATGGCGTAGGCCACCTCGACGCCGTTCTTCGCCTCGGAGGCCCGGTCGGCGGCCTGCAGCACGTCGCCCGAGTAGCCGATGGCCACGCAGATGTCCCCGTTGGCCAGCGCGTCGATGTACTCCGAGGAGTGGAACTTGCGGACGTACGGCCTGGCCTTCAGCAGGACCTCGGTCGCCGCCGCATAGTCGGCCGGATCGGTCGAATTGGGGTCCTTGCCCAGGTAGTGCAGGGCGACCGCGTACATGTCCTCCGAGGCGTCGAGGAAATAGACCCCGCAGTCCTTCAGCTTGGCCAGGTTGGCCGGCTCGAACACCGCCTTCCAGCTGTCCATGGCCACGCCGCGCTTGGCGGCCGCGTCCGCGTTGTAGCCGATGCCGATGGTGCCCTGCATGTAGGGCACGGTGTAGGCCTGGCCGGGATCGAAGGGCTGCATGTGCTGCAGGGTCTCGGGCGAGAGGTTGCCGAGCCCGGACAGCGCCGCCTTGTCCAGCTTCTGCAGCGCGCCGGCCTGGATGTAGCGCGGCACGTTGTGGTTCGAAGGGACCACCAGGTCGTAGCCGGTGTTCCCCTGCAGGACCTTGGTCTCCAGCACCTCGTTGGAATCGAAGGTGTCGTAGCGGACCTTGATCCCGGTCTCCTTCGTGAACTCGGCCAGCAGCTCTGGGTCGATGTAGTCGGACCAGTTGTAGATCCTAAGTTCGCCGCCGCCCTGCGCCTTGCCCGCGCCGCCCTGGCCGCAGGCCGCCAGCGCCAGCGTCGCCACGACGGCCAGCGCCGCCCTCCATCCGCGCATCGTCGTTCCCCCTCGCTCCCGGCGGAGGTTATAGGCGGCCGGGCCCGCCCCTCAAACCCGAACGCAACAGGAGACCTCCGCCCGTGACACCTGCCTGGACCCTGGCCGCCCCCGTCCTGCTGCTGGTCGCCTCCAACGTCTTCATGACCTTCGCCTGGTACGGCCACCTGAAGGTCGACCGCGGGCCGCTCTGGGCCATCGTCCTGGTGAGCTGGGGGATCGCCTTCTTCGAGTACTGGCTGGCGGTGCCGGCCAACCGCATCGGCCGCGCCGTCTACGAGCCCGCCGAGCTGAAGGCCATGCAGGAGGTGATCACCCTGGTGGTCTTCGCGGTCTTCTCGGTCCTCTACCTCGGCGAGAAGCTGACCCTGAACCACGGCGTGGGCTTCGCCTTCATCGCGCTCGGCGCCTGGTTCGTCTTCAAGGGCCCGCTCTAGAGCGCCAGCACCGCCGCCTTCAGCGCGTCGGCGGTCCGCGCCCAGGTCAGCTTCGACAGCGTCTCGGCCCCGCGCAGGCCGCGCCGGCGGGCGTCCTCGCGGTCGGCGTAGGCCGCCTCCAGCCGCTCGACCACCTCGTCCACGTCGCTCTCGCCCCAGCCGCCGACGCCGTCCACGCCCTCCTGGCCGGGCACGGCCGCCTGGCGCTCCAGCACATAGCCGTTGCCGTCCCCGATCAGGTCGAGGTGCCCGGTGTTGGCCGACAGGATGGTCGGCACGCCGCAGGCCATGCACTCCATGGCCACCAGGTTGGTCCCGCCCTCGCTGCGGTTGGGGAAGACGGCCACGTCCATCTCGCGCAGCAGCGGGGGGAGGGCGGCGTTGGGCACGGGCCCCAGGTCCAGGACCTGCCCGGCCGCCACGCCGGAGGCCTGCGCCCAGGCGGCGACGTCCACCCGCCCGTCGCCGTCGAACACCACCGCCGCCGCCAGCCCGCTTTCGTCCAGGCTTCGCGCCATCTGCGGCCAGGGGCTGTGCCAGGCGGTGACCAGCAGCGCGTCCGGCCGCCGCTCGGCGAACCTGCGGAACGCCGCCAGCACGATGTCCTGCCCCTTGCGCCGCTCCAGCTTGCCGCCGCTGAACACGGCGAACCGGTCGCCCAGCACCCCCAGCCTGGGCGCCGGATGGAACAGCGTCGGATCGATCCCCTGCAGGATGGTCGTCACCCGCTCCACCCCGTGCGCCCGCAGCACCCGCTCGTTCCACGTGCAGCCGGCGACCACCAGCGGATAGGCGCTGGCCCTCCGCACCACCTCCGGCGCCAGCCGGGCGCTGTCGAAGAAGCACACCGCCGCCATCGGCCGTCCGACGAGCGCGACCCCGCCCGCCGCCGGCCCCAGCATGAAGGCGTCGTCCACCGCCGTCAGCATCGGCGCGGCCACGGTGAGCCGCCCGTCCTTCGCCGCCCCGAACGTCGCCTGGAAGGCCGCCGAGTCGCGCAGGAAGGGCTCGATCGCGCGGCGCCGCAGCGGGTCCACGGAGATCTGCCGCGGGTCGATGGCCAGCGAGCACACCGGCCGCACGTCGGCGTCCCGGGCCCAGGCCAGCGCCAGGTTCAGCCCGTAGACCCCGAAGCCGAAGAAGCTCGAGATCCCCCAGTGGATGACGACCTGCCGCCGCACGCGCGCTCCGTTCCCCTTGCCCGGGCCCAGCCCTTGCCGACCCGGTCCTTGCCGCTAGCACAGTCCTTGGGTACTCGCCTTCCCAGGATCGCCATGACCAGCGCCACCGACCCCAAGCTCGACCCCAGACTGGAGAAGTACCGTCGGCTGGACGCCTTCCTGGAGCGGCTGCGCGGCGACGTCTACCCCGAGCCGCCCAGCCCTCTGCACAGCCAGATCACCCAGCAGATGTTCCAGCGCCTGCAGGCGCTGCATCCCCTGGCCCCCGGCGCCCGCGTGCTCGACGTGGGCTGCGGCCAGGGCGCGGCCCTGGAGCTGTTCCGCGACGCCGGCCTCGACGCCGTGGGGATCAGTGTCGGCGAGGACGTGGCCGCCTGCCGGGCGAAGGGCCTCAACGCCGTGGAGATGGACTTCGGCTTCCTGGAGTTCGACGACGCCGCCTTCGACCTCGTCTGGTGCCGCCACGCGCTGGAGCACAGCCTCATGCCCTACTTCATGCTGGCCGAGCTGTTCCGGGTGCTGAAGCCGGGCGGCGTCCTCTATGTGGAGGTCCCGGCCCCCGACACCGCCTGCCGCCACCAGGCCAACCCCAACCACTACAGCGTCCTGCCCAAGAGCATGTGGGCCGAGCTGATCCGCCGGGCGGGCTTCACGGACGCCCGGGTCAACGACCTGGCGCTGACCACCGCCGCCGGGCCGGACGTCTACTGGGCCTTCGTCGCCCGCCGCCCCGCGGGCGCGCCCCCGGACGCCCTGATGGGCCCCGCATGACGAACCCCGAGGCGCGCTTCCGCGAGGCCGTGGCCCACCAGCGGGCGGGCGAGCTCGACGCCGCCGAGGCCATCTACCGCGAGCTCCTGGCCGCCCACCCGACGCTGCTGATCGCCCACCACAACCTGATCGCCACCCTGCGCGCCCGCGCAGACTGGGCCGGCGCCGAGCAGGCGCTGCGCCGCGCCCGCGCCGTGGCCCCCCACGACCCGGACATCGCCTACCACCTGGGCCTCTCCCTGCTGGCGTCGGGAAACTATGCCGAGGGCTGGCCGCTCTACGAGGCCCGCCGCAGCGTCGACCGCGACCGCGTCCACGCACCGAAGCTGCCGTTCCGCGAGTGGCGCGGCGAGCCCGTCACCTCGCTGCTGGTCTGGCCCGAGCAGGGCTTCGGCGACCAGATCATGTTCGCCCGCTACGTCCCGCTCCTGAAGGCGCGCGGCATAGAGGTCACCCTGGTCTGCCGCCCGGGCCTGGAGACCCTGCTGGCCCCGCTCGGCGTCACCGTCATCCCGGCCGAGGGCCAGGCGAAGCTGCCGGCCTGCGACGCCTGGGTCCTCATGGGCTCCCTGCCGCTCCGCTTCGGCACCACCCTCGACACCATCCCCGACGGCCTCTGGCTGAAGGGCCGCGCCGGCCGCGCGGGCCGCGACGGCGAGGGGGGCGGGCAGGGGACGGACGGGCAGGGGATTGGCCTCGTCACCCGCGGCCGCCCCACCCACCCCAACGACGCCAACCGCTCCCTGCCCAAACCCATCGAGGCCGACCTCTTCAACCTCCCCGGCGCCGTCAGCCTGCACCCGGAGGACACCGGCGCGAAGGACTTCGCCGAGACCGCCGAGATCGTGCGGCGCCTGGAGCGCGTCATCACCGTCGACACCGCCGTCGCCCACCTGGCCGGCGCCCTGGGCAAGCCCGTCTGGATCCTGCTGCCCGCTGCCGGAACCGACTGGCGCTGGCTCCGGGGGCGGTCCGACAGCCCCTGGTATCCCTCGGCCACCCTGTTCCGTCAGCCGACCCCGGGCGACTGGTGGGCCGTGGTGGACGAGGTGCGGGGAAGGTTGGGGGCGTAGGGGGC
>NZ_DAISJG010000084.1:0-8418 GCF_036821595.1 Phenylobacterium sp.
CCCTCCCCGCCCTGGCCCGCGCGCAGGCGCCGGAGACCGAGGCGCCCGCGATCGAGGCCCCGGACGATCCGGACGAGCCCTCGATCTCCGTCGGGGCGGAGGAGAGCCGCAACGACCACCTGCTGGCGCCGGTGACGATCAACGGCCAGGGGCCCTACCGCTTCCTGCTGGACACCGGCGCCAATGCCTCGTGCGTGTCGCACCGGCTGATGGACCAGCTCGCCCTCACCCCCGGACCGCCGACCCGGGTGCACACCGTGGTGGGCGTGCGCACGCGGCCGAGCGTGATGATCGACCGGCTGCAGGTGGGGGCCCGCCACCGCCGGCGGGTCCGCGCCCCCGCCCTGCCGATCCGCGGCGAGGAGGTGGACGGCGTGCTGGGCGTCGACTGGCTGAAGGGCCAGCGGCTGGTGCTCGACTTCAAGGCCAGGACCATCGAGATCACCCGCTCCCGCAGCGACCAGTCCGAGGAAGGCCGGGTGGTGGTGCCGGCGAGGCGCCGGCTCGGCCAGCTGACCATCGTCGACGCCGACCTGAGCGGCGAGCGGATCAGCGCGATGATCGACTCAGGAGCCCACGTCAGCCTCTGCAACGCCCCGCTGCACGCGCTGGTGGTCGCCGCCGAGCGCAGGCGCGGCCGACAGGAGCCGCCGATCAAGCTGGAGCTGGAGACCCTGGCCGGCGAGCGCTTCCAGGGCGAGCTCTTCTACCTGCCGTTCCTCAGGCTGGGCGGCCTGCGCCTGGGCAACGTGCCCGTGGTCTACGCCGACATGCACGTGTTCGACATCTGGGGCCTGAGGGACACCCCCTCCATCGTCCTGGGCATGGACCTGCTCACCCAGTTCGACGCCGTGGCGCTGGACTTCGGCCGCAGCCAGGTGCGGTTCGACATGTCCGAGCCTCAGCGGACGGCGGAGGCCTCGCGCAACGCGGCCTCTTCGGCGCGGATCCTGACGAACAGGACCGAGGCGTTGAGGATCGAGAGCACCAGGGCGTAGGCGTAGAGGCCGAAGACCAGCGGCAGGACGGCGACCTCCGCCGCCACCACGACGTAGTTGGGATGGCGCAGGAAGCGGTAGGGGCCGCGGGTCACCGGCGGCTCGGCCGGCAGGGTGATGATCCGCGTCGTCCAGCGCCCGCCCAGGGTGGCGATCACCCACACGCGCAGCGCCTGCAGGACCACGAAGACGGCGAGCCAGGCGAGGTTCGCCGGCCGGTCCCAGGCCAGCCACCAGAGCCCGCCCAGCCAGCCGGCGTGCAGGCCGACGATGATCGGATAGTGCATGGCGCCCGCCTCGACGCCGCCGCGGGCCAGGAGGCGGCGGGTGTTGCGGCGGGCCAGGACCAGCTCGCCGAGGCGCTGGACGGTGACGAAGCCGAGGATCAGGATCGAGAGGATCATGCGGCGTCGAGGGTCACCGTGCTGGCGGTGAAGCCCGGTCCCAGGGCGGTCATCACGGAGCGGGACGGCAGGCCCGCGCGGCGCACGCGGTCGAGGACGTAGAGCACGGTCGGGGCGGACATGTTGCCGTGGTCGGCGAGCACGCCGCGCTCGTGGTCCAGCGCGCCCTGGCCGAGGCCGAGGGCGGACTCCAGGGCCTCCACCACCTTGGTCCCGCCGGGATGGCAGACGAAGCGGTCGACGTCCTCGACCGCCAGCCCCTGCCCCGCCAGCATGGCGTCCATGGCCGGGCGCAGGCGCTGGCGGGCGAAGGGCGGGATGGCCTGGGCGAAGATCACGCCGAGGCCCTGCGGGTCCACGCGCCAGCCCATGATGTCGAGGGTGCCGGGCCAGGTGTGCTCGGCCGCGCCCCCGACCCGGGCGAACCCCGCTTCGCCGGCCCGCAGGACGCAGGCCGCCGCCCCGTCGCCGAACAGGGCGGTGGCGACGATGTCGGCCTTGGTGGGCGCGTCCAGCCGGAAGGAGAGCGTGCAGAGCTCGAGGGCGACCAGCAGCACCCGCGCGCCCGGCTCGGCCGCCGCCAGCCGCGCGGCCAGCGCCAGGCCGGTCGCCCCGCCTGCGCAGCCCAGGCCGAAGACCGGCACGCGCGCGGCGTCGGGACGGAAGTCCATGGCCTCCATCGCCCGGGCCTCAAGGCTCGGCGTGGCGATTCCCGTGGAGGAGACGGTGACGATCATGTCGATGTCCGCGCCGGTGAGGCCGGCCTCGTCCAGGGCCGCCCCCGCGACGCGGACGAAGAGCTCCACGGCGGCGGCGGCATAGGCCTCCATGCGCTCGGGCCAGCCGCGCGGCTCCAGGTACCAGGCCATGGGCATGGCCGACTGGCGGGTGCGGATGCCGGTGGTCTCGAACACCGGCGCCATGCGCTCGAACTGCGGGAAGCGGTCCTGGAAGATCTCCCGCGCGACCCGCGCGACGTCGGCCTGCGGCAGCTCGTGCGGCGGCTGCGCGGTCGCGAGCGAGATCAGCCCTACGGGCGGTGTCATGGTGCGCGGCCTCCCCGGCCGGGTTCATTTGGCGAACCCCTGCCGCGGAACGTGGTTCCGTGGAGCCCGTCAGATGTGCCGCCATCCCCCGTGCCCGGGGTCGACCGGGCGGCCGGACATCCGCACCGCCAGCCCTTCGCCTTGCGAGACCTCGCCGACCAGGGTGAACCCCGGCGGCTTCACGGTCCCCGCGGGCATGGTGCAGACCACCTCGTAGTCGTCGCCGCCGGTGGCGAGCCTCAGGAGCGCGGCGGTCGGGTCGGGCTGGGCCTCCAGCCAGGTGGCGGCGCCGCGGGACAGCGGGATCCGCTCCAGGTCGAGGGTCAGGCGAAGGCCGCTGGCGCGGGCGATGTGGCGGGCGTCGGCCACCAGGCCGTCGGAGACGTCGGCGGCGGCGGTCGCCAGGCGCCGGAGCGGCGAGCGCAGGTCGAGGCGCGGCTCCGGCAGGTGGTAGCGGAAGGCGAGGTCGCCCTCCGGGTCGTCGATCTCGCCGCGGACGGCGGCCAGCCCCAGCACCCCGTCGCCGATCGTGCCGCTGACCAGCACCTGGTCGCCCGCCCGGGCGCCCGCGCGGCGGACCATGCGGCCCTCCGGCGCCCAACCCAGGGCCGTCAGGCTGGCGGTGAAGGGGCCGGGCGTGGTGGTGGTGTCGCCGCCCAGCAGGTCGAGCCCGAAGGTCTCCAGGTCGGCGGCCAGGCCCTTGGCGAAGCGCGCCCGGTCGTTCGGCCCGAAGGCCTTCGGCCAGCAGACGGCGAGGAAGCAGGCGAACGGTTCGGCCGCCTTGGCGGCCAGGTCCGACAGGTTCACCCGCAGCAGCTTGCGGGCCACCAGGTCGGGCGCCTCGCCCGCCGGGAAGTGCACGCCCTCGACGATGGCGTCCTTGGTGACCACCAGGTCATGTGCCGGGCGCTTCGGGACCACGGCGGCGTCGTCCAGCAGGCCGAAGGCTCCCGGCGCCCCGTGGGTCAGGGGGCGGAACAGCCGTTCGATCTCTCCGAACTCGTCAGCTCCGGACATCCTGGGCCACGGCGTCGAGCGCCCCGTTCACGAAGCCCGGCTCCGGGCCCTCGAAGAAGGATTTGGCGAGCTCGACGTATTCGTCGATCACCACCTCGGTGGGCACGTCGCCGCGGTGGGCCAGTTCGTAGGCCCCGGCGCGCAGGATGGCGCGCACGGTGGCGTCCAGCCGCTCCAGCCGCCAGCCCTGGGCCAGCCGCCGCGCGATGCCGGCGTCCACCGCCTTCTGCTCGGCGACGACGCCGCGCACCAGGTCGGCGAAGAAGGCCTCGTCGGCCCCGGCCAGGGTGACGTCCTCCAGGTCGCGGTCGAACCGGTGCTCGGCGAACTCGCGGATCACGGTCTCGGCCCCCGCGCTGGAGACCTCCATCTGGTAGAGGGCCTGGACGGCGGCGAGGCGGGCCACCGAGCGGGCCTGACGGGGCGTGCTCATCGCTTGCCGCCAAGCAGTTGCTGCTTCAGTTCGACCATGGACAGGGCCGCACGCGCCGCGCCGCCGCCCTTGTCGCCCTCGCTCATGCGGGCGCGGGCCCAGGCCTGCTCCTCGTCCTCGACGGTCAGGATGCCGTTGCCGATGCACAGGCGCTTGCCGATCGTCAGGTCCATGATCCCGCGGGCGCTCTCGTTCGAGACGATCTCGAAGTGGTAGGTCTCGCCGCGGATCACGGTTCCCAGGGCGACGTAGCCGTCGAACGGGGCGCCGCCGGCCGGGCGGTGGCCGCCCTCCTCGGCGAAGGCGATGGCCGCCGGAATCTCCAGGGCGCCGGGCACGGTCACCACCTCATACTCCGCCCCGAACGCCTTGAGGGCGTCGGTGGCGCCCTGCAGCAGGGCGTCGGCGAGGTCTTCGTAGAAGCGCGCCTCGACGATGAGGATGCGGATCGGCTCTTCGGTCATCTGGAATGTCGCCCTTGGTGGTCGGGCGAACGCTTTAGGCCGTTTCGCGCCAGCGGGCGAGATAGCGCGCCAGCATATCGATCTCCAGGTTCACGCGGGCGCCCGGCTTCAACTCGCCCAGCGTCGTCACGTCCCAGGTGTGCGGGATCAGGTTCACGCCGAAGACGTCGTCGTCCACCTCGTTGACGGTGAGCGACACGCCCTCGACGGTGATCGAGCCCTTGGGGGCGATGAACCGGTGCAGCGGCCGGGGGACGCGGATCCGCACCCGGTGCGAGCCGCCCTCCTCCTCCACCGACGTGACCTCGCCGACGCCGTCGACATGGCCCGAGACGATGTGGCCGCCCAGCTCGTCGCCGACCTTCGCGGCGCGCTCCAGGTTCACCCGCCGGCCCTCGCGCCAGTCGGACAGGGTGGTCTTGTCCAGCGTCTCGCCGGAGACCTCCACGGCGAACCAGCCCTCGCCCTTCTCGACCACGGTCAGGCAGCAGCCGGCGTGGGCGATGGAGGCGCCGATGTCGACAGTGGCGAGGTCGAAGGCGGTCTCGATCTCGAACCTGCGGTCGCGGTTGGTGTCGCGCACCGCGCGAACGCGGCCGACGTCGGTGACGATGCCGGTGAACATCTAGATCCTCTCGTAACGTTCCCAGAGGTCGTCGCCGACCTCGCGGACCTCGGTGCGCCGGAAATGGGGCGCGTCGGCAAGCCCGGCGATCGCCAGCGCGCCCACGGCGGGCCGCCCCTCGCCGCCGATGACGATGGGGGCGCGGAACCACTCCAGGGCGTCCACCAGGCCGCAGCGCAGGAAGCTGCCGGCTACCTGGCCGCCGCCCTCGACGAAGATCCGGTGCAGCCCCTGGTCCGCCAGCGCCTGGACGACCGTCTTCAGCTCCGGCCGGTCCTCGCCCACGGCGCGGACGGTAAGCACGCGGACGCCGAGCTCCACGAGCGCCGGGTCCGGCTCGGTCGTGGCGACGATGTAGGTGGGGATCTCGCGGGCGGTGCGGACCAGCCTGCACTCGGGCGACAGGCGCTGGCGGCTGTCCAGCACCACGCGGGCCGGCTGCGGCCCGTTCCAGCCGGGCGTGCGCACGGTGAGCTCGGGATCGTCGGCCAGGGCCGTCTCCGCGCCCACCAGCACAGCGTCGTGCGCGGCGCGCAGGCGGTAGACCTGCTCACGGGCGGGCTGGCCGGTGATCCACTTGCTCTGGCCGGCGGCGGTGGCGATCCGGCCGTCGAGCGAGGTGGCGAGCTTGAGGGTCACCGCCACGGCTAGCGCTCCGTGTCGGCTTCGCTCAGCCCCTCCTCGCCGAGGAAGCGGGCGAAGTCGCCGGTCTCGCGGAAGTCGCGGTAGACCGAGGCGTAGCGGACATAGGCCACGTCATCGAGCTGCTTGAGCTGCTTCATGACCAGTTCGCCGATGGTGGACGACGGCAGCTCCGTCTCGCCCATGCTCTCGAGCTGGCGCACGATGGTGGAGATCATCCGCTCCACCCGCTCCGGCTCCACCGGCCGCTTGCGCATGGCGATGGAGATCGAGCGGGCGAGCTTGTCGCGGTCGAAGGGCGTACGCCGGCCCGACCGCTTCAGGATTGTGATCTCGCGCAGCTGAACGCGCTCGAAGGTCGTGAAGCGGCCGTTGCACACCGGGCAGAGCCGGCGTCGGCGGATCGCCGCCCCGTCTTCCGACGGTCGGCTGTCCTTCACCTGGGTCTCGTCGTGGCCGCAGAACGGGCAGCGCATATCTAGCCCCTTTCGCGGCCATCTACCCCCATTAGGAGTAGATGGGGAAGCGCCGCGTCAAGGCCACGACTTCGCCGCGCACCTTCTGCTCGACCGCGGTGTTGTCGCCGCCCTGGCGCAGGCCGTCGAGCACCTCGCCGATCCAGGCGCCCACCTGGCGGAATTCGCCCGGGCCGAAGCCGCGGCTGGTGCCGGCCGGCGAGCCGACTCGCAGGCCCGAGGTCTGCATCGGCGGCAGCGGGTCGCCGGGGATCGAGTTCTTGTTGGTGGTGATCCCGGCCCGTTCCAGGGCGATCTCGGCGTCGGCGCCGGAGACGCCCTTCGGCGTCAGGTCCACCAGCATCAGGTGGCTGTCGGTGCCGTTGGAGACGATCTTGAAGCCGGCGCTCTGCAGGCTGTCGGCGAGCGCGCGGGCGTTCTCGATCACCTGCCGGGCGTAGAGCCTGAACTCGGGCCGCAGGGCCTCCCCGAAGGCCACGGCCTTGGCGGCGATGACGTGCATCAGGGGGCCGCCCTGCAGGCCCGGGAACACCGCGCTGTCGATCTTCTTCGCCAGCTTCCTGTCGTTGGTCAGGATCATGCCGCCGCGCGGGCCACGCAGGGTCTTGTGGGTGGTGGTGGTGACCACATGGGCGTGCGGGAACGGGTTCGGGTACTCGCCGGCCGCCACCAGGCCGGCGTAGTGGGCGATGTCGCACATCAGGAGCGCCCCCACCTCGTCGGCGATCGCGCGGAAGCGGGCGAAGTCGATGTGGCGCGAATAGGCCGAGCCGCCGGCGATGATCACCTTGGGCTGGTTGGCGCGGGCCACCTCGGCCGCCTCGTCGTAGTCGATCAGATGGTCCTGGGCGCGGACGCCGTAGGCGACGGGGGCGAACCACTTGCCCGACTGATTGACGCTCTTGCCGTGGGTCAGGTGGCCGCCGTGGTCGAGGTTCATGCCCATGAAGGTGTCGCCCGGCTTCATGGTCGCCATGAACACCGCCTGGTTCGCCTGGCTGCCGGAGTGCGGCTGGACGTTGGCGAACTCGCAGCCGAACAGTTGCCTGGCCCGCTCGATGGCCAGCACCTCGGCCTCGTCCACGACCTCGCAGCCGCCGTAGTAGCGCTTCCCGGGATAGCCCTCGGCGTACTTGTTGGTGAGCACCGACCCTTGCGCCTCCAGCACCGCGCGGGAGACGATATTCTCGGACGCGATGAGCTCGATCTGCTCCTGCTGGCGGGTCAGCTCCCTGCCGACGATGGCGGCGATGGCGGGGTCGCC
Source organism: Phenylobacterium sp. (assembly GCF_036821595.1). Classification (GTDB taxonomy): domain Bacteria; phylum Pseudomonadota; class Alphaproteobacteria; order Caulobacterales; family Caulobacteraceae; genus Phenylobacterium. Next base: position 7,370 of record NZ_DAISJG010000084.1, read on the forward strand.
GGCGGCCAGGCCTTGGGTGAAGAACTCGTCGGTGGAAGGCTGGGGAGCGTGCACGTTCAAGGGCGGCGCCTTTCGAGCGGGGAGAATCCAGGGCGGGCGGAGTGCGCTCTTTACTCCGAACGGGGCCCGCTTCCAACGCCGGAACCAAAGCCGCCCGCCTGCGTTGCAGCCTCACCCGACGTGCACGCGCAAGCGAGGCGCGGCGGGCTGTGTGCAAGCGTATGAGAAGGGGGACTGAATGAGCGTTGGACCCGACCCCGACCCCCGTTCGGGCGAGGAGCTGCTGCGCCTGGGCGCAGGGATAGTCGCGGCCTATGTCAGCCGGAACGCCGTTTCCGCCGAAGCCGTCCCCGACATCATCCGCACCGTGCACCACGCGCTGGAGGGCCTGACCAAGGCCGGCGGCGGCGCGCAGCCCCAGCCCGAGGAACGGCCGAAGCCGGCCGTGCCGATCGGCAGGTCCGTGCAGCACGACTACATCGTCTGCCTCGAGGACGGTAAGCGCCTGAAGATGCTGAAGCGCTACCTGCGCTCGCGCTACAACATGAGCCCCGACGATTACCGCCGGCGGTGGGGCCTGCCCCCGGACTATCCGATGGTCGCGCCGGCCTATGCCGCCCGGCGCTCCGACTTCGCCAAGCAGATCGGCCTGGGCCGCGGCGTGCGGAGGCGCAAGTGAAGCGCATCGATGCCGAGGTCCGCGCCTTCAACCGCAGCGGCTACGAGATCCTGGACGAGGACCTGCCGACCCGCGGCGAGGTGGTGATCTGGTCGGTGGACCCGCTGACGCCGCGCCTGGGCGACCTGTTCACCATCGAAAGCGACGGCCGGGTCCACGAGGTGGCGGTGGAGGAGCTGACCACCTTCCGGGGCGGCTGGAGCGCCAGATGCCGCCTGGAGGCGCCCCTCGCCTGAGCCTGTCCCAGGCCCCATTCCGGGTCCCTGCCCCGCCGTCCGCCCTTGCGGTCGCGGGGCGGCGGCCTATCTCCCCCATTCGCTTCGCGCGCAGGCGCTGGGTCTTTGAGTCAAGCGGACCGCCTGATCACCGG
>NZ_DAISJG010000085.1:0-8216 GCF_036821595.1 Phenylobacterium sp.
CTCCGAGGCGCCGGCCGCCAGCCGTTCGGTGGCGAAGGCGGGGCCGCGCGGGTCGGCCGCGTCGCCCAGCGCATAGGCGCGGATGTAGTCGATCCGCATCTCGGCGGGCAGGGCGCCGCGGTCCACCGCGCCCGCCCAGCCGCCGAGCGCCAGGTTGGCCAGCATGAACATCGGCTTGTGCATGTCGGCCGGGGTCGCCTGGCTGAACACCTGCACCCCGTCCACGTACCAGACGAGCTCGGCCTTGGTCCAAAGCACCCCGAAGGTATGGAAGCCCTCCGAGCCGCCGGGCGTGTAGGAGGCGACGCCCTTCGACGTGTGGCCTCCGGTGGCGTTGGAGTGCGCCGTGGTCCAGGTGGCGTTCGGGTCGTGGCCCAGCACCTCCATGACGTCCAGCTCCGGCGGCCACGAGCCGTCGGCCGGCAGCAGCCAGAAGGCCGGCCAGGCGCCGGCCCCCGACGGCAGGTCCACGCGCATTTCGAAGTAGCCGTAGGTCTGGGCGAAGCTCGGCTTGGTGGTGATCAGGCCCGAGGTGTAGCCGTAGCCGAAGATCTCGCCGTTGGTCGAAGGTCGGGCCCAGATGGAAAGCGTTCCGTCGGCGTTGGAGACGAACGGGCTCTCGGCGAAGTCCCCGGCGTGGTCGCGGAAATAGGGCGAGGTGTAGATCTGCTTCTCGTCGTTGGAGACGAGCGTGTAGCTGCCCACCCCTTGCGAGCCCTGGTAGCCGTAGTCCGGCCGCCAGACGCCGGCGGGGTTGCTCTCCTTGTCCCACAGCGACAGCGCGCCGGTGAACTCGTCGGCGAAGGTCTGGGCGCCCAGCCGGGCGAGGTCGAGCTCGAGCTGGAAGTTCGTCGCCTTGAGCTGGTCGACGGTGAGGTTGCGGAACATCAGGCCGTCGCCGTCGCCGAGGTCCAGCTTCACGTCCGCGCCGACCTGGGTGAGGTTGGCCTGCACCTGGGCGAAGGTCGTGAACCCGGCCTTCAGGCGCAGCACGTCCTCGGCGGCGCTGAAGTCCTGGATGACGTCGTTGCCTTCCCCCTTGTAGACGATGAAGACGTCGGCGCCGGCTCCGCCGATCAGCACGTCCTGTCCCGCGCCTCCGTAGAGCTGCTGGCTCTCGACCCCGCCCTCGACGATGTTGTCCTTGGCGTTGCCGGCCGCATAGAGGCCGTTGTTCGCCACCCGGACGTTCTCCACCTCCGGCAGGCGGGAGAGGTCGATGCTCTGCCAGCCCGCGACGGTGTCGATCCCGCCGCCCGCGAGTTCCACGATCTCGATGCCGAAGCCCTGCAGGTAGTAGGTGTCGTCGCCCGCGCCGCCGATCAGGCGGTCGCCGTCGCCGCCCCAGAATTCCTCGGCCACACTGGTCCCCGTGAAGGTCTCGGCCTTCGCCGTGGTGTAGAACCCGGTGCGCGGCGCCGCGCTGACGAGCGCCAGCGCGCCGTCGTACTTGTAGATGGCCATGTTGTGGACTCCCCGCGAACTTGTCTCGGCGAAGCTAGCCGGCCACGGGCCGGGAACTACGCGCGGAAGGTCGCAGGTCGATTACGCCGCAGCCGGATCATCCTCGCCTGCGCGGGACCGCCGTCCCTAGCGCTTCACGTACAGCCCCTGGCCGGTGGGCAGCGGCAGAACCTGACGGCCGCGGGCGGCGAACCAGGCCTTCTCGGCGTCATGTTGGGCGTGGGCGGTCGCCCAGCAGTAGTCGTCGAACAGGATGATCCCGCCCGGCGAGATCCGCTCGTACAGCGCGTCCAGCGCCTGCACCTCCGCCGTGGCGTTGTTGAGGTCCATGTGCAGGAACGAGATCCGCTCCGGCGCATCGTCGGTAAGGACTTCCGGCACGCGCCCCTTGATCACCCGGATATTCGGGAATGGCGCGAACCGTTCGGCGACCTCCTCGTAGGAGAAGGTGCCCTTGTAGGCCTCGCGGTTCGCCTGCTCCCAACCGGGATCGAGCTGATCGTCGGGTATGCCGTCGAAGGTGTCGTAGAGCCGCCAGGTCTTCGGCCAGGCCGCGAACTCCACGTACTCGGCCACGAACAGTGTCGTGTGGCCCTTGAAGACGCCAAGTTCGACGAGGTCGCCTTCGACATCCTTCGTCTCCTGCACCGCCCATAGCGCCGTCTGCAGGTTCCAGTGCCAGTTCGACATCGGCAGGAGCTTGGCGTGACGGTCGGCGAGCTCCACGAACCGGGGATCCTCGAAGAACGGCAGCCGCTTGTTCCAGGTGGCCAGGCCGGAACCCACGAACACCGGCCGTCCGGCCTTCTCCAGCTCCTCGGCCACGGCGAACAGGGTGGTCGCCTCCGGAACCGGGTTGGCCGCGAGGCCGTGGCGGGTGCGCAGTTCGCCCGGCGGCTGGGCCATCGGCCGCATGGCGAGCGCATAGAGCTGCGCCGCCGTCCCGTAGCGTCCGGCCCGCAGCAGCCCGTCGGCCATGGCCAGCACCTGCTCGGTGCTCAGCTGGCTGAAGTTGATGTTGTGCAAGACCGGCCTCCCTGGCGTCCGGCTGCGCGATTGCAGCGGCCGGAAGGCGGTGTCAACGAGGCGGAGGAAATGGTGGATGCGACAGGGATTGAACCTGTGACCCCCTCGGTGTGAACGAGGTGCTCTCCCGCTGAGCTACGCATCCGCCGGAAGGAGGGGGCGTATAGCGTGAGCCCTTACGGGCCGCAAGCGCCAAGGAGCTTCGCGCAGGCCGCCGGGAGTTCGTCGAAGTGATCGATGAGCACGTCCGGGGCGAGTTCGCTCACCGGCACCTCGGTGTAGCCGAAGCTGACCAGGATCAGGCCCGTCCCCGCCGCCCGCGCGGCGCCGGCGTCGGTGGCCGCGTCGCCCACCAGGACGGCTCGGTCCAGGCGTCCGCCGGCGGCGGCCACGGCGGCCTCGAGGTGGCGCGGGTCGGGCTTGGGCGCGGGCGCCGCGTCGGCCCCGGTGACGGCTTCGAACAGCCGCGAGAGGTCCAGCGCGTCGAGCAGGGAGACCGAAAGGCCGGTGAGCTTGTTGGTGCAGACACAGAGCCGGGCGCCGGCGGCCTTCATCGTCTCCAGCGCCTGCACCACGCCGGGATAGGGCCGGCTCTCGTCGGCGATGCGGGCGTGGTAGCGCAGGACGAACCGCTCGAAGAGCTCGGGCGCGCGCTCGGGCGGCAGGGGCGCCTCGGCCGCCTGGAAGCCACGCTCGATCAGCCAGCGCGCGCCGCGGCCGATGAACGGCCGGGCCTCGGCTATGGGCAGCGGCCGGACGCCCTCCTCCTCGAGCAGCAGGTTCAGCGTCCCGATCAGGTCCGGGGCGGTGTCGACCAGCGTGCCGTCGAGGTCGAAGGCCACCACGGCGCCTTCGAGCGGAGAGAGGTTGTCGGTCAAACGCAGGCGCTCCCGGGAACGGCGGCGGACGCTAGCCGCTTCTCGCGCCTGGCCACAAGGCTTGCTAAGGCTCGCCGCAGGAAGGCCGTGACTCGGACTGGGAGACGCCCGCAGATGACCGCCCGCGCCGCCGTGATCCTCGCCGCTGGGCAGGGCACGCGCATGAAGTCGCCGATCCCCAAGGTGCTGCACAAGGTCGGCGGCCGCAGCCACCTGGACCGGATGATAGACACCGTCCAGGCGGCCGGCTGCGAGCGCGTGGTGGTGGTGGTCGGGACCCACAGCCCCGCGGTGCGCGCCCTGGTGGAGAAGCGGCTGGGCGCCGACGCCGTCGCCGTCCAGACCGAGCCGCTCGGCACCGCCCACGCCGTGCTGGCGGCGAGGGACAACCTCGCCGGCTTCGACGGCGACGTGCTGATCACCTACGCCGACGCGCCCCTGCTCACCGCCCAGGACCTGGAGCCGCTGTTCGGCCTGCGCGCCAACGGCGTCGACCTCGCCATGCTGACCTTCGAGCCGGCGGACCCGCTGCTCTATGGCCGGGTGATCAAGGGCGCCGACGGCCATGTGATGCGCATCGTCGAGGCGCGCGACGCCACGCCCGAGGAGAGGGCCGTCCGCTGCTGCAACGCCGGCATGATGGCCGCCGACCGCGCGCGCCTGTTCGGCTGGCTGTCGAAGGTCGGCAACGCCAACGCCAAGGGCGAGTACTACCTGACCGACATCGTCGGCGTCGCGGTCCAGGAGCACGCCCTGGTGCGCGGCCACTCCGCCCCCGAATCGGCGGTGATGGGCTGCGACACCCCGGCCCAGCTCGCCCAGGCCGAGGCGATCTTCCAGCAGCGCCAGCGGACCCACTTCCTGGCCGAGGGCGTGACCATGCTCGCGCCGGAGACCGTCCACTTCTCCTGGGACACCCATCTGGCCCCGGGCGCCGTGGTCGAGCCGTTCGTGGTGTTCGCGCCCGGCGTCACCGTGGAGGAGGGCGCGGTGATCCGCGCCTTCAGCCACCTGGAGGGCTGCGTGGTCCGTGCGGGCGCTCTGATCGGCCCCTACGCGCGGCTGCGACCCGGGGCCGACATCGGCGCGGACGCCCACATCGGCAACTTCGTCGAGGTGAAGAACGTCAAGGTCGGCAAGGGCGCCAAGGCCAACCACCTGAGCTACCTGGGCGACGGCTCGGTGGGCGCCGGCGCGAACATCGGCGCGGGCACGATCTTCTGCAACTACGACGGCTTCTTCAAATACGAGACCCATGTGGGCGAGGGCGCCTTCATCGGCTCCAACACCGCGCTCGTGGCGCCGGTGAGCGTGGGTCCGGGCGGCATGACCGGTTCGGGCTCGGTGATCACCCAGGACGTGCCCGGCGACGCCCTGGCCCTGGAACGCGGCGGCCAGACCAACCGTCCGGGCTGGGCCGCGGAGTTCCGCACCCGCAAGGCGGCGGAAAAGGCTGCGAAGGGGAAGGCATGAGCGAGGCGGACGCACAGAAGAAGGCGGCCGGCGCGGCGGCTGCGGCCCTGGTCGAGAGCGGGATGGTGGTGGGCCTGGGCACCGGCTCCACCGCCGCCTGGTTCGTCCGCGCCCTCGGCGAGCGCGGGCTGGACGTCACCTGCGTGGCCACCTCCCTGGCCACGGAGGAGCTGGCGACGAGCGTCGGGCTGAAGGTCGCCCAGCTCGGCGAGACCCGCGAGATCGACCTCACCGTCGACGGCGCCGACGAGGTCGGCCCGGGCCTGGCGCTCATCAAGGGCGGCGGCGCGGCCCTGCTGCGGGAGAAGCTGGTGTGGGAGGCGTCCCGGCGCTGCGTGGTCATCGCCGACGCCGGCAAGGTGGTGAAGACCCTGGGCCGCTATCCGCTGCCGATCGAGGTGGTGGCGTTCGGCCACAAGACGATCGCCGCGCGGATCTGCGACGTCCTGGCCGAGTTCGAGATCGGCATGGCGCCGCGCCTGCGGGCGAAGGACGGCCAGCCCGTGAGAACCGACGGCGGCAACCTTATCTATGACGCGGCCTGCGGGCGGATCGAGGAGCCGGCGTCGCTCGCCGCGGCGCTGAAGAGCATCACCGGGGTCGTCGACCACGGCCTGTTCCTCGACCTGGCCGAACAGGCCCTGATCGGCGCGCCGGACGGCGTGACGACCCTGGAGCCGTAAGAGGGCCTGGAGCCCTGAGAAGGAGTGCGTCTTGGCGAAGTACGACTACGACCTCTTTGTGATCGGGGCCGGATCCGGCGGCGTGCGCGCCGCCCGCCTGGCCGCGCTGTCCGGCGCCAAGGTGGCCGTGGCCGAGGAACACCGGGTGGGCGGCACCTGCGTGATCCGCGGCTGTGTGCCCAAGAAGTTCATGGTCTACGCCTCGGAGTTCGCCCATCACTTCAAGACGGCCGAGGGCTACGGCTGGACGGTGGAGGGCGCGCGCTTCGACTGGCCGGCGTTCATCGCCGAAAAGGACAAGGAGATCGCCCGGCTCTCCGGCATCTATGTCCGCAACCTCCAGAACGCCGGCGCCGAACTGGTCCACAGCCGGGTCACCGTCGTCGACCCCCACACCGTCGAGAGCGCCGAGAAGGGCCGGGTCACGGCCGAGCGCATCCTGATCGCCACCGGCGGCCGCCCCTGGATGCCGAAGGAACTGACGGGGGTGGAGCACGCGATCACCTCCAACGAGGCCTTCCACCTGCCGACCCTGCCGAAGAGCATCGTCATCGCCGGCGGCGGCTACATCGCCATCGAGTTCGCCGGCATCTTCAACGGACTGGGCGTGGACACCACCATCGTCCACCGCGGGCCGAACCTGCTGCGCGGCTTCGACGACGACGTCCGCGCGCACGTGGCCGAGGAGATGGAGAAGCGCGGGATCAAGGTGCTCCTCGGCACCCAGCACAAGTCCATCGAGAAGCTGGGCGAAGGCCGCTTCGTCAGCCACTTCATCAGCGGCCACCACTGCGAGAGCGAGGTGGTCATGTTCGCCCTGGGCCGCGAGCCCTACACCCAGGGGCTGGGTCTCGAGAACGCCGGCGTGAAGCTCTCAGAGAACGGCGCCGTGGTGGTCGACGAGTACTCGAAGACCAATGTGGATTCGATCTGGGCCGTGGGCGACGTCACTGACCGGATCAACCTCACGCCGGTGGCGATCCGCGAGGGCCACGCCTTCGCCGACACCGAATTCTACGGCCGGCCCACGACCTTCGACCACGAGATGGTGGCCTCCGCCGTCTTCTCGCAGCCGCCGATCGGCTCGGTGGGGCTGTCGGAGGCCGACGCCCGGCACAAGTACGGCAAGGTGGACATCTACCTGACCCGCTTCCGGCCCATGAAGTACGCCTTCACCGGCGGCGACGAGCGGTGCCTGATGAAGCTGGTGGTGGACGCCGCCACCGACCGGGTGGTGGGCTGCCACGTGGTGGGCCCCGACGGCCCCGAAATGATCCAGATGGCCGCCATCGCCATGAAGATGGGCTCCACCAAGGCCCAGTGGGACGCCACCTGCGCCGTCCACCCGACCCTGGCCGAGGAACTGGTCACCCTGCGCGAGAAGCACGTGCCGCCGGGCCTGGGCCAGGCCGCATGATCCGGCTTCGGGGCTCCGCACGGAGCCCCCGGACGCCGGCGGCGGGCGAGGGGGGCGGGCTGGAGAGGTGGTGCGGCTGGGTGCTGGTCGGCGTGGCCTTGCTCACCCCGCTGCTGGCCTGGCTGGCCCAGCTGGGCTTCGCGCCCTTGTTGGCGCTCGCGGGCCTGCTCACTCTGCCCGCCCTTCGCCCGACCCGGGAGGACCGGCCGGTGCTCGTCGTGCTGCTGGCCGTCGTGGCCTGGGCGGCGGCCTCCACGACCTGGAGCCCGCACACGCCGAAAAACCCCGAAGACTCCACCGCGCTGAAGCTCGCCCTGCAGCTCCCCCTCTACTGGAGCGCGATCCAGGGCGCCCGTCGCGCCAGCCCGCGGCTGCGCAACCTCGCCCTGCAGATTCTGGCGTGGGGGCTCGCCGGCCTCGGCCTGATGCTGATCTTCGAAGCCTTCACCGGCGGGGCGGTGTACCAGGCCCTTCACGGCCGCTTCGTGGAGCCGATCCGGCCCGACCTGGCCGGCCGCAACCTCGGCCGGGCGACCTTCGTCCTGGCGCTGCTGTGGCCGCTGGCGGCGGTCGGCGCCCTTCGGGCGGGGGGCGCGGGCTGGCTCGCCGCCCCGATGGCGGCGGGAACGGTGGTCGGCGCCATCGCCTTCAACGCCGACGCCCCCGCCATCGCCGTGGCCCTGGCCGCCGTGGTGGGCCTGGCGGTGCTGCGCTGGCCGGCCGATGCGCCCCGGGCGCTGGGCAGCCTGGCGGCGGTGCTGGTCATCGTCATGCCGGCGGTGGTCCTGGCCGGCCGGGCCGCGGCGCAGGCGCTGTCGATCGCGCCGGACCTGCCGCTCTCCTGGACCATGCGGCTGGGGTACTGGAGTCACGCGGCCGACTGGATCGGCGACCATCCCCTGCGCGGCTGGGGCCTGGAGGCCAGCCGCGAGTTCAGCCCCGGCATCGTGCTTCACCCCCACAACGGTCCGCTGCAGGTCTGGCTCGAGCTCGGCGCGGTCGGCGCACTCCTCGCCGCGGCGGTCTGGTGGCTGGCGCTCAGCCGGCTCACCCGCGACAAGCCTGACCTGATCGCCGCCGCGGCGGCCGCCTCGGCCATGGTCTACCTGCTGTTCTGGGTGGTGAACTTCGGCGTTTGGCAGGAGTGGTGGCTGGCCGCGGCCGCGCTCTGCGTCGCCCTCGCAGGTGCGATAAAAGGGCAAAACGTCCTTCGCCCATCGACCTGAGACCCTATTTAAGGGTAGAACCCGCCCCTTCCGCTCCCTCGGGGGGAGC
>NZ_DAISJG010000086.1:0-3094 GCF_036821595.1 Phenylobacterium sp.
GGTAGGGGAAGAACTGGGCGGCGGCCGGGCCGGAGCCCGCCGAGCCGATGACGAGAGCGGCCGCAGCCGCCAGGCGGGTGGGGACATTCATCTCGCGTCCTCCAGAGAGGCGCGCCGGATCGGCGCAAGCGCGAGGCTAGGTCCGTCGGGGGGCGGGGCCGCGTGACGGCGATCACGGGCGGCCGAAGAGGCTAGAAGGCGGCGTTCAGGCTGGTGAACAGGCGCCAGTCCTTGTCGTCGGTGACATAGGGGGTGCGGGTCAGCGGGCGGGCGGCCTCGACGCGCAGGGTGGCGCGGCGGTGGACGGTGACGCGGACCCCGCCGCCGGCCGAGGCCAGGGCGGCGCTCTTGAAGCCCGGGAAGGCGTCCTTGCGCCAGACCTTGGCGGTGTCGGCGAAGCCGTAGAGCTGGAAGAAGCTGATCGCCTGGGGCTTGGGGTCCCAGCCGTAGCGGAGCTCCACGAGGGCGCCCGCGCCCTTCTCGCCGGCGATCTCGGCGTAGTTGTAGGCCCGGCCGTAGGGCAGGGCGCCGGCGGCGAACTCTTCGCCGGCCAGCAGCGGGTCCGGGGACCACTGGGCGTCGGCCTGGAGATAGACGCCCGCCCGCGGGCCGAGGTCGCGGTAGTGGGAGCCGTGCAGGTTGACCTTCCAGAACTGGCCGTCGGCGTCCCAGCGCGAATGGGTGCGGCCCGGCGCGTCGGTGGCGCCCAGGACGTCGAGCCCGCGGGAGACCTGGGCGAAGCCGGTGAGCGAGCGGCCGTCGTCCTGGCGGGTGGCGAAGACCGAGGCGCGCAGGACCCGCAGGTTGTCCTCGTAGCCGCCGGCCGCGCCCCAGTCCTGCTCGATGCGGGAGGCGTCGAAGGCGAGGGCGCCCCAGACGGCATGCTTGCGGCCCCGGGCCAGCGGGTGGGACCAGCGCAGGCTGGCGAAGCGGTTCTCGTTGCCGACCACGGAGCCCAGGTTGGCCGAGGCGTCGCGGGCCCGGGCCGCCGAGACGCGCACGCCGAGCGAGCCGCCGGTGGCCAGCGGATAGAGGTAGGAGACCTCGCCCTGGGTGAATTCCTCGGGATCCTCGGGGATGGTCAGCACCGAGGCGGCGAGCTGGTCGCCGGCCACGAGGGCGGAGTTGGCGGCGAGGCGGCCGTAGAGCTGCCAGGGGCCGGCGGAGTCCGTGCCGCGGTTGTCGGCGTAGAGGCTGGCCGCGAGGCGCTGGCGGTCGGCGAAGACCACCAGGCGGTGCCGGGCAGGATCGTCGATCACCGGCTCCAGGTGGGTCTTCAGCTTCAGCCCGGGCCGGTCCGTGGCCAGCGTCAGGCGGCGGTCGAGGTCGGCGAGCTTCAGCGGGCGGGCGTCCATGACGCCGGTGAGCAGGGCGTCGACCGCGCCGGCGGCGGGGCCCTCCACCTTCACCTCGCTGACGTAGCCCTCGTAAACGGCGAGGCGGACGACGCCGCGCGGCCCGGCCTGGGGCGGGACGACGGCGCGGGCCAGGAAGTAGCCGTCGGCGCGGTACTTGTCGGTGATCGCCTGGGCGATGCGCACGAGGTCGGACATGGCGACCTCGCGCGTCAGGTAGTCGGCGTAGAAGGGGGCGATCTCCTTCATCGGATAGGCCGTGACGCCGTCCACGGTGAGCGCCATCAGCACGAAGCAGTCGTCGCTGGCGGGGACGCAGGCGGCGGGATCGGCGGGGGCGGGCTCCGCAGGCTCGGCGGCCTGGGAGCGCGCGGCGGTCGGCGGGGCGGCCAGGGCCAGGCACAGCGCCGCGCCCACGGCGACGCGCCGCCGGTCGTCCGACTGCAACCCCCTCGAAGACACCAACCTGAACACCATAGTAAATAAGACTTTAAGTAGGAGTTTGGATCACCTGAGCTTAATTTGCCGCTAACGAAGAATAAAAACCGTGATCATTAGCGCGCTGTTATCCCTGAGCGTGCAAAGAGTGACCTGTATTCGTGCAGGACCGCGTATCTGGTCTCAGGAAGCAGGTCTATCATGAGCAATCTTCGCCTGGCTGTCTCGGCCGTCTTCACCTCGGCGCTGGTCCTCGGGGCCAACGCCGCCTGGGCGGCCGACTGGAAGCTCGTCGAGGTCAGCGGAACGGTGCGTGTCGCCGCGCCCGGCCGGACCGCGGAACCCGCGGCGGTGAACCAGCTCGTGCCCGTGGGCGCGAACATCACCACGGCGGCCGGCGGCCGCGCCTCGCTGTCCAACGGCGCGCAGAAGATCGTGCTGGGCGCCAACAGCCGCATGACCGTGGCGCCCGAGGCCGGTCCGGGCATGACCCGCATCGTCCAGGACCTCGGCTCGATCCTGTTCCAGGTGGACAAGCAGCCGGCCAAGCACTTCCGCGTCGACACCCCGCTGCTGGCGGCGATCGTGAAGGGCACGACCTTCACCGTGAACGTCGGCCCGATGGCCGACACGGTGCACGTGGCCGAGGGCCTGGTCGAGGTGCGTCCGACGAACGGCGGGACCGGCTCCGACGTGGCGGCGGGCGCGACGGCGACCGTGTCGCGCGACGCGCCGGGCCAGGTCGCCAAGACCACGCCCACCGCCCAGGCGGCGCCGGAAGCGGCCGGCAAGGTGGAGCCCCTGAACTATGCGGCGGTGTCCGACGGCCTGGTGCAAGCCGCTCCCACCGCCCAGCTGCCGGCCGCGCCGCCGCAGGCGGCCGGCCCGAGCGCCGCGCCAGCCGAAACCGGCGCCGCCCCGGCGACCTCGCCGGGCGCCAGCGCCCTGGTGCGCCTGGCCGAGATCGAGGCGCCGGCCCCCGCGGCGCCGGCCCCGATCGAAGCCGCGCCCGCGGCGCCGGCTCCCATGGAACCCGCCAGGACCGCGCCCGCGCCCGGTCCGGTCGGCGGCGAGGCCCCTGCGCCTGCGCCTGCGCCGGCCCCCGCGCCCGAACCGCCGTCGGCCGGTCCGCCCCCGCAGAGCAATGCGGGCGGCGCCGCCGAGGCCGGTCCGCCGGCCAACAGCAACGCGGGCGGTAACGGCAACGGCAATGCCGAGCCCGGCCCGCCGGCCAACAGCAACGCGGGCGGCAACGGCAACGGCAATGCCGAGCCCGGCCCGCCGGCCAACAGCAATGCGGG
>NZ_DAISJG010000086.1:3194-7889 GCF_036821595.1 Phenylobacterium sp.
CGGAAACGGGAACGGCAATGCCGAGCCTGGCCCGCCGGCCAACAGCAATGCGGGCGGAAACGGGAACGGCAATGCCGAGCCTGGCCCGCCGGCCAACAGCAATGCGGGCAGTAACGGGAACGGCAATGCCGAGCCCGGTCCTCCGGCCAACAGCAATGCGGGCGGCAATGGGAACGGCAATGCCGAGCCCGGTCCTCCGGCCAACAGCAACGCGGGCGGCAATGGGAACGGCAATGCCGAGCCCGGTCCGCCGGCCAACAGCAATGCGGGCGGCAATGGGAACGGCAATGCCGAGCCCGGTCCGCCGGCCAACAGCAATGCGGGCGGCAATGGGAACGGCAATGCCGAGCCTGGCCCGCCGGCCAACAGCAACGCGGCCGGCAATGGGAACGGCAATGCCGAACCGGGGCCTCCTGCGAACAGCAATGCGGGCGGCAATGGGAACGGCAATGGCGCGCCCGAGCCGACGCCCCCGGCGAACAACGGCAACGGTAACGGCGCGCCCGAGCCGACGCCTCCGGCGAACAACGGCAACGGAAACGGCGCGCCCGAGCCCACGCCTCCGGCGAACAACGGCGGCGGCAATGGGAACGGAAACGGCAACGGCAACGGCAAGAACGGATAGTGTTCCGCTGGCCCTGGACAAGACGACCGGCTGAGCCCTCAGCCGGAGCCGCACAGGCAGCCGGTCCCGCACGCCGCGGGGCCGGCTTCGCCGTGGTCGCGGCCGTGGTCCTCGGCGCCCACTTCGGCGGGCTGCTCCGGCCGCTGGACGACGGGCTCGCCGACCTGCGCTTCCGGCTGCTGGAGCGGCCGGTGAGCGGCACGCTCGCCACGGTGGAGATCGACAGCGCCAGCCTGCAGGCCGCCGGCCGCTGGCCCTGGGACCGCGAACGCTACGCCGTCGCCATCGAGAAGCTGCAGAAGGCCGGGGCCAAGGTCGTGGCCTTCGACGTGGACTTCAGCGCCCCGTCCGACCCGCAGTCCGACCGGCGGCTGCAGGCGGCGGTGGAGGCCCATCCGGGCGCGGTGATCCTGCCGGTCTTCGTGCAGCGCAGCGCCCGTGGGCCGGACGGCGTGGTCGTGGAGAACGCGCCGCTGCCGGCGCTGGCGGCCCAGTCGGTGCTGGCCAGCGTCAATGTGCCGGTGGACCCCGACGGGCGGGTGCGCCGCTATCCCTTCGCCCTGGAGACCCGCGGCGGGCCGCGCCCGTCGATCGGCGCCCTGCTGGCCGAGGCGCCGCCGGGCCGGGCGGGGACCTTCCTGCTCGACTACGGGATCCGGGTGGAGGACGTCCCGCACCTGAGCTTCGAGGCGGTCTACCAGGGCCGGTTCGACCCGGCGGCCGTGCGCGGGCGCTCGGTGCTGATCGGGGCCACCGCCCTGGAGCTGGGCGACGAGTTCGCCACCCCGCGGGTCGGCACCATGCCCGGGGTCGACGTCCACGCCCTGGCCTACGAGAGCGTGCTGGCCGGCCGGACGCTGACCCGGCTCAACCCCTATGCGACGCTGCTGATCGCCGGCCTCGTCGTTGTCCTGCTCAGGCCCCGGCGCCGGCCCATGTCGCTGAAGGCCCTGCTGGCCCGCCACGTCGCCGTGGGGACCGGCGCGCTGGTCCTGCCGCTCTGGCTGCAGGGGCTGGCGCCGGTGACCCTGGACGTGGGTCCGATCCTGCTCGCCCAGGCGCTGGTACTGGTGTGGTCGGTGCGGCGCGAGCTCGACCGCCGGGCCGAGGCGATCGTCCGCGAGCGCGAGGCGGGGCTGCTGCACCTGGCGATGCACGAGCCGGAGACCGGGCTGCCCAACCGCCGGGCGCTGTCCGCCGAGATCGACGGGCGGCTGGCGGAGCAGGAGGACGCTCTGGCGGTCGTGGCCGTGGGCATCGACCGCTATCCGGTGATGCGCGGCGCCGTGGGCTACCACATGGCCACCCTGGTGGTCCGGGCGCTGGCCGAGCGGCTTGCCGAGGCGAGCGGCCAGGCGCAGGTCGCCCACCTTTCGACCTCGGTGCTGGGCCTGGCGCTGAGCGCGCCGAGCCGGGCCGAGCTGATGGAGCAGGTGCAGCGGCTCGAGCGGCTGTCGCCGGCCTTCCAGATCGGGGAGCACGCCGTGGACGCCTTCGTGCGGCTGGGCGTCGCCTACCGCGGCCCGCACGGGGAGACTGCCGAACAGCTTCTCGAGAACGCCTCCCTGGCGCTCGACCGGGCCCGGCGGATCGACCGGCGCACCGTGGCCTACGACGCCGCCGCCTTCGTGGACCCGCGGACCAACCTCGCCCTGATGAGCGACATGCGGAAGGGCCTGAAGGCCGGCGAGATCTCGCTGTGCTACCAGCCGAAGGTCTGCCCGACGACCGGCCGGGTGGCCGGGGTCGAGGCCCTGGTGCGCTGGGAACACCCGACCCGCGGCCCGATCGCGCCGGGCGTCTTCATCGGCGCGGCGGAGGAGACCGGGGCGATCCGCGGGCTCACCGAATGGGCGCTGGAGCGGGTGCTGGCCGACCGGGCCAAGCTGCGCGAGGCCGGCCGGACCGTCAGCCTGGCGCTGAACGTCTCGCCGCGCCTGCTCACCGACGGCGGCTTCCTGGAGCGGGCGCTCAAGTCGGTGCGCAAGGACGCGCGCGAGATCACCTTCGAGATCACCGAGACGGCGGTGGTGCGCAGCCCCGAGGCGGCCATGGCGGCGATCGCCGCCTACCGCGCGGCCGGGGTGAAGATCGCCATCGACGACTACGGCGCGGGGCTGTCGTCCCTGGCCTACCTGAAGATGATCCACGCCCACGAGCTGAAGCTCGACAGGTCGCTGGTGAGCGGGGCCGCGGCCAGCGAGCGCGAGCGGCTGATCCTGAAGTCGACCATCGACCTGGCCCACGGCCTGGGCATGCAGGTGGTGGCCGAGGGGGTGGAGTCCGAGGCGGTGCGCGAGGCGCTGGCGGAGCTGGGCTGCGACGCCATCCAGGGCTACCTGATCGCCAGGGCCATGCCGCTCGACGAACTGATCGACTTCCTGGCGGCGGAGCCGGCGCGGGCCACGGCCGCCTGAGGCGTTTGGGCGGCGCGGCCGCCTTGGGCTAGAAGACGCCGGCCATGGCCGATTCAGAGCCCATCCCGCCGTCCTACGAGGACGGCCTCGCCCTGCAGCGGGAAGGCCGCTTCCCCGAGGCGATCGCCGTCTACCGCGAGGTGGCGCGGCGCACGCTGACCGTCCGGCTGGCGGCCAACCTGGGCCACTGCCTGGGCGAGGTCGGCGAGTACGCCGAGGCCGAGCACTGGCTGGGGCTGGCGGCCCGTCACCAGCCGGCCAATCCCGACATCCGCCAGCGGCTGGGCGCGATCTATTCGGCGCAGGACAGGGTGGAGCTGGCCGAGCTCGAGTACCGCACGGCGCTGGCCTTCAGGCCCGACTTCGCCGCGGCCGAGCTGGCCCTGGCCTCGCTGCTGCTGTCGCTGGGGCGGTTCGCCGAGGCCTGGCCGCTGATGGAGGCGCGCACGCGGACGCACCAGCGCGTGGTGCCGCCGGTGAACCTGCCCTATCCGGAGTGGACCGGCGAGCCGCTGGCGGGCCGCTCGGTGATGGTGCAGGTGGAGCAGGGCCTGGGCGACCAGATCCAGATGGCCCGCTTCGCCGGCCTGCTGAAGGCGCGCGGCGCCGGCCAGGTGACGCTCACCTGCCGCAGCCCGCTGGCGCCGTTGTTCCTCGCCACGCCGGGCGTGGACGAGACGGTGGCCCTGGACGCCGGGACCACGGCGAAGCTCCGGCCCCACGACTTCTGGACCCGCTATTTCACCCTGCCCTGGCGGCTGGGGGTGACGGAGGCGAACCTCTGGCCCGGCCCCTACTGTTTCGCCAGCGCGGACCGGAAGGCGCGCTGGAGGCCGGACGCGAGGATCGGCCTGGCCTGGCAGGCGAGCCCGACGGGCTTCAACGGCGCCAACAAGGGGCTGCCGCCGGACCAGGCGCGGCGGCTGCTGGAGCGCGGCGCGGTCAGCCTGCAGCCGGAGGACACCGGCGTCGCCGACATGGCCGACACCGCCGCGATCATCGACGGCCTGGACCTGGTGATCTCCATCGACACCTCGATCGCCCACCTGGCCGGGGCGATGGGCAAGCCGGTCTGGATCCTGCTGCCGTTCCTGAAGACCGACTGGCGCTGGATGCGCCACCGCACGGACTCGCCCTGGTACCCCACCGCCCGGCTCTACCGGCAGGCGCGGCTCGACGGCTGGGGCGAGATGGTCGACCAGGTGATGGCGGACCTGGAGACGGCGGGACTGTAAGCGAGGTTGGCCCCGCTCCTCCCCGCTCGCGGGGGAGGTGCTGGATCCGCTGCCGCGCACGGCAAAACGGCCGCCCCCGGGGGGGCGGCCGTCCTGGGTTCGGAAAAAGGGCTCCGGCCTAGTTGGCCGCGCCCATCTTCTGGGCGAGTTCGCGGGCCTTGGTCAGGTGGGCCTCGATCTTCGGAGCCACCTTGGCGGCGTGCGCCTTCAGGCCGGCGTTGTCGCCGTTGTCGGCATAGCCGCGGTGCAGGGTGAGCGCCTCCTCGTGGGCGGCGACCTGCTGGGTGAGGAACACCTTGTCGAACTGGTCGGCCGGGGCGGCGTTCAGGTTGTCCAGCATGCCCTGGCGGCGCTCGTCGAGCTTGGCCGGCGGGGTCTGGCCGGCGGCGGTGACGAGCGGCTTCATCTCGTTCATCGC
>NZ_DAISJG010000087.1:0-7793 GCF_036821595.1 Phenylobacterium sp.
CGCCCAGGCCGCGCCGGCCGCCGCCGCGCCCGCGCCGGCGGCCGAGGCGCCGGCCCTCTCCCCCGCCGCCCGGGCCGCCCTCGCCGGCTGGACGGCCGAGTTCGCCCAGGTCCGGGCCGAACAGGCCGCCCTTCCCCCGCCCGCCGGCATGGTCGAGGAGCTGGCCCGCCGCGTGGCCCTCGAGCAGGCCGGCCGCCGGGCGATGACGCCGATCATGGTCTCCGACCTGCCCGCGGCGGAGAAGCGCGCGGTCCTCGCCGAGGCCTGGCGCGAGCTCACCCCGGTGGACGAGGACAACACCCGCTGGCTGAAGACCGTGCTGCCCGCCGACGGCTGGTTCCGCCACAGCCGCGAGGGCAAGGAGGCCGCCCGCAACGCCTGGCTGATCGTCCAGCACTCGTCCGACAGGGACTTCCAGAAACAGGTGCTGAAGCGGATGGAGGTCCTGGTCGGCCGCGACGAGGTCGCCGGCCCCGACTACGCCCTGCTCTACGACCGGCTGGAGATGTTCGAGGGCCGGCCCCAGCGCTACGGCAGCCAGGCCTCCTGCCAGGACGGAAGGCTGCAGATCTACCGCCTCGAGGATCCCGCCCGCGTCGACGAGCTCCGCCGCCGCGTCGGCCTCAGGACCACGCTCGAGGAGTACAAGGCGATGATGCGCGTGGGCAGCTCCTGCTGAGGCCTTTACCTCACCCCTCCACATCCTTCCACGCCATCCGCACCGCCCCGCCGAGCCGCGCCCGGTCGGGGTAGCGGTCGGCCATGGCCGCGGCGACGGTCTCCACCGCCTGGGCCGGGTCCTGGCCGGCCCGCTTGGCCTCGGCGGTGCGCCGCGCCACCTCCGCCAGGTAGTCGCGGTAGCCTTCGATGAACCCCGCGTCGCCCACCGGCCCGTGGCTCGGCACGACGATCGCCGGCGCCAGGGCCGCCTGCCGGTCCAGCACGCGCCGCCAGTCGGCGAGCGTCGCCGTGGGCGTCGCCATTGAGGGCTGCAGCTTCATGGCCAGGTCGCCGGAGAACAGCACCCGGTCTGCCGGGACCCAGACGATGGTGTCGCCGGGCGTGTGCGCCGGGCCCATGGCCTCGATCTCGGCGCTCACCCCGCCGAGGTCCAGCACGTGGCGCGTCTCGAACGTCAGGTCCGCCGGCCGGAACACCGCGCCCTTCAGCAGCGCCGCCCAGTCGGCCCCGCGCTGGGCGAAGGCGGCCGCCACCCGCATGTCGGCGGCCTCCTCGCGGGCCTGGACCGACGAGCGGATCAGGGTCGTCCCGGCCGGGAAGGCCTGGGCGCCCAGGTCGTGCTCGGGATGGGCGTGGGTGGCCACGAGATAGATCTTCCGGCCCGGCGCGATCCGCCTGGTCACGGCGGCCACCGTCTCGCCGTTCGGGGGGCCGAGCCCGGTGTCCACCACCAGCACGGCCTTGGTCCCGACGATGAAGCCCACGTTGGGCAGGCCCGAAAGGCCGCGGTCGGGGATCACCTGCACATGGGCCGAGACCCGCGTCAGGTCCTGCGCCTGCACCACCGGCGCCGGCATCGCCGCCTGCTGCGCCGCCACCGCGCCCGCCCCCAGCGCCACCGCCGCCACGACCGCCCAGACCACCCGCATCACCGCCTCCGTCTCCGAGAGGCCGCGAGCCTGCAACACTGAAAACTCCAGGGGAAGCCTACCTCCCACGCATCCCCTCTCCCGCCCCGCGGGAGAGGGCTAGGGTGAGGGCGGCTCGGCGGAACGGCCTTCACGAGCGTGGGACCCGAGGGCGCCCGGATCCCACCAGAGCACCCCGGCACAACGCCTGCGCCGCCCTCACCCCGACCCTCTCCCGCCGCTCCGCGTCGGGAGAGGGGGCTGGGCCCGGGTCCCTCTACTCCTCCGCGCCCGCCTTCGCGCGGTAATCCAGCGGCGGGGCGCGGTCGCCGACCATGGCCTTGTAGGTGAAGCCCGGCCCGCGCTTCTTCTCCAGCTCGGCCTTGGCCGTCTCGATCAGCGACGGCTCGCGGAACAGCGCCGCGCCGGTCAGCGCCAGGGTCTTGGCCGCCACCACGCCGCCCTTGGCGGCCATGCTGGTGCCGCCGGCCGCCACCGCCTGCCAGCTGTGCGCCGGCGTGCCGGGCACCCAGGTGGCCGCCCGCATGCCCACGGTCGGCGTCACCCAGCTCACGTCGGCCACGTCGGTGGAGCCGCCGCCGTCGCCGCCGATGCGCAGCGGCTGGATCTCGGCCGCGCTCTCCAGCTTGGCGTTGTTGGCCGGAAGCTGCTTGGCCATGGCCTCGGCGAAGGCCCGCTCCTGGGCGTTCCAGACCACCCCGCCCACCTGGCGCAGGTTCTGGTCCATCACCTTGGCCAGGGTCTCGTTGGGCAGCATGTTGTAGACGCCGCCGGTCTGCTCGAAGGCCACCTTGGTCTCGGTGGCGAGCGCCGCGCCCTCGGCCGCCTTCTGCAGGCGGGCGGTCACGTCGCGCACCACCTGCGGGTCGCGGTGGCGGACGTAGTAGTAGACCTCGGCCTTCTCCGGCACGACGTTAGGCGCCGAGCCGCCGTCGGTGACCACGTAGTGGATCCGCGTCCCGTCGGGCACGTGCTCGCGCATCATGTTCACCGCGGCGTTCATCACCTCCACGCCGTCCAGCGCCGAGCGCCCGCGCCAGGGGGCGGCGGACGCATGCGCCGAGGCGCCGGTGAACCGGAACTTGCCGCTGATGTTGGCGAGGCTCACGCCCTGGGACGCGTCGTTGGCGTCGCCCGCGTGCCAGTGCAGGGTCGCGTCCACGTCCTGGAACAGGCCGGCGCGGACCATGTAGACCTTGCCCGAGCCGCCCTCTTCGGCCGGCGTGCCGAACACCCGCACCTCGCCCTTCACGCCGTTGGCCTTCATCCACTGGCTGAGCGCGATCGCCGCCTGCACCGAGGCCGCGCCGAACACATGGTGGCCGCAGGCGTGGCCGGCGACGCCGGCGACCGGCTTGCGCGTCGGCTCCGCCGCCTGGGCCAGGCCCGGCAGGGCGTCGTATTCGGCGAGGATCGCCAGCACCGGCCCCTCGCCGGTCTTGAAGCTGGCCACGAAGGCGGTGGGCATGCCGGCCACGCCGGGCTCGACCTTGAAGCCCGCCTTCTTCAGCTCCGACTGCAGGAGGGCCGAGCTCTTGTGTTCCTGGTAGCCGACCTCGGCGTAGCCCCAGATCTCCTGGGCCACCTGCGCCAGCCGGGGCGCGCCCTTGTCCACGGTGGAGAGGATCTGCGTCCGGTCCGCCTGCGACAGCTCCGCCGCCTGCGCCCCGCCGGCCATCACCGCGACCGCCGCCACCGCCCCAAGAAGATACCGCCTCATCGAACGCCCCCACTCCACTGGATCAGGCTGGAGGTCTAGCAGTCCGCACAGGCGCAGCGAAAGGCGCGAACGTCCGCCATGGACCCAATCCGTGGCGCTGCGCAGCGGCGACGCACCCATTGGTGGAACCACGGACCACACGGAAGACACGGGCGGAGCCCCAAACCCTTCAGGCTGAGCCTTCCGTGTGGTCCGTGTATTCCGTGGTTCCCGTCTCGGGGATCACGCCGGCTCGTAGTTGAGGATCGGGGCCAGCCAGCGCTCCGCCGTGGCCACGTCCCAGCCCTTGCGGCGGGCGTAGTCCTCGACCTGGTCGCGCTCGATGCGGCCGACGCCGAAGTAGTGGGCCTCCGGGTGGGCGAGATAGAGGCCCGAGACCGCCGCCGGCGGGGTCATGGCCAGGCCCTCGGTGAGCACCAGGCCAGTGGCCGCCGTGGCGTCCAGGATCCGGAACAGGGTGGTCTTCTCGGTGTGGTCGGGCTGGGCCGGATAGCCGGGGGCCGGGCGGATGCCGCGGTACTTCTCGCCGATCATCAGGTCGAGGTCGAAGGCCTCGTCCGGGGCGTAGCCCCAGAGCTCGGTGCGCACCTTCCGGTGCAGCGCCTCGGCGAAGGCCTCGGCCAGCCGGTCGGCCAGCGCCGTCGACAGGATCGCCGAATAGTCGTCGCCCTTGGCGCGGAACTCCGCCGCCAGCTCCAGCTCGCCGTGGCCGGCGGTGACGGCGAAGCCGCCGACCCAGTCGGGCTTGGTCCCCACCGGGGCCACGAAGTCGGCCAGGGCGACGTTGGCGCCGTCGCCGGACTTCAGCATCTGCTGGCGCAGGGTGTGCAGCCGGGCGACCTCGGTGGTCCGGTCCTCGTCGGCGTAGAGCACCACGTCGTCGCCGTCGGCGTTGGCCGGCCAGAAGCCCACCACCCCGCGCGCCTCCAGCAGGCCCTCCTGGATGATCTTGTCCAGCATCCGCTGGGCGTCCTCGTAGAGGTCGGTGGCGGCCTTGCCGACCACGTCGTCCTCGAGGATCTGCGGGAACCGGCCGACCAGCTCCCAGCTGGCGAAGAACGGGCTCCAGTCGATGTGCCGGCGCAGCTCGTTCAGGTCGTAGGGGCCGAACGACCGGGTCCCCAGGAACGACGGCTTCGGCGGGTCGTAGGCCGTCCAGTCCGGCGTGAAGGCGTTGTCGCGCGCCTCCTTGAGCGTGGCCCGGGCGCGGTTCCCCTGCCCCCGCGCATACTGCTCGCGCACCTTCTGGTACTCGACCGCGGTCTCGGCGATCACCCGCTCGCGCTCGGTGGACGACAGCAGGTTGGAGACCACGCCCACCGCCCGGCTGGCGTCCAGCACATAGGTGGTCGGGCCGGACCTGTACTTCGGCGCGATCTTCACGGCGGTGTGGGTCTTCGACGTGGTCGCCCCGCCGATCAGCAGCGGGATCTTGAAGCCCCGCCGCTCCATCTCGCCGGCCACGAAGGCCATCTCGTCGAGGCTGGGCGTGATCAGGCCCGACAGCCCGACCATGTCGACCTTCTGCTTCTCGGCCTCGTCGAGGATGCGGTCGGCCGGGACCATGACGCCCAGGTCGATGACCTCGTAGTTGTTGCACTGCAGGACCACGCCCACGATGTTCTTGCCGATGTCGTGGACGTCGCCCTTGACGGTGGCCATCAGGATTCGGCCGGCCTGCTCGCGCGGCTTGCCCTCCTTCTCGGCCTCCATGAACGGCATCAGGTAGGCCACCGCCTGCTTCATCACCCGGGCCGACTTCACCACCTGCGGCAGGAACATCTTGCCCGCGCCGAACAGGTCGCCGACCACGTTCATCCCGTCCATCAGCGGGCCTTCGATGACGTGCAGCGGCCGCTCGGCCTCGAGCCTCGCCTCCTCGGTGTCGGCCTCGATGAACTCGGTGATGCCGTGGACCAGGGCGTGCTTCAGCCGCTCGGCGACGGTCGTGTCGCGCCACGCCAGCGACGGGCCCTTGGCCTCGCCCTTCTGGCCCTTGTACTTCGGCGCCAGCTCGACCAGCCGCTCGGTGTTGCTCATCTCCGGATGCCGCTGCGGCCGGTTGAGGATCACGTCCTCCACCGCCTCGCGCAGCTCGGCCTCGATGTCGTCGTAGACCGGCAGGTCGCCGGCGTTGACGATGCCCATGTCCATGCCCGCCGCGATGGCGTGGTAGAGGAACACCGAGTGGATCGCCCGCCGGACCGGCTCGTTGCCGCGGAACGAGAAGCTGACGTTGGACACCCCGCCCGAGATCCGCGCGCGCGGCAGCTCGGCCTTGATCCGCCGGGTCGCCTCGATGAAGTCGACGGCGTAGTTGTCGTGCTCCTCGATCCCCGTCGCCACGGCGAAGATGTTGGGGTCGAAGATGATGTCCTCGGCCGGGAAGCCGACCTCATTCGTCAGTATACGGTACGCCCGCCGGCAGATCTCGACCTTGCGGTCGGCGGTGTCGGCCTGCCCCACCTCGTCGAAGGCCATGACCACCACCGCGGCCCCGTAGCGCAGGCACTTCTTCGCCTGCTCGATGAACTTCGCCTCGCCTTCCTTCAGGCTGATCGAGTTGACGATCGCCTTGCCCTGGACGCACTGCAGCCCGGCCTCGATGACCTCCCACTTGGACGAGTCGATCATCACCGGCACCCGGGCGATGTCCGGCTCGGCGGCCACCAGGTTGAGGAAGGTCCGCATGGCCCCGACCGAGTCCAGCAGCCCCTCGTCCATGTTGACGTCGATGACCTGCGCCCCGGCTTCCACCTGCTGCCGCGCGACGGACAGCGCCTCGGGGTAGTTCCCGTCGGCGATCAGCTTCCTGAACTTGGCCGAACCCGTGACATTGGTCCGTTCGCCGACGTTGATGAAGATGGGACGCATCAGCTCACAGATCTCAGGGTACGCATGATCAGATAGAGGCCGCCGTTCTGGGTTGGCGCACGGTATGCGCCCTCAGCGTCGAGGATCCGCGTGGCGATCGCCGCCAGCATCCAGCCCAGGCCGTCGAGGTCGTCGCTCACCAGCGACTCGGTGGTCAGCTCCTCGATGCCGTGCTCGGCGCCGAAGTCGCGGACCCGCGCGGCGTCGGCGACGCTCGCCGGCGGCCAGATGGCGTTGGCCCAGCCCCAGAGCCAGTCCGACGGCGCCGTGGTGCCGAGCACCTGGATGTCGGCGATCACCCGTGGGCCGCTCTCGTCGGAGAAGGTCAGCACGCCGGCGTCGGTGTCGTAGTCGTACCGCGCCCACTCGCCGAGCCGGTAGGTCTCCGTGGCCCGCTTCTGCTTGGCCATGAAGCTCTCGAACGCCTCGTCGCACCAGGCCTCGTACCAGTCCGGAGCCCGCATCAGGCCAGCTCGAAGGGCTCGAGGCCCGCGAGCCGCATGGCGGCCGGCCGTTCGGGGACCTGCCGCGGCTTCAGCCCCCGCACCTCGTCGGCGACGTGGCGGATGTGGTCCGGCGTCGTCCCGCAGCAGCCGCCGAGGATGTTGACGATCCCGTCCTCCGCCCACTGGTGCAGGGCGTGGCCGGTCTCGTCGGGCGTCTCGTCGTACTCGCCCATGGCGTTGGGCAGGCCGGCGTTCGGATAGGCGGAGACCAAGGTGTCGGCGATCCGCGCCAGTTCGGCGATGTGCGGTCGCATCAGTTCGGCGCCCAGGGCGCAGTTCAGCCCGACCGCGAACGGCTTGGCGTGACGGACCGAGTTCCAGAAGGCCTCCACCGTCTGGCCCGACAGGGTGCGGCCCGAACGGTCGGTGATCGTACCGGAGATCCAGATCGGCAGCGGTTCGTAGCCTTCGTCCTCAAGGTCGAGGATGGCCTTGATCGCCGCCTTGCAGTTGAGCGTGTCGGTGATGGTCTCCACCAGGAACAGGTCCACCCCGCCCTCGTGCAGCGCCCGCACCTGTTCCGAATAGGCCGCGTGGACCTGCTCGAAGGTCACCTTGCGCGCCCCGGGATCGTTCACGTCGGAACTCATCGACAGCATCACCGGCAGGGGCCCGATCGAGCCGGCCACGAACCTGGGCTTGCCGGGCTCCTTCGCCGTCCAGCGGTCGGCGACCTCGCGGGCGATCCGCGCGCCTTGCAGGTTGATGTCCCGCACCGCGCTCTCCAGCCCGTACTCCGCCTGGCCGATGGAGGTCGCCGAGAATGTGTTAGTCTCGGAGATGTCCGCACCGGCCGCGAAGTACTGGTCGTGCAGGTCGGCGATGATGTCCGGCCGCGTCAGGCACAGGAGGTCGTTGTTCCCCTTCAACTGGCCGGGCGCGTCGGCGAACCGGTCGCCGCGGTAGTCGGCCTCGTCGAGGCCGCGCTTCTGGATCATCACCCCCCACGAGCCGTCGAGGATCAGGATCCGCTCCCTGGCCGCGGCCTTAAGCGCCGCGATGCGGTCTTGTCTCGTCATGCCGCGGCTTCCTTGGGCTCGGGTTCGGTCTCGCGCACGCCCAGGACCCGGCAGATGGCGTAGG
>NZ_DAISJG010000088.1:0-7645 GCF_036821595.1 Phenylobacterium sp.
GCGCGACCTTCATGACCGAGAGCGCGGCCATCGTGCAGTACCTCGTCACCCGCCATGGGCCGAGCGACCTGGCCGTCCCGGTGGAGGACGACGCCTACGGCGCCTGGCTCAACTGGCTGCATTTCGGGGAGGCGACGCTGACTTTCCCGCAGACCCTGGTGCTGCGCTACCGCACCTTCGAGCCCGGCAAGGCCGAGGCGGTGGCCGACGACTACGCCAAATGGTTCCTCAGCCGGCTGCGCGGCGTGGACCGGGCGCTGGCCGACCGCGAGTGGCTTTGCGCGGGGCGGTTCACGGCGGCAGACATTTCAGTGGGTTACGCCCTGCTGCTTGCGTCCCACCTGAAGCTCTCGGAGCAGTTCACGCCCGCCCTGGCGGCCTACTGGGCCAGGCTGAAGGCGCGGCCGGCCTTCCGGTCGGCCAAGGCCGCCCAGAAGATCGAACTCGCCGAGGCGCTGGAGGGCTGAGGCCTATTCCGTGGTCTGGCCGTCGAAGTGCTCTTCGCTGGCCTCCGCCTCGGCCTTGGTGTTGTGCACCACGCCGTCCCGGTGATCGGGCGGGCCGTAGATGGTGTAGAGCTTCAGCGGCTTGTCGCCGGTGTTGATCACGTTGTGCCGCGCCCCGGCCGGCACGATCACCGCGTCGTCGGCCTCGACCTTGTGGGCCTTGCCGTCGATCTCCACACGGGCGTGGCCCTTCTCGATGCGGAAGAACTGGTCGTGGTCCTCGTGGACCTCCTCGCCGATCTCCTCGCCGGGCTTGAGGGACATGAGCACGAGCTGCAGGTGCCTGCCCGTGTAGACCACCCGCCGGAAGGCGTGGTTCTGCTCGGTCAGGTCCTCGATGTCTTCGACGAAGCCCTTCATGCCGTCCTCCGCGTTGCGCCGTGAAGCTAGGCCAACGCCCGCGCGGCCGTGATGATCCACGTCAAACGCCCCCTGACGCCGCGTCAGCTTACGTGGCGGCGCGCTTGCCAGCGTCGGCCATCGGCCTAGGCTTTCGCGAAAGATCATAGACGGGGAGGACGTGTCATGAGCCCAGCCGACGACGCCACGGCGGTGACCGCGGCCGCCAAGCCGCCCTTCAAGCCGCTGCCGCAGAAGGCGCCGGACGTCAGCGTCGAGCGCCGGGCCGACGGGTCGATCCTGATCCGCTCCAACCACCCCCCGGGCGAGGGGCCGCGCTCCATCGCCCACCTGCTGGCGCAGCGGGCGGCCGAGCACCCGGACCGGCCCTACATCCTGCAGCGCGCGCCCGGCCACGGTCCCTGGCAGGGCGTCACCTACGGCGAGGCCAAGCGGGCGGCCGACGGCATCGCCCAGTGGCTGCTGGACCGCGGCCTGACCGGCGCCGACAGCGTCATGGTGCTCTCGGCCAATTCGGTGGAGCACGCCCTGGTCATGCTGGGCTGCTACACGGCCGGCGTGCCGATCGCCCCGATCAGCCCGGCCTACAGCCTGATCTCGTCGGACCACGCCAAGCTGAAGCACTGCTTCGAGACCGTGCGGCCCAAGGCGGTGTTCGTGCAGAACTCCGACATGTTCGCCCGCGCGGTCGAGACCCTCAGGGCGCTGGACCCGGAACTGTTCTTCATCAGTGTGGACGGTGGGAACGGGCCCATCGCGCTCTCCGAGCTCACCGCCACCGAGCCCACCGAGGCCGTGGAGGCGGCGCGCGAGCGGCTCGGCCATGAGACGGTCGCCAAGTACCTGTTCACCTCAGGGTCCACGGGCATGCCCAAGGGCGTGCCCCAGACCCACGGCATGTTCGCCGGCGTCATCGCCGGCCAGGAGGGCCTGCGCGGCGAGGACCCCGATCCGGACGTCGTGCCCCAGGCGCTCGACTGGATGCCCTGGAGCCACATCTCGGCCGGCAACATCGCCTTCAACGGCAACCTCTGGGCCGGCGGCGTCCTGCACCTGGACGAGGGCAAGCCGATCCCTGGCATGTTCGAGACCACGATCAAGAACCTCTACGAGGTCTCGCCCTTCGTGTTCGGCTCCGCGCCGGTGGCCTTCGGCATGCTGGCCGAGGCCATGGAGCGCGACCCGGAGCTGCGCCGAAGCTTCTTCAAGAACCTGCGATACATGGGCTACGGCGGGGCCACCCTGTCCAACGACATCTACGAGCGGATGCAGGCGCTCGCCATCGCCGAGACCGGCTGCCGCATCCCGCTGACCACCATGTACGGCGCGACGGAGACGCAGGGGATCACCGTGGTCCACTGGATCACCGAGCGGGTCGGGCTGATCGGCCTGCCGCTGCCGGGGATCACGCTCAAGCTCGTGCCCAACGGCTCCAAGCTGGAGGTGCGGGTGAAGGGCCCCACCGTCACCAGCGGCTACCACAACGACCCGGAGAAGACGGCGGCGGCCTTCGACGAGGAGGGCTACTACAAGCTGGGCGACGCCTGCCGCTTCCTCGATCCCGACGATCCCACCCAGGGCCTGGTGTTCGACGGCCGGGTGACGGAGGACTTCAAGCTCGACAGCGGCACCTGGGTCTCGGTCGGCACGCTCAGGCCCGACCTGGTGGCGGCCTGCACCCCCTACGTCTTCGACATGGTGATCACCGGCCAGGACAAGCCGTTCGCCGGGGCCCTGATCTGGCCGTCGCCGGCCGGCCTGGCGACCCTCGGCGAGGACCCGTTCCCCAAGCTTCTGGCGGCGCTGAAGGCGCGGATCGCCGAGTTCAACGCCACCTCCGGCGGCTCCTCGCGGCGCATCGGTCGGTTCATCGTCATGACCGACCCGCCGTCCATCGACGCGGGCGAGATCACCGACAAGGGCTATGTGAACCAGCGCGCCACCCTGGAGAACCGCGCCGCCCTGGTGGAGAGCCTCTACGCCGAACCGCCCGGCCCCGGGGTCGTCGTCGTCTAGATGCCCGAGCTGATCCTGCACCACTACGACACCTCGCCCTTCTCGGAGAAGGCGCGGGCGATGCTGGGCGTGAAGGGGCTGGCGTGGCGCTCGGTGATCCAGCCGGTGATCATGCCCAAGCCGGAGCTGGTCCCGCTGACCGGCGGCTACCGGCGCATCCCGGTGCTGCAGGTGGGCGCCGACGTCTACTGCGACAGCCAGGCGATCCTCGAGGAGGTCGAGCGGCGCCATCCCGAGCCGGCGCTGGCCCGCGGCGCCGACTGGGCGGTGAACCTGTTCGCCGACCGGCTGTGGTTCCAGGCCTGCGTGGCGGTGATCTTCGCCAAGCTGGGCGACGCCGTGCCGAAGGCGTTCATCGCCGACCGCGAGAAGCTGTCGGGCCGGCCGTTCGACATCGCCGCGATGAAGGCCGCCGAGCCCTTCGCCCGCGCCCAGTGGCGGGCCTACGCCGCCTGGGCCGACACAGGCCTGGCGCAGGCGCCCTACCTCGGGGGAGAGCGGCCGTCGCTGTCGGACGTGGCGCTCTGGATGCCGGTCTGGTGGGCCGGCGGCGCCGTGCCCGACCTGATGGCGGGGCTCGACCGGCTGCAGGCCTGGGCCGGGCGCATGCGCGCCTTCGGCCACGGGCAGAGGACCGAGATGACGCCCGCCGAGGCGCTGGACGTCGCCCGCGCCGCGACGCCCGCGCCGGCCGCCGTCGACACGGACGATCCCTCTGGGCTCGGTGCTGGCGACCCCGTCACCGTCCAGGCCGACGACTACGGCCGCGACCCCATCGGCGGCCGGCTGGCCGGCCTGACCCCCACCCGCATCACCCTGGCGCGCGAGGCCGACGGCCTCGGCCCGATCCATGTGCATTTCCCGCGGGCAGGCTACGTCCTGGCGCGGGACTGACGGAGGCTCCCATGAACGACCGCGTGACCGTGGACATCCAGGACGGCGTCGCCGACGTGCGCCTGGTCCGCGCCGACAAGATGAACGCCCTCGACAACGCCATGTTCGAGGCCCTGGTCGAGACCGGGGAGGCGCTGAAGAGCAACAAGGACATCCGCGCCGTGGTGCTGTCCGGCGAGGGGCGGGCGTTCTGCGCCGGCCTCGACATGGGCAACTTCGCCCAGATGGCCTCGGGCGAGCGCAAGGGCGGCGAGCGCACGGTGGACGAGCTGACCAAGGGCCGCACGCCGGCCGGCGCCAACCGCGCGCAGCAGGCCTGCTACGTCTGGCGCGAGGTGCCCGTGCCGGTGATCGCCGCGGTGCACGGCGTGGCGTTCGGCGGCGGCTTCCAGCTGGCGCTGGGGGCCGACCTGCGGTTCGTCACCGCCGACGCCAGGCTGGCGGTGCTGGAGATCAAGTGGGGCCTGGTGCCCGACATGGCCGGCATCGTGCTGATGCGCGGCCTGATCCGCGACGACGTGGCCCGCGAGCTCACCTGGAGCGGCCGGATCTTCTCCGGCGAGGAGGCGGCCGCCATGGGGCTCGCCACCCGGGTCTGCGCCGACCCCCGCGCCGACGCGCTCGCCCTGGCGCGCGAGATCGCGTCCAAGAACCCGCACGCGATCCGCGCCGGCAAGCGGCTGCTGAACCTCGCCCAGTCGGACGCCGACATCGCCACGGTGTTCCTTGAGGAGACCCGCGAGCAGGTGGCCCTGATCGGCGCGCCCAACCAGGTGGAGGCCGTGATGGCCAACCTCCAGAAGCGCGCGCCGGTCTTCGCCGACTAGGGCAGGGCGGGGCCTAGCGCGCGGCGAGCCGGGTCGCGGCGCGGTTGGCGGCGAACTGCTTCATGGTCGCCTCCACCGTGCTGCGCACGCAGGCGCGGTGGATGTCCACCGGGAAGCTCGCGCCGAAGGTCTCGCGCAGGCACAGGCCGCGGGCGGCCTTGGTCACCTCGGCCTGCACCTGCTCGGGGGTCTTGCCCTCGGTGGAGATGCGGACGGACTTGGCGGCGGCCGGCGCGGCGGCGACGAGCACGGCGGCGGCGGCCAGGGTCAGGGTGCGGATCATCATGGGAGTTCGGTTCCGGATTGAGGTTGCTGCCAACCCCTTTCGCGGCGTTCCTCTTCAGGCGGTGGCCGTACTGACGGTGGCCTTGCGCCTGGGGTCCCGAATGCCTGCGCCCGTCTGGGTTATCAATGATCTTGTTGCGCTGCAGCGTGGAAATTTCGCAATGCAGTGAAATCGGGCGCCGGCCGCCCGGCGCGCGGGCGCCCGGTCAGCCGCGGCCGACGAACGGCATCTTGGTCGCCATCACCGTCATGAACTGGACATTGGCCTCGAGCGGCAGCCCGGCCATGTAGAGCACGGCGTCCGCCACGGCCTTCACGTCCATCACCGGTTCGGGCGCGATGGAGCCGTCGGCCTGCAGCACGCCCCTGGCCATGGCGCGGGTCATGTCGGTGCCGGCGTTGCCGATGTCGATCTGGCCGCAGGCGATGTCGTAGGCCCGCCCGTCGAGCGAGGTGGAGCGGGTCAGGCCGGTGATCGCGTGCTTGGTGGCGGTGTAGGCGACCGAGCGGGGCCGGGGCGCGTGCGCCGAGATCGAGCCGTTGTTGATGATCCGCCCGCCCCGCGGGTCCTGGTCCTTCATCAGCCGGAACGCCGCCTGGGTGCAGAGGAAGGCGCCGGTCAGGTTGACGTCGACCACCCGCTTCCACGCATCGAGCGTCAGGTCCTCGAGCGGGACGGGCGGCGCGCCCGTTCCGGCGTTGTTGAACAGCAGGTCGAGCCGGCCGAACCGGCCGCGGGTGGCCTGGAACAGGCGCTCCACGGCGGCGGGGTCCGCCACGTCGGTGGCGACGGGCATGGCCCAGTCGGCGGCCTCGCCGGCCTGGGCGACGGTCTCGTCGAGGGCCTCGGGACGTCGGCCGGCCAGCGCCACGGACCATCCCTCGCGCAGCAGGGCGAGCGCGACCGCCCGGCCGATGCCGGAGCCCGCGCCCGTGACGATGGCGACCTTGCCGCTGCCTGAGGCCATGCGCCTCGATAGCGGCGATCCCGGCCGGCCGCTAGAGATGGCGGAGTACAAGGAGTGGCGGCGTGGCGTTCCAGATCGAGGTGGGCGAACCGGAGGGTGAGGGCGGAGCCCGCGTGCTGCGGGTGAGCCGGGACGGCGGGCCGCCGCGCGAGTACCGGCTGGAGGGCGCCACCCAGGACGCCTGCCAGGACCTGTTCGCCCGGTTCGCCGCGGACTTCGGCTGCCGCATGCCGCTGAGCCGCCGGCCGGTGGCGGCGGCGCCTTCGGACCCGAGGCTCCAGCCCCTGCTGACGCGGAACCTCACCCCGGACATCCTCTACGGCTACGGCGATCCCTCGGTGCTGAGGGACGGCGACCGCTGGTGGCTGACGGTGACCTCCAACGACGCGCCGCAGAGCTTCCCGATCCTCTCCTCCCGCGACCTCATCACCTGGGAGCCGGAGGGCTTCGTCTTCCCCGCGGGCGCCAGGCCCGCCTGGGCGATGGCCGGCCCGGGGAGCGACTTCTGGGCCCCCGAGGCCCACCGCATCGGCGACGAGTACTGGCTCTGCTTCACCGCCCGCGAGCACGGCGGCCGGCTCGCCATCGGCCTGGCGAAGGCGGATCGCCCGGGCGGGCCCTACGTCGCGCCTGAGCGGCCGCTGCTGGGCGGGGACGTGATCGACGCCCACATCCTGCCCGACCCCGAGGGGCCGATCCTGTACTGGAAGGAGGACAGCAACGGCCACTGGCCCGGACCGCTCGGCCGGCTCCTGTTCGAGCGGGAGGACCTGCTCCCCCGGCTGCTGCCCGACGCGGAGGACCAGGTGACCGGCGAGATCGCGCGGGCGCTGCACGTCTGGTCCGAGACCCTCGGGCCGATGGAGCAGTTCTGCCTGCGCCAGCTGCTGATCGAGGCGGTGACCGAGGACTTCGCCGACTTCCGCGGGCGCCTGGAGGCCCTGAGCGGCGAGATCGGCCCGCTGGCCGACGTGGTGCTGGAGGCGCTCACCACCACGGTCTACGCCCAGCGCCTGGCGCCCGACGGCTCGGCCCTGGTGGGGGAGCGGGTCGCGGTGCTGCGCAACGACCTGCCGTGGGAGGCGCACCTCATCGAGGGCATGTGGATCACCCGGGCGGGCGGCCGCTGCTGGATGTTCTATTCGGGCAACGACTTCTCCACGGCCCAGTACGGGATCGGCGTCGCGGTGGCCGACAGTCCCTTCGGGCCCTTTCACAAGCAGCCGGAGCCGTTCCTGCGCTCCACCGCCGACTGGTGGGGGCCGGGTCACGCCTCCGTCGGCGTCGGCCCGGAGGGCGAGCCCAGGCTCTTCCTGCACGCCTTCCGGCCGGGCGAGATGGGCTACAAGGTGTTCCGCGCCCTGCTCACCGCGCCGATCACCTTCGAGGACGGGACGGTGCGGCTGGCCGATCGCCCCATTCGCGGGGTTGCCGGGGGGATTTCGGGCCGCTAGCCCTAGCGCCCCATGGCTGACCTCCCCCCACCTCCGCCCACCAACGTCGAAGTCGTCGTCGTCTATCCGCCGAGACTGGCCCCGCTCGGGGGCGAGGCCGCCTTCAGTGCGGTGCAGATCGGCCCTGAGATCCTGCAGACCACGCCGCGACTCGACGAGGCACTGAAGCGGGTTCCCGGCGTATCGCTGTTCCGCCGGACCGGGAGCGCGGCGGCCAATCCGACCACCCAGGGGCTGTCGCTGCGCGCCATCGCCCCGTCCGGCGCCGGCCGGGCGCTGGTGACCCTCGACGGGGCGCCGCAGAACGATCCGTTCGGCGGCTGGGTGATCTGGAG
>NZ_DAISJG010000089.1:0-7329 GCF_036821595.1 Phenylobacterium sp.
GTGTTGAGCTCGGGGATGTCGCCTGCCTGCTCGACGCAGCGGCCCTCGAAACCGGAGTGCTCGCACAGCCGCCAGCGGCCCTCGAGCCGGACGGAACGGGCCTTGTCGTTGAAGTTGTAGCTGGAGAGGTTCGACACCTCACCGACGATGGTCACGCTGCGGCCGGTGAAGTTCGGTCCGTCGTACAGCGTCGCCGTGGGTCCGCGGGCGCCGCCGCGCGGCTGCGCCTCCGCCGCCCCGGCCAGGGCCAGGGCCGCCAGGCCCGCGCAGATCAGGGTCGTCTTGGTCATGTCCAGCTCCTCAGGTCTCGGCCGCCTTCATGGCCAAGCTTGGCTGAACCGGCCATGAAGACGACGGGGAGCGGGCGTTCAGGCAGCCGCCCCCCGTCCCGCCTCACTGCGGCTGGGTGGTGGTCTCGGTCGTGCCGGTGGAGTTGGCCGAGGTGTCGGTGGCGCCGCTCGTGGCCGTGCCCGCCGCGGGCGTGGACGAGCCGGTCGCCGCCGTCGAGCCGCCCTGGGCGCCGCCGCCCACCGAGCCGCCCGCCGCCATCTGCTGCTGCACCACCTGGGCCAGCTCCTGCGGCGCGCTGGTCGCCTTGCACTGGGCCTGGCCGCCGGTGGAGACCGACAGCACGTTGACGCTGACGCCGCAGACGTTGGCGGCCAGCTGGATCGGCAGCTGGATGTTGATCGGCACATTGGCCCGGTCGATCTGCAGCCGCACCGACAGGTCGTTCAGCACGTCCTGAAGGTTCACGTTCACGAGGCTGGGGATGCCGCTGGTGGACGGCTGGGGAGCGGTCGCGCCGGTGTTGGCGCTCGTGCCGGTCTGGGCCGTGCCGGTGGAGCCGCCGGTGGAGGTTCCGCCGCTCGCGGGCGCAGCCGCCGTGGTGGCGCCGGTGCCGGCGGCGGCGCTGGGCCCGGTGTTCCCGTCCGTGGCGCAGGCGGCGACGAACGGCAGGGCGAGGCCGGCGATCGCGAGTGACTTGATGGTGTGGTTCATGGGGTTTCCATCCCTCTTGGGGTTTTGCCGCCACGCTCAACGCGGACTCCCCCGCCGGGTTCTTTCCCGCCCGGATCGTCTCCGATCCGGAAACAATCTTCTGCGTCGGCGCCGGTTTATGCCGCGTCCGGCACGCCTATCTTAGCCGTCGAACGCGGGCGCCCGGCGGCGCCCCCCAAGGAGACCCAAGATGATCGAGCGCAGACCGTTCGACCGCCTCGGCGGCGCCGACCACGGCTGGCTGAAGGCCCGCCACCACTTCTCGTTCGCCGGCTACCATGACCCGCAGAAGATGGGCTGGGGCCCGATCCGCGTCTGGAACGACGACGAGATCGCCCCGCGCTCCGGCTTCCCGCCGCACCCGCACGCCGACATGGAGATCGTCACCTATGTGCGCGACGGGGCGATCACCCACCAGGACAGCCTGGGCAACCAGGGCCGCACCGAGGCTGGCGACGTCCAGGTGATGAGCGCCGGCAGCGGCATCCGCCACGCCGAGTACAACATGGAGCCCGAGACCACCCGGATCTTCCAGATCTGGATCGAGCCCAAGAGCCGCGGCGGCCCGCCCGCCTGGGGCGCCCGGCCGTTCCCGAAGGGCGATCGCGCCGGCCGGTTCGTCACCCTCGCCTCGGGCCTGCCCGGCGACGCGGACGCCCTGCCGATCCGCACCGACGCCCGCGTCGCCGGAGCCACCATCCGCGCTGGCGAGACGGCGGAGTACGCCCTGGGCGCCGGCCGCCACGCCTATCTGGTGCCGGCCGCCGGCGCGGTGGAGGTCAACGGCGTCCGCCTCGACGCCCGCGACGGCGCCGCGATCCGGGACGAGGACGTCCTGCGCGTCACCGCGCTCGAGGACGCCGAGGTGGTGCTGGTCGACGCGGGCTAAATCACCCTCTCCCCCAGGGAGAGGGAAGGGCGGGGGCGGCGCAGGATGTCCGGCGTCGCTCCGGCGGGACCCGGTCGCGCGGGTCCCGCGCCCTGCCCGCTTCAAGTCGGCGCCGGCCTCACCGCAACCCTCTCCCTGCCGGAGAGGACGGTGTTCAGTGGCAGGTGGGCGGATCGACGACCGTCTCGTCCCACTCGCCCGGCGTCTCCTGGATCAGCACGTGGCGCGGCTCGGCGTCCACGCTGGCGAAGGCGCCGGCCGCCTCCAGGGCCTCGGCCCGGGTGGCGTAGCTGCCCAGCTCGCCCTCTTCGTCGTCCATGAGCAGCCATCGGCCGCCGTGGGCCACCACCATGAGATCGAACATGTCACCGTCCCGTCCAGATGACGCGGTTATCCCACCGTCTCGCGGGCCTTGCGTCGTGTCAGCCCGTCGCAGGCGGTGCGGCCGGGCGCCGCAGCCATGGTCGGGAACGGGCTCTCAGCCCTCGCGGAAATAGGGCTCGACCTCGCCCTGCAGCTTCAGGGTCAGGGGCTTGCCGCGGCGGTCGGTGGCCTTCCCCGCCACGACCCGGATCCAGCCCTCGGAGACGCAGTACTCGTCCACGTTGGTCTTGTCCTCGCCCTTAAACCGGACGCCCACGTTCCGCGCGAGGACCTCGGCGTCGTAGTAGGGGCTGTCGGGATCGGTGGACAGGCGGTCGGGAGGGGTGTCGCTCATGGCCGCCCCCTCGCACGCGGCGGGCCGGCGATCAAGCGTAAGCCGCGCGGGGGAGATCGCGGCCGCTCTCGAAAACGTCAATGAAAGCAGGTGGACCTCGCCGGCCCTGTCGGGTAGGCGACCCTGAGGATAGAGGGTGCATGGCGACGGTTCTGCTTGTCGAGGACGAGGCGGATGTCCGCGAGCTGATCGCGGAGGCCTTTGTCGACCGGGGTCTCGAGGTCCGCTCGGCGGAGACGGACACGCGCGCCTACCAGCTCCTGGAACAGCAGGGGCGGTCCATCGACGTGCTGGTCGCCGACATCAACCTCGGCGCCGGCACCACCGGCTTCGACGTCGCCCGGCGGGCCCGCCAGCTGAAGCCCGGCCTGAAGGTGGTCTACATCACCGGCCACGCGGCCCACCTCGACCGCTTCGGCGTCGAGGGCGCGCTGATGTTCCCCAAGCCGTTCAATCCCCGCGAACTGGCCGACCAGGTGGCCGGCCTGCTCAACGGCGGCGGCGTCACGGAGTAGGTCCCGTCGTCCGGGGCGGCTTGTGGGCCACCATCTCGATGCGGAACTCGGCGGCGATGTTGTTGCGGGTCTTCAGCAGCTCCTGCGCCTCGTCGACGGTGAGCGCGCCGCTCTTCAGCCGGCTGCGGTAGGGCTCCTCCAGCATCACGTCGCGGCGGACGAGCTCGAAATCCACGTCGAGGTAGAGGGCCAGCGGGGTGTTGGCCACGCCGCCCTGGCGCCAGCGCTCGTTCTGCGGCCGGTCGAACAGCTCCAGCATCTGCGGCGTGATGGGCCGCACGTGGGTCGGGTCGTTGATGAAGTTGTCGTGCCGGGGGTGCGGGACGTGGATCCGCACCAGCCCGCCGGGGGCCGCGATCCTGTAGATCTCGCGCATGATCGCCAGGAACACCTTGGGGTCGCCGCCCATGTGCTCCAGCGCGTGGTTGAAGACGATCTCCTCGGCGCAGCCGTCGGGCCACGGCCAGGGCGTGACCTCCAGGTCCACCACCTCGTCCGGCTCGCTCGCCGCGGCCGCGTCGACATTGACGTAGCCCGGCTGCTTGTTCTGGCCGCAGCCCATGTTGAACTTCATGGGGAGAGTGTTAGCAGCGCGGCGCGCCCACGAAAAAGCCCCTCCCGTTGGGGTGGGAGGGGCTTCGGCGCGAGCGGGCCCGGCCAGGTCCGGGGGGGAGAGGTCCCGCTCTCGCGGGCTCAGCGCGCGGCGTAGATGGAGCCGCGGATCTGGGCCTGCTGCACGGCAGGGAGCTTTTCGTGCAGTTCGGTGATCACCGCCTGGCGGCAGGTCGCCGCCCGGCCGAGCTGGTTCGGCGGCTGGCGGGTGTTCTTGCAGAAGGCGTGGGCCGCCTTCTCCGCGCGCTGCTCGAAGGCGGCCAGGCCGCGGGCGCTGTTCAGGTCGATGTCGCTCACCTGCACCGTGACCGGGCTGGCGGCGGCCGTGGTGGCGATGGCGGCCAGCGGCAGGGCGGCGAGGGCCAGGGTGGCGACGCCGGCGATACGGGACGCGAAGTTCGTCATGTTCAATCCCTCGGTTGGGCGTCGGCGTCCATTCGCCGGCGATGAGAGATGAATACTTGGCCGCTTCCTGAAGGTCCCGTGAATACGAGGTAATGACCTCGATTTAACAATATTACGCCGCGTTCATGGATGGCATTACACGGCGTTCATGTGTAACGCGCGTCACACCACGCCGGCGATCAGTCCCAGGGACAGGGCCTCGTCGGCCGAGACGTACCAGTTCGCCTGGGCCCGCTCGAGCAGGTCGTCCAGGGCCACGGGGCTGCCGGCGATCAGGGCCTCGAAGCCCTCGCGCTCCAGGGCCAGGCCCACGTCGATCTCGTTCAGCAGCCCCTCCACCCGCTTGCGGGCCTGGGCCAGGGGTCCGTTCAGGTCGACGCTCTGGGCGAGGCTGCGGCAGTGGATCAGCAGGCAGGTGCCGCGCGACAGCCAGCGGTCCTCGCGCGGGAAGCCGGCCATCACCGTCACCCCGGCCGAGTAGACCACGGCCTTGCCGAAGAACAGCGGCCGCCGCCCGGTGCGCTCGCGGAACAGCCGGATGTCGGTGGCGATGCGCCGGCCCACGTCGGCGTCCCCGCCGGTGGTGGTGAGCTCCACGACGATCGGATCGGGCCCCGCCTCGGCCTCCGCGAACGCCGCCTTGAAGGCCCGCAGCATCTCGTCGCCCACCGCGCCGTCCAGCCGGACCTGCGGGCGCGCCAGCGCCTCGGGCGCGGAGGCGAGGGATGAGATCTGGTTCATGCCTTCGAGAACGCCGGAGGCGTCCCGAAGGCGCCACGGTCAGGCGGCTTCCACGAACCCGGGCCAGTTGCCCATGTAGTCCACGAAGGCCGGCGACAGGCCCTCGGCCTCCAGGTGCCCGCGCGAGACGGGGCGTGCGATCGGCTCGAAGCCGGGGTCGCGGCGCACCCGCTCGGGGAAGTCGTGGTGCAGGATCGCCGCCCGGCCGATCACCGCATAGTCGTAGCCCCCGGCCAGCAGTTCGGCGGCCTGCGCCCCGTTCATGATCTTGCCGGCCGCCCCCAGCCGCACGGCCCCGCGCTCCAGCTCGGCGAAGTAGGCCGCGAGCTTGCGGCCCTTGAACGCCTCCTCCACCGGCTCCTTGGCCACGTCCCACAGGGACATGTCGAGGAAGTCGATGCGGCCTTGCCGCAGCACCTCCTGCGTCACCTCGACGATCTCGGCCAGCTTCAGGCCGAACCGCTCGGGCGACAGCCGCAGGCCGAGCTGGAAGTCCGGCCGCGTGCAGCCCCGGATCGCGTCGATGATCTCGAACAGCAGGCGCGCGCGGTTCTCCACCGAACCGCCGTAGGAATCCGTACGCCGGTTCAGCTCCGGCGACAGGAACTGGGCGATGACATAGCCGTGCGCCCCGTGGATCTCGACGCCGTCGAAGCCGGCCTTCTCCGCCCGCACGGCGGCCGCGGCGAAGGACTCCACCAGCCCCTGCACCTCCTCGGCCGTGAACGCCCGCGCGCCGGTCTCCGCATCGTCCGAGGGGCACAGTGGCTCGCCCACCAGCTCCTTCGGGCTGCGGTTGCCGGCGTGGTGCAGCTGCACCGACGAGACGCTGCCGTTCGCCCGGATCTCGGCGGCCAGGCGCGCGAGCCCCGGGATGTGGTCGTCGGCGAAGATCCCGAGCTGGCCCGGGAAGCCCTGGCCCTGGGCCGCCACGTGCGCGGCGCAGGTCATGGTCAGGCCGAAGCCGCCCTGCGCCCGCATGGTCAGCCACCTGA
The DNA here is from genome assembly GCF_036821595.1 of Phenylobacterium sp. Classification (GTDB taxonomy): domain Bacteria; phylum Pseudomonadota; class Alphaproteobacteria; order Caulobacterales; family Caulobacteraceae; genus Phenylobacterium. The sequence goes on from NZ_DAISJG010000089.1 coordinate 5,878, forward strand.
ACTCGTCGTCCGAAAGGAGGCCGTTCGGGTGGCTCTGCTGGTTGGTCAGCGGGGCCAGCATGAAGCGGTTCTTCCACTCCGGCCCGTGCTGGAAGGTGATCGGCTGGAACAGGGCTTCGACGGACGACGGCATGTGGCGGGGCTCTCCTTCGGCGGCGCCAGATGAGGTAGAGCGCCGCCCGTCCCTCCGCAACGGCGCCGCCACGTGAGGCGCCGATCCGGACGTCGCCGATATCTGCACGCGGCGCCTTCGTGACCAGCCGGGAAGCCGGCGCCATCCCCCCGCCTGGCGCGAACAGCCGCGCCTCGCCAGGCCCGTGGACGAGGCCCGCCTGGCCGGCATCCTGGCCGGCGCGCCTGACGCGGGCGTCTAGCGCCGGGCGCGCGGCGCGTGGTAGCTCCGGGCGGTGACGGAGCCCGCCCTCAAGTCCCTGCAGACCCGCCACGGCCCCATGCTGGCCTTCCGCGGCGACCGGTTCATCACCGCCTGCCTGGAAGCCTACGGCGAGTTCAGCTACGCCGAATGGCTGTTGCTCGAGCAGATGGCGAAGCCTGGCCTCCCGGTGGTGGAGGCCGGGGCCAACATCGGCCTGCACACCGTGCCCCTCGCCCGCCGCTGCGCGCCCGCCACCCTCTACGCCTTCGAGCCGCAGCAGCGGGTGTTCCAGGCGCTCTGCGCGAACCTGGCGCTCAACGACCTCGGCAATGTGGTCGCCCTGCCCGACGCCTGCGGCGCCGAGCCCGGCTGGGCGAGCATGCCGCCGGTGGACTACCTCCGCGAACCCAACGTCGGCGGCGCGGCCTGGCCCCCGCCGGCGCCGAGGGGCAGCGCGTGCGGGTGACGCCCATCGACGAGCTCTGCCTCGACCACTGCGGCCTGATGAAGATCGACGTGGAGGGTTTCGAGGCCCAGGTCCTGCAGGGCGCGCGCGAGACGATCGCCCGCTGTCGGCCGCGCATCTACGTCGAGAACGATCGCCGCGAGCACCAGCGGGAGCTCATCGCCCTGCTGGATGGGCTGGGCTACCGGCTGTACTGGCACCTGCCGCCAATGGTCGATGAGGCCGTCGAGCCGAACATCTTCGGCCGCCGCCTGGTGTCGGTGAACATGATCTGCCTGCCGAGGGAGAGCCGGACCGTGATCGACGCGCCGGCGATCGACCCGCAGGAGTGGTCGCGCCCGCCGGCCCCCTAGCGTCCCCAGGCCCCCACGCCGCAGCCACCGCGCCACCAGCTCGTATGCGCCGCCGCTTGACAGTTCCATATTTCTGGAAATATAGATTGGTCATCGACAACGGAGACCGGCCATGAAGCGCCTCCACCTGCACGTGAGCGTGCCCGACCTTGCCCAGTCCATCGCCTTCTACGAGACCCTGTTCGGCGCGAAGCCGACGGTCGTGAAGGACGACTACGCCAAGTGGCTGCTGGACGACCCGCGCGTGAACTTCGCCA
>NZ_DAISJG010000090.1:0-7320 GCF_036821595.1 Phenylobacterium sp.
AGCCGGGTGCGCCAGAAGATCGACACCTCGCGCAGCAGCTCGCGCTCGATCGCCGCCCGCTCGGCCTCGCTGCGGGCGTGGTCGAAGGCCTCCAGGTCGCGGGCGATGGCGCTCTGCCGGTCCAGCACGCTCTTGCGGCGCACCTCGCTGGGATGGGCGGTGATCACCGGGGCGATCAGGGCGCCGCGCAGCAGCTCGGCCACCGTCTCCGTCGCCACGCCGTCGCTCTTCAGGCTGCGGACCGCGCCGGCGAGCGTGTCGGGCCGTGCGTCCCCGGCCCGGCCGCGGCGGCGCTGGATCTGGTCCTCGGCGATGTTGGTGATCTGCAGGAAGACGGCGAAGGAGTGGGCGAACCGCACGGTGTCCGGCAGCGAAAGCCCGCCGAGCCGCTCGGCCATCACCCTGGCCGCCTCCGGCGTGCCCTCCCGGTGGAAGGCGACGGAGGCCTGCCGGATCTCCTCGATCTGGCTGAACACCGCCGGCCCGTCCTCGGCTCGGATCACGTCGCCCAGGATGCGGCCGAGGAAGCGGACCGAGGAACGCAACTGATCGGGAAGCGACTGGCTCATGACCCAGAGCAAAGCCACGAAGCCGCCGTTGCGTCATCTGGTTTCCCCGGCGCCGCTCGGCGATAGTCCGGACACGTACGCCAGGAGAGCCGCATGACGCCCGACGAAGCCCTCGCCCGCATCCGCCGCTACGACGGACGGCTGAAGGCGTTCGTGCGGGTGTTCGAGCCGCCCCTGATGGGCGAGGACGCCGACGGCCCGACCTTCGCGGTGAAGGACCTGTTCGACGTGGCCGGCGTGCCGACCGGCGGCGGCGCCGTGGTGCCCCTGGACCCCGCCCCCATCCGCCACGCCCGGGCCGTGGAGCGCCTGCTGCAGGCGGGCTGGAGCGCGGTGGGCAAGACCCACACGGTGGAGCTGGCCTATGGCGGCTGGGGGACCAACCGGGCCGTCGGCGCGCCCTGGAATCCCTGGGACGCCCGGGTCCATCGGGCGCCGGGGGGCTCGTCCTCCGGCTCGGCGGTGGCGGTGGCGGCGGGCCTCTGCGACGGGGCGCTGGGCTCCGACACCGGGGGCTCGGTGCGGATCCCGGCGGCGATCTGCGGCGTGGTGGGGCTGAAGCCCGGCCGCGGCCTCGTCAGCCTGCGCGGCGTCCATCCCCTCGCCCCGGCGCTCGACACGGTGGGCACGCTCGCCCGCGACGTGGCGACCGCGGCCCGGATGCTGGCCGACATCTCCGGTCCGGACGACGCCTCCGCGACGCGCGCACCCTTCGACGCCGAGGCGGCGCTGCGCTTCCCCGCGCGCGGGCTGAGCGTCGCGGCCATTCCGCTGGACGAGCTCGGCGAGATCGACCCCGAGGTGGCGCGCCTCTACATCGCGGCGCTCGACCGGCTGAAGCAGGCGGGCGTGGTGGTCCAGATGGTCTCGCCGGCCAAGTCGCTGGAACAGTCCTTCGGCCCCAACGGCATGCTGATGGCCGGCGAAGGCTGGCGGATCTGGGGCGAGCGTATCGAGCAGCACGGCTCGGTCATGGACCCCTGGATCGTCCGGCGCTTCGAGGCCGGCCGCGAACTGACCGACGAGCACCTGGCCGAGGCCCACGCCCGCCGGGCCCGCGACCAGATGGCCTTCCACGCCTGGCTGGCCGACTTCCACGGCCTGGTCAGCCCCACCTGCCCGATCCCGGCGCCGCCGCTGGCCCAGGTGGACGAGACCACCTCTCCGCTCAGCCGGCTGACGCGGGCGGCGAACTACCTGGACCTGCCGGGGATCAGCGTGCCGTGCGGCCTGACCGCCGAGGGCCTGCCGGTGGGCCTGCAGATCCTCGGCCAGCCCCGCGACGAGTCGACGGTCGTGGCCCTGGGCGCCGCCTTCGAGAAGGTGTCGGGCTGGAACGGCCGCGGCCCCGACCTGAGCGGGTTCGAGGCCTGAGCGCCTACTCCGCCCGGAGCGCGGGCGCCGGCCGCTTCGACAGCGCCTGGAAGGCGGCGAGCAGGCCGCCGGCCCCGGTGACGGCCGCCGCGCCCCCCAGCAGGGCGGCCACCCCGCCCCAGTCGACGCTCCAGTCGGTTTCGAACACCTGCGTCACCACGGGCCAGGCGGCGGCGTAGCCCAGGGCCACCCCGGCGGTCCCGGCGATCAGGCCGACGGCGCCGTACTCCAGGACATAGGCCGCCAGGATCTGGGCCCGCGAGGCGCCCAGCACCTTCAGGGTCGCCGCCTCGCGGGTGCGCTCCCGGGCGCGGGCGGCGATGGCGCCGGCCAGGACCAGCAGGCCCGCCAGCGCGGCCACGGCGGCCGCCCCGCGGATCGCCAGGGCGAGCCGGTCGAAGAGCGCGGTCGCCGCCTCCAGCTGCTCGCGCACGGAGATGACGTTCACCTCGGCGAAGTCGCGGCCGAGCGCGCGGGTGACCGCCCGCTCCTGCGCGCGGGTCGCCTTGGCGATGGCCACGTTCCGGGGCTCGGCGCCTTCGATGGCGTTTGGCGTCAGGATCAGCGGGAAGGTCGCCCCGAAGCCGCCGAACTCCACCTCGCGCAGGACGGCCACGCGGGCGTCGATCTCGCGGCCCAGCACCTGGATGGTGATGACGTCGCCCAGCCGCACCCCGCCGCCGGCCGCCACCTCCTCGCTCATGGCCACGAGCGGCGGGCCGTCGTAGGCGGTCGGCCACCAGCGGCCCTGGCGGATCTCGGCGTTCGGCGGCTCCGGGCCTATGGCCGACAGCGTCACCCGGGCGTCGTAGGCCCAGCGGGCGTTGGGCCGGATCCGGGACCGCTCCACCGGTTCGCCGCGGATACGCACGATGCGGCCGTCGATCATCGGGGCGCGGAGGTAGATGTCGGGCGTGAGGCGGGTCCCGAAGGCGCGGGCCACCTCGGCGTCGAAGGCCGCGGCGCGGGCGTGCGGGATTTCGGTGAAGACCAGGGCCGGGGCGGAGCGGGGCGCGACCTCCGACACCTGCCGCAGCAGGCTCGACTGGATCAGCACCACCGCCGCCAGCAGGGCCACGCCCAGGCCGATGGCCGGGGCCGCCGTCCGCGCCGCCGAGCCGGGCCCGGCGAGGTTGGCGAGCCCGATGCGCACCGGACCCCGCGCGCCGACCCGGAGCCGTCCCGCCAGCCGGGCCGCGCCCGCGCCCATCAGCCAGAGCAGGACGAAGGCCACGATGACCCCGCCGATCATCGCCGCCGCGGTCAGCAGGGTCGGCGCGGTCACCAGGGCGAGGCCCGCCAGGCCCACGGCCGCCACCAGCGCGCCGACGATCTCCGGCCCGAAGCGCAGGCGGCCGGCCAGGTCGCTGCGGAACAGGCTGGCGGGCGGCGTGGCTCGCGCGCGGCCGAGGGGGGCCAGGGCGAAGGCCGCCGCGCACAGCAGGCCGAAGGCCGCAGCCTTGAGGAGCGGTCCGGGATAGACGGCGAACAGGGCGGGGACCGGCAGTTCGTCCTCCACCAGGCGGCCGAGGATGACCGGCGCCGCCGCGCCGACGGCCAGGCCGATCGCGACGCCCAGCAGGGCCAGCACCGCGATCTGGATCAGGTAGACGTCGCGGACCAGCCCGCCCTCGGCGCCCAACGCCTTGAGGGTGGCGATCACCGGCTTTCGGGCCTGCAGGTAGGCGGTGACCGCGCCGTAGACGCCCAGCCCCCCGGCGACCAGCGAGGCCAGGCCGATGAAGGCCAGGAAATACTCCAGCTGGTCGATCATCCGGCCGATCCCCTGGGCGGCCTCGTCGCGGGTGCGGATGCGCAGGCGCTTTCCGGGAAGCTGGTTGCGGATCTCCCCTTCGGCGCGGTCCGGATCGGCGCCGGGCGGCAGGACGATCCGCGCCGTGGCGCCGAACGGCAGGCCGGGCGCCAGCAGCCCGCTGGCCTCCACGGCCTCCAGGCTGGTCAGCACGCGCGGGCCTAGCGCGAAGCCGCGGGAGAGCCGGTCGGGCTCCTCAAGCAGGACGGCGGTGGCCACCATGGGCACGTTGCCGACCAAGAAGCGGTCGCCGAGCCTGAGGCCAAGCCGCTCGAGCAGCGCCGCCTCCACCGCCGCGCCGTAGGCGTCGCCGCGGCGGGCGGTGGCCTCGCGCGCCGAGGCGGCGCCCATCAGGGTGACGCGGCCGGCCACGGGATACTCCGGGCTCACCCCGCGCAGCTCCACCAGGCGCCGTTCGCCCGAGGGCGCCTCGGCCATGGCCCGGTTGGCGGCGGCGTAGGCCGTGCGGCCGGCGCGCTCGAACACCACCTGCTCCTCGTGGGAGAACCGCCGGCCCTGCACCGAGATGGCGAGGTCGCCGCCGAGGATGTCCCGCGCCTCGGCCGCGAGCCCCTGGCGGAAGGCCTCGGCCGTGGAGCCGGCGGCGGCGATCGCCGCAACGCCCAGCGCCAGGCAGGCCAGGAAGATGCGGAAGCCGCGGACGCCGGCCCGCAGCTCGCGCGCGGCGAAGCGGACGGCGAGCGGGATCACGGCGCCTCCGCCCGGCCGTCGCGCAGCCGCACGGTGCGGTCGGCGCGGGCGGCCAGGGCCTCGTCGTGGGTGACCAGGACGAGCGCCGAGCCGGTCTCGGCGGCGAGGTCGAACATCAGCTCCGCCACATGGGCGGCGTTGGCGGCGTCGAGGTTGCCGGTGGGCTCGTCGGCGAACAGCAGGGCGGGCCTGGGCGCCAGCGCCCGCGCCAGCGCCACCCGCTGCTGCTCGCCGCCGGAGAGCTGGTGCGGATAGTGCCGCGCCCGCGCCGAGAGGCCGACGCGCTCCAGCCAGAGGCGGGCGGTCTCGGCGGCGTCGGGGCGGCCGGCGATCTCCAGCGGCGCCGCGACGTTCTCGGCCGCGGTCATGTTGGGCAGCAGGTGGAAGGCCTGGAAGACAAGCGAGACCTTGCCGCGCCGCAGACGGGCGCGGCCGTCCTCGTCCAGTCGCGCCAGGTTGCGGCCGAACAGCTCCACCCGTCCGCCGGTGGGCCGCTCCAGCCCCGCGGCCACCGCGATCAGCGACGACTTGCCCGAACCCGACGGCCCCACGAGCGCCACACGCTCGCCCTCGTCCACCCGCACGCTCAGGCCGCGGAGGATCTCGACCGGCCCGGCCGCCGAGGGCAGCGTCAGGTAGACGTCGTCCAGGAGGAGCGGCGGAACCGACGGATCAGGCAACGAGACCTCTCGAGGACCATTGGACGGGCGAGACCAACGCCTAGATAGGACAGGCTCATGGCCGATACACCCACCGCGCGTCTTTCCCGTCGAACCCTGCTGGCGACGGGTCTCGTCCTCCTGCCCGGGGGCGCGTTCGCCGCCAAGGGCAAGGTGGTGACGATCCTCGGCGACTCCATCACCGCCGGCTATGGCCTTCCGGCCCGCGCGGCCCTCCCCGTCCAGCTGCACGCCGCCCTCCTGAAGCTCGGCGCGCACAGCGTGGTGCGCGGGGCCGGCGTCTCCGGCGACACGACGGCGGGCGGCGCCGCGCGGGTGGACTTCAGCGTGCAGCCGGACACCGACGTCTGCGTGGTGGCGCTGGGCGCCAACGACCTGATGCAGGGCGTCTCGCCGAAGGTGGTCCGCGCCAACCTCGACAAGATCGTCCGGCGGCTGAAGCAGCGGAACAAGGGCGTGGTGCTCTGCGGGATCGAGGCGCCGGCGGAGATCGGGCGGAACTACGCCCGGGAGTTCAACGCCGTCTTCCCGAGCCTGGCGCGAACCCACGGCGTGGCGCTCTATCCCAACCTGCTGGCGGGCGTGGCGCGGGTGCGGGCCCTGAACCAGGCCGACGGCATCCATCCCAACGCGCAGGGCGTTCAGGTGATCGCGCGCCGCCTCGCGCCGGTGGTGGCGAAGGCGATGGCGGCCCGGCCCTAATCCCTCGGCGGCGTCGGCCGGGCGCCCAGCCTGAGCAGCGCCAGCCAGGCCAGCAGGCTCCAGGCCGCGCCGAACACCCAGCCGCCCAGCACGTCGCTCGGCCAGTGGACGCCCAGGTAGACGCGGCTGATCCCCACCGCCATCACCAGCAGCACGGCCAGGGCATAGGCCAGCCGCTTGGTGCCGCGCGTCGGCTCCAGGCTGGAGATCAGCATCGCCAGCGTCAGGTAGGTGGCGGCCGAGAGCATGGAGTGACCGCTCGGGAAGCTGCCGGAGTAGACGAAGGAGCCGTGGCTCACGAGGTCCGGCCGCGGCCGGCCGTAGAGGGCCTTGGCCACTTCGCTGGAGAGCTGCGCCAGCGCCACTGCGCCGACCAGCACCAGGGCGTGGCGGCGGCGGCCGTGGAACAGGAAGGCCAGGGTGGCGACCACCGTCACCACCGTCAGAACGGTGAAGCCGCCCAGCGCCGTCACGTCCCGGATCGCCTCCTCCAGCGTCCGCGGACCCAGCGGGTCGTTGAGGTCGGCGGGGTTGCGCAGCGCCAGCAGGACCTGGCGGTCGAAGGCGTTGGTCTCCCCGTCGCTCACCTCGTCGGCCAGCTCGAGGAAGGCCCACAGCGCCGTGGCCGCGCCCAGCAGGATCAGCAGGACGCGGCTCTCGATGCGCTTCAGAAGCGAAAGGAGCGGGTGACGCCTCGGGTCGACCCGCTCCTCATTGCGCCCGGTGACCATCCGGTCAGGCTATCAGTAGGATCCGCGGCGGGCGAGCACGGCGGGCACGGTCAGCGCCAGCACGGCGGCGTCCATCCAGACGTTGCGCCGGGCGGCGTAGACGCAGTCCATGGCCACCCGGGTGCGGTAACTGGTGTCGTTGCGGCCGGAGACCTGCCACAGGCCGGTGATGCCCGGCTTCACCGCGCAATAGTTCTGGAAGCGGCGGCCGTACTTGGAGATCTCCGCGTCGACGATGGGACGGGGCCCTACGAGGCTCATCTCGCCGCGCAGGACGTTGAAGAGCTGCGGCAGCTCGTCGAGGCTGGTCTTGCGCAGGAACTCGCCGAGCCTCGTGACCCGGGGATCGTTGCGCAGCTTGTGGTCCTTCTCCCATTCCGCGCGGGCGGCGGGGTCCTGCGCCAGGAGCTCCTGCAGCCGCCGCTCGGCGTCGACCGCCATGGAGCGGAACTTGAGGCAGTAGAAGTGGCGGCCGTTGCGGCCAAGCCTGCGGTGAGCGAACAGTATCGGCCCGCCGTCCTGGGCGTAGATCGCCATCGCGACACCGATCATGATCGGAGCCAGGAAGATGAGCGCCAGAAGCGCCACTATAACGTTCATGGCTTCGGTGAGCGGCTGATCGAGGGAAACCCTGCGAAGGCGCGGCCGGGCCCCTTCCAGGACCTGGTTTGCATAGACAAATTCAGACATCGGAAACTTCGGAAGCTGTCCGGCGAAGCCAGTCCCCGCCAGGAACAGGC
>NZ_DAISJG010000091.1:0-7265 GCF_036821595.1 Phenylobacterium sp.
GTGGAGACCCGCGGGGCGGGGCGCGACAGCGATCCGGACGGCGGCGGTCGGGCCCCGCACGGGGGCGGACGCCCGCCGTTCGCCTGCCTCCGCGCGACGGGGCGCGACCGGCTGAAGTTGCTGTTGATCCGGGGCCGGTGGGGGGTTCCTTGGGCGTCTCCTTTCGACGTGGAGACGCCGTCTTGTCCCTCATCTCCCTCCGTGACGAGGCCGCCGCCCGGGCGCTGCGCATGCTGCGCTCGGCGCTCGGGCCGCAGGTCTGCGCCTGGCTCGACGAGCCCGACGTCTGCGAGGTCATGCTCAATCCCGACGGCCGGCTCTGGATCGACCGGCTGGGGAGCGGGCTTGCGGCCACCGACCAGCGGCTGGCGCCGGCCGAGGGCGAGCGGATCATCCGGCTGGTGGCCCACCACGTGGGCGCCGACGTGCATGGCGGGGCGCCGCGGGTGTCGGCCGAGCTTCCGGGGTCGGGGGCGCGCTTCGAGGGCCTGCTGCCGCCGGTGGTGACGGCGCCGGCCTTCGCCATCCGCCGGGCGGCTGTCGCCGTCTTCCCGCTGGCCGACTATGCGGCCGCCGGCGTGATGACCCCCGGCGAGGCGGGCGTGCTGGCGCGCGCCGTGGCCGAGCGGCGCAACATCCTGGTGGCGGGCCCGACCTCCAGCGGCAAGACCACCCTGGCCAACGCCCTGCTGGCCGAGGTGGCCCGCTCGGGCGACCGGGTGGTGCTGATCGAGGACACCCGCGAGCTGCAGTGCGCGGCCCCGAACCTGGTGGCGCTGCGCACCCGCGACGGGGTGGCGGGGCTGGGCGACCTGGTGCGTTCGGCGCTCCGCCTGCGGCCCGACCGCATCCCCATCGGCGAGGTGCGGGGCGGGGAGGCGCTCGAGCTGCTGAAGGCCTGGGGCACGGGCCATCCCGGCGGCGTCGGGACCATCCACGCGGGCTCGGCGCTCGGCGCCCTCCATCGGCTGGAGCAGCTCGTCCAGGAGGCGGTGGTCACCGTGCCGCGGGCGCTGATCGCCGGGACCATCGACCTGATCGCCGTGCTCGACGGCCGCGGCGCCGGCCGCCGGCTGGTGGAGCTCGCCCGGCTGGAGGGGCTCGACCCTGCCGGCGCCTACCGGCTGCGGCCGGCTCTCGGGGAGTCCTGAGAATGCATTCCTTGCGCATCTTCACGGCCGGATCGGCGGTGGTCGCCGGCCTCCTGGCGGCGGGGCCGGCGCTGGCGGCCGGCTCGGCCATGCCCTGGGAGGAGCCCCTGCAGCGGATCCTGGAATCCGTGGAGGGGCCGGTGGCCAAGATCGTGGCGGTGATCATCATCATCGTCACCGGCCTGACGCTGGCCTTCGGGGACAGCGGCGGCGGGTTCAGGCGGCTGATCCAGATCGTCTTCGGCCTGTCGATCGCGTTTGCGGCCTCCAGCTTCTTCCTGTCCTTCTTCTCGTTCGGCGGCGGGGCGCTGGTCTGATGGACGAGGCCTTCCGCGCGCCGGTCCACCGGGCCCTCTACGAGCCGATCCTTCTGGCGGGGGCGCCGCGGGGCCTGGCCATCCTCAACGGCACCCTGGCGGCCGCCGTGGGCCTCGGCCTCCGCGCCTGGCTGGCGGGGCTGCTGGTCTTCGCGGTCGGGCACCTGGCCGGCGCCTGGGCGGCCCGCGGGGACCCGCAGGTCCTGGAGGTGGTCCGCCGCCACCTGCGCCTGCCGGCCCGGCTGGAGGCCTGAGATGATGGACCTCCGCGAATATCGCCCCGGCGGCGCGCGGCTGTCGGACTACCTGCCCTGGGCCGCCCTCGTGGCCCCCGGCGTGGTGCTCAACAAGGACGGCGCCTTCCAGCGCACCGCCCGCTTCCGGGGCGCGGACCTGGACAGCGCCACCGCCGCCGAGCTGGGCGCCGCGGCCGCCCGCGCCAATGCGGTCCTGCGCGGCCTGGGCTCCGGCTGGGCGGTGTTCGTGGAGGCGCAGCGGCGGCCGGCGCTGGCCTATCCGGACGGCGCCTTCCCCGACCCGCTGTCGCAGCTGGTGGACGAGGAGCGCCGGGCGGGCTTCGAGGCCGAGGGCGTCCACTTCGAGAGCCGTTACTTCCTCACCGTCCTGTGGCTGCCGCCCGCGGAGCGGGCCGGCCGCCTGGGCCGCTGGTTCCTGGAGGGGCGGGCGGCGCGCGACACCGACTGGCGGACGGAACTGGCCGGCTATGTGGACCGCACCGACCGGATGCTGGCGCAGCTGGAGCCGCACATGGCCGAGCTGGCCTGGCTCGATGACGGCGAGACCCTGGCCTACCTGCACGCCTGCGTCGTCCCCGACGCCGGACGGGTGGCGGTCCCGGAGAGGCCCATGCACCTCGACGCCCTGCTGGCGTCCGCCCCGCTGGTGGGCGGGCTGGAGCCGCGGCTGGGAGGATCGGCCCTGCGGGTCCTCACGGTCACCGGCTTCCCGGTGGAGACCTGGCCCGGCCTGCTCGACGACCTCAACCGGCTGGCCTTCCCCTGCCGCTGGATGACCCGCGCCATCACCCTGGACCGGGCCGACGCCGCCCGGATGGCGGGCCGGATCCGCCGCCAGTGGTTCGCCAAGCGCAAGTCGGTGTCCGCCGTGCTGCGCGAGGCGCTCACCGGCGAGGCCGCGCTCCTGGTCGACACCGACGCCGAGAACAAGGCCGCCGACGCCGACGCGGCCCTGCAGGACCTGGGCGCCGACGCCGTGGGCCACGCCTATGTCACCGCCACCCTGGTGGTCTGCGACGCCTCCCCGGCCGTGGCCGACGCCCGCATCCGCCAGGCCGAGAAGCTGGTGCGCGGCCGCGACCTGGTCTGCCGGATCGAGACCCTCAACGCCGTGGAAGCCTGGCTGGGCTCGATCCCGGGCCAGGCCTACGCCAACGTCCGCCAGCCGCCCATCTCCACCCTGAACCTGGCCCACATGCTGCCGCTGTCGGCCACCTGGGCCGGGCCCGAGGCGGACGCCCACCTGGCCGGGCCGCCGCTGCTGCAGGCGCGGACCGAGGGCTCCACGCCCTTCCGGCTCTCGCTGCACGTGGGCGACGTGGGCCACGCCCTGGTGGTGGGGCCCACCGGCGCGGGCAAGAGCGTCCTGCTGGCGGCGATGGCCCTGCAGTTCCGGCGCTATCCCGGCGCCCAGGTCTTCGCCTTCGACTATGGCGGCTCGATCCGCGCCGCCGTGCTCGGCATGGGCGGGAGCTTCGTGGACCTGGGCCCCTCGGGCGGGGTCGCCCTGCAGCCCCTGGCGCGGATCGACGACCCCGCCGAGCGCGCCTGGTCCGCCGAATGGCTGGGCCGGCTGCTGGCCCGGGCGGGCGTGGCCCCGACGCCGGAGTTGCGGGAGCACCTGTGGACCGCCCTGGGCAGCCTGGCCTCCGCGCCCCGGGGGGAGCGGACCCTCACCGGGCTCTGCGCCCTGCTGCCGTCGCAGGTCCTGCGGCAGGCGCTCGCCCCCTATGTCCTGGGCGGGCCGTTCGGGCGCCTCCTGGACGCGGACGTGGAGCGGCTGGGCGAGGCCGACGTCCAGGCCTTCGAGACCGAGGGGCTGATGGGGCAGGGGGCGGCCCCGGCCGTGCTCGACTGCCTGTTCCGCCGGGTGGAGGGGCGGCTCGACGGCCGACCCACCCTGGTGCTGGTGGACGAGGGCTGGCTGGCCCTGTCGGACGCGGTCTTCGCGCCGCGCCTCAGGGAATGGCTGAAGACCCTGCGCAAGAAGAACGCCGCGGTGGTGTTCGCCACCCAGTCCCTCGCCGACCTGGCCGGGAGCCCGGTGGCCCCGGCCCTGGTGGAGGGCTGTCCGACCCGGATCTTCCTCCCCAATCCGCGCGCCCTGGAGCCGGGGATCGCCGCCCTCTACCGGAGCTTCGGCCTGGGCGAGCGCCAGCTGGAGATCCTCGCCCGGGCCCAGCCCCGGCGCGACTACTACCTGCAGTCCCCGGAAGGCGCGCGCCTGTTCGACCTGGAGCTCGGCCCGGTGGCGCTGGCGGTCTGCGCCGCCTCCGGCCGGGCCGACCAGGCCGCCATCGACGAGGTCCTGGCCGCGGCCGGGCCGGACGGCTTCGCGGCGGCCTGGCTGCGGCGCCGGGGCCTGCCCTGGACGGCCGAGCTGGTGGCGGCCCATCCCGCCGCCCGCGCCGTGGCGCCGCTGATGGAGCCGGCGCCGTGAGAGGGCGGGCGGTCATCATCGCGGTGGCGGCGGCTCTGGCCGGGGCCGCGCCGGTCCGGGCGCAGCTCGCCGTCTACGACCCCGCCAACCATGCCCAGAACCTGCTGCAGGCGGCCCGGGCGCTGGAGCAGGTGCAGCACCAGCTGGCCAGCCTGCAGAACGAGGCCCGCAACCTGGCGACCCTGGACCTGAGGGCGGCGGGCGCCCTGGACGGCGACCTCGCCCGGGTGAACGGCCTCCTGACCCGGGCCGGGCGGCTGGCCTCGGAGGCGGGCGCCCTGCGCGCCCAGCTGGCGCGGGAGTACCCCGACCGCGCCGCGGACGGGTCGGGCCGGGTCCTGGCGGAGGCCGCGGACGCGCGCTGGCGGACGGCGGTGGAGTCCCTGCGGCGGACCCTGGAGGTGCAGGCCGGCGTGGTCGCGGGCCTCTCGGCGACCAACGCCCAGACCGCGGCGCTCGCCCGGTCCAGCGAGGGGGCCGGCGGCGCCCTGCAGGCGGCCCAGGCCGGCAACCAGCTGCTGGCCGTCCAGTCCAAGCAGCTCGCCGACCTCACCGCCCTGCTGGCGGCCCAGGGCCAGGCCGAGGCCCTGGAGCGGGCCCGGGCCGCGTCGGCCGCCGCCGACGCCCGGGCCCGGCTCGCCCGCTTCCTGGGACGGCCCCCGCCGTGACCGACCCCGGCGTCATCGACCAGTTCCTGGCGGTGTTCAGCCGCTACATCGATACAGGCTTCGGCCTGGTGCGCGGCGACGTGGCCTCGCTGGCCCGGCTGCTGGTGGCGATCGACGTGACGCTGGCGGCCCTGTTCTGGGCCTGGAGCCCAGGGGAGGAGATCCTCGCCCGCCTCGTGAAGAAGACCCTCTACGTCGGGACCTTCGCCTTCCTCCTGGGCGACTTCCAGCGGCTCGCCCAGATCGTCTTCGACAGCTTCGCGGGCCTGGGGCTGAAGGCGTCCGGCTCGGCGCTGACCGCCGCCGACCTCCTGCGGCCCGGGCGTATCGCCCAGGCCGGGGTGGACGCCGTGCGCCCGCTCCTGGCCGCCGCCGGCGACATGGCCGGCTTCCCGCAGGTGTTCGAGAACCTTGTCCAGCTGTCCGTGCTGCTGGCCTGCGTGCTGGTGGTGCTGGTCGCCTTCTTCGTCCTCGCCGTGCAGCTCTTCGTCACCCTGCTGGAGTTCAAGCTGACCACGCTGGCGGGCTTCATCCTCGTGCCCTTCGGCCTGTTCGGCCGCACCGCCTTCCTGGCCGAGCGGGTGCTCGGCAATGTGGTGGCCTCGGGGGTGAAGGTGCTGGTGCTGGCCGTGGTGGTGGGCATCGGCTCGACGCTGTTCGACGGCTTCGTGGCCGACTTCGCCGGCGAGCAGCCGACGCTCGAGGAGGCGCTCGCCGTGGCGCTCGGGGCGCTCTCCCTGCTCGGCCTGGGCGTCTTCGGTCCCGGGATCGCCACCGGCCTGGTCTCGGGCGCGCCCCAGCTCGGCGCCGGCGCCGCGGTGGGGACCGCGCTCATGACCGGCGGCCTGGCGGTGGCCGGCGCGGCCGGCGTCCGCCAGGCGGCCGGGGCGCTCGCCTCGGCGCGGGGCCTGCGGAGCGGGGCGCCGGCCTTCCGGCCGGGCCCGCCCGCGGCGGGGCGCGGTCCGCCTGCGGGCGGCCCGCGCGCCCCGTCTTCGGGTCCGTCCGGTTCGTCGGCGGCTTCCGGTTCTTCAGGTGCTTCGGGCGATGCGCCCGGCGGCGGCGGCGCGGCCAGCTCCGAGGCGTCGGAGGCGCCCGCCTGGGCCCGGCGGCTGCGGGCCGCCCAGGCCGTGTCGGCCGGCGTCGGGGCGGCGGCCCATGCGCTGCGCGCCGGCGACAGCTCCGGCGGCGGCGCCGCCGTCCCCCTGAGAGAGGAGTCCCCATGATCCCCTTCCGACGGGCGTCCGCCCGCTACGGCCGCGCGCCGGAGCCCGAGACCCCCTACCAGCGGGCCGGCCAGGCCTGGGACGAGCGGATCGGCTCGGCCCGGGTCCAGGCCCGCAACTGGCGGCTGATGGCGTTCTGCGCCCTGGGCCTGGCGGCCGGCAGCGGCGCGGCCCTGGTGTGGACCGCCGCCAAGGGGACGGTGACGCCGTGGGTGGTCGAGGTGGACCGGCTGGGCGAGGTGAGGGCGGTGGGGCCCGCCGAGGCCGGCTGGCGGCCCGGCGACGCCCAGGTGGCGGCCCAGCTGGCGCAGTTCGTGCGCGACGTGCGCGCCCTGCCCGCCGACCCCGTCGTGCTCCGCGAGGCCTGGCTGCGCGCCTACGACCACGCCACCGGCGTCGCCGCGCTGGCCCTCAACGACCACGCCCACCGCTCCGACCCCTTCGGGCGGCTGGGGCGCGAGCAGGTCAGCGTCGAAGTGGCGAGCGTCGTGCGCGCCTCCCCCGACAGCTTCCGCGTGGAATGGGTGGAGAGCCGCTACGTCGACGGCGCCCTGGCCGGCGCCGAGCGCTGGAGCGCGATCCTGGGCGTGGCGCTCCGGCCGCCCCGCGATCCCGACGCCCTGCGCCGCAACCCCCTCGGCGTCTTCGTCACCCACCTCGACTGGTCGAAGGAGCTCTCCTGATGTCGATCCTGCGCCCCGCCCTCGCGGCCGCCGTCCTCGCCGGGCCGGCCGGCGCCGGGCCCCTGCCGCCCCGGGTGCTGGCCTTCTCGCCGGGCCGCCTGGACGTGGTCCTCACCGCGCCCGGCCGGGTGACCGACATCGCCCTGGAGCCGGGGGAGCAGCTCTCCGGGACCGGGGCGGTGGCGGCCGGCGACACCGCCCGCTGGATCCTCGGCCAGGCCGAGAGCGGCGCGGGCCCGACCCGCCGGGTCCATGTCCTGGTGAAGCCCACGGCCCCCGGTCTCGCCACCAACCTGGTGGTCCAGACCGACCGGCGCACCTACCACCTCGAGCTCCGCGCCACCGCGTCCGACTGGGCGGCCTCGGTGGCCTGGCGCTATCCCGAGGGCGAGCTGGTGGCGGTGCGCGGGACGCCGGTCCCGGCGGCCCCGGCCGCCGCGGCGGCGGACGCCGCCGCCCCCGATCCCGCCGACCTGCGCTTCGGGTGGCGGATCGAGGGCAGGGCGCCGTTCCGGCCGCTCAGGGT
>NZ_DAISJG010000092.1:0-6971 GCF_036821595.1 Phenylobacterium sp.
GTCGTCACCCGCCGAGCCCGAGACGAAGGCGAAGCCGCCGCTCACCTGGCCGGCGACGACCTCGAAGTTGATCCCCGCGAACTGGCCCGGCCCCTGGGCCTGGTCGATGAAGAAGTGGAGCTCCTCGACGCCCGTCACGGTGTCCACGCCGAGTTCGGATGCGAGGTTCAGGCCCTCGACGGTGGCCGAACCGCCCGTGACCGTGACCCGGAAGACGTCGGTGACGGTGTTCCCGTCCACCAGCTGGACCAGGATCTCGCCGGCCCCGGCGCCGGGCGCGAGACGCAGGACGCCCGTGCTCCCCGGGGGCAGCGGATAGCCGGCGATGTCGTGCCCGGAACCGCCATCGAGGGTGTCGGAGCCCTGGTCGCCGGTCAGGCGGTCATCGTCCGCGCCGCCCACCAGGGAGTCGTCGCCCTGGCCGCCGAACAGGCTGTCGTTCCCCGCCAGGCCGTCCAGGCTGTCGGCGCCCGGACCGCCCACCATGTCGTCGTTCCCCGGTCCACCGAAGTCAGCCACGGCACACACTCCCTCATCGCGCGCGGAGCCCTCCGCGCGCCGACCACACCGATTGGACCGATGAGATTCCCCCATCCCAGCCGACGAGCGGCCGGTCCTTAATCAAGGGTTAAGCCGGGGTCGGGGGTCCCCACATCCCCAAAATGGGGGATACGGCGGCAGAAAGTTTCAGGTTCTGACGGGGTTAGGGATAACGGCCTCAGTGTTGCCGATCCCCCCGCGCAAGTAATGTCGCCCCGTCGACTTTGGACGGGACTGCGGGCCAGCCCGACTTATTCGCGCATAAGGCGATTAGTCTGCCTCGAACACGCTCCAGTCGGTCTCGGCCAGCGCGGCCTGAAGTCGCGGCAGGAGGACGGCTGGATCCGCAACGCGGCCCTCCGGCGCCGTCGCCAGCGCCTCACCTACCGCCTCCAGGCCGAAGTGGCCGGCCATGCCGCGCAGCCGGTGCAGCTGGGCGGCCACCACTGCCGGATCGTCGACCGAGAGCTCCGACAGGCGCGCGAGTTCCGCTTCCAGGGTCGGCCGTACGGCGCGCAGCAGGTCGTTCCCCGCCGGGCCGAGCTGCGCCCGGAGCTCGGCCACCCGCGCCGGGCCGCTCTCCGCCGCCCGCGCCCGGATGCCGCCGCGTCCGAGCGCCCTGAGGCCCGCGAGGCTGACGGGCTTCTCGAGGACGCAATCCACCCCCGCGGCCAGAGCCTCCTTCTCCAGCGATCGCTCGACGCTGGCGGTCATCAGGACCGTTCGCGCGCCCGACGCCACGGCGGCGCGCGCGACCTCAAGGCCGCTCAGGCGCGGCATCCGGTGATCGAGGAGGACGAGGTCGAACGACTCCTCGGCCAGGCGGCCCTGCGCCTCCCGTCCGTCCTGGGCCTCCACGACCTCGCACCCTTCCCGCCGCAGCAGGGCCGCCAGCACCTCGCGGCTGAGGTCGGTGTCCTCCGCCAGCAGCACGCGGAGTCCCCGGAGCTCGCCCTCCCCCGCCGGCTCTTCCACGGGCGCCACCGCCGAGGCCTGGATCTCGAGACGGAAGACCTTGCCGCCCTCCGGCAGGCCTTCGACGCCGAGGTCGCCGCCCATGGCGCGGGCGAGGTGTCGCCCCAGGAACAGGCCGAGACCGAGACCGCCGCCGTCGTCCGCCCCGCCGCGTTCGAACGGCTCGAAGATCCGGAGGAGCTCGGCGTCGGTCAGCGCCCGGCCCTGGTCGCTGACGGTGAAGGTGAGCCGCCCGGCCGCGGCCTCGGCGTGGAGACCCAGGCGGACCTCGCCCGCCCCGTGCCTCAGGCCGTTGGCCACCAGGTTCCCGAGCACCTGCCGCACCCGGCCTTCGTCGCCGTCGATCCAGACCGGCGAGGTGGGACCGTCGTAGGTGAGGGCCCGTCCCAACGCCCCGGCGGCGGAGGCGTGCAGCGCCACCACAGAGCGCGCCGCGGCGCTCGCGTCGAACGGCGCCCGCCGGATCTGGAGCACTCCGCCCTCGAGGACGCCCAGGTCGGTGAGATCGCCCACGACGCCGGAGAGGTTGAGCAGCGCCTTGCGGAGGTTGGCCACGTCGAGGGCTCCGCCGCCTTCGGCCAGCTCCACCAGCCCGAGCGCCCCCTGCAGCGGCGTGCGCAGCTCGTGGCCCACGGCGGCGAGGAGGCGCGACTTGGCGCGGTTGGCGCGCTCGGCCGCCTCTCGCGCGGCGAGCAGCTCCAGCTCACGACCGGCATGCTGCGCCTGCAGGTCGGCGACCATGGCCGACAGGGCGTGCTCCGCGGGGGTCGCGGCCGGCGCACCGAACCGGGCGGCCAACAGCCCTTCGGCGCCCAGAGCCTGCCAGGCCGCCGCCGCACGGCCGCGCCAGGCCTCGCTCCGGTCGTGGGCGCCCAGCATCTCGGCGCCTTCGGCGGCCGCGGCGGCCACGAGCCCGCACTCCAGCAGGCACCGCGACTGCGCCGCCGCGCGCACGGCCTCGCCATAGGCCCGCAGGGCTGCGGCGCGCCGTCCGCCGACGCGGTGCGCCTCGGCCTGGAGCAGGCGGGCGCGGTGCAGGAAGTCTCCGGGATTGAGCCTGGCCAGCCGCCGCAGGTTCCAGAGGGCGAAGAGGGGCGGCCGGCCGCCGGTGCGGAACAGCGCCAGTCCGGTGGCGAAGGTCCAGATCTGGCTCTGCGCCTGGAACGGGGCGGGCGTGAACCGCGGCCAGGTCCGCGCCGACATGTCCGCCACGGCCGCGTAGCGGCCATAGAGCACGCCCAGCAGAGCTTCCAGCGCCGCCACGGCCCGGCCCGTATTGGCCAGCCCCTCGGCTTGAAGGAAGCGCCGGGTCGCCTCGAGGTCGAAATACGCCCCGTCCAGCCGCCAGCCGGCCTCGCCGCCCTCGACCAACTGCGCGATCAACTGGCGGAGCGCGCGCACGTGCGGGATGGTCGGCGTATCCTTGAGGCGTTCGGCCAGCCGCACCGCGGCGTCCGCCAGCTCCACGGTGGCGTCCAGCGGGTCCTCGCTGAAAATGGCGTCCAGCACCCGGTCGCGGTTGCCGTAGGCGGCGACCGCCAGGTCCCCGCCGGCCCAGGCCAGCGCCTCCATCTCTTCGCCCCGCGAGCGGGTGACCGGCCGCGGGCGCGCGAACACGTGGCCGAAGTTTGAGGCGTACTGCTTGGCGATGGCGCGCAGGGGCTGCTCGTCCGACTGCAGCCGGTCAGCCGCCTCGGCCCAGGCCGCCGCCCGTCGGTAGGCGCCGAACGCGCAGCACAGCAGCGCGAGCGTCGCCGCGCCGGCCGCCGTCCCATAGACCACCCGCGACGACAGGGTCCGCGTCACCAGGAGCACGACCAGCAGCGGGTCGCGCTCGAACAGCAGCGAGCCGATGCCGTTCATGGCCCGCATCATCGGCGCCTCGACCGCCAGCTCCTCGGGGCCAAGCGGCGCGACGGCGCGGCGGGGGTCGAGGCTGAACACCCGCACCACCGCCCGCGCCAGGTTCGGCGCCGTCACCCGCCGCGGCAGCCGGACGCCGACATTGGCGAGCACCTCGCGCGCCGTCTCCAGGGCTGCGTCCAGGTCGCCAGAGGCGCGACGGGCGAAGACCCGCATCTCGTCGGCGGCCGCCTGCTCGGCCGGGGTCGCGGCCAAGGCCGCCATGTCGTCGGCGAACCGACAGGCGCGGGCGTGGTCGCCCCGGCTGATCGCCGACGAGGCGGCTTCCGTGAGCAGGGGGTAGGTGAAGCCGGCGCCGCGCTGCGCCAGACCCAGGCCGGCGCGCACGAAGACCTCCGCCGCGTCCCGGTCGCCGCTCTGGCGCGCCGCGAAGGCGCCGGCCGTGAAGGCGTCCCGCCACCAGGCCGCGTCGGCCTCCTCCAGACCGCCGTCCAGGCGGCGCCAGAGCATCGCCATGCCACGTTCGCCATCGCCCGGTCGGACGCCGCCGCGCCGCAGCGACTCCGCAAGATCGGCGGCCAGGACGGCGTGCTCCTGTGGCGGCAGCTCCGCCAAGACCTCGGCGCGCAGGCGGTCGTGGGCGTAGCGCACATGGCCGCCGCGGCGGCGCACGAGACCCGAGGCTTCCAGCCGCCCCACCGCCCCCCCGCCCTGTTCGGTGTCCAGGCCGGCGGCGGCGCAGAGGTCCTCCAGCAGCATGTCGTCGCCATAGACCGCCAGCAGGCGGGCGAGCTCCAGCGCCGGCGCGCTGGCCTCTCCGGCGCGGCGCACGAGCGCTCGGGCCGCCGCCCCGGCCAGGGCCGGCGCGCCCCGTTGTGGGTCGAGGCGCCAGCCTGCCGGCTCCAGCCTCAGCGCTTGCTGCTCCAGGATGCGCGTCGACTGCACGAGGTCGAACGGCAGCCCGGCCGCCGACCCGAGGAAGGCCACCACCTCCCCGGCCGCCGCGCTCTTCGGGCCCAGGAGCTCGGCGGCGAGCGAGAGCTGCGCCTCGCCGGGCAACGGTCCGAGCTGTGTCACCAGGGCGCCGGGCGGGAGCGGAGCGAAGGCCTCCTCGTCGCGCTCGGTGGCGAGAATCCGGGTGTTCGGGAGCGACCGCTCGGCGGCCAGGCGCGCATACAGCCGCCGCGCCTGCTCGCCGGCCCGCCCCCAGTCGTCGATCAGCAGGAGCACGGGGGCGCCGAAGCCCTCCAGCCAGCGCAGCGCCTGGATGACCGCGTGGGCGAGGCGCTCGTCGGCCCGGTCGGCGGTGACCGGTTCGGCCCCTCGCCCCGCGGCGAGGCTGCGCAGGAGCCCCGACGCCGGGGCCGCGAGCACCGCGGCATGCTCGCCCAGACTCCGCCCGAGGTCGCGCAGCCCCGCCGCGGGATCGTAGAGCTGGTCCAGGCCCGAGGCGATCGCGGACTCCAGGGCGTGGATGAGCGGCTCGAGGTCCCGCCCCGACTGCCCCTGGGCGTACTTGCCGACGCCGCAGAGCGCGCCGCCGGCCCGGCTCTGCTCCAGGGCCGTCCGCAGCAGGGCGCTCTTCCCGCCTCCGGCCGGTCCGCGCACCACGATGATGCGCACTGACGGATCGCCCAGCGCAGAAAGGATCGTCGCCAGTTCGGTGGCCCGCCCGTGCAGGCGGGGCGCGGCGTCGTCCGGGACCACATGTGGGGCGATGGCCATCCGCGACCCTGGCCCGCCGCCCGCGAGAGGCGCATCCCCCGTTTTGGGGACGGAGGTCATTCCTCCGCCACGACGGGGGTCCCCAACCGGTAGCCGAAGCCGGGCGCCGTGACGATCAGCGGCCCCTCCGGCGGCGGCGGGAGCTTGCGGCGCAGCCGGCTCACCAGGGCGTCGACCGAGCGCAGGTCTCCGACCCCGCGGGCCACCGTCTCGCTGAGCGCCTCGCGCGCGACGATCTTCCCGTCGGCCTGGGCGAGCTTGTGCAGCAGGTCGAATTCGCCCCGCGTGAGGGGAATCTCCCCCGCCCCGGCGACCGCCCGGCGCTCCTCGGGATGCAGGACCAGAACGCCCAGCCGCAGGCGTCCGGTCCGCCCGAGGCCGCGGCGCCGCGCGACGCTCCGCACGCGGGCGGCGAGTTCCTCGAGGTGGACGGGCTTGGCCAGGAAATCGTCGGCGCCGTCGTCCAGGGCGGCGATGCGGGTGGCGACCTCCGAGCGCTCGCTCACCATGATCACGCCGACGCCCCCGCGCTGGCGCAGCTCCCGGGCGTAGCCGAGGCCGTCCTCCCCCGGCAACTCGATATCGAGCAGCACGACGTCGGCGGATTCGGCCCGCAGCGCCGCGCGGCAGGCCTCGACACAACTCGCGCCGCGAACCTGATGCCCCTGGCCCGCGAGGTACCGGACGAGGCTCTCCCGCGTCAGCGGCTCGTCCTCCACGACGACGATACGCAGCCCCCCGGTCACGCTGAACAACTCCCCCAAACGCCCGGACGCTCTGCAGGCGGATTTTCCGGGTAACTTCGTTCGATCTCGAAGGGGTTTTAGCGGCCTGTCAACACGCTGTTCATGGCCCCCGGGCTCCGAGGCGGCGAACCTGTCACCGGTCAAGTGCGGGGGATGCAGAATGCTGCCGGACAATCGTGCGTGGCGGAGGGCTCCGGAACCGGATGTCGACAGGGTGGTCGCCGCGTTCGCATGCGCCCCGGATATGCCGGACGGCTGGCGCGACGCCCTGGCTGCCCTGGCGGCCGAGCTCGGCGGCCGCGCGGCCTGGCTGGAGGGCCGGGAGGACGGCCGGCGCTGGATCGTGGCCGGCAGCCACGGCCTGATCGGCGTCCATCCCCGTCAGGCGCTCGAGCTCCTTTCCCTGACCTGCGCCCACGGGCTGGAGGTCGTCCTGCGGCTGGACCGCGAGGCGCTCCCGCCTCGGACCCCGCGGCTGGAGGCGCAGCTGAACGCCGTCGGCCAGGCGGTGCAAAACCAGGTGGCGCTCGAGGCCGCCGCCGTGCGCATTGCAACCCTGATGGTGCGCCGCACCGGCGTCCAGCCGATCGTCTGCACGCCCGAGGGCCTGGTGCTGGAGGGCCCCGAGCCAACGGCCCTGCGCCGTTCGCCCCTGCAAGTCGCCGGCGGCCGGCTGTCGCTCGCCGACCCGGCCGACGAGGCGGCGCTGCGCGAGGCGCTCCACGACGCCGCCTCCCGCGCCCACGAGCGGGTCCTGGTGCTCGGCCGCGGAACGGGCGCGCCGCTGGTGGTGGACGTCCTGCCGTCGCTTCCCGCCCGGAGCGTCTGTTTCCGCAGGCAGGCCGTGCTCCTGCTGCGCGAGCGGTCGCCGGGCGGCGCCGATCGGACGCCGGTGCTGCAGGAACTCTACGGACTCACCTCGGCGGAAGCCGAGGTGGCGATGGCCATGACCCAGGGCTCGCCGGTCTCCCACATCGCCGCCAGCCGCGGCGTGGCGCCGTCCACCGTGCGGGCGCAGGTGAAGGCGATCCTCTCGAAGGTCGGCGTGGGGCGCCAGGTGGAGCTCGTCCAGCGGCTCGCGGCGGTCTGCTGAGGCGGAGGCGGCTCGGGCGTCTCGGGGAA
>NZ_DAISJG010000093.1:0-6942 GCF_036821595.1 Phenylobacterium sp.
GAGCTGATCAGCTCCATGGACGACGCCATCGACCAGATGCACAAGACCGCCAAGGCGGTGACCCTGTTCGAGCAGCGCGCCTTTCACCCGCACATGGTCACCCTGGGCGACGTCATCGTGAAGACCGCCGACCTGACCGCCGAGGCCGTCCCCCTGCTGCGCTCCCTCCGCGGCAACGCCAGCCGCCTGCACGCCATCACCGAGGAGGTCACCCGGCTGGAGGAGGATTCCGACCAGCTCTACGACCACGGCATGGCCGCCCTCTACCGCGGCCCGGCGCGCAGCGACCCGATGGCGTTCATCGTCGGCGCGGAGATCTACGACCACCTGGAGAAGGTGGTGGACCGCTTCGAGGACGTGGCGAACCAGGTCAGCGGCGTGCTGATCGAGCACCTCTAGGAGCGGCCCTCGGTGGACCCGTTCGTGCTGCTCGTCTTCCTGGTCATCGTCGCGCTCGCGTTCGACTTCCTGAACGGGCTGCACGACGCGGCCAACTCGATCGCCACCATCGTCTCCACCCGCGTGCTGCCGGCCAACTATGCGGTGATGTGGGCGGCCTTCTTCAACTTCATCGCCTTCCTGGTCTTCCCGCTCCATGTGGCCAACACCGTGGGCAAGGGGATCATCGACCCCGCGATCATTTCCGACGCGGTGATCTTCGGGGCGCTCGGCGGGGCGATCACCTGGAACGTGCTCACCTGGATGCTGGGCATCCCGTCATCCTCGTCGCACGCACTGATCGGCGGCCTGCTCGGCGCGGGGCTCGCCAAGGCGGGGCTGGACCCGGTGGTCTGGGCCGGCGTGCTCAAGACCACCGCCGGCATCGTCATCTCCCCGACGCTTGGCTTCATGCTCGCGCTGACGCTGGTCCTGATCGTCTCCTGGCTGTTCCTGCGTTCCACGCCCTCCTTCGCGGATTCCGCCTTCCGCAAGCTGCAGTTCGTCTCCGCCTCCCTCTTCTCGCTTGGCCATGGCGGCAACGACGCGCAGAAGACGATGGGGATCATCGCCGTGCTGCTCTACTCGCACGGCCAGCTGGGCGGGGAGTTCCACGTGCCGTTCTGGGTGGTGATCACCTGCCAGGCAGCGATGGGGTTGGGCACCCTCATGGGCGGCTGGCGCATTGTGCACACCATGGGATCGCGCATCACCAGGCTGTCGCCGCAGCAGGGCTTCTGCGCCGAGACGGGCGGGGCGATCGCCCTGTTCTTCTTCACCAACCTGGGCGTGCCGGTCTCCACCACCCACACCATCACCGGCTCCATCGTCGGCGTCGGCGCCGCCCGCCGGATGTCGGCCGTGCGCTGGAACGTGGCGGGGCGGATCGTCTGGGCGTGGGTCATCACCCTGCCGGCCGCGGCCCTGATGGGCGCCGGCTTCTACTTCCTCGCCCGGCTGGGCGACCGGCTGGTCGGCTGATGCCCGGCAAGCGGCCCATGCGCGCCGAGCCCGACCGGGAGCCCCGGGCCCAGTACGCCGCCCTGCCTTGGCGGCGGCGGGCGGACGGATCGGTGGAGGTGCTGCTGATCACCTCGCGCGAGACCCGCCGCTGGGTGATCCCCAAGGGCTGGCCGATCAAGGGCCTGAAGTCCCCGAAGTCCGCCGCCCGCGAGGCGTTCGAAGAGGCCGGGGTCACCGGCGAGGTCGCCAAGAAGAAGCTCGGCGCCTACCACTACGACAAGCGCCTCGCCAGCGGCCGCACCCAGCACGTCCGGGTCACCGTCTATGCCCTGCGGGTGGAGGCGGAAGCCGAGACCTGGCCCGAGCAGGGCCAGCGCGAGAAGCTGTGGACCTCCGCCGCCGACGCCGCCCCCCTGGTGGACGAGCCGGAGCTGCAGGCCCTGATCGCCGCCTTCGCCCCGGATTGAACCTGAGCCGCACGGAAACATTGCAGTAATCCGCCGTCAGGCATCCTCATAGGCCCCCGGGGCGCCTCGCCCCAGGCGCGGGAGGTGAACCACCATCGAGCTCTCCCTGACCCTCCTCGAGCTGGCCGGCTTCGCGGCGCTGCTGCTGTGGGGCGTGCACATGGTGCAGACCGGGGTGCAGCGCACCTTCGGGCCGAAGCTCAAGACCTTCCTGGCGGGCGCCCTGCGCAACCGGATCAAGGCGTTCGGCGCCGGCGCCGCGGTGACCGTGGCGCTGCAGTCCAGCACCGCCACGGGCCTGATGCTCACCGCCTTCCAGGCCGGCGGTCTCGTGGCGCTCGCGCCGGCGCTGGCGGTGATGCTCGGCGCCAACGTCGGCTCCACCCTGGTGGTCCAGGTGCTCTCCTTCGACATCGCCGCCGTGGCCCCGCTGCTGGTGCTGGCCGGCGTCATCCTCTTCCGCCGGGCGCAGGACGCGCCCCACGACTTCGGCCGGGTGCTGATCGGCCTGGGTCTCGTCCTCACCGCCCTGCACCAGTTCCTCGCCCTGCTGGAGCCGGTGGTCGCCGCCCCCGCCGCCGAGGCCTTCCTGGCCCAGGTCGGCCGCTACACGCCCGTGGCGGTGATCGTCGCGGCGATCCTCACCTGGGCGGCCCACTCCAGCGTGGTCACCGTCCTCCTGGCCATGAGCCTCACTACCGGCGGGGTGATCCCGCTGGAGACCGG
Organism: Phenylobacterium sp.; assembly: GCF_036821595.1. Classification (GTDB taxonomy): domain Bacteria; phylum Pseudomonadota; class Alphaproteobacteria; order Caulobacterales; family Caulobacteraceae; genus Phenylobacterium. The sequence continues at coordinate 2,595 of NZ_DAISJG010000093.1, forward strand.
CGTCGCCCTGGTGGTCGGGGCGAACCTCGGCTCGGCGCTCAATCCCCTGCTGGAGGGCGCCGACGCCACCGACCCGGCGGCGCGCCGGCTGCCTCTCGGCAACCTGATCAACCGGCTGGCGGGCCTTGTCCTGGTGATGGGCGCGTTCAGCTTCATCGTGCCCTGGATCGCCCGGCTCGGCCCCACCGAGGCCCGGGCGCTGGCCAACTTCCACACCCTGTTCAACCTCGCGCTGGCCCTGCTCTTCCTGCCGTGGATCCGGACCTATGCGAAGCTGATCGCCAGGCTGCTGCCCGCCCGGCAGGCGGCCGATCCCGGCGCGCCGATCTATCTGGACCCCGAGGCGCGCGCGACGCCGGCCGTGGCGCTCGGCGCGGCCACCCGCGAGGCGCTCCGGATGACCGACACCCTGGAGGAGATGCTGAAGGGCCTGAAGGAGTCCCTCGCGGGCTCCAGCCGCACCTCGATCCAGGCAACGAAGCGGCTCGACGACGTGCTCGACCGCCTGAACACCGCCATCCGGGCCTACCTGATCTCGATTCCCGCCGAGAGCCTCTCTCCCGAGGAGTCCGCGCGCCTCGCCGAGATCCTCGCCTTCGCCACCAACGTCGAGCACGCCGGCGACCTGGTGGACCGCAACCTGCTCAGCGTCGCGACCCGCCGGCTGAAGCGCGGCGTCTCCTTCTCGCCCGAGGGCGAGGCCGACCTCGTGCGGCTCACCGACCGGCTGGTCGCCAACGTCCGGCTGGCGGCGGCGGCCTTCGTCAGCGGCGACCGCTCGGCGGCGCGCCTGCTGGTGGCCGAGAAGGAATCCTTCCGCGACGTCGAGGCCGACGCCGTCGCCGCCCACTTCCAGCGCCTGCAGTCCGGTGACGCCAACACCCTGGACACCAGCTCGCTGCACCTCGACGCCCTGCGCGACCTGAAGCGGATCAATTCCCACCTCGTCGAGGGCGCGGCCTATCCGATCCTGCGCTCGGTGGGCGAGCTCCTGCCCACCCGCCTGCGCCAGGTCGGCGACCGGGGCTGACCCCTTCCCGTTTTTCCGAACGAGCGGTACGCTTCGGCCCGAGGCGCGGCGTCAGATCGCGCCCAGGGAGGACATCATGAGAGCTTCGCGCCTCGCGCTCGCGCTGGCGGCCACGGCCCTGACCGCACTTGCCGCCATTCCCACCGTCGCCGGCGCACAGGACGGGCCGGCCGCCGCCTCCTACAAGGCGCCGCGCAACGCCTGGGGTCAGCCGGACCTGCAGGGCGTCTGGACCAACGCCACCATCACCCCGCTGGAGCGGCCGGCCCAGTTCAGCGACCTGGTCATCCCCGAGGCCCAGGCCCGGGCGATGGAGCAGGCAAACGCCAGCCAGAACGCCGAGGGGCTGAAGCCCACCGACCCCAACGCCAAGGTCACCGACCTGCCGGTGGACTGCGGACGCGGCTTCCGCGGCACCGACTGCGGCTACAACAGCTTCTGGACGGATCCCGGGACCCGGGTCATCCGGATAAACGGCCAGGCCCGCTCCTCGATCATCGTCGACCCGCCGAACGGCAAGCTGCCGGCGATGACGCCGGAGGCCCGCCAGCGCCTGGCCCAGCGGTTCAGCCGCAACAATCCGCGGGCCTTCGACGGCCCGGAGAGCCGATCGCTCGGCGAGCGCTGCATCCTCTCCTTCGGGACCAGCGCCGGGCCGCCGATGCTGCCGCTGCTGTACAACAACACCTACCAGATCGTTCAGAACCGTGACGAGATCGCCATCCTGGTGGAGATGGTCCACGACGTGCGGATCATCCGGCTGAACGCCAAGCCCCTGCCGGCCAGCGTGAAGCAGTGGATGGGGGATTCCATCGGCCGCTGGGAGGGCGACACCCTGGTCGTGGAGACGGTCAACATGCGCCCCGAGCAGGGGCTGCGCGGCGCCTCGGGCGGAACCCTGAAGGTGACCGAGCGGCTCACCCGGGTCGCGCCGGACCAGATCCTCTATCGCTTCACGGTCGAGGACCCCGCCACCTATGTGGCGCCGTTCACCGGCGAGGTGGCGATGAACGCCACCAAGGGTCCGATCTACGAATACGCCTGCCACGAGGGCAACTATGCGCTGGAGGGCATCCTCGCCGGGGCCCGGGCGCTGGAGAAGGAAGGCCGCACGCCAACCTCCGATCCTGTCGCCGACCTGGCGGGCGAGGGCGGGCTCTAGGCGCTAGCCGATCCGCACGCCCATGCCGCCGTCCACCGGCAGGATGGCGCCGGTGACGAAGCGGGCCTCGTCGGAGGCGAGGAACAGGGCGGCGTAGGCGGTGTCCCAGGCGGTGCCCATCTCGCCGATCGGCACCCGGGCGTTGCGCTCCGCCCGCACCTCCGCCTCGCTGCGGCCCGAGCCCTGGGCGATCCCGGCTACGGCCATGGGCGTGTCCATCAGCCCCGGCTGCACGGCGTTGCAGCGCACCCGGTGGCGGGCGTTGGACTGGGCGACGCTGGTGGTCAGCCGGTTCACCGCGGCCTTGGAGACCTCGTAGGCGGTCTGGGCGCCGCCGGCGACGGCCGCCAGCGACGAGGTGTTGACGATGGAGCCGCCGCCCTGCTCGCGCATCACCGGCAGGGCCGCCCGGATGGTCAGCCACATGCCCTTGAGGTTCACGTCGAGGATGCGGTCGAAGGCCTCCTCCGTCAGCCGGTGCGCCGGGCCGTCCCCGCCGCCGCCGATGCCGACGTTGTTCACCAGCACGTCGATCCGACCGAACCGCGACATGGCCTCCGCGACAATGGCGGCGCAGTCCGCGGACTTGCGGATGTCGGCCTCGAGCGCGCCGGCCCGGCCGCCGTCCGCCGCGATCATCTCGGCCGTCTCCACCGCGCGCGCCTTCACCCGGTCGACGCACAACACGTCGGCCCCTTCCCGCGCGAACAGCAGGGCCATGGCCCGGCCGTTGCCCATGGTCTCGCCCGGCGTCTGGCCCGCGCCGACGACCACCGCCGCCTTCCCCTGCAGCCGGCCCGCCATCTCAGTAGGCCTTCAGCTCGGGATCGAGGGTCTGGCCCTCGTCCAGCTGCACCCCGAAGGTGTTCAGCATCATCGAGACCTGGGTGTACTGGCCGGCGGTGAACACCAGGTCCATGCACTGCTTCTCGCTGAAGTGGCGGCGTAGCTCGGTCCAGGTGGGATCGGTGATGAACTGGTCGGCGTGCAGCTCGTCGCAGGCGCGGATCAGGGCCGCGTCGGCCGGCGACCAGCCCGCGTCCGCCCCGCGCTTGATCGCCTCGATCTCCTCGGCCGAGAGGCCCGACTGCAGACCGATGCGGGTGTGCTGGGTGAACTCGTAGCCGGAGCGGCAGAGGAAGCCGATCCGCAGGATCACGATCTCCCGCTCGCGGGCGGGGAGGTCGTTGCGCCGCGACAGCACATAGCCGCCCCAGGCGTTGAACCGGCCGAGCGCCTTGGGCGCATGCGCCAGGGTGCGGAAGATGTTCAGCACGGGGCCGGGGCGGAAGGCCTCCAGCGCCTCCTTCTGCTCGGCGCTGAGCTGGTCGTCGGCGAGCGGCGCGATGCGCGGCTTGGTCAGTCTCATGGATCCCTCCGGCGCCTCTAAACGAGCGTTTGACGCTCCCACCTTAGCGGCTGGGCCGCCGTGCTCCACAGGGATTCGTTGGCGGGCGGCCGCGGCTGTTGCTACGCAGGGCCCGTGTCCACGCGGTCGAGACTCGAATACCTGAAGACGGAGACCGGCGCGGGCCTGCTGCTGGTCGCGGTCGCCCTGTTCGCCACCGCCTGGGCCAACTCGCCCTGGGCCGGCGCCTACGTCCGCCTGATCGGCAATCCCGTCACCCTGCAGCTCGGCCCCTTCGCCGAGACCATGAGCTTCGCCGCCTGGGTGAAGAGCGCCCTTATGCCGGTGTTCTTCTTCGTGGCGGGCCTGCAGATCAAGCAGGAGATCCTGCGCGGCGAGCTTTCCAATCCGCGGCGCCTGGCCCTGCCGCTGATGGCCGCCGGCGGCGGTATCCTCGTCCCAGGCGCCATCTACCTGCTGATCAACCTCGGCGAGGGCGGCGTCGCCCAGGGCTGGCCCACGGCCGCGGCCACGGACATCGCCGTGGCGTTGGCGGTCCTGTCGCTGGCCGGGCCGCGCCTGCCCTCGACGCTCCGGGTCTTCCTGCTCACCGTCATGCTGCTGGATCTGCTGGCCGGCGCGGCGCTCGCCGCCCTGCTGTTCCCGGACGGCCTGCGGCCCTGGATGCTCGGCGGCGCGGCGGCCACCCTCGCGGTCCTCGCCGGCATGGCCCGCTGGCGCACCGCGCCCTACGTCTTCTGGACCGTGGGCCTGATCCTGCTCTGGGGCTTCACGCTGAAGTCCGGGA
>NZ_DAISJG010000094.1:0-6817 GCF_036821595.1 Phenylobacterium sp.
GGGCGCGGGTGGGCGCCGAGCCGGACGGCGCGCTCCCCTCGCCGCCCTGCGATCACCCACCATCCCTACCCTTCCTCCATCGAGGAGGAAGGGGCGCCTGCCTCTACTGGGCGGCGTCGCTGGCGGGGGCGGCGGCTTCGCCGGCGCTCGGTGCCGGGACGGCGGAAGCGGGCAGACCCTTCTCGATGGCCGCCAGGCTCTCGTTGATCTTGCGGACCTCGTCGGGGGTCGGCTGGCGGCGGGGGGCGTAGAGGGTGCCGCGGACACGGGTGCGCTCGCCGTCGGTGGCGGTGGCGTCGACCACGGTGTAGGTGCGGACCTCGCCCGCCACCGCCAGCTTGATCTCGCGGGCGGCAGGGACGTCCTGCTTCTCCGGCGAGAGCAGGCCCTGGGTGCGGGCGTCGAGGCCGGTGAGGATGGCCGGCGTCAGGATCGCCTCGCGCCCGGCGTAGCGGCCGGTGAAGGCCGGCGGCTCGCCCCATGGGCCGGTCCAGCGGTAGAAGATGTGCGCGCCGACCTGGGTCATCTTCACGAGCGTCGGGGCCCAGTACGGGGCCACGTAGTTCGCGTGGTAGTGGGTGGCCGACCCGACGGACTTGGCGACATGGCCGTCCAGCGCGCGCTCGGCGACCCGGCGGGCCTGGCGCCACAGGGCGGGCTCGGGCGCCCAGCGCAGCGAGCCGTCGCAGGTGAAGGTGAACTGGCAGCCGGTGGTCCGCGCCGCGCCCTGGTAGACCACAGCGCAGATGGACTTCGGATAGGCCGGGTGGCGGACGCGGTTCAGCACCACCTGGGCCACGGCCTCCTGGCCGAGCGCCGGCTCGCGGGCGGCCTCGTAGTAGACCGCCTGGGTAAGACACTCGACGGCGCGGGTGCGGTCCTCGCCCTTCGCCTTGAGGTAGAAGGGCTTCATCGGCCGGATCGGCAGGTCGGTGAAGGGCCTGAGCGCATTCACCTCCTCGGCCGTGCGGCCCACCTGGGGCAGGCCGAGGTCGGGGACCTCTCGGATGTCCAGGCTCTCCCAGCCCGCGGTGCGGTTCCAGGTGTCGGCCTGGCGCAGGAAGGGGTCGTGGCGAACGGCGATGGAGCGGGCGGAGGGATCCATCCGGTTGGTCAGCAGGCGCAGGGCCTCGGGCGACATGCCGGCCGCGGCCCAGCGGCGCTGCTCGTGCGTCAGCGCATGCTCCGGCTGGGGCGCGCAGGCGCCCACGGCCAGGGCCGCGAGGGCGGCGGCCGGCAGGATGCGGCGCAGGAGGTGGGCGGTGCGGATCAGGGTGTGGCTCTTCGGCTTTCGTCGCGGCGCTTTTCGCATCAACGCAGGGAGATGGGTCCTTAATTCGGCGAAAGGTGGCCCGGCCTGGGACGCGGTACTTAGGGTGTCGGCGGCGCCGGCGCGAGCGGGGCCATGGGCGAAATCAGTCGGCGTTCGGCGAATGCGGCTTGCGCTGGAGCGCTGGAGCGCTATATTTCATCCAGTTTTGCTCTAACTGAGCATAACCAGCGCCGCGGGCTTCGACAGTTCGGGGCGTGTTTTTGGGCCAGGGAAATGCTCACATTGAGCATAATGGAGGACCGCATGGCCGCCGACGGGTTCCAGTTCGATTTCACCCCTGAGGTCGAAGCCGCCACCCTCCCCGCCTGGGAGAAGGTGAAGGGCCACGTCACCCCCATGGAGTGGCGCCTGCACGCCCCGCTGATCGCCGAGATCAACCGGCTGAAGCGGGAGAAGGACGCCGTCATCCTGGCCCACAACTACATGACGCCCGAGATCTTCCACGGGGTCGGCGACTATGTCGGCGACAGCCTGGGCCTGGCCAAGGAGGCCGCCCGCTCCGACGCGAAGGTCATCGTCCAGGCCGGCGTGCACTTCATGGCCGAGACCTCGAAGATCCTGTCGCCGGAGAAGCGCGTGCTGATCCCGGACCTGCGCGCCGGCTGCTCGCTGGCGAGCTCGATCACCGGGGCGGACGTGCGCCTGATCAAGCAGCGCTACCCGGGCCTGCCGGTGATCACCTATGTGAACACCACCGCCGACGTGAAGGCCGAGACCGACATCTGCTGCACCAGCGCCAACGCCGTGCAGGTAGTGGAGGAGGCCGCCAGGGCGTGGGGCGTCGACCGGGTGATCCTGATCCCCGACGAGTTCCTCGCCCGCAACGTGGCCCGGCAGACCGACATCGGCATCATCGCCTGGCAGGGCCGCTGCGAGGTGCACGAGCGCTTCACGGCCGCCGACATCCTGGAGATCAAGGCGGCCTACCCGGGCGCCGAGGTCCTGGCCCACCCCGAGTGCCCGGCCGAGGTGCTGGAGGTGTCGGACTTCGCCGGCTCGACGGCCGCCATGAACGACTATGTGATCCAAAAGCGCCCGAAGCGGGTGGTGCTGATCACCGAGTGCTCCATGGCCGACAACGTGGCCGCCGACGCGGTGGGCACGGAGTTCGTGCGGCCCTGCAACCTGTGCCCGCACATGAAGCGGATCACGCTCGAGAACATCTACGAGGCCCTGCTGCACGACCGCCACGAGGTCACCGTCGATCCGGCGATCGCCGAGCGCGCGCGCCTGGCGGTGCAGCGGATGGTGGACCTGCCGCCGCCGGCGGTCCCGGCCCGCTACGACCTCGTGAAGGCCCGCCACCACGTGGACGTGGAGCTGATCTGATGAAGCGCATCCGCCACGACGGCGTGGTCGTGGTCGGCGCCGGGCTGGCGGGCCTCACCGCCGCCCTCGCCGCCGCGCCCGCCAGGGTCCTGCTGCTGACCGGCGCGCCGCTGAACCAGGGCTGCTCCTCGGCCTGGGCGCAGGGCGGCATGGCCGCGGCCCTGGCCGCCGACGACACGCCCGAACTGCACGCCGCCGACACGGTGGCGGCCGGCGCGGGCCTGGTGGCCCCGGACATGGCGCGGCTGCTGGCCGAGGAAGGCCCGGCCGCGGTGCGCGCGCTGGCCGAACTCGGCGCGCCGTTCGACCGCACGGCCGGCGGCGACTTCGCCCAGAGCCTCGAGGCCGCCCACTCCAAGGCCCGCGTCGTCCGCGTGAAGGGCGACCAGGCCGGCCGGGCGATCATGGAGGCGGTGAGCGTCGCCGTGCTGGCCGCGCGGCACATCGAGGTGCGCACCGGCTGCAGGCTGCGCGGCCTGCTGCAGGACTCCGACGGCCGCGTGCGCGGCGTGGTCGCCGAACAGGACGGGGCGCTCACGGAGATCACCGCCCGCGCCACCATCCTCGCGACCGGCGGGATCGGCGGGCTCTATGCGGTCACCACGACGCCCGCCGAGCTGACGGGCGATGGCCTCGGCCTGGCCGCCCTGGCGGGCGCGGTCATCGCCGACCCCGAGTTCGTGCAGTTCCACCCGACGGCCATCGACATCGGCCGCGATCCTGCGCCGCTGGCCACCGAGGCCCTGCGGGGCGAAGGCGCGGTGCTGGTCAACACCGACGGCGAACGGTTCATGGCCCGCTACCATCCGGACGCCGAGCTCGCGCCGCGCGACGTGGTGGCCCGGGCCATCCACGCCGAGCGCGAGGCCGGCCGCGGAGCCTTCCTGGACGCCCGCGAGGCGGTGGGATCGCACTTCCCCGACGAGTTCCCGGCGGTGTTCGCCGCCTGCCTGTCCGGCGGGGTGGATCCGCGCAAGCAGCCGATCCCGGTCGCGCCGGCCTGCCACTACCACATGGGCGGGATCGTCACGGACGCGCAGGGCCGCACCAGCCTCGAGGGCCTCTACGCGGCGGGCGAATGCGCCTCCACCGGCGTGCACGGGGCCAACCGGCTGGCGTCCAACTCCCTGCTGGAAGCCGCCGTGTTCGGCGCCCGCGCGGGCGCCGCGGCGCGTGACGCGAAGGACCCCGGAACCCGGCCCCTTGCGCCTGTCGTGCCCCCGGTCCTGCCGACCTCGGGCCTGCAGATCCTGCGCAAGGCCATGAGCCGCGACGCCGGCGTGGTGCGCGACGCCGAGGGCCTGACCCGGCTGCTGGGCGTGATCGACGCCCTGGAGGCCGGCCACGGCCAGGCGCCGGCGCTGGTCGCCGCCCGGCTCACCGCCGCCTGCGCTCTGGCCCGCACCGAGAGCCGCGGCGGACATTTCCGCAGCGACGCCACGGAACAGGCGGCGCCGCGGCGGACCTTCGTCACCCTGGCCGAGGTGAGCCCCGCCCTGAAGTACGCCGCCGAATGATCGAACCGCTTCCCGACCTGCTGATCGCCCCCATCGTCCGCGCGGCCCTGTCCGAGGACCTCGGCCGGGCCGGCGACATCACGGCCCAGGCCTGCATCCCGGCGGATGCGCGGCTGACCGCCGTCTTCGCCGCCCGCAAGCCCGGCGTGGTGGCGGGCCTCGCCTGCGCGCGCCTGGCGCTGGCGGAGCTGGACCCGGACGCGCGCTTCGAGCCGCTCGTGGCCGACGGCGACGGCGTAGCGGCCGGCGCAGCGCTCGCCCGGGTGGACGCCAACGCCCGCGCCCTGCTCTCGGCCGAACGCACGGGGCTAAACCTGATGGGACGGCTGTCGGGCATCGCCACCCTGACGCGGGCCTATGTGGACGCCGTGGCGGGCACGAAGGCGCGGATCGTCGACACGCGGAAGACCACGCCGGGCCTCCGGGCGCTGGAGAAGTACGCCGTGCGCTGCGGGGGCGGGGTGAACCACCGCTTCGGCCTCGACGACGCCATCCTCATCAAGGACAACCACGTGGCCGCCTGCGGCTCGGTGGGCGAGGCGGTGCGCCGGGCCAAGGCCTTCGCCGGCCACCTGACGAAGGTCGAGGTGGAGGTGGACAGCCTGGACCAGCTCGACGAGGCGCTGGCCGAGGCGCCGGACGTGATCATGCTCGACAACTTCAGCCTCGACGATCTGGCCGAGGCCGTGCGGCGCACCGGCGGGCGGATCCCGCTGGAGGCGTCCGGCGGGGTGAACCTGGAGACCGTCCGGGCCATCGCCGGGACCGGGGTGGACGTGATCAGCGTGGGCGCCCTCACCCACTCGGTGGGCGTGCTGGACATCGGCCTCGACGCGGTCTGACGGCGGCCGATTCCTCGGAACCAGCCCATCCCCGCCGGGTTCACCCTTCAACCGAAGGAGGCGCACCCATGGCTTCGAAAGCTCCCCCCATCCCGCCGGAACAGCGCTCGCACCCCGGCGAAAAGCCCGACGTCGAAGGCTCGACCCAGGGTCGGCGCGACGAGACCACCAACCTGCAGTCCAGCCAGCCCGGCGACGACGACGTGAACCTCAAGGAGCAGGGCCGTCACGGCAACATCAACCAGAACACCCACCACCAAGGCTACCAGCAGGACCGCTGACATGCCCGAGAAGCATCCGGAAACGCGCCGCTGGGGCGGTCCCGGCGCGAGCCACGAGGATCGCACCGAGCCCTATGTTGAGAAGAAGCCGCAGCGGGCCGACGGCGAGCCGACCAACACCCCCTACAGCCACGTCTCGGGCGGCGGCGGCGAGCGCGACCGGCGCCACTCCCACGACCCGGCCGAGAAGCGGAACTTCCAGGAGCCCTCGGAAGAGCGCCGCAAGCCCTAGCCCCGCACGCCACGGCCGGGGCCGCGGGTCCCGGCCGATGGTGTCGGAAAGTTCACGTGATGACCGGGCGGCGAGCCCCTAGAGGGCGGGCATGAAGCTCCGCCTTGCCCTGCTCGCCCTCGCCCTCACCCTGCCCGCCGCCGCCCAGCCGGCGGCGCAGGGGTACCCGAAACTGATTCCCGCGCCCGGGGGCGCGGCGGTGATCCCGACGCCGGGGTCGCAGCGCGCCTACGACGAGGTCCACTACGCGCCCGCGCGGCGCGCCGGGGACTACCTCTACGTCTCGGGCGTGATCGCCGGTCCGGCCGACACCGAGGCGCGGGACGCCGAAGCCTTCAAGGCGCAGTCCCGCCGCGCCTTCGGCCACCTGCAGCGCACCCTGGCGGCCGGCGGCGCCAGCTTCGCCGACGTGGTGATGATCAACACCTTCCACGTCTGGGACGGGCCCGGCTTCCAGGGCACGCGGGAGGAGCAGTTCGCCGCCTTCAGCGCGGCGAAGGACGAGTTCATGAGCGCCCCGCATCCCGCCTGGACCGCGGTCGGCACGACAGGCCTGCTCGCGCCAAACGGCGTGGTGGAGATCCAGATGATCGCCTACGTCCCGCAAGCACGGCCCTAGGCGGGCTGCAGCCGCCGGGCCGCCTCCTCCGCGGAGGCCATGCGGCCCTGTGAGAGCGGCGCCATGGCCCGCTGCACGCGCGCCAGCACCTCCGGCGGAGCGAGCTCGGGCCGCCCGCACTCGAACGGCGGGGCCGGGGCGTACTCCACGCCGAGCTGGACCCCCTGGGCGTAGTCCGCGCCGGCCACCTCGGCGGCGACGGTCAGAGCCAGGTCGATTCCGGCGGTGACCCCGCCGCCGGTGAAGATGTTGCCGTCGCGCACCACCCGCGCCTCGTCGACGATCGCCCCGAACGGCTTGAGCAACTCACGCCAGGCCCAGTGGGTGGCCGCCCGCTTGCCGCCGAGCAGGCCCGCGGCCGCCAGGATCAGCGACCCCGTGCACACCGAGGTGACGTAGGTGGCGCCGGCCGCCAGCCGGCGGATCTCGCGTACGAAGGCCTCATCGAGCATGGCGTCGGTCGTGCCCAGGCCGCCGGGGACGCAGATCAGGTCGCAACGCTCCACCGCGGCGAGGTCGGCGAGCCTGGCGAACACCAGCCCGTCGGCCTCGATGTCCTGGCCGCCCATGGAGCCGGCGATCACCTTCGCCCCCGGCAGCCGGCTGAACACCTGGTGCGGGCCGGTGAAGTCCAGCTGGGTGACGCCGGGATAGAGCGGGAAGA
>NZ_DAISJG010000095.1:0-6779 GCF_036821595.1 Phenylobacterium sp.
CGCAACGCCATGCGCGAGTTGGAGGTCTTCCTGCCGGCCGCCTTCTTCTTCGCCCGCGGGGAGGGCGTGGACGCCTGGCTGATCGGGCTGGGGGTGGTCTGGAGCGGCGTGTTCGTGGTCTTCCCGCTGTTCAACCGCGACCGGCTGCGCCTGGGCGACCTGGCGGCGGGGACCATGGTGGTGAAGGCGCCCCGGCGGGTGCTGCGCCCGGACCTGACGCGGGACGCGCCCGCCGGCGCCGGCCTCGCCTTCACCCAGGCCCAGCTCGACGCCTACGGGGTCAAGGAGCTGCACGTTCTGGAGGGCGTCCTGCGATCGCGCGAGCGGCGCACCATGGCCGAGGTCGCCAAGCGGATCCGCGCCAAGATCGCGTGGGAGGGACCGGCCGACCTGTCCGACCAGGCATTCCTGTCCGCCTACTATGCGGGACTTCGCGGGCGGCTGGAGAAGCGCATGCTCTTCGGCCACCGTCGCCGCGACAAGTTCGACCAGGCCTAGTCGAAGATGGCGGCGAGCGCGTTCGGCGTCGCGCCTTCGCGCACGCGCCGCAGTTCGGTGTAGAGCACCGCTCCGCCGGTGGCGCCGATCAGGGACGAGATGACGTTGGTGACGGTGTTGACGGCGATTTCGCCTGGGCCGGCGCCGACGTCGCCGTCCCCGTTCACCAGCAGCCAGGCGCCTGAGAGCGCCGCGATGATCGCGCCGATGATCACGTAGGCGACGACGTAGATCAGCACGAGGCCGAAGATTCGCCAGCGGTTGCCGCGGGTCAGCTCGGCGCTGCGGCCGAAGGTGTCCATGATCGGCTTGCGCTCGGCGATCAGGACCGGCACGGCCACGCACCAGGCAATGGCGATCATGATCCCCGGGACCAGCAGGAGCAGCGAGCCAAGGGCCACGGCCAGGCCGTAGAGCAGTCCCACCGCGAACAGGGCCAGAAACGACCTGAGACCGATGGTGATGCTCTCGGCGATGCTCACCCTGCGGTCGTTGAGGTAGTGGATGGCTCCGTAGGTGAGGGCGCCCTGCAGGACGAGGGCCGCCACGCCGGAGATCAGCCCCGTCGTGACGAACCATGCCCAGGCCGTGGCCGAGTTCGTCTCCGACGCCTCCATCTGGATCAGGCCGACAATCACGGTTGGGATGCCCGTGAGGATTGCGGCGAGCGCCAGGAAGGTGACGAAGTTGCGGCCCAGCACCTCGAAGGTCTGCTGGATCACGCGACCGATCTCGAGCTTGTCCGAAGCCATCGTGGCTGTGGTCATGGCGTCCCTCCCGTTCCCCAGGGTGAAGCAAACCATGCATCACGCGGGTCGTCGATGGATGGGAGCGCTACCAGAAATCGCTTGATTGGTCTGACCACGTCCGGCACACATTCGGATGACAAGGGTCCGCGGGCCGCGTGGCGGCGCAGACGAGACCCGAGGAAGGGGAGGTTGGGCGTGCCGCGAGGATTATCGCGTCGGGAAGCGCTGGCCGCGGGGTCGGCCGCCGTTCTGGTGGGCGCCGCCGCGCCCGCCCCGGACTCGCTGGACCGGCTGGCGCGAACCAAGGGCGTGCGGTTCGGCTCCGCCCTGGGCGGACGGGGCCTGGCCGATCCGGCCTACCGCAGGCTTATCGCCGCGGAGTGCGGGGCGCTGGTCGCCGAGAACGAGCACAAGCTCTATTCGCTGATGCCGCAGGCGGAAGGCGCCTGGCGCTTCGGGCCGGCGGACGCCATCGCCGCCTTCGCCCGCGAGCACGACATGGTCCTGCGCGGCCACACCCTCTTGTGGAACAAGGACGAGTTCACGCCGGCCTGGGTGAAGGGCCACGACTTCGGCGGGCGGGACGCCGCCGCGCGCTGGCTCACCGGCTATGTGAGGACGGTGGCCGGCCGCTATCCGCAGGTGCAATCCTGGGACGTCGTCAACGAGACGATCGACCCCGCGACCGGCGCGGAACGGAACACCACCCTAGCCCGCGCAGTCGGCCCCGAGCTCGTGGAGCTCGCCTTCCACGCCGCACGCGAAGCCGCCCCGAACGCCAGGCTCGTCTACAACGACTACATGGGCTGGGGCCCGTTTTTCGCGAAGCACCGGGCGGGCGTGCTGAGGCTCCTGGAGCGGCTCAAGGCGAAGGACGTTCCGGTGCATGCGCTGGGCGTCCAGGGCCACATCGGCGGCGGGGTGGACGAGCCGGAGGTGGCAAGCTTCCCGGCCGCCGACCAGCGGGAGTGGCGGGCCTTCCTCGACGAGGCCCGGGGCATGGGCCTCGACCTGCTGATCACCGAGCTCGACGCCAACGACAAGGCGCTGCCGGCCGACATCCCCCGCCGCGACGCGGAGGTGGCGGCGCTGACCCGCGACTACCTGGACCTGATGCTGTCCTATCCGGAGACGAAGCAGGTGCTCGTCTGGGGCCTGGCGGACACCTACTCCTGGCTGCAGGGCGCGGCGCCGCGCGCCGACGGGCTGCCCAAGCGCCCGACGCCCTACGACGCCGAGCTGCGCGCCAAACCGATGCGCGAGGCGATCGCGGCCGCCTTCCGCGCCGCTCCGGAGCGCACGCCATGGGCATGATCCGCTCGCTGATCCTGGCGCTGGCTCTCGCCGGCCCCGCCGCTGCCGGCGAGGCGCGGTTCGACTGGTTCGACTACCGCGGCGAGGCCCCGCCTGCGGCGCCGGCCGGCCAGTTCCGAAACCCGGTGCTCACCGGCTTCTACCCGGACCCCACCTCGCTGCGGGTTGGCGACGACTACTACCTGGTGACCTCCACCTTCTCCTACTTCCCGGGCCTGCCGGTGTTCAGAAGCCGCGATCTGGTGAGCTGGGAGCAGATCGGCAACGCCATCGATCGCCCAGGGCAGCTCGACTTCTCAGGCCTGGGCCTGTCGCGCGGGGTGTTCGCGCCGGACATGACCTGGCGCGACGGGACCTTCTACATCCTCAACACCTGCGTGGACTGTGGCGGGAACTACCTGATCACCGCCAAGGACCCGGCGGGTCCGTGGTCGGACCCGGTCTGGATCCGGGAGGTGGACGGCATCGACCCCGCCTTCTTCTTCGACGACGACGGCCGCGCCTACCTGCTGAACAACGGCCCCCCCGAGGGGACGCCTCTCTACGAGGGCCACCGCGCCATCTGGATGCAGGAGTTCGACCTGAAGGCGCTGAAGCCGGTCGGCCCGCGCAGGGTGCTGGTGAACGGCGGCGTCGATCTCTCCAAGAAGCCGATCTGGATCGAGGGGCCGCACATCTACCTGAAGGACGGCTGGTACTACCTGACCTGCGCCGAGGGCGGCACGTCCGAGCAGCACTCCCAGGTCGTCCTGCGGAGCCGCGACGTCTGGGGGCCCTACCAGCCCTACGCCGGCAACCCGATCCTCACCCAGCGCCACCTGCCGGGCGACCGGCCGAACCCGATCACCTCGGCGGGCCACGCCGACCTGCTGGAGACGCCGGCCGGCGAGTGGTGGGCGACCTTCCTGGCGACCCGGCCCTACGCGGGCGACTTCTACAACACCGGCCGCGAGACCTTCCTGCTGCCGGTCACCTGGAAGGACGGCTGGCCGGTGATCCTCGAGGGCGACGCGGCCATCCCCGCGGTCCTGCCCCGGCCGAAGCTGCCGGCGGGTCGGGGGCCCGCGCCCGACGCCTATCGGGACGAGTTCGACGCCCCGGCGCTCGGTCCGGCCTGGATGACCATCCGCACGCCCAAGTCCCGCTGGCACCGCCTGGACGGCGGCGCGCTGACGCTGCAGGCGCGGAACGTCCCCCTGGGCTCGCTCGGCCAGCCCTCCTACTTCGGCCGGCGGCAGCAGCACATGCGGGCGGAGGCCGCCACGCGGGTGGCGTTCACGCCGTCGGGTGAGGGCGACCGCGCGGGCCTCGCGGCGCTGCAGAGCGAGGACTTCTTCTACCTCCTGAGCCTGGCCCGCGACGGCGGCCGCACGATCGTGAAGCTCGAGCGCCGGGCGGGCAAGGGCCAGGCGCCGCACGGCGTCACCCTGGCGGCCGCGCCGGCGCCGGACGGGCGGCCTGTGGAGCTGAAGATCGTCGCCCGGGGCGACCGCTACGACTTCCTCTACGCCGTCGAGCCCGGCCGCTGGACCATGCTGCACGCGGGCGCCGACGGCACGATCCTCTCCACCAAGACCGCCGGCGGCTTCGTCGGCGTCACCTTCGGCCTTTACGCCTATTCGGAAGAGACCCCATGACGACGAGCCTCACCCGCCGCCATGTCGGCGCCAGCCTGATCGCGATCTCCGCGGCGCTCGCGGCCCGGCCCGCCCAGTCCCAGGGCCGGCCGCTGTACAAGGACCCGAAGGCGCCCACCGACGCGCGCATCGACGACCTGATCGGCCGCATGACGCTGGAGGAGAAGTGCGCCCAGCTGGTCGGCATCTGGCTGAAGAAAGAGACCATCCAGACGGCCGACGCGGAGTTCTCGCCGCAGAAGGCGAGCGCGGCCTTCCCGCACGGCCTCGGCCAGATCTCCCGGCCGTCCGACCGCCGCGGCGCGACCGAGGGCCCGCATGCGGGCGCGGCGCCCGGCACCGTCAACCGCACGCCGGTGGAGACCGCCCGCTACATCAACGCGGCCCAGCGCTGGGCGATGACCCAGACCCGCCTCGGCATCCCGATGCTGATGCACGACGAGGCCCTGCACGGCTATGTGGCGCGCGAATCGACCATGTTCCCGCAGGCCATCGGGCTCGCCTCCACCTGGGACCCCGAGCTGGTGGAGAAGGTGTTCTCGGTCGCCGCGCGGGAGATGCGCGCCCGCGGGTCGAACATCGCCCTGGCGCCGGTCGTCGACGTGGCCCGCGATCCCCGGTGGGGCCGCATCGAGGAGACCTACGGCGAGGACCCCCACCTGGTCGCCGAGATGGGACTCGCCGCCATCCGCGGCTTCCAGGGGCGCACCCTGCCGCTGGCCAGGGACAAGGTGTTCGTCACGCTCAAGCATATGACCGGCCATGGCCAGCCGGAGAGCGGGACCAACATCGGTCCGGCGCAGATCTCCGAGCGGATCCTCCGGGAGAACTTCTTCCCGCCGTTCGAGCGGGCGGTGAAGGAGGCCAATGTCCTCTCCGTCATGCCCTCGTACAACGAGATCGACGGCGTGCCCTCGCATGCCAACAGGTGGCTGCTGACCGACGTGCTGCGCGGCGAGTGGGGGTTCGAGGGCGCGACGCTCAGCGACTATTTCGCGGTCCGCGAGATGGTCACCCGGCACCGGATGTTCGAAACCGGCGACGACGCCGCCGTGGCGGCGATGAACGCCGGCGTCGACGTCGAGCTGCCGGACGGCGACTGCTACAACGCGCTCCAGGCCCTGGTGCGGGCCGGCCGGATCTCCCAGGACCAGATCGACACGGCAGTGCGCCGGGTGCTGCGCCTGAAGTTCGAGGGCGGACTCTTCGAGAACCCCTACGCCGACGTTCGCAGCGCCGACCGGCTGACGGCCACGCCCGAGGCTGTCGCGCTCGCCCGCGAGGCGGCGCGCAAGACCATGGTTCTCTTGAAGAACGACAAGGGCCTGCTGCCGCTCGACGCCGGCAGGATCGGCCGGCTGGCGGTGCTGGGCACGCACGCCCGCGACACCCCGATCGGCGGCTACAGCGAGATTCCGCGCAAGGTGGTGAGCGTGCTGGAGGGCATGCAGGCGGAGGCTCGAGGCCGCTTCCAGGTGGACTATGCGGAAGCGGTGCGGATCACGGAGAGCCGGGTCTGGGCCGCCGACGAGGTGAAGCTCGTGGACCCGGCGGTGAACGCCCGTCTCATCGCCGAGGCCGTGGAGGTCGCCCGCCGCGCCGATGTGGTGCTGATGGTGCTGGGCGACAACGAGCAGACCAGCCGGGAGGCCTGGGCCGACAACCACCTGGGCGACCGCAGCGAGCTGGGCCTGATCGGCCAGCAGGAGGACCTGGCGCGCGCGATCTTCGCGCTCGGGAAGCCCACGGTGGTGCTGCTGCTGAACGGTCGTCCGCTGGCGGTGAACCTGCTGGCGGAGAAGGCCGACGCCCTGATCGAGGGCTGGTACCTCGGCCAGGAGACCGGCCACGCCGTGGCCGACGTGCTGTTCGGCCGGGCGAACCCCGGCGGCAAGCTGCCGGTGACCATCGCCCGCGACGCGGGCCAGCTGCCGATGTTCTACAACCGCAAACCGACCTCGCGGCGGGGCTACCTGTTCGGCGACACGAGCCCGCTCTACCCGTTCGGGTTCGGGCTTTCCTACACCACCTTCGAAATCTCGGCGCCGCGCCTGTCGCGGGCCAGTCTGGGCGTCGCCGACACCCTGCGCGTGGAAGTGGACGTGGCGAACACGGGGGCGCGCGAGGGCGACGAGGTGGTGCAGCTCTACCTGCGCGACGAGGCCGCCTCCGTGACCCGGCCGCTCCTGGAGCTGAAACGGTTCCGGCGGGTGACGCTGGCGCCCGGCGCGCGGACCACGGTGGCCTTCGACCTGACGCCCGACGACCTCGCCATCTGGAACATCGACATGAAGCGGGTGGTGGAGCCCGGGAAGTTCACGGTGTCCGTCGGCCCCAATTCGGTGGACCTGAAGAGCGCCCAGTTCGCGGTCGCCTGACGCCCGGAGCCACAGTCCTCCGGGGCCGGGGCGCTGGTCCTTCTGCTCCACGCGCTCGCCGCGCCGCCCTCGGTGTTCGCGTGTACGGGCGCGCCTGGCTACGCCGGGACGACAACGGGGAGTGATGGGGGGCTAGATCGCCACGCGTTTGGCGATCTGGCTGCGGCGGGCCTTGCTCTCCTGCTGGGCGCGCTCCAGGGCCT
>NZ_DAISJG010000096.1:0-6704 GCF_036821595.1 Phenylobacterium sp.
GTCCTGCCCCCCGCCCAGGCCGAGGCGCTCTGCGCCTGGGCCGAGCTGGAGCTCGCCGGCGGCCGCCCCCTGCCCGGCTCCCCGCGGCGCCTCGACTGGCCGCTGATCGCCGCCGAGGCCGGCCTCGACGCCGCCGCCCTGAAGGCCGCCGCCCGGGGCTTGCGGACCAGCTTCGCCGCCCTCCTGCGCGAGCTCGGGACCGCCCCGGCCGCGCCCGTCGCCCGCGCGCCGGCCCGGCGCCGGAAGGCCGCCCCGCCCAGGGCCCGGCGGCGCGCCTCGCCGCCGCCCGGCAGCTTCGCGGACGCCCTCGACCGGGCCATGCGCCAGGCCCGCGACACCCCCGCAAGCCTCGCCCGCGCGCTCGGCGCCGAGGTCCGCGCCGCCCGCCTCGGCCGCTGGCGCACCGGCGCGGCTTCGCCCCGCGGCGCGGCCGGCCGCACGCTCGTCGCCGCCATCGAGGCCCGCTACGGGCTCGCCCCCGGCGCACTGGCCGCCCGGCTCGAGGCCCCCGTGGGCCCGCCCGCCTGCCGGCTCCTCCCCGACGCCGACCACCGCCTGCCGGCGGACTTCGCCGAGCGCTCCGACGCCGGCCAGGCGGAGATCCTGGCCTTCGCGCGCTCGGCCTACGAGGGCGCGACGCCCGGCCGCCGCTACCGGGCGCGGGCCTGCGCCCACGCCTACGCCCTGGATTTCGGGAGCGGCGGCCGCACCCCGTCCGGGCCCCTGGCCGCCCCGCCCGCGCTGGCCGCCGAGATGGCCGCCCTCGTGGCCTTCAAGACCGCCCGCTTCGCCCCCGCAGGCCGCCTGCGGCGCGGCGCCTGGAGCCCCACGACCGCCGCCCAGCAGGTCCATCACCTGGGGCTGCTGTTCGGGGCGCTGGCGGCCGCGCCCGAAGGCCCGGTCCGGGGCCTGGGCGCCCCGTGCGAGACGCTGACGCTCGCCCTCCTCTGCGCGCCGGCGCTGTGGGACTGGTATCTCGGCTGGCGCGAGACCCGGCGCGGCGCCCTCAGCCCCTGGGAGACGCGCATGCTCCACCAGGCCCGGGCGCTCGCCGACCCCGAGACCGGCTGGCTCGCCCAGTCGCCGGAGCTCGCCCAGGCGCTCCGCCCCATCCCCGGCCTGCTCACGCCCGCAGACGTCGCCCGCCTGCGCGCCGACTGGCCGGGCGCCTGCGCGGCCTTCCGGCGATTTGCGCGCATGCGGGCCGCCGAGGTCTCGCGGGTGGCGCAGGTCTCACGCGACCCGTTCCAGGCGATCGCGCCCGTGCTCGCCGCCCCCTCGCCGCTGGCCGCCTACCTGCGTATCGCCGACGAGGTGCGGTCCCGCGCCCCCGACCCGCTCCACGATCCGCTGGGGGCGGCGCAGGCCCGGCGCGACGAGCTGATGCTGCGCCTGGGCCTGGCGACCGGCTTCCGCTCGAAGACCCTGCGCGAGCTGCTCGTCTGCCCCCCGGGCGCCGCCCCGCGCACCCCGGCCGCGCTCGCCCACCTGCGCCGCGCCGAGCTGCGCTGGGACGCCGTCCACGCCGCCTGGGAGGTGTTCGCGCCGGCGGAAGCCTTCAAGAACGCAAGGTCGTCGTTCTTCCGCGACGGGCCCTACCGCCGCCGGCTCCCCGACCGCGACGGCCTCTACGCCCTCATCGCCGCCTGGTTGGGCGGCGGGCGGGGGCTGGTCATCGGCGGGGCCGCCGACCCCGGGACCGTCTTCGTGCGCCGGGCCCACGCCGGCGGCTCGCCCGAGTACGACCGCTGCCGGTTCCACGAGGCCTGGCGCCGCATCACCGCCCGCCACGGGGTGCGCAACCCCCATACCGGCCACGGCGCGATCGAGGGCCTCCTGCCCCACGGGCCGCACGCGATCCGCGCCGTGCTGGCCTCAGAGCTCCTCAAGGCGACGGGCTCGGCCGCCCACGCCGCCTGGGCCATCCAGGACACCCCGCGCACCGTCCAGCAGCACTACGGGCGCTACGGGACGGATGCGCGGCTGGCGGCGGTGGACGAGGTCCTCGGACGGAACGGCGCGCCCGCCGACTGAGGGCGGGATGTTCGCGCCGGCGCACGAGGGTTCCGGAACGCGGCGGCGCCTTCGAGACCAGCGCCCGGCCTGCCGGCGCTTGGCGGCGGCGGATCAGCTCCGGCCGCGCCCACGCGCCGCCCTGACCGCCGGGTCACGACCCCTGCCGCGGCCGCGAACAGGGGCGTCCACGGCGTGGGTCATCCCGAGACCAGAAGACTGGGCCTCCGGATAGCCCGGCCAGGGCCGCTCCGCACCTGCTCGAGGAAGTCCAGACAGTTCCGGGGGGTGGGGAACACCCGGTGGCTGCGGCCTCTGAACAGCTCGTCCATCGCCCTCGCCCAGAGATGGAAATGCGGGTCGGGCGTGGCGAAACATGTGTATGTCGCCGCTCGCGACGCGTGAGGCGCGTACGCGGTCGCGATGGCTCCGACGTCGGCCGCGAACGCGTCACCGCAGAACTCGGTAAGATCGCAGATGTAGTCGTAGGTCGCGACCACGGGCTCGCGCTGCACCAGGTCGGCGAAGTCGGCGACCATGTGCCGGAAGTGGGCTCCCGCGCCCAGCCGGACCAGGACGAGGCGCCTGTCATGGGCGACGTCCCGGAAGATCACGGTCGCGGACCGGTCATCGGACGGTATGGTCCCTGCGTCCCCGGGACAGCGGCTGATCCGCCATCTGCCGCATGTTCCGCATTCAGGAGGCGGAGCTCGGTGGCGGCTTCCTCCACCGCGGCCGACGCCCAGCACAACAGGTCCTCGAACGCCGTCTGGTAGAGCAAGGAGATGGACGCCAGCCCGGCGGCGGGGTCGTCGAAGGCGACCTCCACCCGAGCGACGTCGGAGCGTCCGAGGAAGCCCACCATCTCCCTCAGCACCTGCAGGCGGCCGGTGAGAACCTGGGCCCGGTTGACGATGCCGGCGTCAGGTCTGGGCGCGACGCGGGACATCAGAACTCCTCCCAGGAGTCCGCCGCCTCCACGGCCTTCGGCGCGCGCGCCGCTCCGCCGCCACGGGGATGGGTCGATACGGTCTTCAGGGCCGCAACGGCCGCGGGCGGGCGGCCCGGCGCCGGCCTGCGGGACTCTCCGGCCGACGTCTTGTCTCCGGTCTGGAAGCGCTGGATCAGCCGCGCCAGCTCTTCGGCCTCCTGGGCGAGGCTATGGCTGGCGGCGGTGGACTGCTCGACCATGGCGGCGTTCTGCTGCGTGACCTGATCCATCTGGTTCACAGCGGTGTTCACCTGCTGGAGGCCGGTGGCCTGTTCCTGGGCGGAGGCCGCGATCTCGGAGACGACGCTGGTGATGTCCGCGACCTGCTCCACGATGCGGGTCAGCGCCACCCCGGTCTCGCCCACGAGGCCGACGCCCTGCCCCACCTGCTCGCTCGACGCCGAGATGAGGGTCTTGATCTCCTTGGCGGCGTCGGCGGAGCGCTGGGCGAGCGCCCGGACTTCCGAGGCGACGACCGCGAAGCCGCGGCCGGCGTCGCCGGCCCGGGCCGCTTCGACCCCGGCGTTCAGGGCCAGCAGGTTGGTCTGGAAGGCGATCTCGTCGATCACCCCGATGATCTGGCTGATCTGCGAGGACGACTTCTCGATCTCACTCATCGCGGCGACGGCCTGGCGGACGATTTCGCCGGACCGCTCTGCGTCCGACCTCGCCGTCTTCACCACGTCATTGGCGTGGTTGGCGCCCTCGGCGGTCTTGCGCACGGTGGCGGTGATCTCGTCCAGCGCCGCGGCGGTTTCTTCGAGGCTCGCCGCCTGCTGCTCGGTGCGCCTGGACAGGTCGTCGGCGGCGCCGCTGATCTCCTCGGCTCCGGTCCGCATGCTGCGCACATTGCCGGCCACCACGCTCATGGTGCCCTGCAGCTGCTCCATGGCGCTGTTGAAGTCGGTGCGCAGCTTCTCGTACTCGTCCGCGAAGGGC
The DNA here is from genome assembly GCF_036821595.1 of Phenylobacterium sp. Classification (GTDB taxonomy): domain Bacteria; phylum Pseudomonadota; class Alphaproteobacteria; order Caulobacterales; family Caulobacteraceae; genus Phenylobacterium. The sequence goes on from NZ_DAISJG010000096.1 coordinate 3,944, forward strand.
TGCTGGATGCGGAAGACCAGTTCGCCGGCCGCCAGCTTCATCAGGCCGGTGGCGATGTTCTCGACCACCTCCTGCTGCTGACGGGCGGCTTCGGCCTTGGCGGCCTCCTGTCCGCGGCGCTCCGCCTCCGCCGTCTTCGCCTGTTCGGCGGTCATGCCCTCCAGACGGAGCTTCTCGAGCGCAGCATCCTTGAAACACTGTACGGCGGCAGCCATCTCGCCGATCTCGTCGCCGCGCCCCAGTCCGGGCGCCTCCACGGTGTTGTCGCCTTCGGCCAGAGCGCGCATTGCGCCGCTCATCTGCGCGATCGGCAGGACGACCTTGCGGCGCAGGCTCAGGACGCAGAGCGCGCCAAGTCCGAGGGCGGTGAAGACGCCAACCCCAAGCGACCAGGCGGCGACTCCGAACGCCCGCGCCTTCGCCGCCGAGCGCTCGGCGAGCCGCAGGGCTTCGGCCTTCTGGATAGCCTCGGTCGCACCACGAAGGCCGCTGAGCCGCGCCGTGGATCCGATAGCGGCCGCCACAGCGGCCCTTGCGGTCGGGTCGGCCGACATGGCCAAGGCGCCCTTTGCCTCGCCCTCGAAGGCCTTGGCTTCCGCCTCGAGTGTCTTCACGGCGGCCGGATCCACCGCCGTTCCGGCCTGCCGCACGGTCCCGAGGCGTTCCGAAAGCGAGGCGCTGGCCGCCTCGAACTTCGCCACGAAGTCGGGGTCCCCGGACGCGGCGTAGCCACGCATGGCGTTCTGCTCCTCCACCGCCGCGGCCAGGAGCTCGTCCACGGCCGTGACGAGCGCGCGGGATTCGGCGTCGGACCTGTCCGCCCGCTGCAGCGCGGAAAGCTGCCAGAAGGTCACCGCGCCTGCGACCGCGAACGCCGCCAGCACGATGGCGAAACTCAACATTACGCGCGTCGAAATGCTTTGCCGGATTATCATAACTATTCCCGAGTTCAGTTACCTTCGAAATAGCCAAAGTCCGTTACTATTCTCTTCCAATAGAACAGTGCGCTTGAAACTATAGTATAACATTGTGATCTGACCGGCGCGCAGCATTCGGCTCAACCGCAATGGGCGCCGCCTCGCCGCCGAGCGTCCCCGAGCGCGAGTCTGCCAACGCGCGCGCCGCCCTGGCGGCGTGGCGGCGCCGGCTGGACGCGCCTCAGGACGCCCCGCGGGGCTCGTCGACCGAGCCCGCGACGTCGGGACCCGGGCGCGCCCCCGGGCCGCCCGCAGCGGACATCCGGCGGGGGCGCCGCAATTCGTCGTGAGCCGATCACCCGGTCAGCCTGGGTTCGCGCCGGGCTGCGGCGGCGCCGCAGCTCCTGGGCCCGCGACCACGGCCCGGGGATTCAGCCGAAGACCAGCCAGGCGGTGAAGAGCACCAGGCCGAGAACCACCACCGCCCAGAGGACCGGCCAGACCGCGGGCGCCCCCTCCTTCACCGAGACTCTGGCGAGCGGGTCGCTGCCGTGCATCTGCTCCGAATAGCCGCTGTCGACGGAGCGCTTCAGGTCCGGGTTGAGCCCCGGCCTGTCGCCGCCGCCTGTGGGCTCGGAATTGGTCATGAGGGCTCCCTTTCCGTCTCCGGCTCGTCCGCGGGCGCTGGACCGGTCCGGGCGAGCCGCCATTCCAGCATGATCTGAAGGCAGGCCCAGCCGGCGTCCTGCCGGTCCCGCAGCCGCGACATGAGGTGCGTCCAGTCCTCGGCGCCGGCATAGTCGGCGAAGTCGGCCACCGCGATCCGCAGGAACTCCCCGGGGGCTACCTGCTCGCGCTCCGCCGCCGCCGCGATCTTCCGGCCCAGTGGCTCGGGAAGGGCCAGGTCCAGCGCCGCCGCCGACCGTCGCGAGGCGGCCAGGAGTTCGCCCAGCGTCAGCATCCGGTCCCGTCCGCGCAGGAGCCGAAACCGGCGTCGGGGGGCGTCACCTGCACGCCCTCGATCTCCGCGGCGTCGGCGAGCTCGGCCACGTACTGCGCCGCGCCGATCGCCCAGGCGCGGGCCTCCAGCATGTCGCGGATGCGGTCCTGGACCACCTCGAAGGGCAAGGCGCGGCCAGGGATCTTTCGCTCCAGGCGCACCACGTGCCAGCCGAACCGCGAGCGGACTGGCTCGGCCCCGGTCTCGCCCTCGGCGAGCCCCTCGATCGCGTTCTGCACCTCCTCCACCAGTTCGCCGCGGCGGATCTGGCCGAGCGAGCCGCCCTGGTTCTTGGTCGGGCAGGCCGAACGCGCCGCGGCGGCCTCGGCGAAGGCCGGACGACTGTCGCCGATGAGTTGGATGATCGCCCGCGCCTCCGCCTCGGCCTCGGCCCAGGCCGCGGCGTCGTCCCCGCCCGGCTCGATCAGGATGTGGGCCGGCTCGAACAGGGTCGGGGTGACGAACCGCGCCTGCAGCCCCTCGTAGACCCGGCGGCATTCCTCGTCGGACGGCTCTCCGGGCTCGACCGCCGCCTCCAGCGCCTGGCGCACCAGGCTCTCTTCCGGGGTCTCGGAGCGCCCGTCGCCGACGGATTCCGGATCGGGGGCGAGGCCGCGGATCCGCGCGTCGGTCAGCAGCAGCTCGCGCACCACCAACGCCCGGGCCGCCGCCTCCCACGACGCCTGCGGGTCCGGACCCGGATGGTTCTGCGTCTCCTGGGCGATCGCCTCGGGCTCGATCTCCACCCCGTTGACGCGCACGATCGGCATCAGCGGCCGGCTGGCCGGCGCCCCGCCGCATCCGCCGCGGCTGCTCCTGGCGGGCTGCGGCGGCGGCTCCGGGG
>NZ_DAISJG010000097.1:0-6686 GCF_036821595.1 Phenylobacterium sp.
CCCCCCTACTGCCCCCGCGGGGCCGGCCAACTTCCCCTCCGAGCCCCAGCCGCGCTAAGCATCAGCATGACCGCGGCCCCCTCCGATCCCGACCGGTCCGACGCGGCGACGCACGTCGCCGAGGCCAAGGCGTGCGCGCGCCGCGGCGACCTCGCGGGCGCGGCGGCGGCGCTCAGGGCGGCGGAGGCGGCGGGCGGCCCGCCGGCGGCGCTCGCCGCCTTCCTCGCGGCGCTGGGGCTATCCTTCCACCAGGCCGGCCGGCTGGCCGAGGCCGAGGCGGCCTACAGGGACGCCCTGCGGCTCGATTCCTCGCTGGCCGAGCCGCACAACAACCTGGCGGGCCTGTGCCTGGCGCAGGGCCGCGCGGCCGAGGCCGAGGCCCACTACCGGCAGGCGCTGGCGCTGGAGCCGCGGCTGACCGCGGCGCTGGGCAACCTGGTGATCCTGCTCCGGCGCGGCGCCCGGCTGGACGAGGCCGAGGCCGCCTGCCGGGCGGCGGCGGCGGCTGCGCCCGGATCGGCGGAGGTCCGCCTGCACCTGGGCCGGGTGCTGGAGGAACAGGGCCGGACCGAAGAGGCCCGCGCCGCCTACGGCGAGGCGCACGCGCTCAGTCCGTCGTTCGCCGCGGCGGCGCGCCAGGCCCTGGCGCTGCCGGTGATCCCCGCCTCGGCGGCGGAGGCCACCGAGGCGCGAGCGCGGTTCGAAGCCGGCCTGACGGCCCTCGAGCAGGCGCCGTCCCTGCCCGTCGATCTCGAGGCGCTGGGGCAGGTGCGCTGGTTCAACCTGGCCTACCAGGGCGGTGACGACCGGCCGCTGGCCGAGCGGCTGTGCCGGCTGTTCAGGGCCCGCGCGCCGCAGCTCACCTTCGAGGCGCCGCACGTGGCGACATGGACGCCACCGGCCGGACGGCGCATCCGGGTGGGCTTCCTCTCCGACTTCTTCCGGGACCATTCCATCGGCCGCTTCTACCGGGGCTTCGTCGAGCGCCTCGACCGGGCGCGGTTCGAAGTCACGGTGATCCACGGACCGGGCTCGGTTCGCGACCCGGTGCGCGACGCGCTCGACGCGGCGGCCGACCGGGCGGTGACGCTGGCCGGCCCGCTGGCCGCCCAGCAACGGCGGATCGCCGACCTCGCGCTCGACGCCCTGTTCCACCCGGACGTGGGGATGAGCTCCGCGACCTACTGGCTGGCCTATGCGCGGCTGGCGCCGGCGCAGTTCACCAGCCTCGGCCACCCGGTGACGAGCGGATTGGACACGATGGACTGGTTCGTCTCCTCCGCCCTGACCGAGCCGGAGGGCGCGGAGGCGCACTACAGCGAGCGGCTGGCGAGGCTGGCGCGGCTGCCCTGCTTCTATCCCCGGCCGGCGGCGCCCGAGGCCGCCTCCCGCGCCGATTTCGGCCTGCCGGATATGGGGACGCTTTACGGCTGCCCGCAGAGCCTGTTCAAGCTGCACCCGGAGTTCGACGCCGTGCTGGCCGAGATCGCCGCGCGCGATCCGAGGGGCTGGATCGTCGTGCCCGCGGCCCCCGAGCCCCGTTGGACGAGGCTGCTGAAGGTCCGCTGGGAACGGCAGGCGCCGGGGCTGCTGGACCGCGTGGTCTTCCTGCCGCGGGTGGCGGGCGGGGACTTCGCCCGGCTCTGCGCGGTCTTCGACGTGCTGCTCGACCCGATCCACTTCGGCAGCGGCGTCACCCTCTACGAGAGCCTGGCGGCAGGCACGCCGACGGTGACCTGGCCCGGCCGCTTCGCCCGCGGCCGCTATGTGGCCGGCGCCTACCGGCAGATGGGCCTCGCCGACGCCCCCGTGATCCAGCGCCTGGAGGACTACGCCGCGCTGGCCGTCGCCCTGGGCGGCGACCCGGACCGGCGCGTGGCGCTGCGGACGGCGACGGTCGAGGCGCTGGACGGACTCTACGAGGATGCGCGCGCCGTCGTCGAATTCGAGGCGTTCATCGCGAGCGCGATGGCAGCCTGATCGGCGATCAGCTTGCACCCGGGGTTGCGCCGGCCTCGATGCGGGTCGAGGCTGGCGGCCCCAGTCCGTGCGCCTGAACCGCCATGCCCCAGTCCCCGCCGCTTTCCAGGCTCAGGCTCGTCGGCCGCCTCTCCGTGGCCTTGCTCCTGGACCTCGTGCAGATCGGCCGCCTGGATCGCGAGTTCCTGGACGGCGTCCTGCTGCTCACCATCGTGCAGGCCAATATCGGCCCGCTGACGCGGGACACCGACCTGCAGCGGACCTACGGCGACTACGACGCGCCGCCGCCCGACGAACTGCGGCGGCGGGTGAGCGTGAGCGCCATCGCCCGTTCCCTGCGCCTTCCCTACGAGACCGCGCGGCGGCACATCGCGCGCCTGGCCGCCGCCGGCGAGTGCGAGGTGACGCCGCAGGGCGTCTATGTGCCGGCCGCGACCCTGCATTCGCCGCGCCACCGGGAGGCGGTGATCGGCACCTGTGAGCTGCTGCGCGACTTCTACTTCCGGCTGCGCGAGCTCGACGCTCTCGCCGACCTGCCGGCCGCCGAGCCCGCCGCCGCGCTCAATGCTGCGTCCGGCGCGCCCGTTCGGGCCATCGTGCGGATCTCGTCGGACTATGTGCTGCGGATGGTGGACCTGCTCGCGATACACGTGGGCGACCTGGTGCGCGGCCTGATCCTGCTCGCCGTCCTGCGGGCGAACACCGAGGACTTGACGGCCGAGGTCCGCGGCCGCGCGGCGGAAGGGCCCGACGGCTTCACGTCCGACGCAATGCGCCGCCCGGTGAGGGTGGCCGAGCTCAGCGCCCGCCTCGGCGTGCCGGAGGAGACGGTGCGCCGGCACGCCGCGCGTCTGGTCAAGGACCGGCTCTGCGTGCGGGGGCCGGACGGCCTGGTGCTGCCGTCCCATGTGCTCGCGAGGCCCCAGTTCGTGCAGCTGATGGCCGACAACCACGCCAACGTAGCCCGCATGTTCGCGGCTCTCGCCCGGCTCGGCGTCATCGCCGAGTGGGAACGGCAGCGGGCGGCGTCAGGGGGCTGAGGCACGCCGGCGATTCGTACGCCGGGTACGATCCGCGCCGATTTTCTGCGGCGGCTGGTCGCACTTTCCCCTCGAAGGCCCCAAAATGGGTATGGCGATGGCTTCAACCGGCGGTTGGCTTCAGGCCACTAAGGGCGACACCTCGAGGCGGGCGACTGTCGCCCGGCCCGGAGGCCAAGACCAACGTCGGGGCGACCCTGAACATGACCAAGCCGCTCAAGGCCGCGAGCCTTACCGCCGCCACGCCGACCGACCCGGACGCCCATCCGGTCGACCGTCACGTGGGCCTGCGCATCCGCATGCGCCGCAAGGAGCTGGGGCTCAGCCAGGACAAGCTCGCCGACGCGCTCGGCATCACCTTTCAGCAGATCCAGAAGTACGAGCGCGGCGCCAACCGCGTCAGCGCCTCGAAGCTGTGGGAGACCGCCCGCGCCCTGCAGGTGCCGATCAACTACTTCTACGAGGGCCTGCCGGAGGACGGCGAGGCGGCGGCCGCCGCGTCCGGCGCGCACGCCTTCCTGCTCACCGCCGAGGGCCTGGAACTGGCCTCCAACTTCCCCAAGCTCAGCGACCCCCGGTTGCGCCGCAAGGTCGTGGAGCTGCTGCGCGCGATGGTCGAGGCCGAGACGGCCGCCGCCTGACCGCTCAGGCCCGGCAGGGACGGATCGCGCCGGGTTCCGGCCGCCGTCCCGGGGCCGGCGGCTCGAACACCGCCAGGTAGCCGCCGCCGCCGGTGAGCGTCGTGAAGCCCACCTGACGGTAGCCCACCGCCTCGAACTCGCACTTCAGCAGCGCCGGCGGCGTGCCGTGCCGACGGGTCGGGCGGTCGAGGTCGATCACCCCCACCCGCGCCCCGGGCTTGAGCGAATCCGCCAGGTTCCAGAGCAGGGCGTAGGGGCTCTCCACCTCGTGGTACATGTGCACGAGGACGGCCCGGTCCACCGGCGCCGGCAGCCGCGGATCGTCCGGCGTCCCCACCACCAGCTCGACATTCGCCAGGCCGCGCCGCGCCACCTCGGCCTTGAGGTCGGCGAGGTAGTCCACCATGACGTCCTGGGCATAGACGCGCCCCTCGGGCCCCACCACCGGCGACAGCCGGATCGTGTGGTAGCCCGAGCCCGCGCCGATGTCGGCCACGGCCATGCCGGCGCGGATGCCGAGGCCGCGGACCAGCTGGCCGTTCTCGTCGGCCTTGTCGCGGTCGGGACCGCTGGACCAGACCGGGCTGACGATGTCGGCCACCGGACGGTCAGGCCTGGGGAAGGTCGCCGCCGCCGCCGGCGCCGGCTGGGCGTCCGTCGGCTGCGAACAGGCGGCGAGCGCGAGCGAGAGGGCGGCGAGCAGGCTGGATTTCATCGGCCCACGATCCGCGCCGCGGCGGACGGACGCAAGCCCGGACCACGAAGAGGGAGGGCCGGACGAGCGCCCGGACCCTCCAGTCCGGTCAAATCAGAAGGCCTTGCGCACGGTGGCGAACACCTGCCGCGGCGCGCCGGGAAGCAGGGTCTGGCTGTCGCCGCGCAGCGGGAAGCCGTTGGAGTTGATGGTGGAGATGTACTTCTCGTCGAGGAGGTTGGAGACGTTGAGCTGGACCTCCAGCCCCTCCAGCCACGGCGACCCGGAGAAGCGGTAGCCGAGAGCCAGTTCCGCGAGCGTCTGGGATGGCACGCTGCGGTCGTTCTCGTAGGTGAAGTAGCGCTTGCTCATATGGGACATCGACAGCCGCCCGAAGAGGGCGCCGTCGTCGTAGCCGAGCTCGGCCTTGGCCAGGTGGCGCGGCGTGTCGACCGTGGTCCTGCCGGCGGTGCGGGCGACCACCGCCCCGTTACCGTCCACCGTGTCGTCGTCGTAGGCGGAGTCGTTGTAGGCGTAGGACCCGAAGGCCGACCAGCGGTCGGTGATGTCCCAGGCGCCCGCGGCCTCGAAGCCCTTGGCGGTGACGCCGCCGACGTTGGAGAGCGCCGAGGGATTGCCGACGATCCCGGAGCCCACCGGCACGGCGAACAGGCGGTCCTTGAACTTCACATGGTAGGCCGCGAGCACGCCCTGGAAGCCCGCGGTGCGGAAGCGCCAGCCGCCCTCGAAGGTGTCCGAGATCTCCGGATGGAGGGTGTCCTGGATGGCGGCGAAGCCGGCCTGGGTGGTGGAGAACGGACCGGACGTGCCCGAGCTCGGGAAGGCGCGCATGTTGCGGGCGTAGCCGGCGAACAGCTCGCTGTCCTCGGAAAGCGCGAAGCGGGCGCCGGCCTGCGGCAGGAAGCCCTCCCTGGCCTCGATGGTCCCGTTCTTGCGCAGGGATTCGGTGCGGGCGAAGACCGTGCGGCCCTCGTTCTCCACCGACAGCGAGGCGAAGCCGAGGTTGACGGTGAGCGCCTCGGTGACCGTCCAGGTGTCCTGGACGTGGACCTTCCAGGTGGTCGTGCCGAAGTCGTACTCCCAGTCGGTCCGGAAGGGCCCTTCCTGCATCTCCAGGCTGTCGCGACCGGGGGCGTCGTATCCCAGGCCATAGTAGCGGCGGGCCTGGTTGAACTCGTTGTTCTCGAACCAGACGCCGGCGTTTATGGCGTGCGCGCCGATCCGCACCGTACCGGAGGCCACCAGACCCTGGCGGCCGAGGTCGTACTCGGTGGTGCGGATGGAGATCGGGGCGTTGTCGCGGGTCGCCCCGGCGACGCCATAGTTCGGCGACGGCACATAGGGGGTGAACCACAGGCCCTGGCCCTCGTCGTTGTGCAGGTAGGCGGTGGCCCGGAAGTCCACGCTCTCGTTCGGCGAGAGTCGCAGCGTGACCGCGCCCACCAGGTCGTCGCGCAGGCCCGCCGCGTTGGCGTAGGCGTCGTCGGTGGAGAGGATCGGCGACGGGTAGGTGGTCCCCGCCGACGGCCGAGCCGGGGTCACGCCCGTGTCGCCGCGGTTGTTGGCGATCTCGGCGATGCGGACGATCAGGGGCCAGTCGTCGGAGATGTTGTCCCAGCCGTATCCGAGCCGGTCGAGCATCCCCAGGGACATGTCCTGGTAGTCGTTCTCGCGGCGCTTGGACCAGTTGACCCAGCCGGTGAGGGACGCCGCGTCCCCAAGCGGCTGGACCAGCTTGGCGTTGACCTGCTGGTGGCGCTGCTCGCCCGCGCCCTTCCACTTGTCGGCGGTGTTGTAGGAATAGCTGACGAAGCCGCGCGCGCCGGTGGCGAGCTCTCCGGTCTCCAGGCGGGCGAAGCCGCGCCAGGTGGACTCGCTTCCGCCGGTCGCCGCCACGACGCCGCCGAAGTCCGTCCGCGGGTCGCGGGAGACGTACTTGAGCGTGCCGCCCAGGTTGTTGGCCGACGGCGTGTCGAGCGCGCCGGCGCCCTGCGCCAGCTCCACCGCGCCGACGTTCTCGCCGGCGATGGCGCGCGAGATGTGCAGGCCGTTGTGGTTGCCGTAGGTCATGTCGCCGAGCGGCATGTCGTCGAGGGTGAAGCCGAGCTGACTCTGGTTGAAGCTGCGGATCGAGATCCGCGCCGCCCACTCGTAGGAGCCGAAGGGATCGGCCGCCTGCAGGTTCACGTTGGGCAGCTTCTCGACGAGCTTCAGCGGGCTCGCGCCGGGGGTCTCCAGGGCAAGCTCCTCGCCGCTCACCGTCTGGACCTGGCGCGCCTCGCCGCGGCCGAGGACGACGATCTCCTCGAT
>NZ_DAISJG010000098.1:0-6544 GCF_036821595.1 Phenylobacterium sp.
TCGACCTCCTGCCGCTGGGCCTCCAGGGCGGCGATCCGCCGGCGGAAGATCTTCAGCGCCTCGGCGTTCTGGGCGATCTCGCCTTCCTCGTCGTAGAGGTCGAGGATGTCGCGGATCTCCGCGATGGAAAGGCCGACGCGGCGGCCGTTCATGATCAGCCGCAGCCGGGCGCGATCCTTGTACGAATAGACCCGGGCGGTGTCACGCCGGGCGGGGAACAGCAGGCCCTGTTCCTCGTAGAATCTCAGCGCCCGCGGGGTGGCGCCGAACTCACGGCAGAGCTGGCTGATCGAATAGGTCCGGTACGGCGGACGGCGAAGGTTGAGCTGCAAGTTCCACTCCTCCCGATTCACAGCCCGAGAACCAGCCGGGCGATGATGTCTCTTTGGATCTCGTTGGAGCCGCCATAGATCGAGGCGGCCCGGTTGTTCAGGTACCTGGCCATCGCCGTGAGGCTTTCCTGTGGCCCGACCGGCTCCAGGTTGGAGCCGGCCTGGCGGGCCCCCGGCTGGTCCACCCCAGCGTAGGCTCCCGCGGCCGCGACCGCCAGTTCGTCGATTCGCTGCATGGCCTCCGTGCCCTGGGTCTTGAGCATCGAGGACGCCGGGCCGGGGTTCCGCCCGCCCGCCAGCGCGCTCAGCACCCGCCGCTCGGAGATGTCGATGGCCTCCGCCGCGATCTGCGCCTCGGCGAGTCGACGGCGGTAGTGCGGGTCGTCCATGAGGTCGCCGGCCATGGCCTCGACCCGCCCCAGCTGGACCTTGAGGCCGGGCGCCGAGCCGCCGCCGCGCTCGAACTCCAGCAGGTGTTTGGCCACCGTCCAGCCCTGGTTCTCCTCGCCCAGGCGGTTGGCCTTGGGCGTCCGCACGTTCTCGAAGAAGACCTGGTTCACCTCGTGCTCGCCGGCCAGGGTGATGATCGGCCGGACCGTGATCCCGGGGCTCGCCATGTCCAGCAGCAGGAAGGTGATCCCCGCCTGCGGCTTGCCCTCGCGGCTGGTCCGCACCAGGCAGAACATCCGGTTGGCGAACTGGGCGTGGGTGGTCCAGATCTTCGAGCCGGAGAGGACGTAGTCGTCGCCGTCGCTCTGCGCCTGAAGCTGCAGCGAAGCCAGGTCCGAGCCCGCGCCCGGCTCGGAATAGCCCTGGCACCAGTAGTCCTCGCCCGAGAGGATGCGCGGCAGGTAGTGCGCCTTCTGCTCCGGCGTGCCGAAGGCCATGATCACCGGACCCACCATCCTGAGCCCCATGGGGGCCAGGTTGGGCGCGCGCGCCCGGGCGCATTCGGCGGCGAAGATGTAGCGCTGCATCTCCGTCCAGCCCGGCCCGCCGTATTCCTTCGGCCAGGACGGGGCGGCCCAGCCGCGGGCGTGCAGGATCTTCTGCCAGACCAGGCTGTGTCGCGGCTCGACAAAGACGCTGGTCTGGCGCTCGCCCACCGCCCGGAGCTCCGGCGTGAGGTTCTCCGCCAGGAAGGCGCGGACCTCGTCGCGGAAGGCCAGGTCCTCGGGGGCGAGCTCCAGGTCCATGCGGCCCCCTAAAACTGCGTCCTGAGGGTGAGGCCGTAGGTCCGCGGCGCGCCGAGGAAGCCCGCGAAGGTGCCGGTCTGCAGCGGCTGGTCGACGATCACCTGGTAATAGTCCTCGTTGGTCAGGTTCTGCGCCCAGAGTTCGACGGACCAGCGGTCGTCCTCCGAGCCCAGCACCAGCCGGCCGTTCAGCAGGACCAGCTCCTTCTGGCTCTTCAGCGGGTCCAGGTTGGAGCCGGTGTTGTACTCCGACGTGTACTTGGCCGACAGCGAGGCGCGGAACTTCAGCTCGTTGTCCAGCGACCGCTCGTAGGACGCCGTCGTCGCCGCCGACCACAGGGGCGCGTAGGAGATGCGGGTGTTCGGCAGCCGGGCCGAGATGCCGGCCGGCGGGACGAACTCGCCGAACTGGGTCTCGGCATAGGTCACCCCGCCCGAGACCGAGAGCCCGTCCAGCGGCGTGCGCCAGGCGAAGTCCAGGTCCACGCCCCGCGACACCACCTCCGGGATCGAGGCCACCAGGAAGCTGATGCCGGTGTAGGTGTTGAGCTGGAAGTCCTCGAAGGTCTGGTGGAACACCGTGGCGTTCAAGAGCAGGTTGGCGTCGGCCGTGTTGCTCTTCACGCCCACCTCCCAGCTGGCCACCGTCTCGGCCGGGAAGCTCGTGTCCGGGTTGATCACGCCGGGCCCCATCCGCGCCCGGTCCAGGTTGAAGCCGCCGCTCTTGAAGCCCTCGGCATAGGAGCCATAGACCATCAGCCGCGGGTCGAAGCGGTAGGCGAGCTTCACCGTGCCGCTCCAGCGCCTCTCGCCCCGGTCCTGTTCGGTGACTACGTTGTCGAACGCCGAGTCGGTGTGCGGCGCGCAGATCGCGCCCACGGCCGCCGCCGGCAGGCCCCGCGCCCGGGCCGCGGCGCAGGCCGCCGCCGGGACCGAGTTGGTGTAGTGGGCGGTGACCTCCTTCTGGTCGTCCGTGTAGCGGACGCCCAGGGTCAGCTCGAGCTGCTCGGTGAGCTGGTAGTTGGCGTTGCCGAACAGGGCCCAGCTCTTGGACTCGTGGTCGAAGCTGTCGCGCGGCCCCTGGCCGGCAGGGAAGTTGGTCCCGAACGGCCGCCCGGTCAGCACCGAGACGAACTGCGGGTTGGTCCCCTGCGACAGCAGCAGGCCGAAGTAGGGCTCGTAGGCCGCGCCCAGGTTGGTGAAGGCCACCATGTCCAGCAGCTCGCGCTGGTAGAACAGGCCGGCGATCCAGTTCAGCTTCTCGGTCGAGCCGGCGAGCCGCAGCTCCTGCGAGACCTGCTCGATCTTGGTGTAGTTCGAGCCGTCCGTCGGCCGGTGCCAGATGTCGGCGGAGGAGAAGTCGATGTCCGAGCCGCCGGCGCTCTTCCAGCGCCGCCAGGCGGTGATCGAGGTCAGGTCGATGGCGTCGGTGAGCGCCAGGTCCGCCTGGAGCGAGAGCCCGCCGTCCTCGATGCGGCTGACCATGTCGCGGTTGGCGTAGGTGACGCGGCCGAACGGATCGGCGGGGCGGGTGATGCCGGCGTCGGCCGCCAGGGCGTCGATGATCGCCGCGGTCGGGCCGGGAATGGTCGCATAGTTGACGCAGCAGTTCTCGTCGCGGTCGGTGTAGTCGGCCAGGAACTTCACCTTGAAGCCCTCGCGCGCCTCCCACAGGAGCTGGCCGCGGACGGTCCAGTAGTCCTCGTTGGAATCCTCGTTCACCGTTCCGGGGCCCGCGCCCTTGCGGACCTCGCCGAACCCGTCGCGCTTGCGCTTCGCCGCATAGATCCGGCCGGCGACGGTGTCGCCCAGGATCGGTCCGGTGACGCTCGCCGCCACGCCCCAGCCGTCGAAGTTGCTGGCCGTCAGCTCCCCCCGCGCGCCGAAGGTGAAGTCCGGCTCCTTGGTGGTGATGTTGATCACGCCGGCCGAGGTGTTCTTGCCGAACAGGGTGCCCTGCGGGCCCTTCAGCACCTCGATCCGCTCCAGTTCGCCGAGGTCGCCGTAGGCCACGCTGGAGCGGGCCCGGTAGACGCCGTCGATCACCGTGCCCACCGAGGACTCCAGGCCGGGGTTGTCGCCGATGGTGCCGACGCCGCGGATCCGCGCGGAGGTCTGCGCCGCGCTGGTGGAGGAGGTGACGTTCAGGCCGGGGGTCAGGACCTGCAGGTCCTTGATGTCCCGCACGCCCGCATCCTGCAGCTGCCGCGCCGGAAGCGTGGTGACCACGATCGGCACGTCCTGCAGGTTCTGCTCGCGCTTCTGGGCGGTGACCACCAGTTCGCTGACCAGTCCCGGTTCGGCCTCCTGGGCCCACGCCGCCCCGGCGCTGCCGCACACGGCGGCGATGACGGCGCTGGACGCCGCCCACATCAGCTTGTTCATCGAACCTCCCAAAGATGGTCGCGCTTGTTCTTGGTTTTCGGGGACCGGTGTGCGACGGGCGCAAGCTTGCGGAGCGGAGCCGGAGCGAACAAGCTATCGGAAGTGATAGGCGCCGGGGGTGGGCGCGCCGGTCGGAGGTCTGCCTTTGGACGTGCCTGACCTCGCCCGCCAGGTGGCGGAAGCGGGGCGCGATATCGGGCTGGAGTACGTGGCCGCCTCGGCCGACATCGGCGATCCGTCGCCCATGCGCGGGGCCGACGGCCGGCCGCTGGCCGAGACGGCATTCCGCTGGATCGACCCCGACCTGCGCTACTGGGAGGATCGCGGCTTCGCCCTGCGCTCGCTGTTCATCCACGCCGCCCGCGTCTGCTCGGAGCCCTTCTATTTCTCGGGCCGCCGGCTCGCGAGCTGGCGTCCGAACCGCGCGCTGGACGCCGTCGCAGCCGAGGGGCCGATCGAGACCTTCGGCGTCGGCGTGGCCATCGTGGCTCCGGCCTACCTGCCGGGCGGCGTGATCGGCGCGGTGGTCTGGGCTTCACCCGATCCGGAGCTGGACGTGGCCAGGGTCTTCGAGGCCCACGCCGCCGGGCTGCACGCCCTGGCGCTGCGCTTCGTGGCGACCTACGCCGACGAGATGCACGGCATGGCGGCCGCGCCCGTGCGCCTCACCCGCCGCGAGATCCAGTGCCTGAAGTGGGCCGCCGCCGGGAAGACCGACCAGCAGATCGGCGAGATCGTCTCCATCGCCCTGCCCACGGTTCGTTTCCACATCACCAACGCCGCCCGCAAGCTGCGCGTCCCCGGCCGCTCCCAGGCCATCAGCCGCGCCGCCACCCTGGGCTACATCGGCGCCCACGCCGGCTGAGCGGAAACCGCTGGATCGCGGCGGGGCGTCCCGGCATGACGGGGGCCCTGAACGCATCGAGGAGACGAGGGGATGGACCTGATCACCGTGGAGCGGCGCGGCAAGGTGGCCGTGATGACCCTGAACCGCCCGGACGCCATGAACGCGCTCGGCGCGCCCGGTGACGGCGACCAGGTGGCGGCCGCCTGCGCGGCGATCAACGCCGACCCGTCCGTCCGCTGCGTGGTGCTGACCGGCGCGGGCCGCGCCTTCTCGGCCGGCGGCGACGTGAAGGCCATGCAGGCCCGCACCGGGGCCTTCGCGGGCTCGGGCGTGGAGATCCGCGAGGGCTACCGCGGCAACATCCACCGCATCGTCCGCGCCATCTACGGCCTGGAGGTCCCGTCCATCGCGGCGGTGAACGGGGCGGCCATCGGCCTGGGCTGCGACGTGGCCTGCATGACCGACATCCGCATCGCCGCGGAGGAGGCGAAGTTCGGCGTCACCTTCCTGAAGCTCGGCCTGATCCCGGGCGACGGCGGCGCCTGGCTCCTGCCGCGCACCATCGGCATGAGCCGGGCCTGCGAGCTCTTGTTCACCGGCGACGTCATCGACGCGAAGACCGCTTGCGACTGGGGCCTGGTCTCGAAGGTGGTCCCGCGCGAGGGGTTGATGGAGGCGGCCATGGAACTCGCCGACCGCATCGCCGAGCAGCCGCCGCACGCGCTTCGCCTGGCCAAGACCCTGCTCAAGCAGGGCCAGACCGCCAGCTACGACACCATCATGGAGATGAGCGCCGCGGCCCAGGCGATCAGCCACCTGACCGACGACCACATGGAAGGCGTCGAGGCGATCCTGGAGAAGCGCAAGCCGCGCTTCGCCGACTAGGACCTCAGGGCTTGCGGAAGAAGCAGGCCACCGCGTCGGCCGGCGCCACGCGCGCCAGCGGCCAGGTGGCCACCGCGAACAGCCAGGCGGCGACCGACACCGCCAGCGGCTGGCCCTTCACGAAGCGGATCCGCGCCCACAGGCCCTTCAGCGCCACGGTTTCCAGCCGCAGATCTCCGGCCGGCTGCAGGCCCACGGCCGTGGCCGCCCGGGCGAGGTTGGCGGGAGTGAAGTACCAGACGTGCGGCGACGGCAGCCCCTTCTGCCACAGCCGGTCGTAGGCCCCGGGCAGCCCCAGCCGGTCGGCCAGCGCGGCCACGCGGAAGAACAGGCCCCGCCGGTCGGGGCAGTTCAGCACCAGCATCCCGCCGGGCTCCAGGTGCAGGGCCGCGGCGGCCAGGGTCCCGCGCAGGTCGGGGATGTGCTCCAGCACGTCGTTGAACACGATGGCCCCGAACCGCTCGCCGGGTTCGAGGGCGTCGGGGAAGTAGCCGTGGCGCACGCGCACCCCCCGCGAGCCGGCGGCCGGCGCCGTATTGGCGTCGGGCTCGATACCCTCGGCCGCATAGCCGCGGTCCCGGGCCGCGCCCAGCAGGAAGCCCGGGCCGCAGCCCACGTCCAGCAGCCGGGCGGGCGCCGCCTTGAGCCGCGTGAGCCGGTCCAGCAGGGCGGCGTTGTTGCGCTCACGCAGGGCCGCCAGCCCGTCCTCGCGCAGCGCCTCGTCCAGCTCGCCCGCGCCCGGCCGGTCGGGGATGGCGATGTCCAGGGCGGCGTTCAGGACCCCGCAGCCCTCGCACCGGCGCAGCCAGTCGTGCCGGTAGGGCCGCATGGTCCCCCCGCACACCGCACAGGCCTCACCGAAGACGCTCCACTTGTTCAGCATGCGCCATGCCTCGCCGC
>NZ_DAISJG010000099.1:0-6141 GCF_036821595.1 Phenylobacterium sp.
TCCTTGGGCTCGGGTTCGGTCTCGCGCACGCCCAGGACCCGGCAGATGGCGTAGGTCAGGTCGGCGCGGTTGAGGGTGTAGAAGTGGAAGTCCGCGAAGCCTTCCTCCGCGAGCCGGGCGCACATCTCGGTGGCCACGGACGCGGCGATCAGCCGGCGGGTCTCTGGGTCCTTGTCCAGGCCGTCGAACAGGTTGGCCAGCCACTGCGGCAGCTCGATGCCGATCGGCCCGGCCATCTTCTTCAGGCCCTTGTAGTTGGTCACCGGCATGATCCCCGGCGAGATCGGGATGGTCACGCCGGCCTTGCGGACCCGGTCCATGAACCGCAGGAAGCCGTCGATGTCGAAGAAGAACTGGGTGATCGCCCGGCTCGCACCGGCGTCGACCTTGGCCTTCAGGACGTCGATGTCGTGGTCGATGCCGCTGCTCTCCGGATGGACCTGCGGATAGAGGCCGACGCTGACCTCGAAGTCGCCGACCGCCTTGATGCCGGCGGTGAGCTCGGTGGCGTTGCGGTAGCCGTCGGCGCGGGGCGTGTAGGCGCCGCCGATCTGGCCCGGCGGGTCCCCGCGCAGGGCGACGATGTGGCGGATGCCGGCGTCCCAGTAGTCGCGGATCACCTCGTCGACCTCGGCGCGGCTGGCCTCGACGCAGGTCAGGTGCGCGGCAGGCTTCAGCGTCGTCTCCTTCAGCATCCGCAGCACGGTGCGGTGCGTCCGGTCGCGGGTAGAGCCACCGGCCCCGTAGGTCACCGAGACGAAGGACGGGGCGAGCGGCTCGAGCCGGCGGATCGCCTCCCACAGGCTCTCCTCGGCCTCGGAAGTCTTGGGCGGCGAGAACTCGAAAGAAACGTTGGGCCGGGGGCGGCCGCCCACTCCGGCGCGGGCGATGGGGCCAAGCGCGGTCATGCGGCGGTCCTCTGCGGCTGTCGGGCGCGTTCGGCGACCCAGATCTTCACCGTCAGCCCCCCCTCGCGGGCGGGGGCGAGGGCTTCGACGTGAACATGGACGAGGGAGTTTTCGGCGAGCCAGCGGCCCATTTCGGCGTCCGAGAAACCCAACCTGCGGTGTTGGTGTTGCTCGCGAAGATACTCAAGGTTGTGCGGCGCGAAGTCCACGATGATCAGCTTGCCGCCCGGCTCGACGATGCGGCCGGCCTCGCGCACGGCTGCGGCGGGATCGGCCAGGTAGTGCAGCACCTGGTGGACCACCACGAGGTCCGCGCTGGCGTCCGGCAGGCGGGTGCCGAAGATGTCCCCATGGCGCAGCTCGCAGCGCTCCAGGCCGGCCTCGGCCACCTGGTTGCGGGCGATGTTCAGCATCTGCTGGGAGAGGTCGAGGCCCAGCGCCTGCTCGGCGTGCGGGCCCAGCAGGGTCAGCATGCGGCCCGTGCCCGAGCCCAGGTCGACCAGGCGGCGGAACGGCCCCTCGCCGGCGGCCTTCAGGATCGCGGCCTCGACGGCGGTCTCGGAGACGTAGAGGGAGCGGATCTCGTCCCAGCGGGCGGCGTTGCGGGCGAAGTATTCGGAGGCCGCGTCGGCGCGTTCGGCGCGCACGGCGATCAGCCGCTCGGCGTCGCGGGCGAGCACCGGATCGGCCGGATCCACCCGGCCCAGCATCTCGGCGATCAGCTCTCCGGCTTGCCCGCCGCCGGTAAGCCGGTAGAACACCCACGCCCCGTCCGGAAACCGCTCCACCAGACCCGCCTCGGCGAGCAGCTTCAGATGACGCGAGACCCGGGGCTGGCTCTGGTCGAGCACCCGGCAGAGCTCGAGCACCGCGAGCTCCTCCCGGGCGAGCAGGGCGAGGATGCGCAGGCGCGTCGGCTCGCCCGCCGCGCGCAGCACGTCAACAGCCTGGCCCGCCGAGAGCTTCATGGGCCATATAAAGATATCCTTATGTCTTTAAGTCAAGCCCTCGGCGGCTGTCGGCGAGCCCCTAGTGGCGGCCTTCGGCGAACTCCTCCACCATCTTGGCGCAGAAGGCCGGCAGGTCGTCCGGATTGCGCGAAGTGACGAGGCCGTCGTCCACCACCACCTCCTCGTCCACCCATTCCGCGCCGGCGTTCTTCAGGTCCGCCTCCAGCGAGGGCCAGGAGGTCATCCGACGGCCCTCCACGGCCTCGGCGTTGATCAGCGTCCAGGGGCCGTGGCAGATCGCGGCGATGGGCTTCCCCGCCCGTGCGAACGCGCGGATGAAGTCTATCGCCTTCGGTTCCAGCCGCAGCTGGTCGGGGCTGATCACCCCGCCCGGCAGGACGATGGCGTCGTAAGCCCCGGCGTCGGCGTGGGCGAGTTCCCGGTCGACCGGCACGGTGTCGCCCTTGTCGTGGTGGTTGTAGCCCTGGATCTCGCCCGCCTTGGGCGCGACAATCTCCACCTGTGCGCCCGCCTCGCGCAGCGCCTGGACCGGCTTCGTCAGCTCCACCTGCTCAAAGCCGTCGGTGGCGAGCACGGCGACCTTCTTCCCATCCAGCCTGGCCATGGGGATTCTCCTTCGGTTGTCGGATTGCGCCCCGAAAACCCGGCAGCCCCGGACCGGTTCCCCCTCAGGCCCCGAAGATCCAGCCGGCGGGAAGGCCGCTGAGCGTCACCCCCACCAGCACCATCATGTGGCCGCCGCCCATATCGATCACCGTGTCCAGGCCCTCCTGGCGGACGGCGTAGGTGGTGCCGGCGTCGAGCTGCACGCGGTCGCCGGCCTGGAAGTCGGTGACCCGGTCGAGGCCGGCGTCCTGGGAGCCGTGGAAGATGTCGTTCCCCGCGCCGCCGGTGATGGTGTCGTCGCCGCGGTCGCCCGAGAGCCAGTCGTCGCCGTCGCCGCCGGTCACGATGTCCGCGCCCTGGCCGCCGCGCACCACGTCGGCGCCGTCGCCGCCCTGGACGAAGTCGTCGCCCAGGTTGCCGTAGACGATGTCGCCGCCGGCCTCGCCCAGCAGCTCGTCGTTGTCCTTCCCGCCCACCACCCAGTCGTCGCCTGCGCCGCCACGCACGGTGTCGTCGCCCTCGTTGCCGTGGGCGTCGTCGAAGCCCGAGCCGCCGGTGATGGAGTCGGCGCCGGCCCCGCCCCGCAGGAAGTTCGCCCCGGAGACATCGGAAATGAAGTCGTCGCCGTCGCCGCCCATGAGACTGTCGGCGCCTGCGTCACCCCAGAGCTCGTCGTCGCCCTCCAGGCCCTCGAGCCGGTCGTCGCCCCCCTCGCCGATCAGCACATTGGCCACGGCCGAGCCGGTGAGGCTGTCGCCGAAGTCCGAGCCCCAGAGGGCTTCGATGTTGAGCAGGGTGTCGAGGCCGAGGCCGGTCTGCTGGGCCGTGGCCACCCGCAGGTCGATGGTCAGCCCGCCGTCGGCGAAATAGTAGAAGTCGGCGAGGTCGAAGCCCTCCCCGCCGTCGAGCAGGTCGGCCCCGCGGCCGCCCTCCAGCAGGTCGTCGCCCGCGCCGCCGCGCAGCACGTCGTCGCCGCCCAGGCCGCCGAGCGCGTCGTCGCCGCCCGCCCCGTCCATCTGGTCGATCCCGGCGCCTCCGAGCATCACCTCTCCGCGGTCGCCGCCGTGGATCCGCGAGCCCTGCTCGCCGACGACCACCATCTCGACGCCGTCGAGCCGCAGGTGGCCGGCCGGCGCCGCCTGGTCGAGCCAGACCTCTACGAAGCGATCGACCTCGTTGAGGAAGGCTACGTCCTCGCCGTCGCCGCCGTCGATGCGGTCGACGCCGTCGCCGGCAAGGAAGAAGTCGTCGCCACCCCCGCCCGACAGGGTGTCGTCCCCGGGACCGCCAACCAGGCCGTCGCTGACCGCCCCAGGGCCGCCGTGCAGCACGTCGTCGCCCGCGCCGCCGTCCAAGACGGTCTCGCCCTCGAAGCCGGTCAGGGTGTCCGCGCCCGAGGCGCCGACCAGCTCCACGATGAGGCCCGGGAAGCCGCCCGTCATGGAGGCCAGGGTGACGGACGCCGGCAGATCGGTGATGACGCTGACCAGGACTCCCGCCGCGTCGTAGAGCTCCACTTCGGCGATCGCCCCGGTGAACGGCTCGCCGCCGGGCGGGCCCGCCGCGAAGGCCCCGACCGGCGTCAGCTCCACCCGCCAGCCGGCCATGCCGGACTCCGCCGTGCCGGTCAGGACCACCTTCTCGGGCGTGAACGAGGTGACCGTGTAGCGGCCGGCGCCACCCAGGATGGCGCGCAGCCAGTCGCCGGCCGGCGCGGCCGGGTCGCCGTGGAACGGCAACGGCCGCAGAAAGGTGATCGTGGTCATGAATACGTCCCCCAACCGTCAGTTGAGGGGAAAAATGGCCGCGCCGTCAATCAGTCTACGGTAAAGCTTAGGCCCCGAAGATCCAGCCGTCGGGGAGGGACGTGAGCTGGACGCCGACCAGGAAGAGCTGGGCGTCGCCGACCTGCACCAGGACGTCGCTTCCCATCTGGATCGCCGTGTAGCTGGCGCCCGGCAGGACCTGGACCCGGTCGCCTTCGGCGGCGTTGAAGTCGGTCACCCGGTCGTAGCCGGCCTCGTCGAAGGTGTGGAAGATGTCCGCGCCCGCGCCGCCGGTCAGCGTGTCCACGCCGCGGTCGCCGGAAATCCAGTCGTCGCCCGCACCGCCCTGGACCGAGTCCTCCCCCTGGCCGCCGCGCACGATGTCCGCGCCGTCGCCGCCGTCGAGGGTGTCGTTCCCCAGGTTGCCGTATACGATGTCGCCGCCAGTGTTGCCGGACAGCAGGTCCTGGTCCTTGCCGCCCACCACCCAGTCGTCGCCGGCCCCGCCGGAGACGGTGTCGTCGCCCATGTTGCCGTGCAGGTCGTCGAAGCCGATGCCGCCGCGCAGGACGTCATTGCCCTCCTCGCCGCGGACGTAGTTGGAGCCGGCGATCTCGGTCAGGGTGTCGTTCCCGGCGCCGCCCATCAGGGTGTCGTTCCCGCCGGTGGCGTAGCTCGGCAGGTCGTTGGACTGTTCCGCGTAGCTCCAGTCGCCCCAGATCCGGTCCGCGCCCCCGCCGCCCCAGACGGTGTCGGCGCCGTCCGAAGCGGTGATTGTCTCGGCCAGGTCCGAGCCGTGGATCTCGCCGGCGTGGGTCCGCAGGATCAGCTTCTCGATGTCGCGGGCGATGATCACGTCCCCGGCCGCGTCCTGGTTCAGCCAGACCTGGTAGGGCGGCGCGCCGGCGACCGGGTACGGCCAGTCGTTGAGCTCGAGCTGGTCGATCCCCGCGCCGCCGTCGACCACGAAGCGGGTCCCGTGCAGGGCGTCGGTTATGATCCAGTCGTTCCCGGCGCCGCCGGTGACCGAGTGGAGCTGCCGCGTGTCGCCGGGCTGGACCCGGGCGATGGTGATGACGTCGGCGCCGTCGCCGCCGTCGGCATAGGCCACGCCGAGCGTCAGGTTCAGGCTGTCGTCGCCCGCCCCGCCCTCGTAGCGGTCGGCGCCGCGGCCGCCCTGCAGGACGTCGTTGCCGTCGCCGCCGACCAGGGTGTCGATGCCGTTGTGGCCCCAGATCCAGTCGTCGCCGGCCTCGCCGTAGAGGGCGTCCGCGCCCGAGGTGGTGTCGTCGAAGTCGCGATCGCCGGCGCGGATCGAGTCGTTGCCGGCGCCGCCGTAGACCACGTCGCTGCCCGCGCCGCCCCACACATGGTCCACGCCGGTTCCGGCGTTGATGGTGTCGTCGCCGCCGACGCCCCCGAGGGTGTCGTTGCCGGCGAGCCCGTCGATGAGGTCGTCCTCGTCGTTGCCGAAGATGGTGTCGTTGCCGGCCGTGCCCGTGCGCGTCGCCATGGTTCCGCTCTCCTACGCCCCGAAGATCCAGCCGCTGGGCAGCGACGAAAGCGTGACGCCCACGAGCACCAGCTGGGCGCCCGGGCCGGTCTCCACCACCACGTCGCCGCCCACCTGGCTGGCGGTGTAGGTCGCGCCCGGCAGGAGCTGGACCCGGTCGCCCTCGGCGGCGTTGAAGTCGGTCACCCGGTCGAGCCCCGCCTCGGCGAAGGTGTGGAACACGTCCGCGCCCGCGCCGCCGGTGAGGGTGTCGCTGCCCCGGTCGCCGGAGACCCAGTCGTCGCCGGCCCCGGCCTGGACCACGTCGTCGCCCTGGCCGCCACGCACGATATCCGCGCCCTCGCCGCCGTCCAGGGTGTCGTTCCCGAGGTTGCCGT
>NZ_DAISJG010000100.1:0-6098 GCF_036821595.1 Phenylobacterium sp.
TCGGCCACGAAGAAGAAGTAGTTGATCACGTGCTCGGGCTGGCCGGTGAAGCGCGCGCGCAGCACCGGGTCCTGGGTCGCCACGCCCACCGGACAGGTGTTGAGGTGGCACTTGCGCATCATGATGCAGCCGGCCGCGATCAGGGGCGCGGTGGCGAAGCCGAACTCGTCGGCCCCCAGCAGGGCGCCGATGGCCACGTCGCGTCCGGTGCGCAGGCCGCCGTCGACCTGCACGGCGATCCGGGTGCGCAGCCCGTTGAGCAGCAGGGTCTGCTGGGTCTCGGCCAGGCCGATCTCCCAGGGCGAGCCCGCGTGCGTCAGGGAGGTCAAGGGCGAGGCCCCGGTGCCGCCCTCGAAGCCCGAGATGGTCACGTGGTCGGCGCGCGCCTTGGCGACGCCGGCGGCCACGGTGCCGACGCCCACCTCCGACACCAGCTTCACGGAGATGCGGGCGCCGGTGTTGACGTTCTTCAGGTCGTGGATGAGCTGGGCCAGGTCCTCGATCGAATAGATGTCGTGGTGCGGCGGCGGCGAGATCAGGCCGACGCCCGGCGTGGAGTGCCGGACCCGGGCGATGTTCTTGTCGACCTTGTGCCCGGGCAGCTGGCCGCCCTCCCCGGGCTTGGCGCCCTGGGCCATCTTGATCTGGATGTCGTCGGCGTTGACCAGGTACTCGGTCGTCACGCCGAAGCGCCCCGAGGCCACCTGCTTGATCGCCGAGCGCATGGAATCGCCGTTCGGCAGCGGCTTGAACCGGTCGCTCTCCTCGCCGCCCTCGCCCGTGTTCGAGCGTCCGCCGATCCGGTTCATCGCGATGGCCAGCGTCGTGTGCGCCTCGCGGCTGATCGAGCCGAAGCTCATGGCGCCGGTGGAGAACCGCTTCACGATGTCGGCGGCGGGCTCCACCTCCTCCAGCGGGACCGGAGTATCCGCTGGCCGGAAGCGCATCAGGCCGCGGAGCGTCAGCAGGCGCTCGGACTGCTCGTTGATGGAGGCGGCGAACTGCCGGTACTCGTCCGGCAGGTTGGCGCGCACCGCATGCTGCAGGCGCGACACCGTCTCCGGGCTCCAGGCGTGGGACTCGCCGCGCAGCCGCCAGGCGTACTGGCCGCCGACGTCGAGCATGGTCTTGTAGATCGGATTGTCGCCGAAGGCGTCGCGGTGACGTCGGACGCACTCCTCGGCGATCTCGGCCAGGCCGACGCCCTCGATCGTGGTGGCGGTGCCGGTGAAGTACCGGTCGATGAGCGCCGACGAGAGGCCGACGGCGTCGAAGATCTGGGCGCCGCAGTAGGATTGGTAGGTGGAGATGCCCATCTTGGACATCACCTTCAGGACGCCCTTGCCGACCGCCTTGATGTAGTTCTTCCGCGCCTCGTAGGCCGAGACCGGCAGATCCTGGCGGGCGCGCAGCTCCTCGATGGTCTGGAACGCGAGGTACGGGTTGACCGCCTCCGCGCCGTACCCTGCCAGGACGCAGAAGTGGTGCACCTCCCGCGCCTCGCCGGTCTCGATGACGAGGCCGGTCTGCATGCGCAGGCCCTGGCGGATCAGGTGGTGGTGCACGGCCGCCGTGGCCAGCGCGGCCGGGATCGGGATGCGGTCCGGCGACACGGCCCGATCCGACAGGATCAGGATGTTGACGTCGGCCAGGACGTTGTCGGTGGCCTCTCGACAGATGCGCTCGACCGCCTTCTCGAGGCCCGCCGCACCCTCTTCAGCCGGCCAGGTGGTGTCGATCGTGGCGGTGCGGAAGGCGCCGTCCAGCAGGTCGTGGATCGACCGGATCTTGGCCAGGTCCTCGTCGGTGAGGATCGGCTGGGAGACCTCGAGGCGCTTGTGCGTGCCGGCCTGCCGGCCGAGCAGGTTCGGCCGCGGCCCGATCATCGAGACCAGGCTCATCACCAGCTCTTCCCGGATCGGGTCGATGGGCGGGTTGGTGACCTGGGCGAAGTTCTGCTTGAAGTACTCGTAGAGCAGCTTCGGCCGCCGGGAGAGCACCGCGATCGGCGTGTCCGACCCCATGGAGCCCACGGGATCGTCGCCTGCCCGGGCCATGGGCTCCAGGAAGAACTTCAAATCCTCCTCGGTGTAGCCGAAGGCCTGCTGGCGATCGAGCAGGGTGTCGGGGTCGTTGGCCAGCGGCGCATCGGCCTCGGGCGCCAGCGCCAGCTCCTCCAGCTTGAACTGGGTCTCGGAGAGCCACTCCTCGTAGGGGGCGGCCTCGGCGAGGGTGCGCTTCAGCTCCTCGTCCTCGACGATGCGGCCCTCTTCCATGTCGATGAGGAGCATCTTGCCCGGCTGCAGCCGCCACTTGCGGACGATGCGCTCCTCGGGAACCTCCAGCACCCCCGACTCCGAGGCCATGACCACGTGGTCCTGGTCTGTGATGATGATGCGCGCCGGCCGCAGGCCGTTCCGGTCCAGTGTGGCGCCGATCTGCCGGCCGTCGGTGAACGCGACCGCGGCGGGGCCATCCCAGGGCTCCATCAGGGCGGCGTGGTACTCGTAGAAGGCCCGACGCTTGGGCCCCATCAGCGGATTGCCCGCCCAGGCTTCGGGGACGAGCATCATCATGGCATGCGCCAGCGGATAGCCGCCGGCCACCAGGAGCTCCAGCGCGTTGTCGAGGCAGGCGGTGTCCGACTGCCCGTGGGGGATCAGCGGCCACATCTTGTTGAGGTCGGGCCCAAGCAGGTCGCTTTCCATCGAGCGGCGCCGGGCGTTCATCCAGTTCACGTTGCCGCGGACGGTGTTGATCTCGCCATTGTGGGCGATGAACCGATAGGGGTGCGCCAGGCGCCAGGACGGGAAGGTGTTGGTGGAGAACCGCTGGTGGACCAGCGCCAGCGCCGACTCCGCGCGCTCGTCCAGGAGGTCCCTGTAGAAGGTGCCCACCTGGTGGGCGAGCAGCAGGCCCTTGTAGACCACCGTGCGGGTGGACAGGGACGGCATGTAGAAGTCGACCACGCCCGGGAGGGCGCGCTTGGCGGCCAGTTCGCGCAGCGGGTTCTGGGTCTGCTTGCGGACGGCCAGCAGCTTCCGCTCGTGGGCGGCCTGGTCCTTCACGTTGGGTCCGCGGCCGATGAAGGCCTGCCGGACCACCGGCATGGACGCGAGCACGGCCTCGCCGAGGCCGGTGGTGTCGACGGGGACGTCGCGCCAGCCCAGCAGGGGCTGCTTCTCGACCCGCAGGAAGTGCTCGAACTGCTCGACCACCGCGGCTCGCGCGGCGTCGTCCTGCGGCAGGAAGCACATGGCCACGGCGTATTCGCCGAACGGCGGCAGGGCGACACCCGCGTCGGCCGCCCAGGCGCGATAGAGCGCATCCGGAATCTGGATCAGGATGCCCGCGCCATCGCCCACGAGCGGGTCGGCGCCCACGGCGCCGCGGTGGTCGAGATTGACCAGGATCTGCAGCCCGGCCTCGATCACCTCGTGCGATTTGCGGCCCTTGATGTTGGCCACGAAACCCACGCCGCACGCATCGTGCTCGTTCGCCGGATCGTACAGTCCTTGCCGCTCGGGCAGCCGCATATGCTTCTCTCACGCAAGCACGCCGATACGCGGCCGGTCCTCCACCTCCGAGGGGGCCGTGACATGCATTCGCGGGCATTTACCCGGCAAGATCAGCCCTTGTCGATGGTCTGGAAGCTCGGCGGCTGGAAGATTTTTCCAATCGCCGCCATTCAGGAGCGCGACGGCGCCGCAGTCAGGGCGGCGTGAGCGCCTGCACGCCGCGGCACACCATCCACCCCGTCGGCGTGCGACGGTAGACGAGCGGCGTGTAGGTCCCTGCCTTGGGCGCTTCGATCCGATAGACCGCGCTGAAGCCGCTGGCCTCGGCCGCCTTGGGCGCCTTGAAGTGGGTGGCCACGTCTACGCGGGGCTGGTCCACCCGCAGGGGCGCCGCGTAGTCGCCCTCCGGCCCCTGCAGCCGCACCCAGCCGACCGGCGAGGTGTTGCGGTCGGCGAGTTCGGAGATCCAGCCGCTGACGGACACCTCCACGCCGTTCGGCGCGGGCGCGAGGCTCGCCGCCTCGAGATTGCAGCTGGGCGTCGGGACCGCGGCGGCCAGCAGGGCGGTGGTCGCCGGGGTGATGGGCGCCAGGACCGGAACCTGCGGCGGCGGCGGAGGAGCGGCGGCCTGGGCCGCTGCGGCCGGAGCGGCGACCGGCTGCGTCAGGGGAACCGCCTGGACGATCCGGGTCATGGCTTCTGCGGAGGCCGGCGGGGCTGGGCTGAGTGAGTAGCCGAGGCCGGATTCCAGCACCTCCAGCACCACCGCGTCGGGATTGAACTGGGCGATCAGGTCCTCGCGCCAGGAGCCGTCCTGGGTGTGGGAGAGCACGATGCGGCTGAAGTGGGAGTAGAGGAACGGAACGAGCGCGTTGGAGAAGGAATCCATCGTCATCATCAGCACGGGCTTGCCCGTCTCGCCGGTCTCGATGACGTGCGGCTTCGTCCAGTCGTGCACCGGATCGAGCCAGGTGGTCGTGGACCGCGCCTCCGTCGCCGGATCGCCGAGTTCGAGGTAATCCACGTCCACGAAGCTCGCCACGCCCAGCATCAGGGCCAGGTTGCGCGGCTTGTTCGGATGGCCGGGACGCAGTTCCTGGAAGTTGGAGACCGGGCGGGGGTCCTCGGTGACCACGCCCAGCTGCTTCAGCCTGCGCATCAGCGCGGCGTAGCCCTCCCAGGCGCCGGGCCCCGTCCAGTGGGTGTCGTGGCGGCTGTAGGTCGCCACTCCCCGGCGCGTGGCCGCGACCATGGCCTCATGCAGATAGATGACGTCGCCCGCGCCCGTCGTCCGGGCAAGCTCGGCGAAGCGAACCGCGCGGCGGTCTGGATTGAGCCGGTACCAGCCGGGCGCGTGCTGAGGGTAGACCGCCTCCTGCATTGGCGGGACCAGCACGAGGTAGGGAACGCCACGCGCCCTGAGCGCCTCGGTGCGCCCGGCCAGGCCGGCCAGCCAGGCGCGGGTGTCCGCCGGCGGCGGCGACGGATCCTGCGTGGCGGCCATGTGGTCGCCGCCGTCGAAGAACAGCCAGCCCTCGCGGCCCACCACCACGCGCGGGGAGCCCGAGACGCCGAACACCATCCGCGCGCGGTTGAGCAGGCCGATCAGGTGCGGGCGCACCGGGAACTTGTCGGCCACGTACTTGTCGGCGTCCTTGCGGAAAGCCCGGAAGCCCGCGAGGTCCTCCGGCCAGGCCGGGCGTGAGGCCAGCACCCGGTTCTCGTCGATGTCAGGCGCGCGCACGAACCGGGGGGCGATGAAGGCCGCCGCCATCAGCAGCAGGATGGTCGCGATCAGGATCCGCCAGTGGAGACGCGAGGCCAGCACGGGTCAGAACCGGAAGTAGAGGAAGGGATTGAGCGTCGATCCCACCAGGAAGGCGATCGACAGCGCGAAGCCGACGGCCAGCAGCGGGACCGGCAGGGCGTGGACCGAGCGGGTGTCGAGCCGGGCCGGCAGCACCTCGGAGGGCGCCTCCGCCCGCGCGGGCCGCAGACGCTCCATCGCCCACGGCAGCACCGGGAAGGCCAGGACCGAGCCGGCCAGCAGGGCGGTGATGACCTGGGCGTTCAGCAGGATGGCCAGCGGCAGGTCCGGCCCCGCCAGCCGCGATGGGTCGAACATGGCCGCGAGGTAGGTCAGCGCCTCCGGCAGGCTCTCGGCCCGGAAGAACACCCAGCCGACCATCACCACGAGCAGGGTGTAGGCGTGCCGCAAGACCACCGGCAGGCGCTCCAGCACCCGGCCTAGGCCGAACCGCTCCAGCATCAGGAAGGCGCCGTGATAGAGGCCCCAGACTACGAACTGCCAGGCCGCGCCGTGCCACAGGCCGGTGAGGAAGAAGACGATCATCAGATTCCTGACCGTCTTCAGTTGGCCGTGCCGGTTGCCGCCCAGCGGGATGTAGACGTAGTCGCGGAACCAGGACGACAGGCTGATGTGCCAGCGCCGCCAGAACTCGGTGATCGAGCGCGACACGTACGGGTAGTTGAAATTCTTCGGGAAGGTGAAGCCCAGCATGAAGGCCAGGCCGATCGCCATGTTCGAATAGCCGCAGAAGTCGAAGTAGATCTGCAGGG
>NZ_DAISJG010000101.1:0-6001 GCF_036821595.1 Phenylobacterium sp.
CCCCAAACCCCCCGCCCCGGCGGCCGTGACCTTCCGGAGCGCCATCGAGCGCGCGGTCCAGGAGGGCGTGGCTCCTGACGACATGACCCTGCGCCTGACCCTGCGCGACGAGGCCGAGCTGAAGCGCGACCGCTCCATCGCCGTGGACGACATCAGCTTCGACGCCGGCGTCATGCGCTTCCTGGGCGTGAAGGTCGCCACCGGCGGCGTGACCGCCAGCACGCTGGAGCGGGGCGGCTCGTCCGAGCCTACCGCCTGAGCGGCACCACCTTGCCCGCGTCCGGGGCCGCGCCGATCGCGGCCTCCACCTTGCGGGCCAGTTCGTCGTCCCGGAACGGCTTCTGGATGATGCGGTCCTCGCCCACGTCGCGCAGGGCCTTCAGGTCGGCGTAGCCGGTGATGAACAGCACCGGCGTCCCCGGCCGCAGCTCCATGGCCGCACGGGCGGCTTCCACCCCGTTCATGCCCGGCATGGCGTAGTCGGCCAGCAGGATGTCCACCGGCTGCTCGCGCAGGATGTCGAGCGCCGCCCCGCCGCTGCCGGCCTCCAGGACCCGGTAGCCGAGCTCCGCGAGCATGGCCGCGGTGATCTCCCGCACCGCGCTGTCGTCGTCCATCACCAGCACCGTGCGCGCGCCCTTGCTGGCCGCCGGCGCCTTGGCCTTCACCTCGGGTTCGCGCCGGGCCGCGCCCGCCGCCCGCGGCAGGTAGACCTTCACCGCCGTCCCCTCCCCCACCCGGGTGTCGATGCGGACGCCGCCGCCGGACTGCTTGGCGAAGCCGTAGACCTGGGCGAGCCCCAGCCCCGAGCCCTTGCCGACCGCCTTGGTGGTGAAGAACGGCTCGAAGGCCTTGGCCAGCACCTCCGGCGTCATGCCGGGGCCGGTGTCGCTCACCGAGAGCAGGACGTAGTCGCCCGGCGGCGGCTCCTCCGGGCGCGTCGGCTGCTGGCGCAGGGTGACGTTCGCGGTCTCCACCGTCAGGCCGCCGCCCACCTCCATGGCGTCGCGGGCGTTGATCGCCAGGTTCAGGATGATCAGCTCGATCTGGGTCGGGTCGACCAGGGCCGGCCACAGATCCGGCTTCAGCACCGTCTCCAGGCGCACGCTGCCGCCCATGGTCGACTGCAGGAGGTCGCGCATCCCGGCGACCGTCTCGTTCAGGTCGACCGGCTTCGGCTCCAGCTTCTGGCGCCGGGAGAAGGCGAGCATCTGCGCCGTCAGCTTGGCGCCGCGCTCGGCGGCGGTGCGCATGTGGCCGATGCGCTCGGCGATCGGCCCGTTGACGCCCTGCTTGGCCAGGGCGCGCTCGACGAAGGTGATGTTGCCGAGCACGACGGTCAGCAGGTTGTTGAAGTCGTGCGCCACGCCCGAGGTGAGCTGGCCCACGGCCTCCAGGCGCTGCATCTGGCGCAGCGTCGCCTCGACGCGCTCGCGCTCCTCGATCTGCTCGGCCAGCTCCCGGTTGCGCTGGGCCAGCACCTCGGCGGCCGCCTTCTCCGCGGTGATGTCGCGGCCCACGGCGTAGAAGGCGTCGCCCTCCGGCACGGCGGTCCACGAGATCCAGCGCCAGCTGCCGTCGGCGTGCTTCAGCCGGTCCTCGAAGCGCTCCAGCACCTCGCCGCGGGCGAGGCCGGCGATCACGTCGCGGGCGGGGCCGACGTCCTGCGGGTGGATCAGCAGGCCAAGGTTGCTGCCCACCAGCGCCTCGGGGGCGTAGCCCAGCATGGATTCCCAGGCGGGGTTCACCCGCACGAACCGCCCCTCGAAATCCGCCACGGCGAAGAGGTCGCGGCTCAGCCGCCAGATGCGGTCCCGTTCGGCGGTGCGCTCGGCCACCTGGCGTTCCAGGTCGCCCGTCAGGCGACGCAGCGCCTCCTGCGCCTGCCGTTCCTCGGTGATGTCGCGCACGATACCCACGATGCGGGTGCAGACACCCTCCTCGAACTGCGCCTGGCCGCGGGTCGCGATCCAGCGTTCGGCGCCGCCGGGCGGCGCGACGCGGAATTCCTCGGCGAAGGTCCCGGTGGCCTCCGGGCTCCAGGTGATGGCCGCCCGCACGGCCGCGTCCACCCGCTCCCGATCGGTCGGATGCATGCGCTGCAGGAACGTCGGGTAGTCGACTTCGCCGTCCGCAGGTATGCCGAACAGCACCCGGCAGCGCTCGTCCCAGTCCAGCGCGCCGGTGCGGGGGTCGAAGTCCCAGAGCCCGAGCTCGGCGCCCTCGATGGCCAGGCGGGCGCGCATCTCGCTGCGCGACAGCGCCTGCTCGGCCTCCCGTCGCTCCCGCCGCTCGCGCGCCTGCTCCAGCGCCCGGTCCACGGCGGTCGCCAGCCGGGTCAGGTTGCGCTTCATCACATAGTCGGTGGCGCCGCGCTTCAGGGCGTTGGTGGCGAACTCTTCGCCGACCACGCCCGAGACGAAGATGAACGGCGTGTCCGGCTGCAGGGCGCGGGCGATGTTCAGCGCCGAGAGCCCGTCGAAGTCCGGCAGCGAATAGTCCGCCAGGATGATCTCGCAGTCGCCCTCTTCCAGGGCGGTGACGAACTCGCGGCGGTTCACCACCCGGCGCAGGCTGAAGGCCAGCTCGGCCTTGGCCAGGTGGGCCGCGAGCAGTTCGGCGTCGATCTCGCTGTCCTCCAGGAGGAGGATTGCGATCTCGCGGCCCGCCGGCCGGACTCCGGAATCAGGCATCGGCGGCGGCCCTCGGCGGCGGCTCGTTGAGGATCGCCCAGAACATCCCGAGGTCCTGGATCGCCTCGAAGAAGGCGTTGAAGTCCACCGGCTTCACCACGAAGGCGTTCACGCCCAGCTCGTAGCTCTTCACCAGGTCGCGCTCCTCGCGCGACGAGGTCAGCATGACCACCGGGATCTGCCGGCGCAGGCTGTCGCTCTTCACCTTCTCGAGCACCTCGAGGCCGTCGACCTTGGGCAGCTTGAGGTCCAGCAGCACCACCGCCGGGTCGCCCGGCAGACGCTCGGCGTGCTCGCCGCGCTGGTACAGGTAGTCGAGGGCCTCGGCGCCGTCGCGGGCGACGACGATGTCGTTGGCGAGCTGGCACTTGGCCAGAGCGGCCAGGGTGAGCTCCAGGTCCCGGGGGTTGTCCTCGACCAGCAGGATCGGCCTCAGGTCAGCCACGCGTGATGTCTCCTTTTCGTGCGCTCTCGCGCCTTGGCAGGGTGAAGGTGAAGGCGGCGCCCCGGCCAAGCTCGCTGGCGGCGGAGATGGTTCCGCCGTGCCGCTCGACGATCCGCTTGCAGAGCGCCAGGCCGATGCCCGTGCCCTCGAACTCTTCCGTGCGGTGCAGCCGCTGGAAGACGCCGAACAGCTTGTGGGCGTAGGCCATGTCGAAGCCCACCCCATTGTCGCTGACGGTGAAGCTGACGCCGTCGGCGCGCTCCTCGCCCTCGATGCGGATCTCCGTGCGCTCGCGCGGCGCCGAGTACTTGATGGCGTTCTGGATCAGGTTCTGCAGCACCTGGCGGATCATCGCCGCGTCGCCCCAGGCGGACGGCAGGGCGGCGACCTGCCAGTCGATGGCGCGGCCCTGCAGGTCGGGCTCCATGGACCGCCGCACCTCGGCGATCAGCTTGCCCATGTCGATCCGGTCCTTGGCGAGGTTCGTGCGGCCGAGCTGGGAGAAGTTCAGCAGGTCGTCCACCAGCCGCCCGGCCGACAGCCCGGACTCGCGGATGCTCTGCAGGTAGTGGCGCGACTTGGGGTCTAGGTCCGGCTCGCGGTCGGCCAGCAGCTCGGCGTAGCCCACGATGTGCCGGAACGGCGCGCGCAGGTCGTGGGAGATGGAATAGGAGAAGCTCTCCAGCTCCTTGTTGATCGCCTCGAGCTGGGTGGTCAGCTCCGCCCGCTCCTCGGCCCGGCGCAGGACGAGGCTCTGGATCGCGCTGCGGAAGCCCGTGGCGCTGTCGATCTCGGCGGCCGTCCAGGGCAGGCTGCGCAGCCGCACCTGCTCGCGCCACAGCTCGAACGACTTGCGCGGATGCAGCCGGTCGGCCCCGGGCTCCACCGGCTTGGACGGGTCGCCGCTCCAGTCGATGGTCCGCACCACCTCCGGCCGGAACCAGAGGATGTAGTCGGAGTGGAGCTGGGAGATCGACACCGCCAGCAGGCCGCTGGCCCGGTCGGCGTAGGCCTCGGCCTCCGGCCAGGCGTCGGTCATCGATTCCAGCGCCACCACTTCCTCGCCGGCCTCGCCAAGCCGGTCGGCGATGCGCCGGATCTCGTCCTGCGGCGGCGTCAGGCCGGCGGCCAGCACCTTGCCGCCGCGCACCACCGCCGCGCCCGCCGCCCTGGTCAGGCCCGACCACAGGTCCGTGTTGTTCGCCAGCCCGGTCTCGAACCCCGGCGCCAGCGCCAGCTTCGCCAGCAGCTCGGTCTCCACCTGCTTCAGCGCCAGCCGCTCGGCGGTGCGCTGCGCCTGCTCGCGGGCCTCGATCTGCAGGGACAGCACCTGCCCGAGGATGTCGCAGGCCGTCCGCACCTGGGCGTTGACCTGTCGCGGCGCCCGGCTGTGGCCGGAGATCAGCCCCCAGAGCCGCCCCTCCACCAGCAGCGAGATCGACATGGACGAGCCGGTGCCCATGTTGCGCATGTATTCCAGGTGCACCGGCGAGACGCTGCGCAGCGCCGCCTGCGACAGGTCCAGCGGGGCGCCGTCCACCGGGCTCAGGGCCGGCTCGACCGGCGACTGGACGTAGTCGGCGTTGGCGATCAGCCGGATGCGGTTCTGCCGGTAGAGCTCCCGCGCCTGGGCCGGGATGTCCGAGGCCGGGAAGCGCTGGCCCAGGTACGACGGCAGCACGCCGTCACTGTCCTCGGCCAGCACCGTGCCGTCGCCCTCCTCGTCGAAGGAATAGAGCATCACGCGGTTGAAGCCGGTGATCGCGCGAACCTCCGTCACTGCCGCCTGTGCGATGGCCGGCACGTCGCCGGCGTGGCCGATGGCGTCGAGGAACCGGCGCAGGCGCGGGTAGAGCCCCTCCAGGGTCTCGGCCTCGGTGCGCGGGGGGTCCTCGAACTCCAGCACCAGCCCCTGCGGCGTCAGATGGCCGGCCACCTGCAGGACGAAGGCGCCCAGCGTCACCGTGCGCAGGAACTGCGGGTCGTCGTTCGCCAGCCACCGGCGCAGCTCCGCGGTGAGCTGAAGGGTCTCCGGCAGGTCGGCCAGCGACTCCCCCGGCCCGAGCGGCAGGCCCGAGACCTCGGCCAGGTTGGCGCTGGCCTGAAGGCGCGCGAAGCTCTTGGGATCGACGACCAGCAGCGCCCCGTGCGGCTGGATCCCGCCGGGAATCCGGATCGGCTCGGCCGCGCAGGCGTCGAGGTCGAGCACGGTGGTCGGGTGCAGGGTCTCGCTCATGCCGCCAGCCATTCCTCGAGCAGCGCGAAGGTCTCGCGGGCCCCCGCCGCGGCGCGGTCGCGGTCGGGGTCCTGGGCGGCCAGGAACCCCTGGAAGCCCCGCCACATCTCGCCCGTCCGCCGGCCGTACGGGTCGAAATAGGTGATGCCGCCGGCGGGCGCCCAGCCGGCGTCGGCCAGCGCCCGGGCGATCAGCTTCCCGCCGAGCGTCGAGCCCTCCATCACATAGAGCGAGCCCAGGGCCGCGGCCTCGTCGCCGGCCAGGCGCTCGGCCTCGGCGCAGAGCGGCAGCGCCCGGATCTCCGCCGTCGTGCGGCCGAGCGCCGCCAGGTCGCGCCGCAGGTGCGGCAGGCGGGCCCTTGGCGCATGGAAGGCCGCGAACTTCGAACGCTGGCGGATGGCGCACTCCCAGACCGCATGGAAACCGTGGAAACGCTCCAGCACGCGCACGAAGCGCTGTCTGTCGAGTGGCTGACTCAGGAGGCTAAGAGACTCTTCAAGGCTGCTGTGAGCGGCGGCGGTCTCGCGGCGCAGGTGCGAAGCCAGGTCGGTCGGGTGTGCAGGGGCGCTGGAGCGCCGGGTACGAGGCATCGCGGGCGGAACACTTCCTGTTCAGCCCCACCCGACG
>NZ_DAISJG010000102.1:0-5826 GCF_036821595.1 Phenylobacterium sp.
GCCCGGCCCGCAGCCGGGCGACCCGGCCCCGCCGCCGCCGGCGGGGACCCCCAGCGACAAGAAGAAGCCCGACGCCGCCAAGACGGCCGGCGGCGCTGTGGGCGGCGTGCTGGGCAGCGCGGCGGGCGCGGCCGGCGGCCCGCTGGGCAGCGCCGCGGCGGGCTTCGTCGGCGGCAAGATCGGCCGGGGAACGGCCGGGGTGCTGAAAAAGGTGTTCGGCGGCGGCAAGAAGAAGGACGAGGTCGAGCAGGCCGCCACGCCAGCGGCCGACGCCGCCGTGGACGCGGCGGCGGCAGAGCCGGTCCCCGCTCCGCCCGCGGTTCCGGCGCCCGAGGCCGACGTCGAGGCCGCGCCCCTGGAGGCGCCGGCGACCTAGCGTCCCGGCTGGACCGGCGAGCGCCTGACCGTGAGACCGCCGGGAAGCCGCGCCTCGTAGGCCGGAAAGCGCGGATCGGGACGCATGTAGTCGGTGGAGACGTATTGGGCGCCGGAGGCGAAGGCGGCCGCCTGGCGGGCCCGGTCGTTGGTCCGGGCCTCGACCGTGTCGGCGTCGGCGCGAGTGCGCACGATCAGGCCGGCCTTCACCGCCGCGGCGATGCGGGCCTGCTGTTCCACCGGCTCGTTC
This sequence comes from Phenylobacterium sp., assembly GCF_036821595.1. Lineage (GTDB taxonomy): Bacteria > Pseudomonadota > Alphaproteobacteria > Caulobacterales > Caulobacteraceae > Phenylobacterium. Next base: position 626 of record NZ_DAISJG010000102.1, read on the forward strand.
AGGGTGATGTAGCCGGCGGCCGGCGAGGTCTCCTCGATGTTCACGAAGGCCACGCGCCCCTCCAGCACCTTGCGCGCGCCACGATAGCGGGCGACCTGGTCGGGCGGGCAGTCGCAGGCGAACATCACCTTGCCGCGGGCCTGGCCCAGGGTCGGCCAGGCGCCGGCGGCCACGGCGGCCTTCAGGCTCGGATGGCGGCCCTGCACCCCGTCGGGCGTGATCAGGGCCGCCTCCGGGAAGACGGCGCGGATCTCGGCGTCGATGGCGTCCATGGCGGGGGCGTCGAAGGCCGGCGCCGTGACGCCGCCCGGAATGCCCACGGCGCCCTCCTTGAGGTTCAGCAGGATGAGCAGCGGCGCGTGGTCGGGACGGGCCTGCGACCAGGCGCGGACCTGCCGCAGGCACTCGGCGAACAGCGGGCAGACCGAGCGGTAGTCGACGTCCTGGGCGTGCAGCACCTTGAGACCCGGGCCGCGGAGCGGGGCGAGGTCATAGGGCGTGGTGTCCCTGACCATCCGGCGGAACACCGGATCGGCGTAGAGCCCACCCGCCGGGTCGTAGGCCAGGTCGAGCTCCAGTTGCCGGGCGCCCGCGTCGAGCTGCTCGGCCAGCGGGCGGTGGGCATAGTCGAGCGCGTCGGCCTGCTTGGGGTTGGCCGAGCGCAGCAGGGCCATCTCCTTCTCCGCGATCGGCAGCTTGTAGGAGTTGTGGGTGCCGACCGCCTGGATGGCGTTCATCGGCAGGGCGTCGACCGCCGCGCGCGTGCAGCCGGGCTCGCCCGACGGGCGCTCCAGGTCGCAGGCGGCGGTGATGGCGGCGGCGGCGAAGAGGGCGGTGAGCATCGACAGGGTCTCCGGGGAGTCGCCAGTGTCGCCAACCTGGGGCCGTCCTGCGACGGAATATTCAGGGCTGGTTAAGCATAGACCCCTGGTTGCGATATCTAAACTTTAAGAGGTGAGACCTAGCCTGATAATCATCAGCAAGCTGGGCCGAGGGGCGCATGAGCGAGGACATAGCCAGCAGCCGGCGCGACCTGGTCGCCCGGGTGGCCACGCTGGAGCTCCTGGTATCCGACCTGATCGACCTGCTCTGGAAGGTCGACGCGAAGGGCATGGAGCGCCTGGCCGACGACGCCGCGCAGGACCTGGAGATCCAGAACACGCGCATCCTGGCGGCCGCCGAGCACCAGCGCGAGCGCCTGTTCACCGTGCTGGCGGAGCGCCGGCGCAAGCTGAAGCACCGCCGCCGCGCCCGCGAGGACGAGGCCGCCTGAGCGCCTCTGGAGCCGCAGATTTCGCATTCTCCGGCCGTCTCACTCCGGCGCGGAGACGGCGGGGCGCCGCCCCAAGCTCCCCGCCCACGGCGGCGCCCCTCCATTTCCCGCGTGGAAACCGAGGGTTAATCGGCAGGCTGTAGCGTGACGGTCCCATCTGGGTCTTTGGAGCGCCCGCTTGTCCCTCGCCGCGTCCCGGCTGCTCGGCTTCGCCTTCGCGAACGCCGACCTCCTCGTCGAGGTCGGGACCGACGGACGTATCGCCCTCGCCATCGGCGCCAGCGAGATCGTCTCCGGCGCCGCCGAGGGCGAGCTGAAGGGCCGGGCCTGGTCCGACTTCATCAGCGCCGACGACCTGCCTATGGTCGACGCCCTGTTCGACGGCCTGGAGGACGGGACCCGCGCGGGCCCGGTCATCGCCCGGCTCGCCAGGCCGAAGGACGGCAAGGAACGCGCCGTCTCGCTGGCCGCCCTGCGCCTGCCCGGCAACGGCGGGGCCGTGTCCTGCGTGCTGTCGGCCGCCGCCGCCGAGAGTGCGCCCAAGGCCGGCGAGCTGCACGAGCGGGAAGCCTTCGAGGAGATGGCGCTGCAGCTCCTCAAGACCGCCAAGTCCGGCGGGACCGAGTTGGAGCTGGCCATGCTGGACATGGCCGGGCTGGAGGCCGCCCGCCAGAAGGCCTCGCCCGCCGACCGCGCGGCCCTGGACCGACGCCTGACCGGAGCCCTGCGCGCCGAGGCCTACGGCGGCTCGGCCGCCACCGCCCTGGGCGACGAGCGGTTCGCCCTGGTGCGCGCCCGCGGGGAGGCCATGGGCGCCCTGGTGCAGCGGGTGACGAAGCTCGTCCAGGCCGCCACGCCTCAGCCCATCAAGCCCACGGCCGAGGCCATTCCGCTGCAGGCCGACGGCGACCGTCAGGCGGTGCGGGCCCTGCGCTACTGCCTGGACAGCTTCCTGCGCGAGGGCCCGGGAGCGGCGACTCCCGCCAACCTCTCGGAGGCGCTGAGCCTGTCCATGGAACGCACCCTCGACGAGGTGGGCGCGCTCGGCCAGGCGATCCGCAACAAGGAATTCAAGCTGGTCTTCCAGCCGGTGATCGCCCTCGGCACCGGCGGCCTGCACCACTACGAGACCCTGGTCCGCTTCGGCGACCAGGGCAGCCCCTTCCCGATGATCCGCATGGCCGAGGAGATGGACCTCATCGAGGCCCTGGACATCGCGATCCTGGAGCGCTCGCTGGAGGTCCTGTCCAAGCGGCCGGGGTTGAAGCTGGCGGTCAACGTCTCCGGACGCACCATCGCCAGCAGCGACTTCATCGACCGCGCCTGCGAGCTGATCCACGGCCATCCGAAGGCCCGCGGCCGGCTGATGTTCGAACTCACCGAGAGCTCGGCCCTGGACGATCTGAAGCTCGCCGACCGCCACCTGACGGCGCTGCGAAACGAGGGCTGCGAGATCTGCCTGGACGACTTCGGGGCGGGCGCGGCCTCGCTCGCCTACCTGCAGCAGCTGAAGCTCGATGTCCTGAAGATCGACGGCCGCTACATCCGCGACCTGCAGCAGGGCGGGCGGGAGGCGACCTTCGTCAAGCACCTGGTCTCCATGTGCAAGGAGCTGGGCATTCGCACCCTGGCCGAGATGGTGGAGACCGACGGGGCCGAGGCGGCGGTGCGCGACGCCGGCGTCGACTTCGCCCAGGGCTGGCTCTACGGCCGGGCCACCGACGAGCCGGTCTGGACGCCCAAGCGCGTCGAGGACCCGGCATCACAAGACGGTCAAGTGGCGCTTCGTCCGTCGATGCGCCGCTAGCCGCGCGCGATTTCCGGGCATAGGGTTCCTGCCAAGGGCGGCGTAGGCCAGCTCTCACTGGTCGTACGAACCGTCCGCCACCGCGCCCTGGAGGCGTCCCGTCCCCTCGGCGCCTGAGGTGATGGGAGCGACCAAATGCCAATCCAGTCACAGGGGTCCGTTCGGGCGCTTGCGCTCGTGGGCCCCACAAGCGCCGGCAAGACCACCCTTCTCGAGGCCCTGCTCCTGGCGACCGGCGCGGTGCACGCGCGGGCCGGCGGCGGCGGCGAGATGGTGGGCGATTCAAGCCCCGAGGCCCGCGCCCGCGGCCACTCGGTGGAACTGAACCTCGCCAGCTTCGAATTCCTGGGCGACCGCTATGCGGTGGTCGACTGTCCGGGCTCCCTCGAGTTCTGCGCCGACGTGGACGCGGCCCTGCCGGCCGTGGACCTCGCGATCGTTGTGGCCGAGCCCGATCCCAACAAGGCCCAGCTCCTGCAGCCGACCCTACGGGAGCTGGAGCGGCTGGGCGTGCCCCACGCCCTCTTCATCAACAAGATGGACCAGGCCCGCGGCTCCCTGCAGGAGCTGCTGGACGCGCTGGCCCCGGTGAGCTCCGCGCCGCTGGTGGCGCGCCAGATTCCCACCTGGGAGGGCGAGCACGTCACCGGCTACATCGACCTGGCGCTGGAGCGGGCCTTCGTCTACCGGCCGGGCCAGCCGTCCGAACAGGTGGACATCCCCGGCGACCTGCGCGACGCCGAGGCCGACGCCCGCTTCCACATGCTGGAGCAGATCGCGGACTTCGACGACGAACTCCTGGAGCAGCTCCTCTCCGACGTGACCCCGAGCCGCGACGCGGTGTTCGCCGACCTGGTGCGGGAGATGAACGACGGCCTGATCGTGCCGGTGTTCTTCGGCTCGGCGGCCAACGGCTTCGGCGTGCGCCGGCTGCTGAAGGCGCTGCGCCACGAGACCCCCCTGCCCGACCGCGCAGCCGAGCGCCTGGGCGTGTCGAAGGGGGCCTATGTGCTGAAGGCCGCCTACGCCGGCCAGTCCGGCAAGCTGGCCTACGCCCGGGTGTTCGGCGGCAAGCTGGACGACGGGGCGGAGCTGGTGCTGCCCACCGGCGAGCGCTGCCGGGCCGGCGGCCTCTCCGCCGTGCAGGGTGGACAGCTCAGGAAGATCGTCTCGGCGGCGCCCGGAGAGGTGGCGGCGATCGGCAAGGTGGAGCAGGCGGCCGCCGGCCAGATCCTGTCGCTCACCGGCCAGCCGCAGCAGCTGCAGCACGCGGTCCGCCCGAGGCGGCCGCTGTTCGCCGTGGCGCTGTCGGCCCGCAACCGCAAGGACGACGTCCGGCTCTCCGGCGCGCTCTCCAAGCTGATCGAGGAGGATCCGGGCCTGTCGCTGACCCACGATCCGGAGGCCCGGCAGGTGCTGCTGGCCGGCCAGGGCGAGGGTCATGTGCGCCTGGCGCTCGAGCGGCTGAGGCGGCGGTTCGGCGTGGAGATCGACACCCAGGACCCCAAGACCCCCTACCGCGAGACCATCCAGCGCGGCGCGACCCATCGGGCGCGGCACAAGAAGCAATCCGGCGGCCACGGCCAGTTCGCCGACGTGACCATCGAGATCCGGCCCCTGCCGCGCGGCTCCGGCTTCGTCTTCCAGTCGAAGATCGTCGGCGGCGCGGTGCCCAAGCAGTGGGTCCCCGCCGTCGAGCAGGGTGTCCGCGACGGGCTTGAGAAGGGGCCGCTGGGCTTTCCGGTGACCGACCTGGAGGTGACCCTCACGGACGGCCAGACCCACAGCGTGGACTCCTCGGAAATGGCCTTCCGCATCGTCGGCCGGCTGGCCATCGAGGAGGGGCTGAAGGCCTGCGGCTCGATCCTGCTGGAGCCGATCGAGAAGCTGACGGTGTATTCGCCCTCGCCCAGCGCCTCGAACGTCACCTCGGCGCTCACCGCCCGGCGGGGCCAGATCCTCGGCCTCGCCCCGCGGGAGGACTGGCGCGGCTGGGAGCGGATCGACGCCTACCTGCCGCAGAGCGAGCGCCAGCACCTGATCGCCGAGTTGCGCGGCCTGACCCAGGGGCTCGGCGCCTTCGAGGCCGACTTCGACCACATGAGCGAGCTGACCGGCCGC
>NZ_DAISJG010000103.1:0-5691 GCF_036821595.1 Phenylobacterium sp.
AACCTGCGCCTGGAGACCGGCGTGGAGGTGGAACGTGTGACCTTCGAGGGCGCCCGCGCCACGGGCGTCGTCTTCCGCAAGGGTACCGAGCGCTTCGAGGCCCGCGCCGCCTGTGAGGTGATCCTGGCCTCCGGCGCGGTCGGCAGCCCGAAGATCCTGGAGCTCTCCGGCGTCGGCGACGGCGCCCGCCTCGCCGACCTCGGCGTCGCGACCGTCCGCCACGCGCCCGGCGTCGGCGAGAACCTGCAGGACCACCTGCAGCTCCGCCCCGTCTTCAAGGTCACGGGCGTGAAGACCCTCAACACGGAATACGCCAACCTCGTGAAGCGGGCGCTGATGGGCCTGGAGTACGCGGTCCGCCGCACCGGCCCGCTGACCATGGCCCCCTCCCAGGTCGGCCTGTTCGCCAGGAGCTCGCCGCGCTACGCCACCGCCAACCTCGAGTTCCACTTCCAGCCCCTGTCGCTCGACAGGTGGGGCGAGGGCATGCACCCGTTCGGGGCCTTCACGGCCTCGGTCTGCAACCTGAGGCCCTCCAGCCGCGGCTCCGTCCACGCGGCCGGCCCCGACCCGGCGGCCCCGCCGCGCATCGCCCCCAACTACCTCTCGACGGAGGAGGACCGCGAGGTCGCCTGCGACGCGCTCAGGCTCGCCCGCCGCATCGCCGCCCAGGCCCCGCTGGCGAGGTACCGGCCCGAGGAGTTCCGCCCGGGCGCCCATCTCGCCACCGACGAGCAGCTCCGCGCCGCCGCCGCCGACATCGGCACCACCATCTTCCACCCCGCCGGGACCGCCGCCATGGGCCCGGACGGCGACCCCATGGCCGTCCTCGACGCCCGGCTGCGGGTCCGCGGCGTGGACGGCCTGCGGGTGATCGACGCCTCCGCCATGCCCCGGATCGTCAGCGGCAACACCAACTCGCCCACCCTGATGATCGCCGAGAAGGGCGCCGCCATGGTCCTGGCGGACCGGCGCTAGGCGCCGTCGTCAGGCCGGGGGCTGGACGAAGGTGAGGCCGGCGGGCCGCGCCGCCATCCACGGGCGGCCGAGGTCGTCGTTGGCGGTCCGCACCGGCGCCGGCTTCTCGCCGGACAGCCGCTTCCACACCTCGGCGAACAGCGCCCGCACCTCGTCGGAGGCCCGGTCCGCGCCCTCGATCTCCAGCACCGAGCGGCGCTGGGCGAAGGCGGTCTGGTAGACCACCCGCGAGCGCAGCGCCGTGCCGGCCACCGGCAGGCCTGCGAACCTCAGCGCCTCGAAGGCCTTGAGCACCTGCGGCGGCTCCACCCCGTTGCGCCGCGGGGCGCACTGGTTGAGCGCGACCACGCCTTCGCGGCCCAGCCGCTGGATGATCGCCACCGACCGCACCGCCGCGGCGAGGTCGAGGTAGGTCGGCCGCGAGACGGCCAGGCACAGGTCGGCCACCTTCACCGCCTCGGCCACGTCGGCCTCGGGAGCCGCGGGCGTGTCGATGATCAGCAGCTCCGCGCCGGACCGGCGGCAGGCCTCGGTCAGCGCGAACAGCTTGGCGGCGCCGGTCTCGAACAGCAGGGAGGCGGCCTCCTCCCGCTCGCGCAGCACCTCGCAGGCGCTGCGCAGCGGATCGGCGTCGGCGAGCACCGCCTTCACGCCGGCGGCCCTGGCCGCGAGGGTGAGATTGACCGCGACGGTCGTCTTTCCGGCCCCACCCTTGCGGGACATCACGGCAAGCGTCTTCACGCGCACGCCCCCCCATCGGCCACGGACGTCTGCTGGCGGACGCCCTTCAGCGCCGCCGATGATGCACAGACTTATCCACAGCTGTGAAGGCCGTTTGACAGCACGCCCGAATCGCGGGCCGCGCCCGTCAGTTGCTGGGCGGATTGATCCGCTGCTGGCGCTCGATGCTCTCGCGGTCGCTCGCCTTGCGCTCTTCCCACTGCTCGGCGGTCATGCAGACCTTGGTCTTCATGCGAGAGCCCAGCACCGGCTCGTTCTTGCAGACCAGGCCGTCCTTGTTGACCTTGGCCTTCTTCCCCGCCTGCTCGGCGCCGGCCGGCTCCGCGGCGGCCGGCTGGGCGGCCGCGTCGGCCAGCAGAAGGGCGGCCGCCAGCATCATCGAGATCATTCCAAACGCTCCCCGGAGGCGATCTTGGCGGAAGCCTAGCCGAACACCCTTCCGTGGACAAATTAACCGATGGTCACATATGGGCCGCGGGCTCAGGCCGCCTCCACCTCGAAGGCCCGCTCGATTCCGGCCTCGCGCAACACGGCGATCAGCTCGCCCGCCACCGCCTCCAGGACCGCCGGGTCGCGCCCGCGCAGCACCAGGTTGGAGCCGTAGCCCTCCGGGGTGAAGAACGGATAGCTGCCCAGCGACAGGTCCGGATGGGCCTTCGCCACCGTCTCCAGCGGCGCGGCGATCGCGCCCTCCCCGGAGCCCTCCACCCGCACCGTGCGCGACACCGTCGGCCGGCCGCCCTCCAGCCTCGGCCCCACGTCCTCCAGCATGCCCCGCATGATCTGCGGCACGCCGGCCAGGACGAAGACGTTGCCGATGGTGAAGCCCGGCGGCCCCTGCACCGGGTTCTTCACCAGCGCCCCGCCCACCGGCACCCGGGCCATGCGCCGCCGCGCGGCGTTCAGCTCGTCGCCCCAGCGGGCGGTCATCATGGCGATGATCTCGGGGTGCTCGATCAGCGGCACGCCGAACGCCGCGGCCACCGCGTCGGCGGTGATGTCGTCGTGGGTCGGGCCGATCCCGCCGGTGGTGATGACGTAGGTGTAGCGGTGGCGCAGCGCGTCCAGCGCCGCCACGATCTCCTCCAGCACGTCCGGCACCGTCCGCGCCTCGGCCAGGTCCACCCCGTGGACGCCGAGGTAGCGCGCGATGTCGCGCAGGTTGGTGTCCTGCGTCCGCCCGGAAAGGATCTCGTCCCCGATGATCAGCACCCCCGCGGTGACGCGGCGCTCGCGGTCAGACATACGCACTCCCCAGATGAGCCCCGCTATGGACAGCATCCTGCGGGATGCTGATAGCCCTTAAGCCGCATGGTCGGATTGGAGCTATGGCTTCGGAGCAGGTCAAGGACGGCCCTCCGGGCCGCCGCGCCGCGGCGAGCGCTGCGCGCTCGTCCTTGAGCTGGTCCGAAGCCATGGCAAACTCGCCGCCATGGGACTTAAGGCGCAGACCGCCTTCGCCTATCTAGGCTCCCCATGGACTTCCCCGCCCCCCTGCTCCGCGGCACGCTCGTCGCCCGCTACAAGCGCTTCTTCGCCGACGTGGTGCTGGAGGACGGGACGCCGGTCACCGCCCACTGCCCGAACCCGGGCGCCATGCTGGGCCTGAACACGCCCGGCCTGCCCTGCTTCCTCTCCGCCTCCGACGACCCGAAGCGGAAGCTGCGCCACACCCTGGAGCTGGTGGAGGCCGACGGCGGCCTCGTCGGCATCAACACCCTGCACCCCAACCGCCTGGTCGCCGAGGCGCTCGCCGCCGACGCGATTCCCCAGCTCACCGGCTACGCCACCCACCGCCGCGAGGTCCGCTACGGGACCAACTCCCGCGTCGACTTCCTGCTGGAGCACCCCGACCGCCCCCGCGCCTGGCTGGAGGTGAAGAACGTCCACCTCCGCCGCCAGCCGGGCCTCGCCGAATTCCCGGACTGCGTCGCCGCCCGCTCGACGAAGCACCTGCGCGAGCTGGCCCAGGTCGTGACCGAGGGCGACCGCGCCGTGGTCCTGTTCGTCGTCCAGCGCACCGACTGCGACCGCTTCGCCCCCGCCGCCGACTGCGACCCGAAGTTCGCCCAGGCCCTCTCCGAGGTGCGCGAGGCCGGCGTCGAGGTGCTGGTCTACGGCTGCGAGATCACCCCGGCCGCCGTCCGCATCGGGAGCCCCATCGCGCTTCTGTGATCGGCGTTCGCCGGATCGGCCCCCGCGCCAGAGTGTTTGCCCCGCCGGAGGTCGACATGACGCGTGTGCTCCGGGCAGCCGCCCTTTCCGCCCTGATCCTGTTCCCGGCCGCCGGCCTCGCCGTCGCGGCGGAGGCCCCGGCGCCCGACGCCGCCCCGCCCAGGGGCGCGGTCGGCCTCTGCGTCCGATGGGGCGCCGATCCCACCAAGCTGGCCGAGGTGGTGCTGGTGAAGCCGTCCGGCGACCCGCGCGTCGACGCCATGGTCCCTGAGGCGCTGCGCGTCATGCCCTTCCCGAAGCCGGACGGCGACACCGGCGCCTGGCGGGCGATGAGCGTGGGCGTCGGCGGCGCCGAGCCGCTCGACGAGGCGCCCGACTGCGGAAGCCTCGCCTCCACCGTGGACGAGCCGATCTTCAGCCGCCCGCTTCCGCGGAAGACGATCGCCTAGGAGGGCCTCAGGGGGCGAAGCGCGAGGCGATGCTGGCCCGCGGCCAGATGCCCAGCCAGCGGTGCTGGAAGCCCGGCGCATAGTCCTTCAGCACATGGTCCGGGGGCGGGAACAGGAACGGCGGGGTCATCAGGTTCACCGGCCGGAAGGTCGTGGGATCGGTCGGCACGTCGGCCATCGCCTGAACCTGGAAGCTGTGCGAGGTGGCCAGCCAGTCGCTGCCCGACGCCAGGAAGTTCTCCAGCACGCGCACGATGTCCACGTTCGACAGGTGGAACAGCACGTCGCGGACCAGCACGACGTCGGCCCGGGGCAGCGGGTCCCGGGTGATGTCGACCACTTGGAAGCGGTGCTGCGGATGCTCCGCCTGCAGCTTCTCGATCATCGCCGGCACGATGTCCGCGCCGGTGTAGTCGATGCCGGTAAGGTCGCAGGCCTTCATCCAGTTGAAGTCGCCGCAGGGGGCGTCCAGCATCGACTTGCAGCCCAGCGCCCGGACCATCGGCATCAGGGTGGCGCGCAGGCTCTCGGTGTAGCGCAGGGTCGAGCCCGGCCCGCTGACGCTCTCGGCGTCCTGCCAGATGTTGGCGTCGAAGGCCTCGACGAAACGCTCGGCGACGGGGTCGGAAACGGACAGGTCGTCGGCCATGGGCGCGCCTCTGCAGAGCCTTCAAGTCGCCGGACGCTGACACGATTCGAGCCGTCCCCACCGGCGGCGCGCGGTCGCAAGCGTTGAACTTCGGTCCCGCGATTGCGACATAGGGCGCTACGGCCCGCGCGCCCCCAGCCTCCCGACCCCGAGCTTCCCCATGACCGACCTCCTCGACGGCGAACACCGCACCGGCCAGATCAAGGTCCATTCGCCCGACGACTTCGAGGGCATGCGCCGCGCGGGCCGGCTCGCCGCCGAGTGCCTGGACATGCTGACGCCGCACGTGGTCCCCGGCGTGCTGACCGAGGCGCTGGACGACCTCGCCCGCGAGTTCATCCTCGACCACGGCGCGATCCCGGCCTGCCTGGGCTACCGCGGCTACACCAAGACCACCTGCATCAGCCCCAACCACATCGTCTGCCACGGCATCCCCGGCGAGCGGATCCTGCGCGAGGGCGACATCGTCAACATCGACGTCACCGTCATCGTCGACGGCTGGCACGGCGACACGAGCCGGATGTACGGCGTCGGTCCCGTAGCCCCGCGGGCCAAGCGGCTGGTCGACGTCACCTACGAGGCCCTGGAGCGCGGCCTGGCGGCCGTGAAGCCCGGCGCGCGGACCGGCGACATCGGCCACGCGATCCAGTCCTACGTCGAGAGCATGCGCTGCTCGGTGGTCCGCGACTTCTGCGGCCA
>NZ_DAISJG010000104.1:0-5577 GCF_036821595.1 Phenylobacterium sp.
TGGTCGCGGTCGCCGCCATGGCCGCCATGACCCGGGGCCTGCGCTTCAAGATCGCGTGGATGGCCCTGGCGCTGGTCGGCGTGGGCTCGGCCTGGTTCAACTGGACCACGGGGGAGGGCGGCTTCACCGCCGCCCAGGTCAGCCTCGTCAACATGGGCTTCGGCCGGGCCACGGACATCTCGCCGTGGATCATCCGCTTCTCCATGCCGGTCGGCGCCCTGCTGGTCCTGGCCCGCCTGCTGCTGATGCCCGCCCGCCGCGACGAGGCGGCGGCCTGAACTTCCCCGCCCACGAAGGGGGAGAAGCGGACCGCCGGCGCGGATGTCCTAGCTCTTCACCTTCACATAGTCGCCCGGGGCGTCGGCGAGCGGCGGCAGCGGGCCCTTGGCCGGGTCGCGGGCCGGGACCAGGCCGCCGGACTTGGCCTTCAGCCATTCGGCCCAGTGCGGCCACCATGAGCCCGGCGTCTCCTTCGCCGTCGCCTGCCATTCCTCCAGCGTCGCGGGCAGGTGGTCGGCCGTCCAGTGCTGGTACTTCTTGGCCGCCGGCGCATTGATCACCCCGGCGATGTGGCCGGAGCCCGCCATGGTGAAGGTCACCGGCCCGCCGAACAGCCTGGCGCTCCGGTAGACCGAACGGGCCGGGGCGATGTGGTCCTCCTTGGACGACTGCATGTAGATCGGGATCTTCACGTCGCCGAGGTTCAGCTTCGTGCCGTCGATCTCCAGCTCGCCGCGGGCCAGCGCGTTCTCGCCGTAGAACTTGCGCAGGTAGAACATGTGCAGGGTCTTGGGCATCCGCGTCTGGTCGGAGTTCCAGAACAGCAGGTCGAACGGCTTGGGCTCGCGGCCCAGCAGGTAGTTGTTCACGAAGAACGACCAGATCAGGTCGTTGGCGCGAAGCATGTTGAAGGTGTCGGCCATCGCCTGGCCGGAGAGCACGCCGCCGCCCTCGTCCATCTTCTGCTCGAGGGTCTTCAGCCAGTTCTCGTTGGTGAACAGCAGCAGGTCGCCGGCCTCGGCGAAGTCGTGCTGGGCGGCGAAGAAGGTGGCCGAGCCGATCGGCTGCACGCCCTTGGCCGCCATGTGCGCCAGGGCCGATCCCAGCAGGGTGCCGCCGATGCAGTAGCCGACCGTGTTCACATGGTTGACGCCGCACTGCTCCATGGCCGCGGCCGTGCCGGCGTAGATCCCGTCCAGCATGTAGTCGCCGAAGGTCCGGGAGGCGAGGCTCTGGTCCGGGTTCACCCAGGAGGCCACGAAGACCGTGAAGCCCTGGTCCGTGAGCCAGCGGATCATCGAGTTCTCGGGCCGCAGGTCCAGGATGTAGAACTTGTTGATCCAGGGCGGGAAGATCACCAGCGGGATCTCGTGGACCTGCTCCGTGGACGGGCTGTACTGGATCAGCTCGATGATCTCGTTGCGGAACACGACCTTGCCGGGCGCGGTGGCCACGTTCTCGCCGATCCGGAACATCTCGTAGTCGGTCTGGGCGATGGCGAGCTGGCCGCCGCCGCGCTCCAGGTCGGCGGCGAAGTTCTCCATGCCCCGCACCAGGCTCTCGCCGCCGGTGGCCAGCAGCTCGCGCAGGGCCGCCGGGTTGGAGGTCAGGAAGTTCGACGGCGCGAAGGCGTCGGTCAGCATCTTCATGAAGAACTCGGCGCGCCGCTTCTCCATGGGGTCGACCCCCTCCACCCCGCCCACCAGGCTGTTCAGCCAGTCGGAGGTGATCAGGTAGGACTGCTTGATGGCGTCGAAGGCCGGGTTCTCGGTCCACTCGGGATCGCTGAACCGCTTGTCGCCCTTGGCCGGCGCGGCCACGGGCTCGGACCTGCCGTCGTGCAGCCGTCGCGCGGTCGACTGCCAGAGGTCCATGTAGCGGGTGAACAGGTCGGCCTGGGCCCGCATCAGCTTGTCCGGCTGGGCGGCGAGGCGGCTCATCACCTCCGTCAGGGCCGGGCCCACGTGGAAGGGGTCGGCGGTCAGGGCGGCGGGCCGCTCGGCGCTGCGCAGCGCCATCTCGGCGATCACGCCCTGGGCGGCCACGGCGGCGCGGGCGAGGTTGCTGGAGAGCTTCTCGAGCTGGTCGCGCTGCTCGGCGCTGAGGGCGGCGATGTCGAAGGCCGGCGCGGACCGCGGGGCCTCGGGCGCCTGGGCCTCGGCCCGGGCCTCCTCGCGCGGAGCCTGGGTGACGGCGATCTCGGCCATCGCGTCCTCGGGCAGGGGCGGCTTCTCGAAGGCCGGGGCTTCAGCCGGAGCCGTCGCCCGCGGGCCCTTGCCGCTCTTGCCAGGCGTGGGATTGACCGTCTGCTCGCTCATCTGGCTTCCTTCCTGCGGCGAAGGCGCGCGCCCCTTCCACCGCATCCGATCATCGCATAAGACCTTAGCGGAGATGACTCCGCTCGCCCGCCTTTTTGTGAACGCCCGTCAAGGCTCTGCGGCTGCGCGCCTGCTGGCCGCCGCGGGGGCGTCGGCGCTGCTGGCCGGCTGCGTGGGCAATCCGTTCGACACCGCCAAGGTCGATCCGACCTCGCCGGTGGCCGCGGAGGTGTCGCGGCTGACGCGGGAGGCCCGCGCCTATCCGACCTTCGCCGGGATCCCGAAGAAGCCCACCGACGTGCGGCCGTTGCGCCAGTTCGGCCGGGCGGCTGACGAGGTGACGGCCGCCGGCGCCGCGCTGGAGCAGGCCACCGCGCCCTCCACCTGGACCCTCGGCGACACCGACAGCTTCGCCGCCCGGGCGCGCAGCGCCGCGGGCCCCGAGGCCGCGCCGGCCGATCCCCGGTCCACCGAGGCCTTCGCCGAAGACCTGCGCAGGCGAGCTACCCCGCCTCCGCCGCCCAAGAGATAAGGGCCTGCGGGGGCAAAATCTTCCAAACCATGGCTTGGCGGACCTCTGCCCGGGGTCTATCCATGCCCGACCTCAGCTCCCGGAAAGCCGCATTGGGCAGCTCGCGGCCAAGAGCTTCAAATGACTCCCGAGTTTCACCGTATCCGTCGCCTCCCGCCCTACGTCCTCGAGGAGGTGAACCGCATCAAGGCCCGCCTGCGCGCGCAGGGGACCGACATCATCGACTTCGGCATGGGCAATCCCGACATGCCGACGCCGAAGCACATCGTCGACAAGCTGATCGAGACCGCCCGCGACCCGAAGGCCGGGCGCTATTCCGCGTCCAAGGGGATCGCCGGCCTGCGCAAGGCCATGGCCGGCTACTACGGCCGCCGCTTCGGCGTGAAGCTGAACCCGGACACCGAGGTGATCGCCACCCTGGGGTCCAAGGAGGGCTTCGCCAACCTCGCCCAGGCCCTGACCGCGCCCGGCGACGTCATCGTCTGTCCGAACCCGGCCTATCCGATCCACGCCTACGGCTTCATCATGGCCGGCGGGGTGATCCGCCACGTGCCGGCGCACTCGCCCGAGGACTATCTGGCCGGCGTCAGCCGGGCCGTGAAGCACTCCGCGCCGCCGCCCACCGTGCTGATCCTGTCCTATCCGTCCAACCCGACGGCCCAGTGCGTCGACCTCGACTTCTACCGCGACGCCATCGCGCTGGCGAAGAAGCACGACATGCTGGTGATCTCCGACATCGCCTATTCGGAGATCTACTTCGACGACAACCCGCCGCCGTCGGTCCTGCAGATCGAGGGCGCCAAGGACATTGCCGTCGAGGTGAACTCGCTGTCCAAGACCTACGCCATGGCCGGCTGGCGGGTCGGCATGGTGGTCGGCAACGAGCGGATCTGCGCGGCCCTCGCCCGGGTGAAATCCTACCTCGACTACGGCGCCTACACCCCGATCCAGGTGGCGGCCGCCACCGCGCTGAACGGGCCGCAGGACTGCGTCGACGAGATCCGCGCCATCTACAAGTCGCGGCGTGACGTGCTGGTCGAATCCATGCGGCGGGCCGGCTGGGACATTCCCGCGCCGCCCGCGTCGATGTTCGCCTGGGCGCCGGTGCCCGAGCAGTTCAGGGAGGCCGGCTCGCTGCTGTTCTCCAAGCTGCTGGTCGAGGAGGCGGGCGTCGCCGTGGCCCCCGGCGTCGGCTTCGGGGAGTACGGCGAGGGCTTCGTCCGCGTCGGCCTCGTGGAGAACGAGCACCGCATCCGGCAGGCGGCGCGCAACGTGAAGAAGTTCCTCTCCAACGCCGACGAGATCCTCGGCCGGCATCACAACACCCTGGCGGCGCAATGAGCAAAGACTGGCGTATCGGCGTCGCGGGCCTCGGCACCGTCGGCGCCGGGCTTCTGACCTTCCTCTCCGAGCATCCGGGCTTCGCGCCGGCGGGCGGCCAGGTGAGCGTGACCGGCGTCTCGGCGCGCTCGCGCTCCCGGCCCCGGCCGTTCGACATCTCCAGCCTGGCCTGGTTCGACGATCCCGTGGCGCTCGCCACCTCGCCGGACGTGGACCTGTTCGTGGAGCTGATCGGCGGCTCCGACGGCCCGGCCAAGGCCGCGGTCGAGGCGGCGCTGAACGCCGGCAAGCCCGTGGTCACCGCCAACAAGGCGCTGATCGCCGAGCACGGCGCCGAACTGGCGGCCCTCGCCGAGGCCAGGGGCGCGCCGCTGCTGTTCGAGGCCGCCGTCATGGGCGGGACCCCGGCCGTGAAGATGGTCCGCGAGGCCCTGGTCGGCGACGAGATCAAGTCGGTGGCCGGCATCCTCAACGGCACCTGCAACTTCATCCTCACCGAGATGGAGGCCACGGGCCGCTCCTTCGCCGACGTGCTCGCCGAGGCCCAGCGCCTGGGCTACGCCGAGGCCGATCCGACCATGGACGTCGGCGGCTTCGACGCGGCCCACAAGATATCGATCCTGGCGGCGCTCGCCTTCGGCTGCGCCCCGAACTACGCCGCCGCCGAGATCGAGGGCATCGATCAGGTCGACCTCCTCGACATCAAGCTGGCCCGCGACCTGGGCTACCGCATCAAGCTCGTGGCCTCCGCCGACCGCTCGCCGGACGGGGTGCTGGTGCGGGTCCACCCCTCGCTCGCGCCCATGAGCCACCCGCTCGCCCAGGCCGGCGGGGCGCTGAACGCGCTCTTCATCGAGGGAACCCGCATCGGCCGGATCTTCGTCCAGGGGCCGGGGGCGGGGGCGGGGCCCACCGCAGCCGCCGTGGCCGCCGACATCGCCGACGTCATGACCGGCGCCGTGCGTCCGGTCTTCCAGGCGCCGGCCGGGTCGCTCCAGCCCTTCACCCCGATCGACCCGTCGAAGATGATGGGCCGGGCCTACCTGCGCTTCCTGGTGAAGGACGAGCCGGGCGTGATCGCCGCGGTCTCCGAGACCCTGGCCGAGGCCGGCGTGTCCATCGAGAGCTTCCTGCAGAAGCCGGTGGAGAACGCCGAGGGCGTGCCCATCGTGCTCACCACCCACGCGGTCGCGGAATCGGTCCTGACGGCCGCCGTCGAGCGCATCGCGGGCCTGCCGGCGGTGCTGGAACGGCCCCGGCTGTTACGCATCGCGCGGATCTGAGAATTCGGGAATACTCCGCTCCTGGGGCGGGAGACGTAGACGAGATGAGTTCCGAAGTTCTGGACCGCGGGCTCGTGCTCGACGCCGTCCGGGTCACCGAGGC
>NZ_DAISJG010000105.1:0-5568 GCF_036821595.1 Phenylobacterium sp.
TCTCCGAGAGCGCCAGCATCATCGCCCCGGTGAGGAACTGGTAGCACCAGTAGAGATCCCGGATCTCCGCCTCAGGCAGGGCGAGCTTCAGGGTGTCCACCAGCTGGTGGACCACCGGATCGAAGAAGCGGTGCATGGTCTCGCCGCCCCAGGCGGGGGTGTTGTTCACCAGGGCCACCAGGCGGAAGTAGTTCTTCCAACCCTCGTCGTTGGTCATGGAGCGGTCGATGAGCGGGCCGATGAAGGCCTCGATGACGCCCTCCACGGTCATCCGGCCGCGATGCGTTTCCGCGTAGACCTGCATGGCCTCCAGCCGCGCGTCGTTGAGGATCGCGGCGCGGCGGGCGAAGACGCTGTCGAACAGCTCTCGCTTGGCGCCGAAGTAGTAGTGGATGAGCGCGGTGTCGACGCCGGCCTCGGAGGCCACCTGGCGGACCGTGACGCCGTAGAAGCCGTGCCGCGAGAACAAGGCCTCGGCCGCGTCGAGGATGGCCTCGCGCAGGTCTGGCCCCTGCCCCTTCGGTCGCCGTCCTCTCGGCGAGGTCCCCGGATTTTCGCTCAACCTCGCCCCCGATCGCTGCCTCGGCCGCCGCCCTAGGATGGGACGATCCGCCGATCAAGCCTAGCGGGGCTTTGGGCGGACGGGCTATGGCGCTCGGGATGGACGTCGATGAAGCCCTGCGCCTGGCCGTCGACCGGCACCGGTCCGGTGACCTGGCCGGCGCGGAAACAGGCTACCGCGCCGTGCTGGACGAGGCCGAACATCCGGTCGCCCTGCGCAACCTCGCGGTCCTCCTGGAGACCACCGAGCGCACGGACGAGGCGCGACGGCTGTACGGCCGCTGGGCGACGCTCGTCCCGGAGAGCGCCGCGGTCTGGCAGACGCTGGGCAACTTCCACCGCTTCACCGGCGAGCTGGAGGCGGCCGAGCGGGCCTATCGCCGGGCGATGGAGCTGGATTCCAGCCTGCGCCAGGTCCAGGCGGACCTCGGCCTGGTGCTGCTGGCCGAGGGCCGGTTCGCCGAGGGCTGGCCGCTCTACGAGCAGCGACCGCGCCGCCTGCGCACCGCGGCGCGCCGGCTGAGCTTCCCGGAGTGGATGGGCGAGCCTCTCGCGGGCAAGCGGCTGTTCGTCTGGTCCGAGCAGGGCTACGGGGACCAGATCATGATGGCGCGGTTCGTGCGCGAGCTCGGCGCCGCCCACGTCACCCTCACCTGCGCGCCCGGGCTGGCGCGGCTGTTCGCCCAGTTGCCGGCGGAGATCGTGCCGCTGGCCGAGGAGCTGCAGGCGCAGGCGCACGACTTCTGGGTGCTGCCGATGTCGATCCCCGCCAAGCTGGGCGTGCGCGAGGCGACGATCCCGAACGCGCCCTACCTGACCGCGCCGGCGAGGCCGGGCGGCGGGATCGGGGTGATGGCCCGGGGCAATCCGGCCTACGCCTGGGACCGGAGCCGCTCGCCGCCCGAGGCGATCAGGGCGGAGCTGCTGGCCCTGCCCGGCGCGGTGAGCCTGGAGCCCGGCGACACCGGCGCGGCCGACTTCCAGGACACCGCCGAAATCGTCGCTGGGCTGGACCTGGTGGTCACCAGCGACACCTCGGTGGCCCACCTGGCCGGCGCGCTCGGCAAGCCGACCTGGCTGCTGCTCTCCGACCACGGCCTCGACTGGCGCTGGATGCGGGGCCGCGCCGACAGCCCCTGGTATCCGAGCCTGACCCTCTACCGGCAGCCCCGGGCAGGCGACTGGGCGGCCGTGGTCGCCGAGGTCCGGCGCGACCTGGCGCAGTTCACGAACGCCGTTCCGCAAGATTGACACCGCCCGGTGGCGGGGCATGCTCGGCGCCTCGGAGGGGAGGCCGAACCATGACCGCGACCGCGAGCGCGCCGGCGGGTGACCGCCACCTGTCCATCGACGCCGTCCGCGGCTTTGCGGTGCTCGGGATCCTGCTGATGAACATCGTCGGCATGGGCCTGCCGTCCTTCGCCTACCTGCTGCCGACCTTCGCGGGCGGAGCCGAGGGAGCGGACCTCTGGACCTGGGCGGTCAACAACGTCTTCACCGACGGCAAGATGCGGGCGCTGTTCACCCTGCTGTTCGGCGCAAGTGCGATCCTGATCGCCGACCGCGCCGAGCGCGGCGGGGGGCTCTCGCCGGCCCAGACCCACTACCGGCGCATGTTCTGGCTGATCGTCTTCGGGCTGCTGCACGCGGTGCTGTTCTGGTACGGCGACATCCTGGTCACCTATGCGGTGGCCGGCCTGGTCATCTTCCCGTTCCGCAAGCTGAACCCGCGCAGCCAGATCGCGATCGGGGCGGCGATCCTCCTGGCGCTGCTGGCCAAGAACGTCTGGCAGGCGGGCGAGATCGAGGCCCTGCACGCAGCCGCGACCGCGCCCGGTGCGTCGGCCGAGGTGATCGCCGCCTGGCGCGAGGCGAGCACCTTCGTGACGCCCGCGCCGGACGCCGCCGCCGGAGAGCTGGCCGGCTTCGGCGGCGGGTTCCTGGACGCCGTGCGGGCGCGGCTCGAGCTGCTCAAGCTGTTCTACGGCTACTTCCTGCCGTTCGACGCCATCCCCGAGGCCATCGGTCAGATGTTCGTGGGCATGGCCCTGTTCCGGCTGGGCTTCTTCACCCTGGGCTGGTCGAGCCGGGCCTATGCGGCCGCCATCGCCTTCGGCTACCTCGTCTGCGCGCCGTTCACCGCCTGGCTCGCCTGGCTGATCTGGCAGAGCGGCTTCGATCCGATCCGGCTGCACGAGCTGCAGGTCTGGCAGCAGACGACGCGGCCGTTCATCGCGCTGGCCCACGCCGCGGTCCTGCTGCTGGTGATCCGCGCGGGCCTGCTCGGGGGGCTCGTAGCCCTGCTGGCGGCGGCCGGGCGCATGGCGTTCAGCAACTATCTGATGAGTTCGATCATCACCGCGGCGGTGTTCGGCGGCTGGGGCCTGGGCCTGTTCGGCGAGCTGTCGCGGGCGGAGCTCCTGTGGGTGGTCGCCGGGGTCTGGGCCTTCATCCTTGCCTGGAGCCGGCCGTGGCTCGCCCGCTTCCACTACGGCCCGTTCGAGTGGGCGTGGCGCTCACTGGTGCTGGGCAGGCCGCAGCCGTTCCTGAAGGCCGGGCCGAACGCTTCCCCCGCGGCGGCTGCGGAATAGGCGCGGGCGGCGCGCTGCGGCCATGGAGCGCCCGGCGCCCTGAACGCAAAAGCCCTTTGCGATGGTACCGCCCTCCCGGATCGAACGGGAGACCTCCAGAGCCACAAATTCCTGATTCCCTATGTATTCCGCCGACTTGCGTGAGCTCATTCGTCCTTTTGCCAGCTGTGGAGCGCCCGGCAGGGACCAGACGCTCCCGGTGACCAGCCTCGGGACGCGGCGGCCCCGGGCTGGCCCGTCCGGCCTGAGCGCCCTGCGCAGGCGCTCTCCCTGGCCCTCCTTTCCGTTCCGGCCGCTCTGGGAGTGGCATCTCGGCTGGCGGGAGTCCGGCACGGCTTCCTACGCCCCTGGGGGGCGCGCATACTCGACCAAGCCCGCGCGCGCCGACCTCGGGATCGGCGACGCGCCGCGCCTATCCACGGTGTCCTCACGCCCTGAGGACATCGTTGGCTTGCGCGCCGACTCCCCGGTGCCTGCGCGGCCTTCCGGCGCTTCCGGCGCATGCGCGTCGCCGTTGACTCTCCGCGACGTCTTAAGCCCGGACGTGCGCAACGCCACGGCGGCCCTCGCCATCGGTGCGACCTTCCTGAGCCTGCTGTTCACCGCCGCCTGCTTCGGCGCAATGGCGGCCAGCGGTGTGCTCCGCGCCAGGGCGCCCTGGGCGTCGAGCCGAGGCCCCGAATTCTGGCTGCGGTTGGACGGTTTCACCTGGATGTTCCGCGCGCTATCTGCGGCACCAGCCCTGCTGGAGAACATCTACGCCCGGTACTGCATGTCGTCGTCCGATCCCGCGCCTGGTCCCACGATGTTGCGGGTCTGACGGTGGGCGGCGCGGGGTTCGACGACATCAACGGCAACATGGGCAACGACACCGTTCGGGCGGCACCGGCGACGACTGGGTCGTCGGCGGCAAGCACAACGACCTCCTTGAAGGCGGGGACGGAGACGACGTCGTCTATGGCAATCTCGGCGGCGACTGGTGCGACGGCAGAGCCGGCGCGGACCTCATCCGCGGAGGACAGGGCGATGACCTGGTTCTCGGCCAGGCGGGGACGACTGGCTCTCGGGGGACAGGGGCTCCGACACCCTGACCGGCGGCTCAGGAGCGGATATCTTCCATACGTTCGGCGAAGCCGGCCTCGACCGAGTGACGGACTTCAGCGTGGCGGAGGGCGACCGGATGCAACTGGACCCCGGCACGACCTGGACAGCCTCACAGGTCGGGTTGGACACACTCATCTCGATGAGCGGTGGCGGACAGATGATCCTGGTGGGCGTACCTCTTGCCCACCTAACAGGACCCTGGATCTTCGGGGCGTAGGAGCCAAGGGCGCGCGACGCGCCACGACGGCGGTGATGCGGGGGAGCAGCCGCAGCGGTGAGGACGCGCCGAAAGGAGGTAGCGTCTCCGGCCTCGTCCAACGAAGGATTTCCAGGGCGCGACCGCGGGTCGGCCCAACTCTCGCGCGCTGAACCCGTTCAGTCGGCGCGAAGCAGGCTCTCGAAATCCGCCTTGGTCCTTCGATGCAGCCCCGTGATCATCGCGTACCCGATCGCCCTTCGGTGCTCCAGCTTGAAGAAGTCGGGCCGACCCACGGCGTCAGCCACCCATCGCTCCGTGTCGCCGCCGCGCACGGCAAGATTGCCGAGGTAGCTGAGAACGCAGCTGTCCAGGCTGTTGATCTCCTGGCGCACCGCCGCCGACGGGTTGCGTTCGCGGATCACGTCTTCCACGAGATCCTGCTCCATCCGGACCATGGCGGCGTCGAACGCCCAGGTGGAGATCGGCGCGGTCGGGCTGGCCGCGCGCGGATCGCGCGGCTCCTTCCACTCGAAAAGCAGACGGTTGACCACCTTCAGATTGGCGTCGAAAAGCCGCTGGTTGGCGTCGCGCAGGAACGCGCGCGTGTCAGCGGACATCCGGACGCAGAAGACGTCGTCCACGGCGTCTATGGCCCCGACCTGGGTCCAGAGGGTGACCAGGGTCGCGGCATGGAAGAACTTCACGTCCTTCACGGGCGCGGGCGTGTTTCGGTCGAACTCGATCACCAGGCTGATCAGGTTGTAGTAGGCGTTGCGCTGCTCGACGCTTCTGTACTCCCGCGGCTTCTCCTCCCGCGTGTTCCTCAGGGCCGCGTTCGGAAAGGTCAGCACCGCTGGCATGGCGTTGGTGAGCTCCGGGCCGCTCAGCCGCGTGGACAGCGCCTGGAACCTCTTGCGGTCGGCCTCCAGCCAGTCGCCCGGCGCCAGGGGATGGGCGCGCCGTTCCTCGGCCCTGGACAGCGACGGCGCGACCAGCGTGAGCAAGCCGACCGTCAGGAGCGCGTGCCGGAGCCTCATGCCTGCCGCCCTAGTCCCAGGTCCAGGTGGATGCGGCGGCCCGGCTCGCAAACCCCTCGGCGCAGCGATCGAAAAC
>NZ_DAISJG010000106.1:0-5510 GCF_036821595.1 Phenylobacterium sp.
GCCGCCTGGACCCGCTTCCGTGACGAGGTGGGCGCAGCCGACGCGGTGCTGTTCGTGACGCCGGAGTACAATCGATCCGTCCCCGGCTTCCTGAAGAACGCCGTCGACGTGGGATCTCGTCCCTGGGGCAAGGCGGTCTGGACCGACAAGCCCGCGCTCGTCGTCTCCACCTCGGCCGGCGCGCTCGGCGGATTCGGCGCCAACCACCACCTGCGCCAGGCGATCAGCTTCTTCAACATGCCCGTCCTCGGCCAGCCCGAGGCCTATATCGGCAACACGCTCTCGCTCTTCGACGAGCAGGGCGAGCTGACCAACGAGGGCACGGCCGACTTCCTGCGCACCCTCGGCCAGGCCTTCGCCGCGCACATCGAGCGCAACGTCGCCGCCGCCGCAGCCCGGCGCGCGGCCTGAGCGCCGCGTCCCGCGGAGGCCTCCCGATGACCCTGCCCACCGTCTTCGTCCCGCACGGCGCCGGTCCCTGCTTCTTCATGGACTGGACGCGCGGTCCCGCCGATACCTGGGACCGCACGGCCGGCTGGCTGAAGGGCCTCCTCGCCACCCTCCCCGAGCGGCCGAAGGCCATCCTGGTGGTGTCCGGGCACTGGGAGGCCGACGCCTTCACCGTGCAGACGGGCGAGCGCCCGCCGCTGCTGTTCGACTACTACGGCTTCCCGGAGCACACCTACCGGCTGGCCTTCGACGCGCCCGGCTCGCCGGCGCTGGCGGCCCGGGTGCGCGAACTCCTGGGCGCGGCCGGCTTCGCGACCGCCGGGGACGCGGAGCGCGGCTACGACCACGGGGTCTTCGTGCCGCTGAAGCTGGTGACGCCGGACGCCGACATACCGGTGGTGCAGCTCTCGCTGCGGGCCGACCTGGATCCCGCGGCGCACCTCGCCGCCGGCCGGGCGCTCGCGCCGCTCAGGGACGAGGGCGTGCTGATCGTGGGCTCCGGCATGAGCTGGCACAACATGCGCGGCTTCACCCCGGCCTTCACGGCCAAGTCCGCCGCCTTCGACGCCTGGCTGGGCGAGGCGGTCGCCGATCCGGCGCGGCGGGAGGCCGCGCTCGCGGCCTGGGACCAGGGCCCCTTCGCCCGCGAGGCCCACCCGCGCGAGGAGCACCTGGCCCCGCTGTTCGTCGCCGCCGGCGCGGCGCCGGGCGAGCCCGGCGAGACGGCCTTCCGCGACCAGGTGATGGACGTGGTGGTCTCCGCCTACCGCTTCGGGGCGCCCTCCCCGAGCCGCTGACCTGCTCGTCGGCGGCGATCCTCCCGGCGGCGACCGCACACCCGCCGCCGGGAGGATCCTTCCCGTCCGGTTCAGATATCCAGCCGGTAGAACCTCACCGCATTGTCCCGGAAAAGCTGCGCTTTCTCGTCGGCGCTGCAGCCGGCGGCGAGGCGCTTGAGCGCGTTCCACAGGACGCCGTAGCCGCAGGACACGCTGTCCACCGGGAAGTTGCTCTCGAACATCCCGCGCCCGGCGCCGAACGCCTCCAGGCAGGTCTCGACATAGGGCCGCCAGGCGTCCGCCAGCTCGGCCGACGACGGCAGCACGTCGCGGCGCTGGAAGCCGAAGCCCAGGGTGGCCATGCCGAGGCCGCCCAGCTTCACCCAGACGTTCGGCCGCCGGGCCAGGTCGGCGATGTCGGCCGCCCAGGCGGCGAACACCTCGTCGCGCCGGCCCGCGTAGGGACCGATGCCGAGCGGGCCGCCCACATGGTCCAGCATGATCGGGGTCTCGGGAAAGGCGTCGGCCAGCGCCGCCACGTCGCCGATCTGGGTGTGGTACTGCCAGGCCTCGAAGGACAGGCCGTGCTCGGCGAGCTTCGCGAACCCCTCCCGGAAGGCCGGCAGGCCGTAGAGGCCGGGCGGCGGCTCGGTGTGGCTGACGCGAATCTCGGGACTGGCGTCCCAGGCGCCGGCGTGGCGGATCCCGCGGAAGCGGCCGCCGCCCGCCCGCACGTGCTCGGCCAGCACCTCGTCGACCGAGGCGCCCTGCGCCAGGTCCGCCCGCCCGACGATGCCGGCGCAGGCCCGCACCGGGCCGTAGCGCCCGGACTCGGACATGGCGGCGACGCCCGCCACGAACTCGGTCTCGCCCACGAACCGGAACGGTTCCGGCTTCACGGCGGAGTAGAAGGCCCCGCATTCCACGAAGACGGTGCTCTCCACCCGGTGGCCCTGGCCGATGTCCGCCAGCAGCTCGGGCAGCAGGTAGCGCCCGTTCGGGAAGTCCCACAGGTGGTGGTGCGGATCGCAGATCGGCAGGTCCGGCTCGAGGACCTCTTCGGTCATGGGGTGCTGCGGCATGGGGCCGAGCCTAGCGCGGCGCCGCCCGTCAGGCGACCTGCTGCGTCTCCGCGGGGCGCGCGCCGGGCTCCACCGCCGCCTCCACCGCCTCGAACAGCTTGGCCGCGGAGATCGGCTTGGCGATGAAGCCGTCCATGCCGGCGGCGGCGTACTCGGTGATGTGGTGGCGCATGGTGTTGGCGGTGAGCGCCACGATCGGCGTGCGCCGGCGGCCCTCCAGGGCTTCGCGCGTGCGGATGATGGCGGTGGCGCTGGGGCCGTCCATCTCCGGCATCTGCACGTCCATCAGGATCAGGTCCCAGGGCTCGCGCGCCCAGGCCTCGACGGCCTCCCTGCCGGTGCGCACCAGCACGGGCTCGACGCCGACCTGGCTCAACAGGGTCTTCAGGACGAGCTGGTTGGTGGCGTTGTCCTCCGCGGCCAGCACCCGCAGCGGCCGCATCTCGACGTCGGCGGACGGGGGCGCCGGGGCCGGCGCCCTGCCCTTCCCCGCAACCTTGGCCAGCGGCAGGCAGACGGTGAAGGTCGCCCCCTCTCCCGGCGTGCTCCGGGCGGTGATCCTGCCGCCCATCAGCTCGGCCAGGTCTCGGCAGATGGCGAGGCCCAGGCCGGTGCCGCCGTAGCGGCGGGTGGTGGAGGCGTCGGCCTGCTCGAACTTCTGGAACAGGTGGGTGAGCTTGTCGGGGGCGATGCCGATGCCGGTGTCCTTCACGGTCAGGCGCAGGGCGTCCCGACGGCGGCCGACGGTGACGGTCACGCCCCCCTTGTCCGTGAACTTCAGGGCGTTGGAGACCAGGTTGTAGAGGATCTGGCGGACGCGGACGGAATCGCCCAGCCAGGCCCCGCGGGCCGCCGGCTCGATGTTCAGCTTGAAGGCCAGCCCCTTGGCCTCGGCCACCGCCTTGAAGGTGGCGTGCGCGCCTTGCGCCAGCTCGGCCATGTCGAATTCGGCCTGCTCCAGTTCGAGCTTGCCGGCCTCGATCTTGGAGAGGTCGAGCACGTCGTTGAGGATCGCCAGCAGGCCCTCGCCGGACTGGCGGATGACCTCCAGCCGCTCGCGCTGCTCGGGCGAGAGCTCGCCCATGGCCATGGCCTGGGCCATGCCCAGGACGCCGTTCAAGGGCGTGCGGATCTCGTGGCTCATGGTCGCCAGGAAGGCGCTCTTGGCCTGGTTGGCGGCCTCCGCCTCCTCCTTCGCCTGGACGAGCGCCCGCTCCTGGGCCTTGCGTTCGGTGATGTTCTGGAAGGCGCCCAGCAGGCGCAGCGGCCGGCCGTTCTCGTCGGAGATCATGCGCGCGGTGCCGGCCACCCAGACCTCGCGCCCATCGTCGCGGGCGACGCGATGCTCGGGACGATAGGGAACCCCTTCGGCGACATGCCGCTCCCAGGCCTTCATCGTCTCCGCGCGGTCGCGCGGATCGACGGCGGCCCAGGTGTCCTGGGCCATGTCCTCGTAGGTCTTCGGGCGGGTGAAGAAGGTGTCCTCCGCCCCGGCCTTGACCAGCTCCCGGCGGACGAGGTCCATCTCCCACACGTGGACGTCGGCGATCTCAAGGGCCAGCCGGAGCCGTTCCTCCGAGCGCTCGGTGCGCTCCAGCGCCTCGACCATCTCGGTGACGTCGTGCGAGGTGATGATCAGGCCGCCGACAGAGCCGTCCACCTGGCGCCAGGGGGCCACCACCGCCTGCAGCCATTCGACACCGCCCTCGGGCCGGGGAATGGAGATCCGGTCGACGTTGACCGTCTCGCCGCCGAGGCAGCGGTCGAAGGCGGCGCGGAAGGGCTCGAAGATCTCGGGGGCGAGTTCGTAGAGCGAACGGCCGCGGGCGTCCTTGATCTGCAGGTCGCGCCTTTCCAGCCACCGGGCGCTGGCGGCGATCAACCTCATCTCCTGATCGGTGATGACCAGTGGGATGGCGGCCACCCGGACGACCGCCGAGAGGGTCCGACGGGCCGCGTCGCGTTCGCGCAGCGAGGCCTCGCGGGCCTGCTGGGCGCTTATCCGGGTCCACTCGTCGGCGACGAAATCGGCCAGGTCCTGAAGGCGCGCCGCCGTTTCAGCGTCGTAGGGACGCGGGCCATCGCCGCGGACACAGAGGACGCCGGGCACCGCCCCGTCGGCCAGGCGTATGGGCGCGCCGACGTAGAAGCCCATGCCGCAGGTCTTCAGGCGGGCGTCGGGACAGCCGCCGTCGATCCAGAGCAGCTCGCCGCCCTCGACCACGGAACGGGCCGCCGGCGCGTCGCACGGCAGAATCCGGCCTGGGTCGTGGCTGCGCCAGGCGGCGTCGCCGTCACCGCTGAACAGGGCGATCTGGGCCCGGGCGCCGGGCAGCAGGGCTTCGGCCAGCCGGACGGCGCGGTCGAAGACCGGGCCGGACTGCTCCGTACCGGGCGGCTGGGCTGCAACCGCAGCCTGCCGCGTCCTCACGCGTGTCATCTACTTCGCCCCACCTTGCCCGCACCGTAGAACAGGGTGGTTAAACACCCCTTGCTCAGGTGACGCGGCGTCCCGCCGCAGCCAGGCGGTGCAGGACGATGCCGCTGGTGGTGGCGACGTTAAGCGAGTCGAAGCCGCCCGCCATGGCGATCCGCACGGTGCGGGTCCGGGCCAGCACGCCGGCGGCGAGGCCGGGGCCCTCCGCGCCGAACAGCGCGGCGGCGCGGGCGGCGGGGACCACCGCGTCCAGTTCCTCCGCCCCCTGGGGCGACAGGGCGAGCACCTCGAACCCCTGATCCTGCAGCACGCCCACGAGGTCCGCCCCGGCCGGCAGGCGCGCGAAGGGGGTGGTCAGGGCCGCGCCCACCGAGACCCGAATGGCCTTGCGGTAGAGCGGATCGCAGCAGTCGGCGTCCAGCAGCACCGCGTCGGCCCCGAAGGCGGCGGCGTTGCGGAAGACGCCGCCCATGTTGTCGTGGTTGGCGATGGCCGAGAGCGCCACCACCAGCGCCCGCGCCGGCAGGCACGACAGCAGCGCCTCGGGGGCGGACTCGACGCGCCGCCCCAGCCCGAGGATCCCGCGGTGGATCGGGAATCCGACGATGGCGTCCATCACCCCCTGCGCCGCCGCATAGACCGGCGTCTCCGCCGGCAGGGCCGCCAGCAGGTCCTTAAGCCCCTGCAGCCGGTGTTCCGCCACCAGCACCGAGACGAGCGGGTGGCGGCCGGCCTGGACCAGCTTCTCCAGCACCACCCGCC
>NZ_DAISJG010000107.1:0-5485 GCF_036821595.1 Phenylobacterium sp.
CCTTGGTCAGGCCCTGCATCTGGAAAATGTACTGCTGCGCCATGGGGCGTCCGCGCTCGCTTCGATGGGAATGGGGAAGTCGGGCGTGCAGATAGCGGCGCGGGGCGTGGGGCGCAACGTTCCCCCTCCTCTGCCCCCGCGCGTTCCGCGTCGGGGGAGAGGAGAGTCGGGCTCAGTTCCGCGCCGTCTGGATCTGGATCGCGCCCTTGTTGCAGGCGCGGACCTGGCCGGCCGAGAGCTCGCGGCCCTGGCTGCGGTAGGACGACACCGGCCCGATGACGGCGACCACCTTGCGGCACTCGCGCATCAGCCCGTCGACATTGGCCTTCCGCTCGGCCGCGCCCTTGCAGGCGTCGCCCTCGCAGCGCCAGGCGACGCCGGCGATCGTGGCCTCCTGCGGGGCGGCGGCGGGCTGGGCCAGCTTCGCCTCGCTGGAATAGGCCTGGGCGTAGGCCGCCCCTGAGACGAACACCGCGGCTGCGGCGATCGCCCCGAACACACTGAAGTTTTGCATTTTCGTGATCCTTCCGTTAGGGAAAAGAGCACGACCGGTCGCTAACGCCGGAAAGAGCACGATCGGTCACTTACTGTCAAGCAGGGAGGCTTGGCCTTTGCGCAAAGGCGATGTGACGCGCGCCCGGATCCTCGACGAGGCGGCCCGGCAGGTGGCCGCCCGCGGGCTGACGGCCGCCAGCCTGGGCGACGTGGCCGTGGCCGTGGGCCTGTCCAAGAGCGGCCTGTTCAAGCACTTCGATTCAAAGGAGGCGATGCAGCTGGCCGTGGTCGAGCAGGTGCAGCAGCGCTTCACCGACTTCATCTGGACCCCGACGCTCGACCTGCCGCACGGCCGGCCGCGGCTGGAGGCGGTGTTCGACCGCTGGCTGGACTGGTCGGAGAGCGAGTGGTCCGAGCACGGCTGCCCGATCGTCTCCCTGTCGGTGGAGCTGGACGACCAGCCCGGGCCGCTGCGCGACCAGCTGCAGAAGGGGATGCTGCAGTGGCGGCGCACCCTGGTGCGCGAGTTCATGGCCATGCGCTACCCGCCGCTCTCCGAGCCCGAGGCCCAGTCCGGCTACTTTCAGATGAAGAGCTTCGTGCTGGGCCACTCCGAGGCCCGCCGGCTGATGGGCGACCCCGACGCCCGCCGCTCGGCCCGCGCCGCCTTCCACGCCCTGCTCGACCGGGCCGAGAAGGGCGCCGCCTGACGGAACATCCGCCGTCCTGCCGCGTACAGGTCCCGACACCCAACGCGAAAGGACCAAGACCATGCACAAGGACGAGATGAAGGGCGCCGCGAAGGACGCCAAGGGCTCGGTGAAGGAAACGGTCGGCCGCGCGACCGGCGACGAGCGCCTGGAAGCCGAAGGGACCGCCGACAAGGTGGCCGGCAAGGGCCAGAAGGCGGTCGGCAATGTGAAGGAAGCCGCCCGGGACATCCTGAAGCATTAGGACTGTCGAGCTCGACGCGGGGTCCGCGTCCCCGAGCGGAGGACGAGCGTCCCCAACGGACCGCCCATCTCCCTGCGGGCCGCCGTATCGAGGCCGAGGGCCGCGCCGGACTGGCGCGGCCCTCGTCGTATCCGCGCTACCCCGCCGGCGGCAGGGCGTAGGCGATGACGTAGTCGCCCTTCTTCTTCGCCAGCCGGGCGCCGCCGGCCGAGACCACCACGTACTGGCGGCCGGTCTTCGGCGAGACATAGGTCATCGGCGTGCCGCCCACGCCCACCGGCAGCCTGGCCTGCCAGAGCACCCTCCCCGTCCCGTTGTCGTAGGCCCGCAGGTAGGGGTCGGTGGTGGCGGCGTGGAAGGTGACGCCGCCGGCCGTGGTCACCGGCCCGCCGAGGCCGAAGGTCCCTAGCGGGATCGGCAGGCCCGAGCCGAGGCCCAGTGGGCCGCTCGCCTCGGCCGTACCCAGCGGAACCTGCCAGACGATCCGGCGGCTCGCCATGTCGACGGCGGTCATGGTGGCGTTCGGCGGCTGGACGCAGGGGACGAACAGCGGCCCCAGCAGCCAGGTGTTGTCGGCCTCGTAGAGCACCGCCCCGCGGCTCTGCGCCGGGCGGTCGGCGGCCGGCGTCCCGATCGATTTCTTCACCGGCTTGAGCTGCACGCCCTGCGGCATGCGGATGTCGGTGACGATCAGCAGGTTTCGCCGCCGGTCGTAGGCGCCCGAGCCCCAGTTCATGCCGCCGCCGTTGCCGGGGTTCTGCAGGCTGGGCCGCCCGTCGGGGCCCGGCGGTGTGAAGTCGCCCTCGTAGCGCATCTTGCGGAAGCTGATCCGGCAGCCGAGCTGGTCGAGCGGCGTCGCGCCCCACATCATCGCCTCGGTCAGCCGTTCCGGCCCGATGCGCGGCATGGCTGAATAGGGCTGGGTCGGGCTGGTCCACTCGCCCTTCGCCGCGCCCTGCGGCACGGGCCGCTCGGTCACCGGCACGATGGGGACGCCGGTGCGCCGGTCGAGCACGAAGATCTCGCCCCGCTTGGTGAGCTGGACCAGCGCCGGCGCGGTCCCGCCGGCCACGGGGACGTCCACCAGCATCGGCTGCGAGGGGACGTCATAATCCCAGAGGTCGTGGTGCACGGTCTGGAAGCGCCAGCGCTCCCGGCCCGTGCCGATGTCCAGCGCCACCACCGATGAGGCGTAGCGCTCCGACGCCTGCGAGCGGTGCGAGCCCCAGTAGTCGGGGGTGGCGTTGCCGGTGGGCAGGTAGACGAGGCCGAGCGCCGGGTCGAAGGCCGGCGTCGACCAGACGTTGGGCGTACCCCGGGTGTAGGTCTGCCCCTCCGGCGGCAGGCGGGTGATCGCGGGATTGCCCAGGTCCCAGGCCCAGACCAGCTCGCCGGTCTCCGCCGAGAAGGCGCGGACCACGCCCGAGGGCTCGCCGAGCTCCTGGTTGTCCACCACCCAGCCGCCGAGGATGATCCGGTCGCCGGCCACGGTCGGGGTGGAGGTCTGGAAATAGTAGCCGGGCTTCACCGGCCCGACGCCCTGCGTGAGCTCGACGGCGCCGTCCTCGCCGAAGCCCGGGCAGCGACGCCCCGTGGCGGCGTCCAGCGCCAGGAGCTGGGCGTTGATGGTGCTGGTGACGATCCGCTGGTCGCAGGGCTGGCCGGTCGGCTGCGGCCGGGCCCAGTAGCCGACGCCCCGGCAACGGTTCCAGAAGTGCGGCTTGACCTTGGGATCGTGCCGCCAGCGCTCCTTGCCGGTGTCGGCGTCGATCGCGATGACCACATTGGTGGGCGTGCAGACGTAGAGGGCGTCGCCGACCTGCACCGGCGTGTTCTGGTCCTCCGAGCCGCGCAGGTCGGGGTGGCCGGTGCGGAAGGTCCAGGCGACCTCGAGGCTGTCGACGTTCTCCGCGCTGATCTGCGCGAACGGCGCGAACCGCTGGCCGCCGGGGTCGCGGCCGTAGAACTGCCAGTCGCCCGCGGCCGGCCCGGCCTCGGCCGTCACCGGCGCCGGCGCCTTCGCCTGGCCCTGGCGGAAGGCGCCCGGCAGGGCCGCGGCCAGGAGGCCCAGCGCCAGGACCACGCCCGCGGCCGTGAGCCCCATGGGCAGCCTGCGCCGGTCCTTCGGCGCAGCCAGCAGGATCAGCAGGACGGGCAGTCCCAGCACCGCCGGCGCGAACAGCCGCGACAGGAGCGGCCAGAAGACGAACCCGGCCTCCCACAGCGCCCAGGGGAGGGTCGCCAGCAGCACCGTCCCGTAGACCGTCCCGCCCGCCGGCCGCCGCAGCGCCAGCAGCACGCCGGCCGCCACGAGGCCCAGGCCCGCGAGCAGGTAGTAGGGCGAGCCCTTCAGCAGCACGAGCTGCACGCCCCCCGCGGCCAGCGCCGCGCCGATCAGCGCCACGAAGAGCGCGCCCGCAAGCGCCGCCCAGCCGCCCGCGCCCCGGCGCGGCCGTTCCGTCTCAGACATCGTCGTTCCCCCCGACTTTGCCGCCATCCTGCACCCGCTCGGGCCGCGATGGAACCTTACGGTCCAGCTTCGCCGCCCGTCCGGCGACCGCCGTTCGACCGCCGTGCGTTGACGCCGCGCGCCGCCCGCGCTTCGGTCACGCCCTTCGAGTTCTTCAGGGGCCTTCTTCCGATGCTGTCGCGCGCCGTCCTGCTGGGGTCCGCCCTGGCGCTTTCCGTCGTCTCCGCCGCACCCGCCCAAGCGCCGCAGGCCAATCAGCCGCCGCAGGCCAGCACGCCGCCCCAGGCGGCGGAGCCTGCTCAGGTCCGCGAGGTGGGAAACATCGTCTACGACGGCGCGCCGGCCACGCCCGCGGGCCTGCAGGCGGCGCTCGCGCCCTATTACAACGCCCGCTCGGCGGTGTTCGAGGACTGGCTGGCGGACGGGTCGCTGCTGGTCGCCACCCGGTTCGGCAACGTCAACCAGATCCACCGGGTCGCACAGCCCGGCGCGGCGCGCACCCAGCTCACCTTCTTCGACGAGCCGGTGAACAGCGCACAGGCGCAGCCCGGGACCTCGCGCTTCCTCTATCCGCGCGACGTGGGCGGGGCGGAGTACTACCAGGCCTACCTGCGCGACCTGGCCGGGAACGAGGTCCAGCTCACCGCCCCCAACACCCGCAACCAGGGCTTCAAGTTCTCCAAGGACGGCCGGCTTGTGGCCTGGAGCCAGGTGACGCCGGGCGACCCCAACTACGACATCGTGCTGGCCGATCCCGCCAATCCGGCCGGCCGCCGGGTGGTCCACGAGGGCAAGGGCGCCATGTCGCCGCTCGACATCTCGCCGGACGGCCGGCGGATCCTGGTCCAGCGCTACAATGCCCAGCCGCACGTGGAGCTGTTCGTCCTGGACGTCGCCTCGGGCGCCCTGACGCCGGTGGGCCCGACGAAGCGCAGGATCGGCTATGCCGACGCCGCCTTCGCGCTCGGCGGCTCGGCCGTGGTGGCGCTGTCCGACGACGGGGCGGAGTTCGCGCGGCCTGTGGTCTTCGACCTCGCCAGCGGACGCATGCGCGACCTGGAGCCGGGCACGAAGTGGGGCGCCGAGGCGCTGGACGTCGCGCCCGACGGCCGCACCCTGGCCTATGCGGTGAACGAGGAGGGCTATTCCCGGATCGTGCTGCGCGACGTGCAGAGCGGCCGTGAGCTACCGGGGCCGAAGCTGCCCATGGGCGTGCTGACCGGCATGGGCTTCTCGCCGGACGGCCGGCAGCTCGGCTTCAGCCTCTCCACCTCCACCGCCTCCGGCGACGTCTGGAGCTGGGACGTGGGCGGCGGCGCCCTGGTCCGCTGGACCGAGAGCGAACTGGGCGGCCTCGATCCCGCGAAGCTCGTGGAGCCGACGCTCTTCCGCTACCCGACCTTCGACGGCCGCTCGATCCCGGCCTTCGTCTACCGGCCGAAGAACGCCGCCGGGAAGCTGCCGGTGGTGATCCAGATCCACGGCGGGCCGGAGGGCCAGGAGCAGCCCAGCTTCAATCCCCGGCGGCAGTCCTGGGTCAACGAGCTCGGCGCGGCGGTGATCATC
>NZ_DAISJG010000108.1:0-5428 GCF_036821595.1 Phenylobacterium sp.
AGCACCACTTCCTGATCAACCCCTACGGCCTGCTGTTCGAGGAGATCACCGCCTCGTCGCTGGTGAAGATCGACCTCGACGGGAACATCCTCCAGGACACGCCCTACTTCATCAATCCGGCGGGCTTCACCATCCACTCGGCGATCCACGCCGCCCGCGAGGACGCCCACTTCGTGATGCACCTGCACTCCGACGACGGCGTGGCCGTGGCCGCCCAGTCCGAGGGCCTGCTGCCCCTGTCGCAGCACGCCCTGATCGTGATGCCGAGCCTGGCCTATCACGACTACGAGGGCATCGCGCTCAACCTCGACGAACGCGAGCGGCTGGTAGCCGACATCGGCGGCAAGACTCTGATGCTGCTGCGCAACCACGGGACCCTGTCGGTCGGCGACACCGCCGCCAACTGCTGGATCGGCATGTACTACCTGGAGCGGGCCTGCACGATGCAGGTGAGGGCCATGGCCGGCGGCCGCGACAAGGTGCTGCTCGCGCCGGAGGCCTCCCGGGCCGAGGTGAGGAGCCAGGTGTCCCGCGGGATCGGCGGCGGCCTCGCCTGGCCGGGCTGCCTGCGCAAGCTGGATCGCGAGCTTCCCGGCTACGACGCCTAGATTTTTCGAAGCATCCGTTTAGCAACGGGCGCCGTAGATACGGGCGCCCGTTCGCGTTTTGAGGCCCTGTTTCAGGCGCGAAACGGAGAGCCATCCTTCTGTCACTGGACGCAGTGTATGCGGACCTCGTAGAGCCGCAAAAACTTCACACTCACGCCCGGAACGCGCGGGCGACGGAGCGCATCGGTTTGTTCAGACGTCACTTTTTCCTCGTCGCGGCGATCGCGGTGCTTGCGGTCATGGTCGTGGTCGGCGGGCTTAAGGTGTTCGGCCTGAAGGCCGGCGCCGGCGGTCCGGGCGGCGGCCCGGGCGGCCCCCCCGCGGCCATGGCCAAGGGCGGAGCCGGCGGCCCCGGCGGCGGGCGCGGCGGCTTCGGCGGCCCCACCGAGGTCTCCGTGGCCGTCGTCCAGCCCCGCAGCTTCGCCGACACCATCGAGGTCCTGGGCGTCGCCAAGGGCCGCCAGTCGGTGACGCTGACCGCCGCGGCGACCCAGCTCGTCGAGCGGGTGCGCTTCACCGACGGCCAGTCGGTGGCGAAGGGCGCGGTGCTCGTGGAGCTCCGCTCCACCGAACAGGACGCCGGCGTCTCCCAGGCCCAGGCGCGGCTCGTGCAGGCGCAGCGGGCCTACGAGCGCTACCGCCAACTCGGCCAGCAGGGATTCGCCTCCAAGGCCGCCATCGACGAGTACGAGGCCGCCTACCGCACGGCCCAGGCCGACCTGGCCGCGGCCCGGGCCCGGGAGGCGGACCGGGTGATCCGCGCGCCGTTCGCCGGCGTCGTCGGGCTGTCGGACGTGGCGCCCGGCGCGCTCGTGAACCCCGGCGCGCCGATCGTCACGCTCGACGACGTCTCGGCCATCCGCGTCGACTTCCAGGTGCCGGAGCGCTACCTCGCCCAGCTCTCCGAAGGCCAGGCCATCCTCGCCACCGTCGACGCCTTCCCGGGCGAGACGATCACCGGCCGCATCGCCCGCCTCGACACCCGGGTGGACGAGCGCACCCGCGCCATCACCGCCCGCGCCGAGTTCCCCAATCCCGGCCGCCGGCTGAAGCCCGGCATGATGGTCCGGGTCGGCATCTCGCGCGGCGACCGCCAGAACCTGAGCGCGCCGGAGTCGGCGATCTCCGTGCAGGGCGATTCCGCCTTCGTCTACGTGGTCCGCCAGACCGGCGAGCGCACCGTCGCCGAGCAGCGGCCGATCCTCACCGGGGTCCGCCAGCAGGGCTTCGTCGAGATTCGCGAGGGCGTGCGGCCGGGCGAGCGGATCGTCGCCGACGGCCTCAACAAGATCCAGCCCGGGCAGCCGGTCCGCGTCGCGCGCGCGGCCGGCGAGCCCGGACAGCCCGGCGCCCGGCCCGCGGGCGCCAACGGAGCGCAGGCCCAGGGCCTGCGGTCACCCGCATGATGCTCTCCGACATCTCGGTCCGGCGTCCCGTCTTCGCGGCGGTGGCGGCCATCATCCTCTGCGTCGTCGGCCTCGCCTCGTTCAGCGCGCTCACCGTGCGCGAACTGCCCAGCGTCGACCCGCCGGTGGTCTCCGTGTTCACCAGCTATCGCGGGGCCTCGGCCGAGGTCATCGAGGAGCGGATCACCGAGCTGATCGAGCGGCAGATCGCCGGCATCGAGGGTATCGACCGGATCAACTCGGCCTCCCGTGACGGCTCCTCGCGGATCAACATCTCCTTCACGCTCGACCGCGACCTCGACGCCGCCGCCAACGACGTGCGCGATGCGGTCAGCCGGGTCTCGGCCGCCCTGCCGGAACAGGCCGACCCGCCGCAGATCCAGAAGGCGAACGCCGATTCCTCGCCGATCATGTTCCTGAGCTTCACCTCCACGACGCTCAATCGGCTGCAGCTCTCCGACTATGCCCAGCGCTATCTCGTCGAGCGCTTCTCCACCGTGCCCGGGGTCGCCAACGTCGGCGTCGGCGGCGCCCAGTTCTACTCCATGCGCCTCTGGCTCGATCCCGACGCCATGGCCGCGCGCGGCGTGACCGTCGAGGACGTCGAGAGCGCGCTGAACGCCCAGAATCTCGAGCTGCCCGCCGGCTCGCTGGAGGCGCCTTCCAAGGACTTCACCATCCGCGTGGCCCGCGGCTACGCCACGCCCGAACAGTTCGCGCGCCTGCCGATCGTGCCCGCCCGCTCGGTCAGCCAGACCCAGGCCTCCGCCGCGGTCGGCGGCACGGCCTCGGTGGCCGGCGCGCCGCAGGGCGTCACACGCGACGTGACCAGCGCCGCGTCCAGCCAGGGGTACATCACCCGTCTCGGCGACATCGCGCGGGTGGAGGAGGGGCCGGACGAGCACCGCCGCAGCTTCCGCTCCAACGGCCGCGACCAGGTGGGCATCGCCATCTTCCGCCAGAGCCTGGCCAACGACCTGGAGATCTCCGAGGGCGTTCTGAAGACCATCGCCGAGATCAAGTCCGGCCTGCCCAAGGGCACCGACCTGCAGGTGGCGGTCGACTACACCGAGTTCACGCGGCACGCGATCGAGGAGGTCTGGATCACCATGGCCATCTCGCTGGCCTGCGTGGCGCTGGTGAACTTCCTGTTCCTCGGCACCTGGCGCGCGGCGATCATCCCGACCCTGGTGGCGCCGATCTGCCTGCTGTCGACCTTCATCGTGCTGGCCCCGCTCGGCTTCTCGATCAACCTGCTGACCCTGCTGGCCCTGGTGCTGGCCATCGGCCTCGTCGTCGACGACGCCATCGTGGTGGTGGAGAACATCCAGCGGCGCATCGACGAGGGCGAGCCGCCGATCGTCGCCGCTCAGCGCGGCGCGCGGCAGGTGTTCTTCGCCGTGGTCGCCACCACCATCGTGCTGATCTCGGTCTTCGCGCCGCTGATGTTCATGCCCGGCTTCACCGGCCGCCTGTTCGTCGAGCTGGCGGTGGCCGTCGCCGGGGCGGTGGCCTTCTCGGCCCTGCTCGCCCTGTCGCTCTCGCCGATGCTGGCCTCCAAGCTCCTGCGCCCGGCCAAGGGCGAGGGCTTCATCGCCCGCAAGGTCGACGGCGCCATGGGCCGGCTGAAGTCGTCCTATCACGAATCCCTGGACGCCCTGCTCGGCCGGCGGGCGGCCTCCTTCAGCGCGTCCGCCCTGGTGCTCGTGCTCGGACTGGCCGCCGTCGCGGTGTTCAGCGCCCTGCCCAAGGAACTGACCCCGGAGGAGGACCGCCGCCGCGCCCAGGTCATGCTGATCGGGCCGGAGGGCGCCGGCTACGACTACACCAAGGCCGCCGCCACGCGGGTCGAGCAGATCCTCATGCGCTACGTGAACGACGGCACGCTCGACCGCTACGTCATGTCCATGCCGCGCTTCGGCGGCGCCAGCAGCTTCAACAGCGCCGGCGGCAACACCATGCTGTCCGACAAGACGGAGATGACCACCCAGGAGTTCGCCGCCCGGCTCAACCGCGAGCTCTCCGGCATCACCGCGGTGCGCGCCATCGTCTCCCCGGAGGGCGGCCTGCAGCGCGGCGGCCCGGGCGGCGGCGGCGGCTCCAGCGTGCAGATGATCGTCACCGGCAACGACTATCCCGAGATCGCCCGCGCCATGCGCCCGATCCTGGCGGCCGCCGAGCAGAACCCGGGCCTCGCCCGGCCCAGGCTCGACTACGAGCCCACCAGCCCCCGGGTGGTCGTCGACATCGACCGCGACAAGGCCGCCGCCCTGGGCGTCTCGGCCCAGGCCGTGGGCCGGGCGCTCGAGACCATGTTCGGCTCGCGGCGGGTGACCACCTACATC
This sequence comes from Phenylobacterium sp., assembly GCF_036821595.1. Taxonomy (GTDB): domain Bacteria; phylum Pseudomonadota; class Alphaproteobacteria; order Caulobacterales; family Caulobacteraceae; genus Phenylobacterium. Next base: position 4,360 of record NZ_DAISJG010000108.1, read on the forward strand.
AAGAACGGCCAGGAGTACGACGTCCTCCTGCAGACCGACCGCTCCAACCGCCAGACCGAGGACGACCTCAAGAAGCTCTACGTCCGCACCACGTCCGGCGAGACCGTGCCCCTGTCCTCCCTGGTGACCACCCGGGTGCGCGGCGACACGCCCGACCGCTCGCGGGTCGACCGCCTGCGCTCGATCACCCTGACGGCCCAGCTCAACCCCGGCTACTCCATGGGCGAGGCCATCCAGTTCCTGGAGCAGGAGGCCGCCAGGCAGCCCGGCGGGCTCGGCGTGAAGTGGGGCGGCGGGGCGCGCGACTATCTGGAATCGTCCGGCGCGGTGGGCCTCGCCTTCGGCATGGCCCTGCTGCTGGTGTTCCTGGTGCTCGCCGCCCAGTTCGAGAGCTGGATCCACCCCAGCGTCATCATGCTGACGGTGCCGGTGGCGGCGTTGGGCGGGCTGTTCGGCCTGCTGGTCGCCGATTCCTCGATCAACACCTACAGCCAGATCGGCCTGATCATCCTGGTCGGCATCGCCGCCAAGAACGGCATCCTGATCGTCGAGTTCGCCAACCAGCTGCGCGACGAGGGGCTGTCGATCCGCGAGGCGGTGATCGAGAGCGCGTCCCTGCGCCTGCGGCCGATCATCATGACCTCGATCTCCGCCGCGGCCGGGGCGATCCCGCTGATCCTGTGGGGCGGCGCGGGCGGCGAGGCGCGCAAGACCATCGGCGTGACCATCTTCTTCGGGGCCATCTTCGCCACCATGGTCACGCTCTTCGTGGTGCCGGTCTTCTACAACATGCTGGCCCGCTTCACGAAGTCGCCGCAGGCCACCGCCCGCCGCATCGAGGCCTTCGAGGAGGCCGAGAAGACCCGCGTCGCCAACGCCGCCGAATAGGCGGGCGGAACGTCGGCCAAGAAAAAGGCCTTCCCCCTCGCGAGGGAAGGCCAGGATGCGGGACGCGCCTGAAGGCTACGCGGGGGACGCCGCCTTGCGCGCTCCACGCCGGCGCTTGGGGTCCCGACGGCGCGGAGAGATGTCGACCGGACAGCAGGCTCGACAGGCGCGAGGATGCGCC
>NZ_DAISJG010000109.1:0-5307 GCF_036821595.1 Phenylobacterium sp.
GCAGCTCGGCCAGCTCGTCCATGTTGGCTTCCACGAGCCGCTTGAACTCGAACATGACGCGGGCGCGGCGCTGCGGATTGACCAGCGCCCAGGTCTGCTGGGCGCGCACGGCCGAGGCGACGGCGGCGTCGACCTCGGCGGTGGTGGCGAGGCCGACGCGGGCCTGCATCTCGCCGATGTTGGGGTTGAAGACGTCTCCGAACCGGCCGGAGGTCGAGGCGACGGGCGCGCCGTCGATGAAGTGGGTGATGTCACGCATGGCGGGGCTTTTAGCCCTCCCGGCGCTTGCCCGCGAGTCCCGCAGCAGCGCATCCTTGGGCCATGACGCTCGCCTCGCACGCCCCGGCCGTGACGCGCCCCAGGCCGCGCGACCACATCGTCGACGTGCTGATCGCCGAGCGGGCGCCGAAGCTGTCGACGAGCCCGCTGTGGCCGGTCGTGCGGCCGGCGCTCTACCGGATGCTGGACTACGCCAAGGCCCGGCGGATGGCCGACGCCATCGCGGCCATGCCGGGGGCGCAGGCCCTGGAGCACGTCTCCGACCTCCTGGCGCTGGAGGTGACGGCGCGGGGACTGGAGCGGATCCCGCGCGAGGGGCGGCTGGTGGTGGTGTGCAACCATCCCACCGGCATCGCTGACGGGATCGCGGTCCATGACGAGCTGAAGGCGATCCGGCCGGACCTCTGCTTCTACGCCAACTCCGACGCGCTGCGGGTCTCCCCGCCGCTCGGCGAGGTGCTGATCCCGGTGGAGTGGGTGGAGGCCAAGCGCACCCGCGAGCGCACCCGGCTGACCCTGCAGCTGACGAAGGAGGCGCTGGAGGCGGAGCGGTGCCTGGTGATCTTCCCGGCCGGGCGGCTGGCCCGGCGCCAGGCCGACGGACTGCTGGCCGACCCGCCGTGGGCGCCGAGCGCGGTGTCGATCGCGCGGAAGTACTCAGCCCCGGTGGTCCCGATCCATGTGGCGGGGCCGTGGTCGACCCTGTTCCACCTGTTCAACCGGTTCTCGCCGGAGCTTAGGGACATGACCCTGTTCCACGAGCTCCTGAACAAGCGGGGGCGGGCCTTCTCGCTGACCGTCGGGCGGCCGATCCCGCCCGAGGCCCTGGCCGGCGAGCCCGGCGAGGTGACGCTGCGGCTGAAGCATCACGTGGAGCGGACGCTGCCGGCCGATCCGGACGCGGCCTTCGCATGATCCTGGAAGCCGAAGGGGACTTCCGCCTGCCGGACGAGGCGGCGACGGGGCGGCTGGGCGCGGCGCTGGCGCACGAGCTCAGGCCCGGCGAGGCCATCTGCCTCTACGGGCCGCTGGGGGCGGGGAAGTCGACGCTGGCGCGGGCGCTGGTGCGGGCCCTGACCACGGCCGACGAGGACGTGCCCTCGCCGACCTTCACGCTCGTGCAGTTCTACGAGGGGGCGCGGCTGAAGGTCGCCCACTTCGATCTCTATCGCCTGTCGTCGCCGGACGAGGCCTATGAGATCGGCCTGGACGAGGCGCTGGACGACGGGGCGGCGGTGATCGAATGGCCCGAGCGGCTCGAGGGCCGCCTGCCGCCGGACCGACTCGATGTAGTGATTTCGCTTTCCGAAGACGATGACGGACGGCGCGTGCGGCTGACCCCGCACGGGGCCTGGGAAGGACGAGGGGTTGAGTTCGGATCGTGAGGCCCTGAAGGCCGAGTTCCTGAAGGCCGCCGGCCTCGGCGAGGCCCGGCGCGAGCGGCTGGGCGGCGACGCCTCCACGCGGCAGTACGAGCGGCTGCACACGCCGGCCGGCTCGCGGCTCATCTTCATGGACCAGCCGCCGGCGGTCGAGAGCGTGGTCTGCCCGCCGGACGCCACGCCGGAAGAGCGGGTGGCGCTGGGCTACAACGCCGCCGCCCGGCTGGCGGCGGGCTCGGTGGCGGCCTTCGTCACCACCGCGGCCTACCTGCGCGCCCACGGCCTGTCGGCGCCGAAGGTCTACGCCCACGACGTGGACCAGGGGCTGGCGGTGCTGGAGGACCTGGGCGACGGGCTCTACGCCACCCTGATCGCGGAGGGTGAGGACGAGGGCCCGCTCTACGAGGCCGCCGTCGACGTGCAGGTGGCGATGCAGGAGGAGACGCCGCCGGCGGTGCTGGAGGCCGAGGGCGCAGCCTGGCCGCTGCTGACCTACGACACGCTGGCCCTGAAGATCGCCACCGACACCTTCCTGGAATGGTGGCCGAAGCACGCGGGGCTGGCGCCGTTCGGCGAGGCGGCGACCGCCGAGTGGGAGGCGCTGTGGGCGCCGGTCTGGGTGCAGGGCGAGGCGGGCGCCAGCGTCTTCACCCACCGCGACTACCACGCCCAGAACCTGCTCTGGCTGCCCGAGCGGCGGGGCGTGGCGCGGGTCGGGCTGCTCGACTTCCAGGACGCGCTGAAAGCGCATCCGGCCTGGGACCTGCTGCACCTGCTGCAGGACGCCCGCCGCGACGTCTCGCCGGAGCTGGAGACGGCCATGCTGGACCGCTTCCTGGCCGCCCGGCCGGCGCTGGACCGGGAGCACTTCCTGGCCGAGTACCGGGCGCTGGCGGTGTCGAACGCCGCGCGGATCCTGGGCCGGGTGTTCGCCCGCCAGACCCTGCTGGGCCGTCCGCAGTACCGGGCCTTCATGCCGCGCACCTGGCGCTACCTGGAGCGGAACCTGCGCGACCCGGCGCTGGCGCCGATGAAGGCCTGGTTCGACCGGCACGTGCCGCCCGGGGCCCGCGCGTGAGCCCGCCCGCCACGGCGCCCACCACGGCCATGGTGCTGGCCGCGGGGCTCGGCACCCGCATGCGGCCGCTGACCGACACGACCCCGAAGGCGCTGGTAACGGTGGCCGGGCGGACCCTGATCGACCGGGTGCTGGACAAGCTGGTCGAGGCGGGCGTGACCAAGGCGGTGGTCAACGTCCACCACTTCGCCGACCAGATGGAGGCGCACCTCGCCACGCGGACCGACCTGGAGATCCTGATCTCCGACGAGCGGGCCGAGCTGCTGGATTCCGGCGGCGGCATCCAGCACGCCCGGGCCAAGCTCGGCGAGGACCCGATCTTCGTGGCCAACATCGACTCCCTGTGGCTGGAGCGCGGGACGCCGGCGCTGGAGGCGCTGAAGGCGGCCTGGAACCCGGAGCGGATGGACATCCTGCTGCTGCTGGTGCGGCGCGGGAACGGGCTGGGCTTCGAGGGGCCGAACGGCTTCTTCATGGACGACCAGGGCCGGCTCACCCACTCCACCGAGGCCGAGCCCGCGACGCCCTACGCCAACGTCGGCTTCGGCATCCTAAAGCCGCAGGTGCTGGACGGCTCGCCCACGGCGGGGCCGTTCTCGATCCTGCCGGTGTGGAAGCGGCTGCAGGCCGAGGGCCGGCTGCACGGGGCGGTGATGGACGCCTTCTGGATGCACGTGGGCGATCCGGGGGCCCGGGCCGCGGCCGAGGCGCGGCTGGAGGCATGAGCGGCTTCCTGCGAGGGCCGGGGCCGCGCTGGTACAACATCCCGGCGCACCGGCCGTTCGCCCAGGACCTGGCGCAGGGGCTGCACGACGCGCTGGCGCCGCAGGGACCCGAGGCGCTGTCGCAGGCGGTGGTGCTGATCCCGACCCGGCGCGGCGCGCGGGCCATCGCCGACGGCTTCGTGGCGGCGGCGGGCGGACGCGCGGTGCTGCCGCCGCAGATGCGGCCGCTGGGCGACCTGGAGGAGGGCGAGCCGCCGTTCGAGCCGGGCGACCTGTCGCTGGACCTGCCGGCCGCCATCGACCCCCTGAAGCGCCGCTTCGAGCTGACGCGGCTGGTGGCGGACAACGCCCACCTGCTGCCCGGCCGGGAGCTGACCGCCTCGGGCGCCCTGGAGCTGGCCGATGCGCTCGGCGGCTTCCTGGACAGCCTGCAGATCGAGGAGGTCGAGGCCGGGGAGAAGCTGGCGGGGCTGGTGGAGGCCGACCTCGCCGAGCACTGGCGGGTCAGCCGCGACTTCCTGGAGACGGCGCTTATCCAGTGGCCGAAGCGGCTGGCGGCGCTCGGCGTCGTGGACGTCAGCGAGCGGCGGGTGCGGCTGCTGCGCCGGCTGGCCGAGGCCTGGACGCTGAAGCCGCCGCAGGGGGTGCTGGTGGCGGCGGGCTCGACGGGCACGGCGCCGGCGACGCGGGCCCTGCTGGTCGCGGTGGCGAGCGCGCCGCAGGGCTGCGTGGTGCTGCCGGGACTGGACCAGGACCTGGCCGACAGCGCCTGGGCGGACGTGGACGTGCAGCATCCTCAGGGGGCGCTCAAGCGGCTGCTGGCCGAAGCCGGGGTGGCCCGGGGCGACGTCGCGGCCTGGCCCGTGGCGCAGGCCCCCACCGCCCAGGGCCGCTGGCGCCGGCGGGTGGTCAACGAGGCGCTGCGGCCCGCCGAGGCCACCGCCGACTGGCTGCACGCCATCGAGCGGCTGCGCCACGAGGCGGAGGCCGAGGGGATAGATCCCGTCGCCGAGGGGCTGAAGGGGCTGTCGCTGGTCAGCGCCCGCTCGGAGGAGGAGGCGGCGACGGTCGCGGCCCTGCTGCTGCGCGAGGCGCTGGAGACGCCCGAGCGCACCGCCGCCCTGGTGACGCCGGACCAGGCGCTGGCCCGGCGGGTGGCCGCCAAGCTCGGGCGTTGGGGCGTGATCCCGGACTCCTCGGCCGGCGAGACCCTGGCCGGCTGCCGCTGCGGGGCGCTGGCTGGGCTGGTCGCGCGGGCGGCGGTCGATCCGCTGGACCCGGTGACCCTGCTGGCGATCCTGAAGCATCCGGACGTGCGGCTGGGGCTGGAGCCCGAGGCGCTGGCGCGCGGCGTGGCGGCGTTCGAGCTCCACGGCCTGCGCGGAGCGCGGCCGGCGAACTGGGACGTCGTGGCCGGAAAGCTTTCCGGTTCGCCCGAGGGGGCGCAGGTGGCCGAGGCGCTGCGGGGCCGGCTCGCCGAGCTGACCGCCCCCGCCGACGAGGTCCCGGCGATGGCGGCGGCCCTGGCGGCGATGATGGAAGCCCTCGCCCGCGACCCGGCCGGCGGGACGGGCGAGCTGTGGAGCGGGCCCGGCGGCGAGGCGGTGAGCCGGCTGCTGGCCGGCCTGATCCGGGAGGGCAGCGGGCTGCCGCCGGTCAGCCGCCGGGGCTTCGCCGACCTGCTGGAGCGGCTGATGGAGGGCGAGACGGTGCGGACCGGCGGCGCCACCCATCCGCGGCTGCGCATCCTGGGCGCCATCGAGGCCCGGCTGGTGCGGGCCGACCGGCTGGTGGTGGCCGGGCTGGAGGAGGGCGTCTGGCCGCGCGGCGCGCCGCTGGACCC
>NZ_DAISJG010000110.1:0-5286 GCF_036821595.1 Phenylobacterium sp.
CGCACGATATCCGCGCCCTCGCCGCCGTCCAGGGTGTCGTTCCCGAGGTTGCCGTAGACGATGTCGCCGCCGGCGTCGCCAAAGAGCACGTCCTGGTCCTTGCCGCCGACCACCCAGTCGTCGCCGTCGCCGCCGGAGACCGTGTCGTCGCCCTCGTTGCCGTGGGCGTCGTCGAAGGCCGCGCCGCCGGAGATGGAATCGTTCCCCGTCCCGCCGCGGAGGTAGTCCTGCCCGCCCAGGCCGCTCACGGTGTCGGAGCCGGCCCCGGCCAGCACGGTGTCATCGCCGGCGTAGGTCGTCAGGTAAGGCGGCGGCGCGTCGGCGGTGATCACGTCGTCCCCGCCGCCAGCGTCGATCCAGTCGCTGCTCCAGGAGGCGTTGTAGGTCTCCGCCGCGTCGCCGCCGTGGATGCGCATGACCGACTGGTCGGCGGTCACCGTCGTGATCCCCAGCGCCACGAGGCCCGGACCGGCGTGCTCCTGGTTGATCCAGATCTCCGGCAGCCACCAGTCGCGCAGCAGCAGGGTGTTGGCCCCCGTCCCGCCGTCGATCACCATCCGGTCGGTGGGATTGAAGCTCCCGATCTCGAAGGTGTCGTCGCCCGCGCCACCGCTGATCGACTGCAGCACCTGCGGCGCCTCCCACAGCTCGTGCGGGCGATAGATGTGGATCTTGTCGTTCCCGTCGCCGCCGTCCACGACCGCGTCGAACATCCGCGCGCTGATCGTGTCGTCGCCGCCCTCGCCGTAGAAGCGGTTGGCGCCCGTGACGGCCGCCTCGTACTGCTTCATGCCGCCGTAGTCGTAGAAGACGTCGTTGCCGTCGCCGCCGTACATGACGTCGACCCCGGCCCCGCCGTTGATGGTGTCGTCGCCGGCGTCGCCGCTCAGGGTGTTGTCGCCCTCGCCGCCGCGGACCGGATCGCTGACGTAGCCGCCGCTGATCCAGTCGTTGCCGGAACCGCCCGAGACCACGTCGTTGCCGCCCTGGGACGCCAGCACGTCGTCCCCGCCCCTGCCGGAGAGGGTGTCATGGCCGTCGTAGCCGTAGAGCCGGTTGCGGCCGTCGTCGCCGGTCAGGTTGTCGTCGAAGTTGGAGCCCCAGAGCTGCTCGACGTTCATGATCGTGTCGAGGCCGGCGCCGGTGCTCTGCGCCCCGGTGATCATCAGCGAGGCCTGCACGCCCTGGGTCGCGGTCTCGAACGAGACCACGTCGCTGCCGTCGAACGGGTTTGCGCCGAAGGTGTAGTAGACGTCGTAATAGCCCGCGGCCACCGAGCCCGCGCCGCCGTCCATGTGGTCGTCGCCGGCGCCGCCGATCAGGGTGTCGCCGCCCTCGCCGCCCAGCAGGCGGTCGGCGCCGTCATCGCCGCGCAGGGCGTCGTTGCCCGCGCCGCCCTCGAGCGTGTCGTCGCCCGCGCCGCCCGAAAGCAGGTCGCCATCGCCCAGCCCCTGCAGCCGGTCGTCTTCCGCCCCGCCGGTCAGGGTGTCCCGCGCCGCCGTACCCACGAATTCCGCCATCATCCACCCGTCGCGCAAGAAGCCGGCCCACAGGTGTGGGCCGGCTGGATGTCCCCACCGGGGAGCTAGGGCTCAATCGCGGCTGAAATCGGGCGCAGCTTCACCGTAAGCTGTTGAAAAGGCGGACAGAAGCCCGAAGCCTAGCCTCCGACGATCCAGCCCTCCGGCAGCGCCGAGAGCTGAACGTTGACCAGCACCACCCGGTTGCCGCCGCCCATGTCGATGACGGTGTCGGCGCCGACCTGGGCCAGGGTGTAGGCCGTGCCGGGGTCGAGCTGCACCCGGTCGCCCTCGGCGAAGTTGAAGTCGGTGACCAGGTCGATCCCGGCGTCGACGAACGAATGGAAGATGTCCGCGCCCGCTCCGCCGGTGAGGTTGTCGTCGCCCCGGTCGCCGGAGAGCCAGTCGTTCCCCTCGCCTCCGGCCAGCACGTCGTCCCCCTGGCCGCCCCGGACGATGTCGGCCCCCGCCCCGCCGTCGAGGACGTCGTTCCCGAGGTTGCCGTAGACGATGTCGTCGCCCAAGTCCCCGCTCAGGCGGTCGTTGTCCTGGCCGCCCACGACCCAGTCGTCGCCGTCGCCGCCCGAGGCCGTGTCGTCGCCCTGGTTGCCGTGGATGTCGTCGAACGCTGCGCCGCCGACAATGTAGTCCGCGCCCGCCTCGCCGCGCAGGTAATCCCGGCCGTCGCCGCCCTGCAGGCTGTCGTCGCCGCCGCCGGCCATCAGGTTGTCGGCCCCGGCGCTGCCGCTGAGCGTGTCGCCGTAGATTCCGCCGATGATCTTCTCGAACCCGGAAATGGTGTCCTCGCCCGAGGCGAAGGCCCGCCCCGTGGCGAAGCTGGCGGTCACCCCCATGGTGGCGTCGGAGTAGTCGAGGACGTCGAAGCCGGCTCCGCCATCGAGCAGGTCAAAATCGCGGCCGCCGTTCACCGTGTCGTCGCCGGCCCCGCCGCTGATCGTGTCGTTGCCGGCCTCGCCCAGGAACTGCTCGCCGCGCTCGCCGCCGGCGATGCTGTCGGCCCCATCGCCGCCGGTCATCCGCCCCACGAAGATGCCGGAGGCGCCGGAATAGGTGTCGTCACCGAGCCCCAGGCTGGTGTCGCCCCAGATGACCCCGGCGTTGACCAGCCGGGCCGAGGAGAAGCCCATGTCCACCTTGCCGAGGAAGGTCCCGTTGTTGGTGAACACCTCCGTCCCGCTGGTGTAGCTGGAATAGGGGGACACCTTCAGCGCGTAGTCGCCCTCGACCCAGCCGTTGTTGACGAAGGTGTCGCCGCTGCCGAAGGACGATGTCCAGTAGACGGCGATGCTGTCGCTCGCCGCACTGCCATCCGTCGCCTTGATGGTCCCGCTGTTGCTGAAGCTGGAATCCCAGCCGTTCAGGCCGACCCCCACCACATTGGTCGCGCCCGTCACCTCGAAGACGCCCGTGTTCCGGAATGTGCCGCCGTTGGCGAGGTTCACGCCACGGGCGTCGGAGGCGGTGGAGGTGACACGGAAGGTTCCGCTGTTCTCGAACACCCATGGACCCGCGTCCCAGGTGGAGAGGCCGTACGCAGTCCCCTTGGCGGTCACCTGCACCGAACCGCGGTTGTAGAAGTCGGGCGACCAGCTGCCGGAGCTGTAGCCGTAGGCGTAGCCGCCGGTGGCGTTGTTGGTCACCGTGAGCGAGCCGCTCTCGGTGATGGTCACCGCGGAGTCGTAGAAGCCGCCGTAGCCGATGGCGATCCCGGTGATGGAATTGTAGCCGCTGCCCGACGAGCTCATGGTGGCGTTCACCACCCCCTCGATCAGCAGGGTCGGCGATCCGCTGGAGCCGCCTTCCAGCGAGAAGGCGTTCTCGTTCGTGAACGTCAGCGTCTCGCCCGGATAGACCCGAAAGCTGGTGGTCACGATCACGGTCGGCATCAGGTCTCTCTCCCCCCAGATGTCCCACCGGCGACCGAGCGCCTCGAGGGCTCAAGATGGCTCCATCACCGCCCCGCGGCTGGGCAAGTCCGCGCCCGCGGCCCGCGATCATCGGCACGCGGAACACCCTCCCCACAAGGCAACCTTGTGGGGGAAGGCGGTGTCAGGTCAATGACGGTCGCCTACCGCGTGAACTTCTGGAACTTGATGCGGTGGGGGATGATGCTGTCGGAGCCGAGGCGGCGCATCTTGTCCTCCTCGTAGGCCTCGAAGTTGCCCTCGAACCACTCGACCTTGCTGTCGCCCTCGAAGGCCAGGATGTGGGTGGCCAGGCGGTCCAGGAAGAAGCGGTCGTGGCTGATGACCACGGCGCAGCCCGGGAAGTCCTCCAGGGCCGATTCCAGGGCCCCGAGGGTTTCCACGTCGAGATCGTTGGTCGGTTCGTCGAGCATCAGGACGTTGCCGCCGTTGGCCAGCGTCTTGGCCAGGTGGACCCGGTTGCGCTCGCCGCCCGAGAGCAGGCCGACCTTCTTCTGCTGGTCGGCGCCCTTGAAGTTGAACGAGCCGACGTAGGCGCGGCTGGGGATCTCGCGGCCGCCCACCTTCATGATGTCGAGGCCGCCCGAGATCTCCTCCCAGACGTTCTTGTTGGGATCGAGGGTGTCGCGGCTCTGGTCGACGTAGGAGAGCTTCACCGTCTCGCCCAGGCGCACGGTGCCCGCGTCGGGGGTCTCCTGCCCGGTGATGATCTTGAACAGCGTCGACTTGCCGGCCCCGTTCGGGCCGATGACGCCGACGATGCCGCCCGGCGGCAGCTTGAAGGACAGGTCCTTGAACAGCAGCTTGTCGCCGTACTCCTTCTCCAGGCCGTCGACCTCGATGACCACCTGGCCGAGCCGGGGGCCCGGCGGGATCTGGATCTGGGCGAAGGTCTGCTTGGCGTTGTCGGCGGCGGCCTGCAGCTGGTCGAAGGCGGCCAGGCGGGCCTTGGACTTGGTCCGCCGCGCGGACGGCGAGGAGCGGACCCAGGCCAGCTCGCGCTCGATCGTGCGCTTCTTGCCGGCCTCCTCGCGCTCCTCCTGCGCCAGGCGCTTGGTCTTGGCCTCCAGCCAGGACGAGTAGTTGCCCTCGTGCGGCAGGCCCTTGCCGCGGTCGAGCTCCAGCGTCCACTTGGTCACCTGGTCCAGGAAGTAGCGGTCGTGGGTGACCAGGATCACGCAGCCCGGGAAGGCCTCCAGGTGGTGCTGCAGCCAGGCCACGCTCTCGGCGTCGAGGTGGTTGGTGGGCTCGTCGAGCAGCAGCATGTCGGGCTTGGAGAGCAGCAGGCGGGCGAGCGCCACGCGGCGCTTCTCGCCGCCGGACAGCTTGTCCACCGGCCAGTCGTTCGGCGGGCAGCGCAGCGCGTCCATCGCCATCTCGATGCGGCTGTCGATGTCCCACAGGTCGTGGGCGTCGAGCTGCTCCTGGAGGGCGGTCATCTCCTCCATCAGCTCGTCGGTGTATTCCTCGCCCATCTGGGTGGCGACGGCGTTGTAGCGGTCGAAGATCCGCTTCTCCTCGCACCAGGCGATGACGTTGCCCCAGACGTCGAGCTGCTCGTCGAGCTGCGGCTCCTGCTCCAGGTAGCCGCGCTTCACGCCCTCGGCGGCGAAGGCCTCGCCGGTGAAGTCCTTGTCGAGCCCGGCCATGATCTTCAGCAGGGTCGACTTGCCGGAGCCGTTGACGCCGACGACGCCGATCTTGGCGTCCGGATAGAAGGACAGCCAGATGTTCTCGAAGGTCTTCTTGGGGTTTCCAGGGTAGCCCTTGGTCAGGCCCTGCATCTGGAAAATGTACTGCTGCGCCATGGGGCGTCCGCG
>NZ_DAISJG010000111.1:0-5174 GCF_036821595.1 Phenylobacterium sp.
CACCACGACCGCCGAAAAACTCATGCCGATCTCTTTAGGGCGCAGGCGGGACTTGTCCAGTTCAGCGGGGCTTTACGGCGCCGCACAATTTGCCTAAAAAGAAGTCGGTGGGGATGAGTAAAAAATGGGCAGCACGCTCAAGCTTGGCAGCGTAGAGGTCGGGGGCCGCGCGTGGATCGCGCCCATGACCGGGGTCTCGGACCTGCCGTTCCGCAAGGCCGCGAGCCGGCTGGGCGCCGCCTATGTGGCGACCGAGATGGTCGCCTGCGCGGAGTTCTCGAAGGGGCGCCCGGACGTGGTGCGCCGCGCCGCGGTGGGCGAGGGCCTGCCGCTGATGGTGGTGCAGCTGGTCGGGCGGGATCCGGCGCACGTCGCCGAGGGCGCGCGCCTGGCGGTGCGGGCCGGGGCGCAGATCGTCGACCTCAATTTCGGCTGCCCCGCGAAGGAGGTGACCGGCGTGCTGTCGGGCTCGGCCCTGATGCGCGAGCCGGACCTGGCCTGCGAGCTGATGGCCGCCGCGGTGGAGGCGGTGGACGTCCCGGTGACGGTGAAGATGCGGCTGGGGTGGGACGACGCCTCCAAGAACGCCCCGGAGCTGGCCGCCCGGGCGGAGGCGCTGGGGGTGGCGGCGGTGACTGTGCACGCCCGCACCCGCTGCCAGTTCTACAAGGGCGAGGCCCGCTGGGCCGAGGTGGCGCCGGTGAAGGCCGCCGTCTCGGTGCCGGTGATCGTCAACGGCGACATCGTCGACGGCGAGAGCGCGCGCCGGGCGCTGGAGGCCTCCGGCGCGGACGCGGTGATGGTCGGGCGCGGGGTCTACGGCCGGCCGTGGATCGCGGCCCAGATCGAGGCGGCGCTGGCCGGCGAGCCCTACGCCGAACCGGACGTGGAGGAACGGCTGGCCATCGCGCTGGCCCACTTCCGCGACAGCCTGGAGTTCTACGGCGAGCGCCTGGGCCTGCGGATCTTCCGCAAGCACCTGGCCGGCTACATCGAAAGCGCCCCCTGGCCCGCGTCCGCGCAGGCCAGGCGAGAAGCGCGCGCGGCGCTCTGCCGCCTGGAGGACGCGTTTGAAGTCGAGCGGGGGCTGACCGCCCTCTGGCGCACTCCAGACCGCAGGCTGGCGGCATGACCGGACAGACAAGAACACAGGCGCCCGGGCCCGACATCGGGACCCTGAAGGCCGCGGCCTTCGACCTCAGTCCCGACCCCTCGATGGTGGTGGACTCCGAAGGCGCCCTGGTGGCCGTCAACGAGGCCGCCGAGGCCCTCTTCGGCCAGGGGCTGGGGCTGCTGGCCCGCGGCCGCTTCCGGGCGGCCCTGCCGCCGGGCTCGGCCCTGGTCTCGCTGCTGAACCGGGCCCTGGACGAGGACGCCCGGGTGCGGGAACGGGGGGTGCAGATCAACCTCTTCGGCCTGCCGCCGTTCGAGGCCGACGGGGCGGCCGCGCCGCTGGGCGACGGCTCGGTGCTGCTGACGCTGTCGGTTAAGGCCGGGCTGGGCGTCGAGCGCGGCGTCGGGCCGGAGGCGGCGGGGCTGCGCTCGGTCGTCGGGCTCGGCCGCATGCTGGCCCACGAGATCAAGAACCCGCTGGCCGGAATCCGCGGCGCGGCCCAGCTCCTGAAGTCCGGCGCCAAGGCCGAGGACGCGCCGCTCGCCCAGCTGATCGTCGACGAGACCGACCGGGTGCGGCGGCTGGTGGAGCGGATGGAGGCCTTCTCCGACGACCACCTGCCGAGCCTGACGCCGATCAACATCCACCAGATCCTCGACCGGGTCCGCGCCCTGGCGGCCAACGGCGTGGCCGACGGCCTGGCGCTGCGCGAGCAGTACGACCCCTCGCTGCCGCCGGTGCTGGGCGACGAGGACCAGCTGATCCAGATCTTCCTGAACCTGGTGAAGAACGCCGCCGAGGCGGCCCATTCCCGGGGGGACGGGCGCGGCGAGCTCTCCATCACCACGGCCTTCCGGCATGGGGTGCGGGTGCGCGCCACCAAGGGCCAGCCGGCCCGCGGCGCGCCGCTGGAGGTGCGGATCGTCGACAACGGGCCCGGCGTGCCGGCGCACCTGCGCGAGCACCTGTTCCAGCCCTTCGTCACCTCCAAGGCGAACGGCGCGGGCCTGGGCCTGGCGCTGGTGGCCAAGCTGGTCGCCGGCCACGGCGGCCTGATCGACTTCGAATCCGAGCCCGGACGGACCGTCTTCCGGGTGCTGCTTCCCATCGCGACCGAAGAGGACGTCCCGGCATGAACGCGAGCGGCAAGAAGATCCTGATCGCCGACGACGACTCCTCGATCCGCCTCGTGCTGTCGCAGGCCTTCACGCGCCTGGGCTACCAGGTGCGGGCCACGGGCAACGCCACGACGCTCTTGAAGTGGGTGTCGGACGGCGAGGGGGACCTGGTGGTCACCGACGTGGTCATGCCGGACGAGAACGTGTTCGACGTGCTGCCGCGGATCCGCAAGGAGCGGCCGAAGCTGCCGGTCATCGTGATGAGCGCGCAGAACAATCTGATCACCGCGGTGAACGCCGCCGAGGTGGGCGCCTTCGACTACGTCCCCAAGCCCTTCGACCTGGACGACATGACCTCGGCGGCCCGCCGGGCGCTGGCCAAGCCCGCGGACGCCGAGGCCTCCAAGGCCCAGGCCCGGGCGGTGCGCGACGACCGCCTGCCGCTGATCGGCCGCTCCGGGCCCATGCAGGACGTCTACCGGACGATCGCCCGGCTGGTGGGGGCGGACCTCACCGTGCTGATCCTCGGCGAGAGCGGCACCGGCAAGGAGCTGGTCGCCCGGGCGCTGCACGACATGGGCCGCCGGCGGGACGGCAAGTTCGTGGTCATCAACCTGGCCGCCGTGCCGCGCGAGCGGGTCGAGACGGAGCTGTTCGGCAAGGAGGACGGCGACCACGGCAAGCTGGTGGAGGCCGACGGCGGCACCCTGTTCCTCGACGAGATCGGCGACATGCCGCTGGACGCCCAGACGCGGCTGCTGCGGGTGATCGACGGCTCGGAGCCGGCGCTGAACCCGAAGACCGGGCGCAGGCCGAACGTGCGGATCATCGCGGCCACCAACCGCGACCTGCGGGCCCTGATCCAGCAGGGGCTGTTCCGCGAGGACCTGTTCTTCCGCCTGAACGTCGCCCCCGTCCGCCTGCCGCCGCTGCGCGACCGGACCGAGGACATCCCGGACCTGGCGCGGGCCTTCCTGCTCAGGGCCAACCGCGAGGGGCTGCCGGCCAAGACCATCGACGCCGGCGCCCTGGAGCGGCTGAAGCTGCACGCCTGGCCGGGCAACGTGCGCGAGCTGGAGAACCTGATCCGGCGGATCTGCGCCCTCTACGCCGAGGACCTGATCACCGCCCGCATCGTCGAGCGGGAGCTGGCCGACCAGCAGCCGGTCGTGGAAGGACAGGAGGGGCCCGCGACGCTCGCCCAGCTCGTCGAGCGCAAGCTGGCCACCTATTTCGCCGACCAGCCCGACGGCCTGCCGCCGGCCGGGCTCTACGACCGGGTGCTGGAGGAGGTGGAGCGTCCGCTGATCCAGCTCACCCTGGCGGCCACGCGGGGCAACCAGGTGCGGGCCGCCGAGGTGCTCGGCCTGAACCGCAACACCCTGCGCAAGAAGATCCAGGACCTGGGCGTGGAGATGAGCCGCGGGCGGCGCTAGGGGGGCGGCCCCGCGGGGCCACGCTGACGCTTCTGCGCAACAACGCTGTTGAGTTTGGAGCACAGTTCCTTAGGCTCCCCCGACGATGGCGTTGCTGGCCGACCACATCCGAGATAGCGAGGCCGCCGCCCGGGTCTGGCGGGCGCTGAACTCCCGGGCGGTGCTGGGCGCAGCCTATGCGGTGGCCGCGACCCTGACCGGGGTGGCCATCCTGCTGGCCGCCTCGCCGCCGGAGACGGGGCCGCTGGGGCCGGCCAGCCAGCTCGTCCTGACCGTCCTGACGCTCAACCTGATCCTGATCCTGGCGCTGACCACGGTCGTCGCCCTGCGCTTCACGGCCCTGCTGAACGCCCGGGAGAGCGACGCCGGCGCGCGGCTGCACCTGCGATTCGTCACCCTGTTCGCCCTGGCCGCGGTGGCCCCGGCCGTCGTGGTGGCCCTGTTCTACGGGGTGCTGGTCAGCCGCGGCGTGGACAACTGGCTGGGCCAGCGGGTGCAGACCGTGGTGGAGAACTCGGCCACAGTGGCGCGGTCCTACGTCGAGGACCAGAAGCGCTACATCGGCGACCACGTGAGCCTGATGGGCGCCGACCTGAACCGCGCCGCGCCGGGGCTGGCCGAAAGCCCGGTGGCCTTCAGCCACTACCTCTCGGAACAGGCGGCCTACCACGCCTTCCCGGCCGCCTACCTGATCGACCGGGAGGGCCGGGTGCTGGCCCGCGCCGAGGCCGCCGGCGCGCCGGTGTTCCTGATCCCGCCGGAATCGAGCTTCCGGGCGGCGGACGAGGGCGACATCTCGGTGCCGGCCTTCGATTCGCCGGACCTGATGCGGGCGGTCTACCGGCTCACGGCCTATGACGACGCCTACCTCTACATCGCCCACCCGGTGGAGAAGGGGATCATCAACCACCTGCTCGAGGCCGAGGCCTCGCTGGTCTCCTACCGGGAGGCGGCGCAGAACCGCGAGCGCATCCAGACCATCTTCGCGCTCTCCTATTCGGAGACCGCGCTGCTGGTGCTGGTGGGCGCGGTGTGGCTCGGCCTGGGCGCGGCGAACGCCATCTCCGGTCCCGTGGGGCGGCTGGTGCAGGCCGCCGGCCGGGTCGCCGGCGGCGACCTGAGCGCCCGGGTCGACGCCGACGAAGATCCCGAGGAGATCGCGGTGTTGTCACGTGCTTTCAACAGCATGACGCACGATCTTCAGGTTCAGCAGGAAGCCCTGCGGCGGGCCGGCCGCGAGGCCGAGCGGCGGCGGCAGTTCATCGAGACGGTGCTGGCCGAGGTCAGCGCCGGCGTCATCGGCCTGGACGCGAAGGGCCGGATCTCCGCGGCCAACCGGCAGGCGGCCCTGCTGCTCGACCTGCCCGGCGACCACGGCCGCGGCCGCAAGCTCGCCGACGTGGCGCCCGAGATCGCCGCCGTGGTGGAGACCGCCGGGCGCGGCGGCGCCGAGGAGGAGGTGGACGTGGTCCGCGGCCGCGAGACGCGGCGCCTGCGGGTGCGCGC
>NZ_DAISJG010000112.1:0-5169 GCF_036821595.1 Phenylobacterium sp.
GGGCGATGACCATGCAGGTCCGGCCCGCGAACAGCACCTTCAGCGCCTGCTGGATCGCCTGTTCGGTGAAGCTGTCGATGTTCGCCGTCGCTTCGTCGAGGATCAGGATCTGCGGGTCCGCCACCAGGGCGCGGGCGAAGGAGATGAGCTGCCGCTGGCCCACCGAAAGGTTCCGGCCCCGCTGTCCGAGCGGGGTGTCGTAGCCCTCGGGCAAGCGCATGATGAAGTCGTGGGCCGACACTGCCTTGGCCGCCGCGATCACGTCCTCGCGCGCGGCGCCCCTGGTGTTGTAGCGGATGTTCTCCTCGATCGTGCCGGTGAACAGGAACGGCTCCTGCAGCACCATGGCGATCCGCCGGCCGAGACTGTCGAGGGTGACGTCGCGCACGTCATGCCCGCCCACCAGCACCTGGCCCCGGTCGGCGTCGTAGAAGCGGTGGGTCAAAGCGATGATCGAGGTCTTGCCCGAGCCCGTGGGCCCCACCAGCGCCACCACCTCGCGCGGCTCGACCGTGAACGAGATGTCGTGCAGCACAGGCCGGGCCGGGTCGTAGCCGAAGGTCACGTTGCGGAACTCGACGCGGGGCTCGAACTCGTCCAGCGCCACGGCGTCGGGCCGGTCCCTGATGGTCACCGGCACGTCCAGCACCTCGAAGATCCGGTGCGCCGCGGCCATCGCCCGCTGCATGATGGTGTACTGCATCGACAGCATGCGCACGGGATCGAAGAACCGCTGAACGTAGAGCACGAAGGCCACCATCACGCCGACCTCCAGCCGCCCGGCCAGCACCGCATTCCCGCCGACGACGATGACGATCGCCATGGCCACGCCGGTCAGGATGTCGACCGTCGGCACCATGATCTGGGTCATCCAGGCCGCGCCGGTCTGGGCCCTGAAGTTAGCGTCGGCCATCTTCCGGTAGAGCTCGAAGTTCAGCGCCTCGCGCCGCGTCTCCTGTACGGTGCGGATGCCGTTGATGTTCTCCGCCAGCGCCGAATTGGCGGTGGACGAGGCGTCCCGCGCCTCGCGGAAGCTTCTCTTCGAATAGGGCAGCCAGACGGCCCGGATGGCGATCAGCGCCGGCAGCACCGCAAGCGTGAGCAGGCCCAGCTGCAGGTCGAGGCTGAGCAGGACGACCGTGATCGCCACCAGCACCACCAGGTCGCCCACCGCGCCGGTGGTGCTCTCCAGCAGCTCCTGCAGCGCGGCCACGTCGCCCTGCAGCCGGGCCATCATCCGGCCCACGTGGGTGCGGTCCATGAACGAGAGGCTGACGTCCTGCAGGTGGGCGAACATCGCCCGGCGGATGTCGAAGATCACCCGCTGGGCCACCCGCTGGATCTGCCACTCGCCGAACACCAGGGTGGCGATGAACACCGCCGCCGCCACGCCGAACAGCACGACCGCGCGGCCGAAGCTCTCGCCGTCGCCGCGCACCAGCCCGTCCACCGCCTTGCCGATCAGCAGCGGGATGGAGACGTTGGCGGCGGCGGCGACCAGCACGGCGAACTGGGCGGCCAGGAACGCCTTCCGGTGCGGGACGAGGTAGCCGAAGAACCGCCTGGCCG
The DNA here is from genome assembly GCF_036821595.1 of Phenylobacterium sp. Classification (GTDB taxonomy): domain Bacteria; phylum Pseudomonadota; class Alphaproteobacteria; order Caulobacterales; family Caulobacteraceae; genus Phenylobacterium. The sequence continues at coordinate 1,570 of NZ_DAISJG010000112.1, forward strand.
CGCGCGGGTCGAAGGTCCCGAAGACGTCGTCGCCCTCGGGAGAGCCCAGGGAGGCCCGCGGCGCGCGCCGCCGCTCCTCCGTCGGTCCGGGGGCCGGCTCCACGCTCATGCCGGCTGCTCGAGCGTCGCGGCGGCGTCGGAGCGGCTCTGCAGCTCGTAGAGCTCGGCGTAGGTCCCGCCACGGGCGACCAGTTCGTCATGGCTCCCGCGCTCGACGATCCGGCCCTCGTCCAGCACCAGGATCTCGTCGGCGTGCATCAGGGACGACAGCCTGTGCGCGATGATCACCGTGGCCTTGGTCTTCGTCGCCCGCGCCAGGCCGTCGCGGACCTTGCGCTCCGTGACCGCGTCGATGGCGGCGGTGGAATCGTCGAAGATCATCACGCCGGGCCCCGGCACCACCCCGCGGGCGATGCTCATCCGCTGCCGCTGGCCGCCGGAGAGCGCCACGCCGCGCTCGCCGACCCGGGTCTCGTAGCCCTCCGGCAGGCCGGCGATGTGCTCGTGGATCTGCGCCGTCCGGGCCGCCGCCTCGATCCGAGCGTCACCCGCCCAGGGGTCGGCGTAGGCCACGTTGTGGCCCACCGAGGCGTCGAACAGGAAGGCCTCCTGCTGCACCAGCCCGACGTACTCCCGCAGCGACGCGAGCGTCACGTCGCGGATGTCCACCCCGTCGAGGGTGATCCGGCCCTCGGTCACGTCGTAGAAACGGGGGATCAGGTTCGCGAGCGTCGACTTGCCGGAGCCCGGCGGGCCCACGATCCCCACCGTCCTTCCCGGCCGCACCTCGAAGCTGATGTCCTGCAGCACCGCCCGCCCGTCCGCACCGTAGCGGAAGCCGACGCCCTCGAACCGCAGCACGCCGCGGGGCGCCTCCAGCGGCCGCGCCCCGGGCCGGTCGGCGATCTCCGGCTCCAGGTCCAGGACCTCGAACAGCCGGGAGCCCGAGGAGGTCGCCCGCGCCATGGAGTTGAAGATCATCGCCACCTGCCGGATCGGGGCCTGCAGCAGCGTCATGTAGGTCAGGAACTCGGTGAGCCGGCCCACCGTCATCTGCCCCGCCAGCACCTTGCGCCCGCCCAGCCACAGCAGCAGGCCGAGCGAGATGTGGAAGCTCACGTTCATCCAGGCGATCGCCGTGAACCGCAGCGTGATCCGCCGGTCCTGGAAGACGATCACCGCCCGTGAGCCGCGGTCGAACTTGGCCAGCTCGAAGTCGCGCCCCGCGAAGGCCCGGACAACGCGGATGCCCTGCAGGTTCTCCTCCATGGTCAGGGTGAGCTGGCCCATCAACTCCTGCACCCGCAGCCAGGTGACGCGCAGCAGGAAGCCCATGCGGGCCAGCGCATAGCCCGCCACCGGCACGAAGGAGAGGCCGACCAGGGCCAGCACCGGGTCCAGGCTGACCATCATCGCCGCGGCGAAGCCGACCAGCAGGACGAGGCTCAGCGCCGGCGTCATCGCCCCGTTGATGAAGGCCCGCGCGCCTTCCAGGTCGAGCATGCCGCGGGTGACCAGGTCGCCGGAGTGGATGCGGTCGTGGAAGCCGAAGGACAGCTTCTGCAGGTGCTGGAAGAACTGCAGGCGAAGGTCGTTGGCCACCTTCTGGCTGAGGTATTCGCCGAGATAGCCCGACCACATGGTGAGCAGGCCGCGCGCCACCGTCGCGGCGATGACGAGGCCCGCGCTGACCAGCAGCGCCTGGCGCGCCGCGTCCGCATGGCCCGCGCCGTCGGCCAGCAGCGCCTGCGCCTGGTCCACCGAGCGGCCGAACAGCCTGGGCAGGGTCAGGCTGGCCATCGCCGCGCCCACCGATGCAAGCACGGTCAGCGCCACCCGGCCGGGGTAGCGCATGGCCAGCCCGGCGATCCGGGCCAGCACCGAAGGCATGGCCGTCACGTCCACCGTGGGGACGTCGGACAGCGCCGCGCTTCGCCCCTGGGGGGCGAATCACTCATCCGATTTTCCGTCTGCTATGGGACCGGGAGTGTGGGGCGCCGGGGCCCGTTCGGCGAGTCCGGTTTTGGCGCCGGAGGTCAGGAAATCCGGTGCAGCTAGGCGGCCTGGCGCGCCTGCTCGACGACCGTGACCCGCCGCGCCGGCGGCGCGGGCCGGGGCCGCAGCTTCTCCCCCTTGAGCCACATCCTCAGCGCCTCCCAGTGGATGGCCGCCAGCACGCCCAGGCTCATCCAGGGGTGGGTCAGCCAGGCCCGGAGCAGGCCTGCGTCGCTGAGCGGGGCACGTCGCCCCAGGAAGCTCGCCGCCAGCACCAGGCCGTCGGCGTCGTGGGCCTCCACCTGCACCCGCACCGTCTCGCCGGGCGGCCGGATGCGGAAGCCGTAGGCGAGGTCCATGTCCATGAACGGCGAGACGTAGAAGTCCTTGGCGCAGCATTGCCGCACCACCGCCTCGTCGGCGGCGGGAATGAGGTAGGCGTGCCGCTCCCCGAAGGTGTTGGTCACCTCGTAGAGGATGGCCGAGAGCGTCCCGTCCTTGCGGTGGCAGAAGTAGACGGTGAGCGGATTGAAGCCGTGGCCGAGCACGCGGGGCATGGTGAGCATCCGCACCGGCCCGCCGTGGGCGATCCCCGCGGCGGCCAGCTCCGCCTCCACCTGGACCTTCAGCGGGGTGTCCGAGCCGTCGCCGTGGTCCTTCTCGCGCACGCTCACGAGGTTGAGGCCGCCGTGCGAGAACAGGCCGATCTTCCAGTCGAGCCGGCCGAGCTCGTCCAGGTCCAGGAGCAGGAAGAACACCCGGTAGGCCAGCCGGTGCGCCCGCGGCTTCACCCGGGCATGGGTCACCAGGCCCGGGTAGATCGCCGAGGCGAAGCTCACGCCGCCCGCTCCGCCGGCGCCCGCACGTGAATGCGGCCCGACTCGTTCACGACGCTCCACGGCCGGCGCACCCCGCCGACCTGCTCGGCCACCGCCAGGCCCGCCTGCAGCCCGTCCTCGTGGAAGCCGTGCCCGAAGTAGGAGCCGCAGAACCAGGTCCGGTTCACGCCCTGCAGGTCCCAGAGCTGGGCCTGGGCGGCGATCGCCGCGGCGTCGAACAGCGGGTGGTCGTAGGCCTCCGTGCGGATGGTCTTCTCGGGAGCGATCTCCCTGGTGGGATTCAGAGTGACGAAGAGGTCCGGCGCGTCCCGGATGCCCTGCAGCCGGTTCATCCAGTAGGTGACGCAGCCCTCACCCGCCTCGCCCCGCCGGCCGATGTGGTTCCAGCTCGTCCAGGCCCGCCGCCGCTTCGGCATCAGGGCGGGATCGGTGTGCAGCACCACCCGGTTCTTCGAATACCGGAAGGGCGAGAGCAGCCGCCGCTCCTGGTCCGTCGGGTCCTGCAGCAGGTCGAGCGCGGTGTCGGCATGGGTGGCGATCACCACCTCGTCGAACCGCTCCAGGCGTCCGGTGGCGAGCTGCACCGTGGCGCCGGTCGTGTCGCGCCTCACGCCCGCCACGGCCTCGCCGGTCCGCGTCTCGCCGTGGAAGGCGGCCCTGAGCGCCTGGACGTAGGACCGGCTGCCGCCCTCCACCGTGCGCCACAGGCCCCGGCCGAACACCGACATCATCCCGTGGTTCTGGAAGAAGCGGATCAGGGCCGCGG
>NZ_DAISJG010000113.1:0-5163 GCF_036821595.1 Phenylobacterium sp.
GGATGATGATGAAGGTAGTGGATCAGGCGAAGGAAAACCCCGTCCCGGTGGCGCTGATCGGGCTGGGCCTGGCCTGGCTCATGGCGAGCCAGTCCAAGAAGTCCCATGGCTACGCCGGCGCCTACGGCGCGGGCTATGGCGTCGACTACTACGACGACGCCAGCCAAGGCGGGTCGGTGAAGGAGAAGGTGGCGGACAGGGCCCATGCGGTGGCCGACAAGGCGTCCGGCGTGGTGGCCTCGGCCAAGGAGCGCCTGAGCCACACGGCGGCCGGCGCGCGCGACCACACCCGCTCGGCGATGGACGGCGTCTCTTCCGCCGCCAGCCAGGTGCGGGACCGGGCCGGCCAGATGGGCCAGCGGGTGAAGCAGCAGGCCACCGACACCTTCGAGTCCGAGCCGCTGCTGCTCGGCGCGCTGGGGCTGGCGGTCGGCGTGGCGATCGGCGCGGCCCTGCCGGCCACGGCCGCAGAGAGCCGCTACATGGGCCCCACGCGGGACAAGCTGATGGGCAAGGGCAAGGATCTCGCCCGCGGCCAGATCGACACCGCCAAGGGTGTCGCCCAGGCCGCCTACGGCCGCGTGAAGGAGGAACTGCAGCGGCCGGAGTCCGAAGGCGACCTGCCGACCCGTGTGGGCGAGGCGGCGCGCGCCGGCGCGCAGGCGGTGCGCGAAGGCCTGCAGGACAGCGCGGCGAACGGCGCCGGTACGACCCACTAGGAACTGGCGGCGGCCGGAGCGCCGGTCGCCGCTACTCCCGGTCGGGATTCCAGGTAGTGATTCAACCTGCAATCGAGCGCCTGCAATCGCGAATGAGTTGCGAAACTTAGGGGGCAAAGTAAACATTCCGGGATGGACGCGCTGGAGCAGCACCTGTTCGCCCTGGAACTGATCGTCACCTCCCGGCTGGCGATGGATACTCCGGAGACGCGGCGGCAGCTGGCGTCGGCGATCGCCGACGCCCCGCCGGACTGCGGTCCGATCGAGGCGGCGATCCGCCGGCGGGCGCTCGCGATCGTGCGCGGAGCCGACGGTCCGGACCTCGTCTAGGAGGCCGCGCGCGGAGGGCCGCCTTGGCGACCTACTTCACCAGCGACACGCACTTCGGCGACCACCGGGTCCTCAACCTCTATCCCCGGCCGTTCTCGAGCGTGGCCGAAATGGATGCGGAGCTGATCCGGCGCTGGAACGCCGTGGTCGAAGCCGGCGACGACGTCTGGCACCTGGGCGACTTCGCGCGGACAGCCGGGCGCGCGGCGGAGGTGCTGGCCCAGCTGAACGGACGCAAGCACCTGATCCTCGGAAACAACGACCCGCCCGGGGCCGGCGACGGGTGGGAGAGCGTGGCGCCATATGCGGAGATCGAGCGGGAGGGCCGTTTCCTGGTCCTCTGCCACTACCCTTTCCGAAGCTGGAACCGGCAGCATAAGGGCGCGCTCAACCTGCACGGCCACAGCCACGGCCGCATGAAGGGGCTGGCGCGGCAGTTCGACGTCGGCGTGGACGTCTGGGACTACCGCCCGACAACGCTCCCCAGGCTCCTTGCGGGACGGCCAGCCTAGAGCAGCCGGCCCTGGCCGCCCGCCGCCGCGAGCGCGGGCGGCGCATCGGGCATTCGCACGTGAAATACCGCGCCTGAGGTACGCTCCACCTCCAGGGCGCCGCCGATCTGCTGGACGAGCGAGCGCACGAGTCGCATGCCGAGGCCCGGCCCCGAAAGGTCCTGCGGCAGGCCCTGGCCGGTGTCGCTGACCGAGAGCAGGAGGCTGGAGCCGGTGCGTTGCAGCCGCACGGCGATCGCCCCCGAGGCGGGTTCGGGATAGGCGTACTTGGCCGCATTGGTGACAAGCTCGTTGACCAAGACGCCGAGCGCGACCGCCCGGTCGAGCGGCATGACCACGGGCTCGGCCTCCACAGTGATCCGCACCCGGTCATCCTCAATGAGCGATGCCGACAGGCGGCGGCAGAGGTCGGTGAGGTAGGCGGCGAAGTCCACGTCGTCCTTGCGGCTCGAGCGGTAGAGGCGGGCGTGGACGTCGGCGATCGCCTGGATTCGGTCCATGGCCTTCTGCAGCTGGGCGCGGACGTCCGGGCTGCTGCTGCGGGCCTGCAGGCCGAGCATGGAGGAGATCAGGGCCAGGTTGTTCTTCACCCGATGGTTCAGCTCGTCGAACAGTTCCGAGTGACGCGCCTCGGCGGTCTTGCGGTCCGTGATCTCCATGACGAACTGGGCGAACTGCTCCGGCGCCACCCGGGCCAGGTGGATCTCAAACCAGCGGCGGCTTCCAGGGGCGTGGTATTCAAAGGTCAGAGGCTCGCCCGCCAGGGCCCGCTCGCAGGCTCCGAGCCACGCCGCCGGCGCGTTGCGCAGCACCTCGCCACCGCGGCGGCCGATCACCGAGGCATCGGTGTTGAGCATGCGCAGGATGGCCGGGTTCGCCTCCAGGATCACGTAGTCGACCAACCGGCCGTCTTGGTCGCGCACCGCCTGCACCAGGGCGAAGCCTTCGGAGATGGCGTCGAACAGGGTGCGGTAGCGGAGCTCGCGCTCGGCGAGCCGTTCGTGGCTGTCTCGCTGCCGATAGAGCAGGGCCTGGAGGTGCGCGCCGGCGAAGGCCATGAACGCCCCGGAGAAGGCGAAGAGCAGCAGGTTCACGACCTCGGTCGTGGAGAGCTGGCTGTCGGCCGCCCCGGGCAGGAAGAAGCGCCAGCCCACCAGGCCGCTGGCGACGAGGGCCGTGGTGGCCGCCGGCCAGCCGCCCGCCAGTCCGGCGGCAAGGATCACGGGGTAGTAGAGGCTGAACGGCAGGAGGTCTGGGAACCGGTGGCCCAGCCAGACGCGGCAGAGGGTGGCGGCGCCGACGAGACCCAGAGCATAGAGTTGCGCCAGTCCAGCCCGTACGAGCTGGGGACGCCCCTCGAACCGCGCTGATCTCGTGCTCTCCATCCGGCCCCACGCAATCCTCACCGTCGCGGAAAAGAGATGGCGCCGATTTCAGGGTTTGGCGACCCACGAAATCTGGAACGATCAGTTATCAAGCTAAGAAAATCATTGGGAAAGCTCGGATTTCCCCCCGCCTGTGCTCGCGAGTACGTGGCGAACCGGCGCGGAGCGGCCGGCTCTGCTGTCGTAGAGGCCGCGCCTTCCCACGGCTTTGCCTACCGTGAACTGGCGCACGGACGCTGCGGCCTGACGCGTGCACACTTTCGGATCGGCGGGGAACAGCGAGGGCTCGGGCGGGTTGTGCCGACGACACCCCCAACCCGAAAGGAGACCCGCGATGGACGCGACCCACGAACGCGCCGTGAAGGTGCTGAACAGCCTGATCGAGACGACGCTGGACAGCGCCAACGGCTATGAGGAGGCCGCCGAAAACATCCCCGACGGCCAGCTGAAGACCCTATTCGCGGAGCGCGCGCGCCGGCGCATGGACCTGTCGCGCCAGCTGCAGGAGGAGGTCCGCACCTTCGGCGGCACTCCCGAGCACGACCAATCGATGCTGGGCAAGGCGCACAACAAGTTCGTCGACCTCAAGAACGCCGTCATGGGCGGCGCCAGCGAAAAGGCCGTGATCGACGAGGTCGAGCGCGGCGAGGACGTCATCAAGGGCAAGTTCGAGCATGCGATGCGCGACGGCGAACTGCCGGCCAACGCGCGGGCGGTGGTGAGTCAGGCTTATGAAACGATCCGGGCCGACCACGACCAGATCAGCGCCCTGAAGCACTCCATGCACTAGCGGGCGCGGGGCGGCGGGACCGCTCGCCGCCCCTTGCGCCGTTCGCCAACCCCGGCCTTCTAGGCGTAACCATCGGTCGGAGGCGCGAGCATGGACGAAGCGGGACGAATTCTGGCGCTGGAGGCCCAGCTTGCGGACACCCAGCGCAGCCTGACGGCGCACGACTTCCTGCTGCGCGCCCTGCTCACCCAGATGGCGCTGTCCGACCCGGACGCCTTCCAAGGCCTGGTGGGCGGGTTCGCCCGCGCGGGTCTCTACGGCGACGGGACGGCGGGCGGGCTGACGCGGGAAGTCGGCCATGAGCTCACGGACATACTGGAAGAGGTGGCGGCGCGGGTGGCCGCCCGGAGGTAGCCGATGCGGCCGCTGACCCTGCTCATCATCACCCTGGCGGCGCTGACGCTGACGGGGCTGGCCTGGGTGGTGAGCGGCGGACGAGCGTTCGTGTTCATCCTTCCACTGGTCTTCGCCCTGCCGTTCGCGTGGCGGCGGCGCGGCTGATCAAATCTGACTGTTACGTAGAAAATGCAGGAACGGCGGCCGTCGCCTGGCGTTGGCGGAGAAAGGCAGGATTCCCCTCATGACCGACCTGAACATCGCGACCGCGGAAGAGCTCGCGACGTTGCCCGGCGTGGGCCTTTCGGCGGCCTACGACCTGATCCTTTTCCGGCCGTACCTGACGTGGGAGGAGGTGGAGTACGCCCCCGGCTTCAGCCCCGAACGCGTGGACGAGATCCGCGCGGCAGGGGCCACGCTGGGACCTCCGCCCGCCCGGCCCTGTCTCGTCGAGCGGGACCGTGACGATCTGCAGGCCTAAGAGGCCCGTCTCACCAGTTGCAGCGGTTGTCGATCCAGAGGGTCATGGAGCCCACGGCCTGGGCGGCGTCGTGCTGTGACATGCAGGCGGCGAAGGCGGTCTGAAAGCGAGAGAACCCCGGCGCGCCGCCGGTGAGCATCAGGCGCGTGGTGGCCGTCTCGCCGGCCACTGTGGCGCAGGCGCGCGCCGTCGTCACGATGGAGGCGGGCAGGGGAGTCGACGCGCGGAACTCGCCGATGAGTTCGCCGCGACTTTCGGCGAGCGCGTACCGCTGCCTGGGCTCGAAGAACGTAAGCAGGCGGCGACGACGCGGGGTCACGCACTGTTCGCTGGTCAGGCTGCCGGACCACAGGCTGCCGGCCGGCCCGGCGAACCCGACGCTGGTTTTCGATGCGGGCTGGTAGGGGGTGTCAGCGGCCTCCGCGGCGGTTGCGACTGCGATCGCCATGAGAGCTCCTGCGCCCAAGCCACAGAACCGCATCGGATTTTCCCCTTCCCTGCGCGGAAGGCGCCAGAGCTTGGCTGTAGAGTCAACGAATTCTTAAAGCCCTAAGGTTAACCGCCGCGCGCAATGTTCGTCTTTTGTTCTTGACATCCGCGCGCGTTTTTG
>NZ_DAISJG010000114.1:0-5126 GCF_036821595.1 Phenylobacterium sp.
GACGAGAGCCAGTCGATGCCGATGTGGATGTTGGCGCGGGCCTCCTCGCGGCCCGGCAGGTCGAGGTCGCGGCCGCGCGGCGCGCCGGAGCCCACGAAGACCGCGTCGTAGCCGTCCTCCAGCAGGGCCTTCAGACTGTCCACACGCTCGCCCAGGCGCAGGTCCATGCCGCCCAGGCCGGTGATGAAGCCCACCTCCTCGTCGATCACCTCCTCCGGCAGGCGGAAGCGCGGGATCTGGCTGCGGATCATGCCGCCGGTCTTGGCCTCGGCGTCGAAGATGGTGAGCTGGTAGCCGAGCGGCGCCAGGTCGCGGGCGACGGTGAGCGACGCCGGGCCGCAGCCCACCAGCGCCACCCGCTTGCCGTTGGACTGGGCGGCCGGAGCGGGCATCCGCTGGGCCACCTCGCCCTTGTTGTCGGCCGCCACCCGCTTCAGCCGGCAGATGGCCACCGGCTCCTCCTCCACCCGGCCGCGGCGGCAGGCGGGCTCGCAGGGGCGGTCGCAGGTCCGCCCCAGCACCCCGGGGAAGACGTTGGACTTCCAGTTGATCATGTAGGCGTCGGCGTAGCGGCCCTCGGCGATCAGCCGGATGTATTCGGGGACCGGCGTGTGCGCCGGACAGGCCCACTGGCAATCGACGACCTTGTGGAAGTAGTCGGGGCCCTCGGTACGCGTGCGCTGCAAAACGGAATCCTTCCCGACACGCTCTACTCCCGCGGCGGCGAAGGCGAACTCCGGCGAACCGGAGAGGGCCCGCCGTCACGACGCGGCGTCCAATTGCGAGGTTACGTCCCGTTTCCGGCCGAAGCCAACCGGTTTCTGATCGGCGTTCGGTGATTTGCGGTCGCAGGGCCGCGCGGGCCGGACGGCCCTGCCGCGGCGCGGCATCACGGGAACGTCACGCGGGTGACGTAAGGGGCGGCCTAGTCGGGCGTACAGGGTAAATGATAGCTTAACCGCGGGAGCCCCTTCGCCAGGGGTTAGGGAGATCTGCCGATGAGCCTCGAGCGCGACGTCGCCTCTGCGCCTGCGTCCCCCCTGCTTCCGATCGAGCCCGTGCTGGCCCTGCCGCTGGACGAGGACACCGGTCCGCTGTCGCTCCACCAGGAGATCAACGAGCGCCGCGCGCGGATCGAGAACGCCGAGCTGCTGCGCCGGCTGCGGGGGCTGTAGGGCCCGCTCGGCGTCATCCCGGCTTCGCGGAGCGAACACCGGGACCCATGAAAACCGTGCCCAATCCGGATCGGGTGGGCGGTGACGCCGCGCGGCTTCCGATGGCGCCCACGAGGGGATCTGAAACGAAAAACGCCCCCGGGATCACCAGGGGCGTTTCCGCATCTCGCTCGCGAGACGGCTATTCTTCCGAAGCGGCCTCGTCCTTGGCGGCGGCCTTCTTCTTCGGGGCGGCCTTCTTCTTCGGCTTGGCTTCGGCCGCCTCGGCGTCGGCGTAGCCCTCGGGCAGGTCGTCCTCCTTCAGGAGGTCTTCCTTGCTGACCTTCTTGTCCGTGACGGCGGCCTTCTCGACGATCAGGTCGACGACCTTGTCCTCGAAGATCGGGGCGCGGAGCTGGGCCTGGGCGTTCGGGTTCTGGCGGAACAGGTCGAACACCTGCTGCGCCTGCGGGCCGTAGCGCATCGCCTCGCGGCGCATGGCCTCGGCCAGCTCCTGGTCGGTCACCTGGACGTTGTTGGCGCGGCCGATCTCGGCCAGCACCAGGCCCAGGCGCACGCGGCGCTCGGCGATCTTGCGGTATTCCGTCTGCAGCTGCTCGTCGGTCTTGCCGGCGTCGTCGTCCGGCAGGGAGCCCTGCTCCTTGTCCTGCTGCACCTGGGACCAGATGGAGGCGAACTCGGCCTCGACCATCTTCGGCGGCAGCGGGAACTCGTGGCTGGTGTCGAGCTGGTCGAGCAGGGCGCGCTTCAGCTTGAAGCGGCTGGCGCCGGCGTACTGCTGCTCGAGGTTGGTCTTGATCAACTCGCGGAGCTTCTCAAGGTTCTCGACGCCCAGGCGCTCGGCGAAGGCGTCGTCGGCCTTGGTCTCCACCGGGGCCTTCACTTCCTTCACCTTGACGTCGAAGACCGCGTCCTTACCGGCGAGGTTGGCGGCCTGGTACTCCGCGGGGAAGGTGACCTTCACCTCCACGTCGCTGTCGGGCGTCGCGCCCACCAGCTGCTCCTCGAAGCCCGGGATGAACTGGCCCGAGCCCAGCACCAGCTCGGCGTCGGCAGCCGTGCCGCCCTCGAAGGCGACGCCGTCCAGCTTGCCCACGAAGTCGATGACGACCATGTCGCCGTCCTTGGCCTTCACGGACTTCCCGGTCCTCGGCTCGTAGGTCTTGTTCTGGGAGGCGAGCTCGTCGACCGCCTCGTCCACCTCGGCCTCGGTGGGCTCGTAGACCGGGCGCTCCAGCTTCAGGCTGGACGGGTCGACCGGCTGGAACTCCGGCATGATGTCGACGGCGATCTCGTAGGCCAGGTCGGCCTTGCCCTCGATCACCTGGTTCATGTCGCCTTCCGGCTTCAGGTCCGGGTCGCCGGCGGGACGCAGGTTGTTGTCGGTGAGGACCTTCTGGGTGGTCTCGGTGAGGGTCTGTTCGACCACCTCGCTCATCAGCGCCTTGCCGTAGAGGCGGCGCACGTGGGCCGGCGGCACCTTGCCCGGGCGGAAGCCCTTGATGTTGAGGGTCGGCGTGATCTCGGCGATCCGCGCCTCCAGCTTCTCGGTGAGGTCCGAAGCGGGAACGGTGACGCCATAGACGCGGCTGAGGCCTTCACCGGACTTTTCAACGATCTGCATCGACATTCTGGAACTTCCGGACGCCGCGCCGTTGCCGCGCGCTCCGCCCGCCTTCAGTGTGAAATGGTGAGCGCCGCCGGAGGGGCTCCGGCGGCGGGGCGGCGACTTATGTCACGCGCCGTGCGTGCGTCCAAGCCCTAAGGGCCTTCCTTGGCCAAGGCTGGTGCGGATGAGAGGACTCGAACCTCCACGCCTTGCGGCGCTGGAACCTAAATCCAGTGCGTCTACCAGTTCCGCCACATCCGCGATCGGCGTGAGAGCCCCTTAGGACAGAAGCCGGCGCGCCGCCAGAGGTGAGACCGAGACGCGGGTCCGCGCATTCGGATAACGTTGTGTCGGGATTCCTACAGATGCCGGAAGGCGCCAGATGCCCAATGACCTGCTGTCCCGCCTGCGCGAGGACTACACCCGGGTGGCCAAGGGCTTCGTGGGGCCCCTGCTCGACGTCCTCGCCGCGGGCCGGGAGGCGTGCGGCGGCGACCTGGACCGCTTCCACGTCCTGCTGGTGATCGCCCAGCGCACCGCCGAGGACCGGCGCACGGCGGGGCTCAACCTCGACGACCTGCTGGAGGGCCGGGTCGAGGACCTGCCCAGCCTGACGACCAACGTCCGCTCGATCGCCGAATCCACCGGCATCCCGAAGGAGACGGTGCGCCGCAAGGTGGCCGCCCTGGTCGCCGACGGCCTGGTGCGGCGCGAGGGCAACGAACTGTCCTACACCCGGCTCGGCCTGCAGCGGCTGTCGAGCGTGCGCGAGCCGATCCTGCGCTTCGCCGTGCGCGGCCACCAGGCGGTCACCGCCCTCGACCTGGACGAGGATCCCGGAGCGGGGTGACAGCCGCGCCGGCCGCGCTATGAAGGCGGCCATGGGGTCCGGCGTCCTCTTCGTGCACAACAACTTCCCGGCCCAGTTCCGGGACCTGGCCCAGACCCTCATGGCGCGCGGCGCGCCGTGCGCGGCGATCGGCGCCCACACCTCGCCCGGCATCCCGGACCTGCCCCACGCCCGCTACAAGCTGGGCCGCGGGACCACGCCCGGCATCTTCCCCCTGGCGGTGCGCGCGGAGGCCGACCTGATCCGCGCCCGGGCGTCGCTGAAGGCGGCGCGCCACCTCCAGGAGACCGGCTTCGAGCCGCAGGTGATTGTGGGCCATCCGGGCTGGGGCGAGACCCTGTTCCTCGACGAGGTGTGGCCGAACGCCCGCCGGGTGATGTTCTCGGAATTCTTCTACCACGGCCGCGGGGTCGACGTGGGCTTCGACACCGAGTTCCACGCGCTCACCGAGGACGCCGTGCTCGTCGCCAAGGCGAAGAACGCGGTGATGACCCTGGCGCTCTCGGAGGCGGACGTGATCGTCGCCCCGACGGAGTTCCAGGCCTCGGTGCTGCCCCCGGTGTTCGGGCCGCGGGTGAGGGTCATCCACGAGGGCGTGGACACCGAGGCCATCCGCCCGGGCCCAGCCGAGCCGTTCGCCCTGGATGACGGCCGGGTGATCCGGCCGGGCACGCCGGTGATCACCCACATCAACAACAACATGGAGCCGCTGCGCGGCCTGCACATCTTCGCCCGCGCCCTCCCCGCCGTGCTGAAGGCCGTGCCGGACGCCCAGGTGATCGTGATCGGCAAGCCGACCAGGAGCGGCTACGGCGGCACGGCGCCCGACGACCTGACCTGGCAGGACGTGTGCCTGCAGGGCGTCGAGCTCGATCCGGCGCGGGTCCACTTCCTGGGCAAGGTGGAGCATGCGCGGATGCTGGCGGCGCTGCGGCTGTCCACGGCGCACGTCTACTACACCTACCCGTTCGTGCTCTCCTGGTCGCTGTCGGAGGCCATGGCCAGCGGCTGCTACGTGATCGGCTCCGACACCCCGCCCCTGCACGACGCCATCGAGGACGGGGTGAGCGGCCGGCTGCTGCCGTTCTTCGACGTGGAGGCCCTGTCGGAGGCGCTGATCGCGGCGTGCGAAGACCCGGCGGCCTCGGCGTCCATGCGCGAGGCGGCGCGGGCCGCGGCGGTGGCGAAGTTCAACCGGGCGACGGGCCGGGCGGCCTGGCTCGACCTGCTGCGCGAGCAGGGCCTCGCCCTGCCCTAGCCGCAGCGGATCTCGCGGATGATCCCGGTCTCGGCGTCGAAGAAGAAGTTGAGCCGCTCGGGGCTGAAGTCCTGGGTCACGGGACAGGTGGTGCAGGCCACCCGCTGGCGCTCGGGCCGCACCGGCACCGGGATCTCGCTGCGCGGGCGGCCGACCAGGTGCTGCAGCTCGGCGGCGCCGCAGCGGTCGCGAGGCGGCGGCGGCGCGGGGGCCGGCGGCGGGGCGGCCACGGGC
>NZ_DAISJG010000115.1:0-5077 GCF_036821595.1 Phenylobacterium sp.
CGGGGGCGGCTCGGCGCAGGCGGTGAGCACGGCCGCCGCGGCGAGCGCGACGAAGGAGAGGGTCCGGCGGACCGGGAACGCGGACATCATCTGCGGAAAGCCTTCCCCCTGAAGATCAGTGGAGCTGAAGATACATGGTCGGCAGGCCACATTGTGACCTCGCATGGTAAACTCTTGCTGAGCAAGCGTGGCCATTGGGCCGCGCCGGAAAACTCAGTCGAACAGTTTCGACACGCTCTCTTCATTGGCGATGCGGCGGATCGCCTCCCCGATGAGGGGAGCGCAGGTGACCACGCGGACCTTGTCGCTGCGGGTGACCACCTCGGTGGCCTCTATGGAATCGGTGACCACCAGCTCGCGCAGGACGGAGGCGGTGACCCGCTCCACCGCCCCGCCCGACAGCACGCCGTGGGTGACGTAGGCGGAGACCTCGGTGGCGCCGTGCTCCATCAGCGCCTTGGCGGCGTTGCACAGGGTGCCGGCGGAATCGACGATGTCGTCGTAGAGGATGCAGCGGCGGCCGCTGACGTCGCCGATGATGTTCATGACCTCCGACTGGCCGGGGCCCGAACGGCGCTTGTCGACGATGGCCAGGTCCGCGCCCAGCCGGCTGGCCAGCGCCCGGGCCCGCACCACCCCGCCCACGTCCGGCGAGACGATCATGATGTCGTCGGTCTTGCGGTAGTGCTCGCGGATGTCGTCGGCCATGCGCCGGGCCGGCAGCAGGTTGTCGGTGGGGATGTCGAAGAAACCCTGGATCTGGCCGGCGTGCAGATCCATCGTCAGCACGCGGTCGGCGCCGGCGCGGGTGATCAGGTTGGCCACCAGCTTGGCCGAGATCGGCGTGCGGCCGCCGGTCTTCCGGTCCTGGCGGGCGTAGCCGAAGTAGGGGAGCACGGCGGTGATCCGGCGGCCCGACGCGCGCTTCAGCGCGTCGATGCAGATCAGGAGCTCCATGAGGTTGTCGTTGGCCGGATAGCTGGTCGACTGGATGACGAAGACGTCCTCGCCGCGGACGTTCTCGTCGATGGTCACGAAGACCTCGTTGTCGGCGAACCGGCGCACCTGGGCGCGGGTCAGCGGCATGTCGAGGTAGTCGGCGATGGACTGAGCCAGCGTACGATTCGAGTTGCCGGCCAGCAGCTTCATCGAGACCCCCACAGCGCCTTCGCCAATGGGGCGGCCTTGTAGCAGCGAAGGCGCGCGAGTCTAGGCGTCAGGTCAGCGCGATGGCCGAAAGCAGGCGGCCGTAGTCCGGCTCGCCGAGCTTGAAGGCGCGGCGGTTGGAGTAGAACCAGTCGGCTTCCGCGCAGGTGTCGCGGCCGATCCACTCGGCCTTGCCGACGCCGGCGGCCGAGAGGCGGGCCAGGACGAAGCCGGGCAGGTCGAACATCCGCTTGTCCGGCGCCGCGCCCGGCTCGAAGAAGCGCACATAGCCGCGGTCGAAGTGGGTGAAGCGCTCCAGGAACTCGACGCCCACCTCGTAGGAGGCCGGCCCGATGCAGGGGCCGATGGCGGCGCGGATGCGGGCCCGGTCGGAGCCCAGCGCCTCCATCCGGGCGACGGTGGCCTCGACGACGCCGGTGAGCGCCCCCTTCCAGCCGGCGTGGGCGGCGGCGACCACCCGGGCCACCGGGTCGGCCATCAGGACGGGCGCGCAGTCGGCGGCGAGCGCCCCGCAGACCACGCCCCTGGTGGCGCTGACCACGGCGTCGGCCTGGGGCGGGCCGGCCGGCCAGGCGCCGTCGGCGACGAGCGCGGTGGCGGAGTGGACCTGGTAGGCGGTGACGATCGCCTCGGCCCCGAACCAGGCGGCGGCCCGGCGGCGGTTCTCCTGCACGGCGTCGGGGTCGTCCTTCGAGCCCACGCCAACGTTGAGGCTGGCGTAGATCCCCTCCGACACGCCCCCCTGGCGGGTGAAGAAGCCGTGCCGGACGCCGTCCAGGTCGAGGAGCGGGGAGGTGAGCACGGGCAGTTCCATCAGGCGTCCTCGAAGGCGGGCGGCGTCCAGCCGGGCGAATGGATCACGCAGGCCTTGAAGAGCTCGCCCATCTGGTCGGCGCCGACCAGGCGGTGGAGCTGGCGGCCGACGGCGGCGGACTTGGCCGGGCGGGCGCGGACCAGGGCCTCGGCGCGCTCGCCTATGCCCATGCGCGCAAGGAACTCGGCCTGGGTGAGGATAGCGGCCTGCGCCCCTTCCGCCGCCGCGGCGGCCATCACGGCGGGGAAGTCGGCGTGGACGGTGAGGTCGGCCTCGCCCGGGCAGTCCAGGGGATCGACCTTCCGGTGGCGGCGGAGCGCCTGCAGGGTGTCGCCGAAGCCCGGGCCGTCGCGGCCGTAGTCGATGAGCAGGGCCGCGCCGCCGTCGTCCACGACCCGGCGGCCGATCTCGTGGCCCAGCGCCGCCTGAGCCGCCGACTGCTCCCAGACCGCGCGCTCGGGCGCGTCGGGGAAGGGCAGGACCGGGGCGGCGGCGAGGCCGAAGGCGAGCCGGCCCTGGGCGTCCAGGCCCACCACCTGCTCGGCCCAGCCGGTGGCGGTGCGCACGAACTGGCGGGCGGGCAGGCAGTCCAGGAGCTCGTTGGCGACCAGGATCAGGGGCGCGCCCGCGGGCACCTCGGCCAGGGCGCCGGCCCAGCGGACGGTGTCGCCCAGCACCTGGCGCTGCCGGGCCTGCAGGGGCCCGGAGACCTCCACCAGCCAGACCTCGCAGGCGGCGAGGAAGCCGGGGGCCACCCGGGCGGCGCGGAGCAGGTCGCTCATCAGGGTGCCGTCGCCGGGGCCCATCTCCACCAGCCGCACGCGGGCCGGCGCGCCCATCATCTGCCAGGCGGCCGCGGCCCAGACGCCGACCAGCTCGCCGAACATCTGGCTGACCAGGGGGGCGGTGAGGAAGTCGCCGGCCTCGCCCAGGCCGGGCCGGGTCGCATAGTATCCTTCCTGCGGATCGTGCAGGCAGCGGGCCATGAACTGGGCGACCGTCATCGGGCCGCCGGCGGCGATCTCCGCCGCCAGCCGGTCGCGCAGGCTCATCTCAGACGGACTTGGCCGCGCCGGGGCCGGGCTCCGGCGGTGCGGACTCGGCCGGCAGGACCGGCGGCAGGGGCTCGCGCATGCCGCGCCAGATCAGCCACAGGCCAAAGGCGATCATCGGGATCGACAGCATCATCCCCATGGTCAGGCCGAACGGGAAGGCGGGCAGGTAGGCGTCCGGCTCGCGGACGGTCTCCAGGCTCGCCCGGATCAGGCCGTAGCCGGCGGTGAACATCCCCATCACCACGCCGCGGCGGTTGAGCAGCTTCGCCCCGTGGGTCGCCCACATCAGGACGGCGAACAGCAGCAGGCCCTCGAGGGCCGCCTCGTAGAGCTGGCTCGGGTGGCGGGGCTCGGCGCCCGCGCCGGGGAAGACGATCCCCCAGGGGAGGGTGGTGGGCCGGCCCCAGAGCTCGCCGTTGATGAAGTTGGCGATGCGGCCGAAGAACAGGCCGATGGGCACGGCCGGGGCGACCACGTCGCCCAGCCGCCAGAGGTCGAGCCGGTTGCGCATGGCGAAGAAGATCATCGCCAGGAAGACGCCGATCGCCCCGCCGTGGAAGCTCATCCCGCCCTTCCAGACCTGCACGATCTGCACCGGGTCCTCGACGATCAGGGACGGCGTGTAGAACACCACGTGGCCGAGCCGGCCGCCGACGATGACGCCGATGGTCACCCACAGGATCAGGTCGTCGATCTGCTCGGGCGTGACGGGCGGCGACCGATTGACCCAGAGGCGGGCGTTGCGCACGAGGCCGACGGCCCAGCGCCAGCCGAGCAGGATGCCGGCGACATAGGCGAGCGCGTACCAGCGGATCGCGAACGGTCCGATCTGCACCAGAACGGGGTCGAATTCGGGGAAGGGCACGGTTTGGGCGGCTCCAGCGTTCAGGTGATGACGGGTTTAGACGACTAGCCCTTCGCTTTCACCCCTCGCGGGGCCATATAGAGGATGTGGCGGCCCCCACGGCCGTCGTTTCGAGCTCAAGATGCAGACCCAGAATCCCTTTCTCGACGAGATGGCCAAGCTGACCTCGGCCGCCATGGGGCTCGCCCAGGCGGCGGGCGAGGAGGCCAAGGCCGCCCTGCGCTCGCAGGCCGACCGCATCGCCGCCGAGTTCGACCTGATCCGCCGCGAGGACTTCGACGCGCTGAAGGCCGAGGTGGCCGCGCTCCGCGCCGAGGTGGAGGCGCTGCGGGCGACGAAGGGCAAGTCCAAACCGGCGGCTCCGCCGGCCGACGCCCCCTGAGCGCGACGCCGCTGATTCCCCCACAACCAATCGCGCGAACGTGGGTCGCCCGGGGCAAGAACCGGGTGACGGCCCCGCCGCAAAGCAGCTTACTTTCAATATCGCAGGCGATTCGGGGGCGGCCATCCGCTCCCCGCCCCTTGCGAAAGGACCTCGGGTCTCATGGACATCACCCAGTCTGACGACAACGTCCTCCTCGGGAATGATCCCCTGGATGTCGTGGAGCACGTGCTCACGGCGGAAAACCTGCCGTTCGACCGTACAGAAGACGGGGATCTCGCCTTCGCCCTCGCGGGCGACTGGAAGGACTACGAACTCTGGTTCGCCTGGCGGCCCGAAGGCGACTGCCTTCAGCTCTGCCTCTCGATGGATCTGGCGGTGGCCAAGGACCAGCGGCAGGCGGCGCAGGAGCTGATCGCCGCGATCAACCCACGCGTCTGGCTCGGCCACTTCGAACTGTGGGAAGACGGCGAGATCATCTTCCGGCACGGCATGGCGCTGATGACCGGCGAGCAGCCGAGCCTGGCCCAGGCCGCGGCGATGATCGACGTGGCCGTCGAGGCGGGCGACCGCTTCTACCCGGCCTTCGACTTCCTGGTCCGCGGCTCCAAGTCGCCCCAGGACGCCATCGCCGCCTGCATGTTCGAGACGGTCGGCGAGGCTTAAGGAACGCGCCCTTCTCCCCCGCAAGGGGGAGAAGGGAACTCGCATCTGCGGCCCGCCCCGATTAGGGTCGCGCCGATGATCACTCCCATCCTGATGCTGGGCGCCGGGCGCATGGGCGGCGCGGTGCT
>NZ_DAISJG010000116.1:0-5070 GCF_036821595.1 Phenylobacterium sp.
ACGCGGATGCCGTTCAGGCCGTCGCCCATCTCCACGTTCATCAGGATCAGGTCGAAGGGCCGGCTGGCGGCGATCTGGGCGGCCTCGGCGCCCGAATGGGCTTCCGACAGCTCGATGTCCACGTCGGCCTCGGCGAACACCAGGCGGACGCCGTGGCGCCGCGCAGGATCCGCGTCGGCCGAGAGCACGCTCACCTTGCGCGGCGGCGGGGCCGGGGCGGCCTTGCCCTTCCTGGCCTTGGGCGCAGGCGGCGGCTCGTCGAGCACCGCCTCGGCGACCAGCCTGTCGAGCGACTGGGCGGCGGTCTCGATCACCGCGATCATCTTCTTGAGGTCCGGGGTGTCGCAGACCTTGGTCAGCACCTTGGCCGCGCCCAGCAGGCCGTCCAGCGGCCCGCGGACCTCGGGGCCCAGGTCGGCCAGCGCCGCCTGCTTGTTCTGCGCCTGCTCGATGGAGCCCTGCAGGCTGGTCAGCGTCTGCTCGAGCTCGCGGTAGGCGGCCCGGGAGTGGTCCTCCGCCCGCTTGCGGCGCAGCTGCATCTCTACCCGCGCAGCGGCGACCTCCATGTCCACCGGCTTGGTGACGTAGTCGTTGGCGCCCATCAGCAGGGCCTCGACCACGTCCTCGCTGGCCGACTTGGCGGTGACCATGATCACCGGCAGCTGGTTCTCGGAGTGGGTCTCGCGCACCCGGCGCAGGACCTCCAGGCCGTCGATGCCCGGCATCATGATGTCCAGCAGCACCACGTCGAAGGGCTCGCGAGCGATCAGGTTCAGGGCGGAGAGGCCGTCGACCGCCTCGACCACCTCGTAGCCGAGGCGGGTGAAGCGGCGGTTCAGGATGATCCGGTTGTCCTCGGTGTCGTCGACGACGAGGAGGCGGGGCATGGCTTCGGCGGTCATGGGCTCACGCGGCGGCTGGGCGCTGGGCGCGCCGGTCAAAACAGGCTCCTCCCCACTCTCCACGCTCACGCTTAAGTATCGGTGTATGCGGAGTGACAACCGGAACGAGCCCGCGCGCCGACGCGCCGGACGTGCTAGGGTGCACCCGCCTCGAGCCCCAACCGTGGATCCCTCCGCGCCGGGCCCCCGGCCCAAGAGGGCCACCTCATGACCACCCCCAGCCGCCTGCCGCCGCCCATCCGGCGCACGCTCGTCGACACACGCTCGACGTCGACCCAGGGCCCTGCTCCGCGCCGCCCTGTCCTGAACGACACCCGCAGCACCCGCTAGGACGCATCACCCATGGCCAAAGGTCAGAAGCGGTCCAACCGCGAAGTGCGCAAGCCGAAGGCGCCGAAGGCGAAGCCGGCCGTGCAGGTCGTCTCCGTGCTGAATCCCGAACGGAAGAAGGGCTAGCCGCATGGGGCTGTTCGACTGGCTCGGCCGCGCCGGCGTCCCGCCAGAGGCGGTGCGCGCGGAAATCTGGCGGCTCGGCGTGCGTCACTTCGGCGAGCCGCTGCGGGGTGCGCAGGAAGAACTGGCCTCGCCCGGCCTCGACCCGGGCCGCACGGCGCTGCTGAGGGCCTGCGTGGCGAAGCTGCGCGCGGCCTGAGCGGCTAGCCGCCCCCGGCGAGCGCCCGGGCGACCATCACCCAGAAGGCGGCGCACAGGGCGAGCGCCGTCGCCAGACCGGTCACTCGAAGCATCACCATCGCCATGCGCGTTTCTCGCGACTCGTCCTCTGCCATTACGCAACCTTCAAGTGCGTAGCGCAACAGGAACGCGCAACCCGCGTGACGGCCCATTCTGGGGAGAAGCGGTGCGGCCTTTCGTACCGTCCGCTCAGGCAAGGGCTAGCCGAACAGGAAATCGCCGGCCGAGAGGCTGGAGAGCGCCACCCCCTTGAGGGTCAGGGTGTGGGCTGCGTCGAGGGCGATCACCACGTCGCCCCCGCTCTGCACGGCATGCGCCTTCACCGCGGCGAAGTCGGCGGCGAGCGCGTCGTCCAGGCGGATCACGTCGCTCCCGGGCCGGAAGTCCGTCACCGTGGCCTTCCCCGCGCCGAAGTCGAAGACGAAGGTGTCGCGGCCCCAGCCGCCGGTCAGCACGTCGTCAGGCCCAGCCACCAGCACATCGGCGCCGAAGCCGCCCACCAGCCTGCCCACGGCCGCGTTGGTGATCATCGCCACCCCCGGGGTGTGGGCAGTGTTGCCGGCGGCATCCGAGGCCGTGGCAGTGAAACTGTGCACCGCCGTGTCCGTCACCGCATAGGCCAGGCTCCACTTGCCGTCCGCGTTCGCCTCCACGACGCCGGCGACCCGGCCGCCGTCGTAGATCGTGACCCGGGCGCCCGCCTCGGCCTCGCCGCGCACCGCCTCCGGGGTCAGGCCGGTCACGGCCGGAGCGCCGGGCCCCCGGGTGTCCACCGTCACAGCCACCGCCTCGCCGCGCACGGTGACGCCCGCCGCGTCCGTCGCCACCGCCGTCAGGCTGTGCTCGCCATCGCCCAGGGAGGAGGTGGTCAGGTGGAAGGCCCCGGTGCGATCGGCCTGGCCGCTGGCCACCAGCCTATCGCCGTCATAGACCTTCACCGTCGAATGGGCGCCGGCCTGGCCCTCGACCTGGACCTGGCGGAGGTTTGTGATCCCGTCGCCCTTCACGCCGGAATCGCTCCGCGCGGCGAGCGCCACGTCGGTGGGCGCCACGGCCGCCATGGCCAGCGCCTTGCCCGCGTAATCCGCCGCCAGCCCGACACCGGCGTAGGTGGCCGCCAGCGCACTCTTCAGAGCCTGAGCCTCCGACGGGTCGGCCGACATGGCGCCGGCGGCGAGACCCAGGGTCTTCAGCAGCGCCAGGTCCGCGTCGGAGAAGCCTTGCATCGGATCGCCGCCGCGGCGCTCCGCCGACAGCGCCATGCCGAGCGCGAAGGCGCCCACCGTCGTCGCCGCCACGGAGTCCGAACCGTCGCCGTCCGACACGGTCGCGCCGGAGAACAGGTCGACCTTGTTCTGCCCCAGCATCAGGGCGCCCGAGCCCCCGGAGCCCGCGTCGCCGAACCAGAGGGAGGAGGTGGCGTTGACAACCACGCCCGGCTTGGCGGCGGTGATCCCGCCGCTCGACCCACCGCCGTAGCCAGCGTCGCCGCAGGTCCTCACGATCTCGCCGCACCAGGTCTTCACGTCCTGGCAGTAGCTGGCGGCGGGGGCCTTGAAGGTGAAGTCGCCCGTGACCGCGAGACCCGCGCTGAAATTGTTCGCCGCGCCACCGGCCTTGGTGACGCCCACGTCCAGCAGGGTGGTGAGGTTGAAGCTGACGCTCACCGCGTCCCCGGTCCTGACGACCTGCAGGGTCAGAGAGGTGCTGGTGTTCAGCGTCAGCACAGCGTCGCCGCCGCACCCGTAGACCGTCACCTGTCCCTGCTTGAAGATCGAGGAATCCACCGAGGCGGCGCCGTTCTCGAACACACCCACGGCGCCGGTGTAGCTGGCGGCGGCGATCGGCGAGCGGACATCGGCCCCATAGGTCCGGGTGATCACGGCGTCGGACATGTTCTCTTGAACCCTCTTTGCGTGCGCCCCGTCCGGCGCCAGCGCCCGGCCGCGTCATGGCCAAGCTAAGATGTTGTGTTTTCAGCGCTTCTGCGTCGGGCGCGCACCCACGCCGGATCGGGGCGGAAGGCCACGCGACCCGCCGTCGCACCCCGCGCCGAACGCCGTTGGCCCTCGGCAGGCGACCCTGCGGCATGTCGCCCCGCGGGATTCGTGGCCACCGTCAACGCAGCCGTGATCGCGGAAGCGGAACCGCCTTCGTGGCCACGCTTTTTACGGCCCAGTTCGAGGAGATACTTTTTTGACCCGGCCACTTGACTCAGCGAAAGTTCGTCGTTCCGCCCGGATCTTCCGCGGCCTCGCGCGCCGCCTTCGCCCCTTCGAGGGCGGCCGCCGGGCCGTCTCGGCCGGTCCCGCCCCCTTCCAGTTCCCGCACCCCCGGACGCTCCACGCCCGCGAGCTCGAGCGCCTGGAACGCGACCAGTTCCCCATGTGGCGCCCGGACCCTGTCCGGGTGCGCGCCCTTCAGTCCCAGTGCGCCTGAGCGCGCAAGGAGCCCGCCGTGAAGACCAGAACCCCCCGCGCCTTCCAGGTCGTCTACCGCCGCCGCAAGGTGGTCCACCGACCCGACGTCCGCCCGCACCGCGCCGTCACCGCCGCCCGCGGCGACGACCTGAGCAGCCTGATCCTCTACGGCCAGGGCTAGCCGGCGCTTTCCCGCGCCGTCGCTACGACGGTTGCGGGCGCAGGGACGGCGCGGCGGCGCCGCACCCGGCTGCGCCGCTTCCGGGCCCATATGATCACGCCGGTGGCAGAAAGCCCGGCCACCGCCAGTCCCAGCAACGAGACCAGTACGCGACCCGGCACGTCCAGGATGCGGCCCGAGTGGAGCGGGAACTGCGCCTGCATGAAGATGTCGCCGGCCGAGCCCCGGCCAGGCGTCAGCGCCCCGGCCGGCGCTCCCGTCGCGCCATCGAAATAGAGCCACGGATTGCCGAGACCGCCGTCGCCGTGGTCGTCGCCGACCTCGTAGAAGCCGACGCCGTAGACGTCGTACATCGGCGAATAGAACACCCCGCCCGCCGGCGCGGACCAGCCGCGGCGCTGCGCCTCAGCCCGGGCGATCTCCACGACCTGCTCGCGCGATATGGCCGGCAGCGCCGGCTCGTCGAACGCCCGCGCCTGACGCGTCGAGAAGGGGTCCGGCGAAAGCTGTGAGAACAGCCCCACGACCGGCCGCGTCACCTGGGGTCCGAGGTTCATGGACACCGAGGTGACCGCCAGCACCAGCAGGAGACCCCAGAGCCACACTCCGCCCGACCGGTGCAGGTCGAAGGTCAGCCGGTAGCCGCCCTCCCGCCATCGGAAGGCGAAGGATTTCTTCCACACCGAGGCCTTGGGGAAGGAGATCCACAGCGCCACCAGGCAGTCGATCGTCCAGGCGATCCCGACGATGCCCATCAGCCAGACGCCCACGTCCACGCCGTTCACGAACGGCAGGGTCAGGGAGTAGTGCAGCTTGTACAGGAACGGCAGCAGGTTCTCGCGGCTGAGCGAGGGCCGGCCCCAGAACCGCTGGC
>NZ_DAISJG010000117.1:0-5069 GCF_036821595.1 Phenylobacterium sp.
ACGCGACCGGCTGGAGGGAGTGGGCCGCCTCGACGTGCTCACCGCCGTCAACCGGCAGGCGCTCGGCTACTACGAGGGCCAGGACCTGGACCGCCTGCCGGCGGGCTCGCTGGAGCGGCGGGCCCGCGTGCTCCACGCCATGGGCGAGGACGACCAGCGGCGGGGCGATCTGGACGCCGCCCTCGCCAAGTTCCAGGAGGCGCGGCGGACCACCGCGGCCCTGCTTGACGCCCGTCCCGACGATCCGCCGCGGATCTTCGCTCACGCGCAGAGTGAATACTGGGTGGGCTACGTGGATTACCTGCGCGGCCGGAAGGACGGCGCTCGCGAGCCGCTGGCCGCCTACAAGGCGCTTGCGACCCGTCTCGCGGCGGCAGAGCCACGCAATGCCATCTACGTCCGCGAGGCCGCGTATGCCGAGGGGAACCAGTGCGGCCTCGCCCTGCTGGAGCCGGTCGAGCCGGCGGCCGCGCTCCGCGCCTGCAGCCGCGCCCTTGAGCTGATGCGCACCGCCGCGTCGCTACCCGGCGCCCCCCGCGACATGGCCCAGGACCTCGCCAATCGGCACGGCTGGCTGGCCGAGGCGTACCGCATCAACAAGGACAACGGCGCGGCGATGGAGCATCGCCTGGCGGAGGAGAAGATCCTTTCCAGGCTCATCGCGGCCGATCCCCAAGACATGGCCCTCAGGGAACGCTGGGTTGCGCTACAGCGGGCGGTGAGCGGCCTGGAGTTCTACGCGGGGCGTTCGGATCAGGCCCAGGCGCGGCTCGCGACGGCCGCCCAGACCCTGGACGCCATGATCGCCTTCGATCCCACGAACGAGGACTGGCGCAAGCAGCGGGCCCGCCTCGACGTGGCCGCAACCTTCATCCGGGACAACCCACAATCGAGAGGACGACCATGAGCGGATCGATCGAGAAGATGATGGCGTCAGCCGAAAGGCTGGATCAACTAGGTGCGGAGAACGGTCAGCACCGGCTGCCGCGTCGCCCACCGTCCGACTGGACGCCGAAGTATATCCTGTATTCCCAATACACGTTCCTGGCCGAGGGCGGAGAGCTCCGGTTCCAGTCCACGACCTGGGCGGTGAAGCAAACCAACGTACACCGCTTCATCCATGACCTGGCGACCTCGGGTCCGAGCATGCTGGGGGACCCCCTGGTGTACAGACCCGGCGTCACGCCGCTGGACGTATTCGTCGAAGATCCCTGCTGGATGGTGATCGAACTCGACAAGGCCAAGGACTGGCAATTCCGCGTCGGCGGCCCAGCCCTGACCGCGAAGCAGGACTACGGGGACGACAACTGGGGCCTCAAACACGTTCCGCCCGAGGTGAAGCTCAACGAGTTGGGGGAGTTGGAGCTTCTCTCCGACCACGGCCCGGGCATCGACGAATGTCGAATCGCGTTCTTCGGCGTCGTGCGCCGCGGCGCCTACGAACACCAGCAGTTCAACGTCCACATCCAGCTCGGGCAGGGCGGCTACGCGCGGCGTCTCGAGATCATGATCGATCCCGACTTTCCGGACATCGGCGGCGGTTTCCCGCCTCTGTTCGGCCCGTAAGCCTTGCCGGTCCGACCGGCGCCGCGCCGAGCGCAGTGATGAGTGGCTGAAAAGCAGAACAGCGTCATGCAAAGCTCTGCTTAGGCCGTAGCCCAATCCTGTCGAGTAACCCCCTTGCCCTCATCCCTCGAACTCGCCCCGATCATCCATGCCGCGCGGGCCGGCGCCCTGCAGAGGGCGTGGCGGCTGTTCCGGGAGGCGGGTCTGGAGGGGCTGGACCAGCCGGCGGCGCTGGCGGTGCAGGGGCGGCTCCTGAAGGACGAGGCGCGGGCGGCGCCGGAGGGGGCCGCGCGGCGGGAGTTCTACGTGCGCTCGGCGGCGGCCTACCTGCGGGCGCACGAGCTGAGCGGGGCGCTCTATCCGCTGATCAACGCCGCCAGCCTGTCGCGGCTGGCGGGACAGGCCGCGGCCGCCCGGGAGCTGGCGGAGAAGGCGCTGGCCGCGCCGCCGGACCCGGACGAGACGGCCTATTTCCAGGCCGCGACCCCGGCCGAGGCGCTGCTGGTGCTCGGCCGGACGGAGGAGGCGAAGCGGGCGCTGGCGGATGCGGTGGCGCGGGCGCCGGAGGCCTGGGCCGACCACGCCTCGACGATCCGGCAGTTCGAGCTGCTGCTGGCGGCGCTGGGGCAGGACGCGGGCTGGCTGGACGCGCTGCGGCCGCCCAGGCCGCTGTCCTTCGCCGGCCACATGGCCGTGGCGCCCGATGACCGGCGCCTGGCCGAGCAGGTGGCCGAGGCGCTGGCGGCGATGCGGATCGGCTTCGGCTACGGGGCGCTGGCGGCGGGGGCCGACATCGTCGTCGCCGAGGCCCTGCTGGCGCGCGGCTCGGAGCTGCACCTGGTCCTGCCGGGGGCGGCGGCGGCGTTCCGGGCTTCGTCGGTGGCGCACTTCGGGGCGGCCTGGGCGGCGCGGTTCGACACGGTGATGGACGCGGCCACGAGCGTGCGCGTGCTGGCGGGGGCGGCCGGTCCGGACCATCGGCTGGCCCTGCAGCTCGGCGGCGAGGTCGCCATGGGCCTGGCGGCGATGCAGGCGCAGACACTCGCCTCCCGGCCGGCGCAGCTGGTGGTGCTGGAGGACGCCGGCGCGACGGACGGCGAGCCGGGGAGCAGCGCCTGGAGCCGGGCGGTGTGGACCGCGGCCGGGCGGGAGCCGCCGGTGGTCATCGCCGCGCCGCGCGATCCCGCCGCGCCCGCCGCGCCGGACAGCCCCGACCGGGAGGACGTGCGGCTGGCGGCGATGCTGACCGCGATCGTCGCGCCGACACCGGCCGAGACCCTGGCCCGCGAGGTGCTGCCGAGGCTGCGGGCGCTGGCGGAGGCCGACGGGGCGCCGGCTATGGCCCAGTGGAGCGAGGACCGGCTGTTCCTGGCCTTCGACACGCCGGGCCAGGCGGCGGCGGCGGCGCGGCGGCTGACCGGCGAGCTGGGCGAGACGGTGCGGGTCGGCGGCCACTACGGCGTGGCGCTGGGGGCGGCCGATCCGTTCGGCGGCGGGCGGCTGCTGCTGGGGGAGGCCGCCGCGCTGTCCGGGCGGCTGGCGGGCGCGGCCCTGCCGGGCGGGGCGCAGGTCAGCGAGGCCTTCGCCGCGGCCCTGCACGCCCACGGCCCGGCGCGGACCGAGCCGGTGGGCGAGCTGGAAGGCCAGCCGGCCGACCGGCCGCTGCCGGTGTACGCGCTGCGGTAGGGCGGGGGTGGGTGGCGTGAGCGGACGGCGCGTTGGCGCAGACCTCGCCCTGAAGGCCATGGCCAGAATTCTGCCTGCCGGGCCAGGCGTCTCAAGGACCGGTCCGCAGGACCGGCCGCGGGGCGGCGCGCCGGAGGCGCGTCCTTGACACGCCTGACCCGCCAGGCTCGCGATCTACCATGGGCTTAAAGGGCGGGAGGGGCGAGGTCCCGCCGTGCTGGCGAGCGGACGTTGCCGATGGCGGTTGTGGGTGGAAAGCGGACATCGGAAGGGGCGCAAGGCCGCCTCTCGTCGCCTCCTCTCCCAGCCGCTCAGCGGCGTGGGAGAGGCCGGGTGAGGGCGGCGCGGCGCAGGCTTCCGCCCGGGCGTGGGACCCGCGCGCTCGGGTCCAACCGGAGCAGGCCCGCCGCGTCCTGCGCCGCCCTCACCCAACCTCTCCCTCCCGAGCTCCGCTCGGCGGGAGAGGAGCGGATCATGGCCCTCGCGACCTCCCAGAGGTCACGACAACGGACCTGCCGAACGTCCGCAACGGGTCGAAAGCGGTCGTTGGGCCGGCGGCGCTGAGCGGACAGTGGAGTGGCGGGAGCGGGCCCGCGCGCCTAGACCACCAGCTCCTCCAGGCGGCGGGGGCTGAGGATGGCGAGGGCTGTGGGGTCGCGGCGGATGATCCCGCGGCGCTCCAGGTCGCTGACGGCGCGCGAGGCGGTCTCGCGGGTGGTGTTCACCAGGGCGGCGAGGTCGGAGATCACGGGCGGCGGGGCGATCCGGCGGCTGTCGCCGGCCTGGCGCAGGAGCTCGGCGTAGACCCGGCCGACGGAGGTGAGGGTGGTGCGCTCCACCATCCGGGCGGTGGCCGCCTGGAGCTGGCGCAGCAGCATGCGCGAGACGGCGAGGCCCACCGAAGAGTGCATCTCCACCAGGGCCAGGAAGTCGAGCGCCAGGAAGACCGCGGCGCGGACCTCCTCGACGGCGCGGACCTCGGTGGGGCTGGGCGGGGTCTCGCGCTCGACCACGGCCCCGAAGATGTCGCCGGGCCGGTAGGCCTGCAGCAGCACTCCCTGGCCCTCGGCGCCGTAGGCGTAGGCGTGGACGAGACCCAGGACCAGCAGGAAGGTCTCGGCGCGCACGTCGCCCTGGCGGATGATCGGGGCGTGCGGGCGGTAGCTGCGCTCGGCGCAGCGGCGGACCAGGCTCTGCGCCACCTCGGGCGAGCAGCCGAACACGTCCTGGATGAAGGCCGGCAGGGCCGGCGTCTCAGCCTGCAAGCGGTGGAGCCCCTCTCCCGCGACCGGGCGATGGTGCGGCGCCGCGGGCGCGGCGTCCACGGGGGATCGCGGGAGAGGGCGCGCCTGCGTCAGCAACCCAGGAACGAGCAGATGGCGGCGCCGGCGTCCTCGATCACCTGGCCGGGGTCGGTGAGGATCTGGACGCCCAGCCCGTTCGGCCCGAAGCAGCCGCCCGGAACGCCGATGCCGTTCCTGCAGCGCTCCAGCTCGATGGGCGCCCAGGCGGCGGCCCAGCAGGCGGGATCGGGGCCGCACTGGGCGCCGATCTGGCCCATCAGCACCCCGTCCTGCGGCACGCCGGCGGCGCGGGCGGCGTCCTGCCAGGTGGTGGGGATACCGGGCGGCGGCAGGCCGCCGGGCGGGAAGCCGGTGGGCGGCGGCGCGCCGATCCCGGGCGGCATCGGCGGCGGCATCATCACCGGCGGCGGCATCGGCATCGGCGGCGGGACGAAGACCGGCGTACCGCAGGGAACCGGGCCGAAGGGGCCGGGACACAGCATCTGCGGCGGCGGGGGCGGGTAGGGGAAGAAC
>NZ_DAISJG010000118.1:0-5066 GCF_036821595.1 Phenylobacterium sp.
CCGGAGGCGCGCAGGCGGGCCGGGGCGCAGGCGCCGGACGGCTCGCCCGTCCGTGTATTCCGTGTGGTCCGTGGTTCCTTCCCTTCCGCTGGCGCGCCGGCTGTGGCGGAGTGGGGGGCATGAATCGCAGGGTGTTTGTCCTGGCCGTCGCGGGCGTTCTTGGGGCGCTTGGCGGGTGCGCGACGGCGCCGCGGACGGTGGTCGGGGCCGGCGGGGCGGCGCTGGCGGAGCTGGAGACGATCGAGGCGGCGCGGGCGGGGCGCGAGGCGCTGGTCATCCGGGTGGCGAGTGGCGGCTGCACCGGCAAGGCGGACTTCGCCTTCCATGTGGAGCGCAAGGGCGGGGCGGTGACCCTGGCGTTCGGGCGCCGGCGGCTCGACCCCTGCCGGTCGCTCGCCGGCGGGACCACGGAGCTGACCTTCACCTGGGCCGAGCTGGGCGTGCCGCCGGGGGCGCGGGTCGTGCTGCTCAACCCGATGGCCGGGCGCCAGGGCCGCTAGGCGAACATCTCCAGCATCCAGGGCAGGACGCGGCGGGGGCGGCCGGTGGCCTGGTCGATCAGCACCCAGGTGGTGGCCACCTGGGCGCACATGGCGCCGTCGGGGCCGTCGATGCGGACGAAGCGGTCGAAGCGCGGGCCTTCCGCCGTGTCGGAGACCCAGGTGCGGCCCGTGGCGGTCTCGCCGGGCAGCAGGGCGCGGCGGTAGTCGATCTCGTGGCGGAGCGCCACCCAGGCCCACTGCTGCAGGGCTTCGGCGGGCGCGCGGCTCTCCCAGTGGGCGATGGCCAGCTCCTGCGCCCAGCGCAGATAGACCACGTTGTTCACGTGGCCGTTGGCGTCGATGTCGGCGGCGGCGGGCTCGAAGCCGCGCGTGAAGACCTGCCGGCCCTCCGGCGGCTCGAGCAGGCGGGTCACGCCGTAAGCACGCCCTGTTCGGCCAGGAAGCCCTTCAGCTCGCCGGTCTGGAACATCTCCTTGACGATGTCCGCGCCGCCGACGAATTCGCCCTTCACATAGAGCTGCGGGATGGTCGGCCAGTCGGAGTAGGACTTGATGCCTTCGCGCAGGGCCTCGCTCTGCAGGACGTCGACGCCGACGAAGTCCACGCCCAGGTGGTCGAGGATCTGGACCACGACGGCGGAGAAGCCGCAGCGGGGCTGTTCCGGCTCGCCCTTCAT
Organism: Phenylobacterium sp.; assembly: GCF_036821595.1. GTDB lineage: Bacteria > Pseudomonadota > Alphaproteobacteria > Caulobacterales > Caulobacteraceae > Phenylobacterium. The sequence continues at coordinate 1,180 of NZ_DAISJG010000118.1, forward strand.
GAAGACGATGACGGGGTTCTCCGCCACGGACTTGGAGATCCAGTCGTGGACGGGGTTGGCGGTGGCGGCGTCGGTCATGCGGATCGCCCTTTCGGCGAATGGGAAGTCTTGGGCCAAGAGCTAGGGACGGGGGTCCCCAGGGTCAAGCGCCGGAGGCCCGGCGCGTCAGGAGGGCGCGGAGGTCTCGAGCGCGAGCGCGTGCAGCTCGCCGCCCATCCTGCCCTTCAGCGCGGCGTAGACGAGCTGGTGCTGCTTGACGCGGGGCAGGCCCCGGAAGGCGGGCGAGACGATCCGGGCGCGGTAGTGGTCGCCGTCGCCGGCCAGGTCGAAGACCTCGATCTCGGCGTCGGGGAAGCCTTCGCGCAGGGCGGCTTCCAGGTCGGGCTGGGACATGGGCATGGGCGGACGGATAGGCCCGTCCGCCCGGATCGTCCAGTCCGGAGCGCGTCAGGCGAAAGTGTGAGCGGTTTCGCCGCCCGGACGCGCTCCAAGCAAGGATTCAGTCGATGATCGACGAGTAGATGATGCTCTTGAGCTGGCCGCGGAAGTTGAAGGTGCCCGACGGCATGAGCTGGGTCATGAAGACCACCGAGAGGTCCTCCTTCGGGTCGACCCAGAAGATGGTCGAGGCCGCCCCGCCCCAGTAGTAGTCGCCGGCGCCGAGGGAGCCGGTCTCCACCTGGCCGAGGGTGGAGGCGAAGCCCAGGCCGAAGCCGACGCCCTCGTTGGCGGTCTCGGAGAAGGAGCCGAGGGCCACCTGGGTGAGGTCCTTGCCGCCGGGCAGGTGGTTCATGTGCATCAGCTCGATGGTGCGGGGGCCGAGGATCCGCTGGCCGTCCAGCTCGCCGCCGCGGCGCAGCATCTCGCAGAACCGCAGGTAGTCGGCGCTGGTGCCGGTGAGCCCGCCGCCGCCGGACTTGAAGCCGGGCTCGCGGAGGAAGGCGCTCTTCTCCGGGTCGTCGATCAGCTTGAGCTGCTTGTCGGGGCCGCGCTGGTAGTTGGCGGCGAAGCGGTGGGCCTTGTCCGGGGCGACCTGGAAGGCGGTGTCGGTCATGCCGAGCGGCCGGAAGATCACCTCGTCCAGGTACTGGGCGAGCGGCTTGCCGGAGATCACCTCGACGAGCGCGCCGCAGACGTCGGTGGCCAGGGAGTACATCCAGGCCGCGCCCGGCTGGTACCGCAGCGGCACCTGGCCGAGCTTGTCGAGGAAGGTCTGCATGCTGTCGGGGGCGTCGAAGGAGCGGATCTTCAGCGACCGGTAGATGTGGTCGATCGGATGCTGGACGCCGACGCCGGGCAGGCCGCCGCCGTAGGTCAGGCCGGCGGTGTGGGAGAGCACGTCGCGGAAGCTGATCGGCCGGTGCGCGGGCTCGGTCTGCATGACGTCGCCCTCGCCGCTGGTCCAGACGCGGTGGTCCTTCCAGGAGGGGACGAAGCGGCTGACCGGGTCGTTCAGCTGGAAATGGCCCTGCTCGTAGAGGGTCATCAGGGCGACCGAGGTGATCGGCTTGGTCATGGAATAGATGCGGTAGATGGTGTCGTCGGCGGTGGGCTTGCCCCGCTCGCGGTCCATCAGGCCGAAGTTCCGCGCATAGGCGATGTGGCCGTGGCGGGCGACGGTCACCTGGCAGCCGGTGATCTTGCCGTTGGCGATGTAGTTGCGCTCCAGGTGGTCGGTGATCCGCTCCAGCCGGCCGGCGTCGAGGCCCGTCCACTGCGATTGGGCGTCCATCAAATTCCTCCCGTGAAATGGTCTTCTCTGAAATAGGCCGCCATCATGGGCGCCGAACGGGGCGGGAGCCAAGGGGGACGAGCGTGGACGAGCTGGAGCGGATCGCGGAGGCGCTGGGCGAGCGGCTGAAGGCGGCGGGGCAGACGGTGGCCGTGGCGGAGAGCTCGTCGGGCGGCCTGGTCTCGGCGGCCCTGCTCGCCGTGCCGGGGGCCTCGAAGTACTACCTGGGCGGCGCGGTGGTCTACACGCCCAAGGCCCGGGTGATGCTGATGGAGATCCCCAAGGAAGCGCTGACCGGCATGCGCTCGGCGAGCGAGCCCTACGCGCTGCTGCTGGCGCGCACGGTCCGCGAGCGGTTCGGGGCGACCTGGGGCGTCTCGGAGACCGGGGCGGCGGGGCCGACCGGCAACCCCTACGGCGACGCGCCGGGCCACACCTGCGTGGCGGTGTCGGGGCCGGTGGAGCTGGTCCTGACGGTCGAGACCGGCTCCGACGACCGATCGGCCAACATGCGGGCCTTCGCGGCCGCGGCGCTGGAGCTCCTGGCCCGGGCGGTCGGCGACTAGGGCCGGGCGTCGTCCAGGATGCGGGCCATGGCCTCCACCAGGGCCCGGGCGGTGACCGGCTTGGCGAGGTGAAGGTCGGCGCCGGCGGCGCGGGCCTCGTCGCGGTGCTGGCGCATGGCGTTGGCGCTGAGCACGATCAGCGGCGTGCGCCGGCCGCTCCCGGTCGCCTGTTCGTGCGCGCGGATCGCCCGGGTGGCGGCGAGCCCGTCCATCACCGGCATCTGCATGTCCATGAGCACGAGGTCGAAGGCCCCGGCCCGGCAGGCCTCGAGCGCCCGGGCGCCGTCCTCCACCGCGGTCAGCTCGACGCCCAGCGGCTCGAGGATCAGTTCGACCACGCGGCGGTTGGTGGGGTGGTCCTCGGCCAGCAGCACGCGCAGCGGGCCGGCGTGGGCGGGCAGGCGCAGCGCCGTCGGCTCCGCCGCGGCGGACCCGGCGCCGGCGTCGTAGTCGGCGAGCGGCCGGTGGCGCGGTAGCGGCAGGACGAGGCGGAAGACGCTGCCGCGGCCGGGGATCGAGGCGGCCTGCAGCTCGCCGCCCATCATCTCGGCGAGCGCCCGGCTGATCGACAGGCCCAGGCCGCTGCCGCCGAACCGGCGGGTGATCGAGGTGTCGGCCTGGCTGAAGCGCTGGAACAGGCGCGCGGCGAAGGCCTCGTCGAAGCCGACGCCGGTGTCGCGGACCTCCAGGCGCAGGCGGGCCGGGGCGCCGGGCTCCCCGTCCTCCACGTCGAGGCGCACCGCCACCTCGCCCTCGGCCGTGAACTTGACGGCGTTGGAGAGCAGGTTCGCGGCGATCTGCTTCAGGCGCACGGCGTCGCCCAGGAACTCGCCGCGGGCCGCGCCGCCGTGGTCCATGCGGAAGGCGATCCCCTTGTCCCCGGCCCGCAGGCGGAAGACCTCCACCACCCCGTCCAGCTCGGCGCGCAGGTCGAAGGGGCGGACCTCGATCTCCAGCCGGCCGGCCTCGATCCTGGAGAGGTCGAGGATGTCGGAGACCAGCCGCTCGAGCGTCCCGCCCGAGCGGGCGATCAACTCGACCATCTCGCGCTGGTGGTCGGCGAGCTCCGTCTGGGCGAGCGCCGCGGCGATGCCGATCACCCCGTTAAGCGGGGTGCGGATCTCGTGGCTCATGTTGGCGAGGAACTCGCTCTTGGCGCGGTTGGCCTCCTCCGCGGCGATCCGCGCCGCGGCCATCTCGGCCTCGAAGGCCAGGCGCTCGGTGACGTCGCGGGCGACGCCGTAGACGAGGTCGCCGACCCGGCGCGCCCGCCACTCCAGGTGCCGGTAGGAGCCGTCGCGGCAGCGGTAGCGGTTGACGAAGCCGTCGACCTCGGTCTCGCGCTCCAGCCGCTGCATGTGGCCCTGGCTGGAGGGCCGGTCGTCGGGGTGGATGAAGTCCAGCATCGGCCGGCCCTCCAGCTCCTCGACGCGGTAGCCGAGCGCCCGCTCCCAGGCCGGGTTCACCTTCACGAACCGGAAGTCGGCGTCGCGGATGCACAACAGGTCGAGCGACACGGCGAAGAAGCCCGCGGTGTCGGGCTCTTCCCCGGGCGCGCGTTCTGCGCGGCGTTTCGGTGCGGAAGCCAT
>NZ_DAISJG010000119.1:0-4973 GCF_036821595.1 Phenylobacterium sp.
GCGGCCAGGTGCTGGACACCATGGCCATCGAGAACTTCATCTCCGTGCCGCACACGGAAGGGCCGAAGCTGGCCTCGGGCCTGGAGCAGCACGTCAAGGATTACGACGTCGACGTGATGAACCTGCAGCGCGCCGCGAAGCTGATCCCGGCGAAGACGCCGGGCGGCCTCATCGAGGTCGAGCTGGAGAACGGCGCGACGCTCCGGTCGAAGACCGTGATCCTGGCCACCGGCGCGCGCTGGCGCCAGATGAACGTCCCCGGCGAGGACGAGTACCGCAACAAGGGCGTGGCCTACTGTCCGCACTGCGACGGCCCGCTGTTCAAGGGCAAGCGGGTGGCGGTGATCGGCGGCGGCAACTCCGGCGTCGAGGCGGCCATCGACCTGGCCGGCATCGTGGCCCACGTGACCCTGATCGAGTTCGACAGCCAGCTTCGCGCCGACGCGGTGCTGCAGCGGAAGCTCGCCAGCCTGCCCAACGTGCGGATCGTCACCTCGGCCCTGACCACCGAGGTGCACGGCGACGGCGAGAAGGTGACCGGCCTGACCTACAGGGACCGCAACGCCGACGAGGTTCACCGCGTGGACCTGGAGGGCGTGTTCGTGCAGATCGGCCTGGTCCCCAACACCGAGTGGCTGAGGGACGCCGTGGCGCTGTCGCCGCGCGGCGAGATCGAGACGGACTACCGCGGCGCGACCAGCGTCCCGGGCGTGTTCGCCGCCGGCGACGCCACGACGACGCCGTACAAGCAGATCGTCATCGCCATGGGCGAGGGCTCCAGGGCCGCGCTCTCGGCCTTCGACTACCTGATCCGCCTGCCCGCGGCCGAGGCCTCGGAGCCGGCCGACATCGGAGCCCAGGCGGCCGCCTGACCCGAACCCGCCCGCCGTCGCGAGACGGCGGGCGACGCCGGCTAGTCCTTCGGCTTCTCGGCCTTCGCCTTGGCCATCGCCTCGGCGCAGGCCTTGTGCATCTTCTCCATCTCCGCCTTGTGATGGGCCGCCTTGTCGTGACCCTCGTGGGCGTGGCCGCCCGGATGGCCGTGATGGTGGGCCTTGGCGTCCGCCGCCGGCGGCGTCGCGTGATGCCCGGCGTGAGCCGGAGCGGTCTGGGCCAGGGCGGGGGCGGCGACGAGGGCCGCGGCGAGCGGCAGGACGAGGCGCAATGGGGTCATTCTCGGAAGCTCCGTAAGGTGCGGCGAACCGCGGATCATCGGACCCTAGGGGGGCTGGCGCGCCCCGACCTTGTGCGCCGACAACCTCCGGCGCGCCGTCACAATCCCTAGCCCTGCGCTTCATTCGGGCGTCACGGAATCAAGCCAGAGAAGCCGCGTCCAACAAGATCGGAACCCATCCGACGATCTCAGATGGATGTGGCCGTTCTGCGGGTGTGGCGCGAGTGTCCACGCTGGAGCAGCACGCCACAGCTCTTGGAGCTCAGGCGATGTACCTGGCGATGCTCGCGATGGCGCCGCTTCTGGCCGACGTCTCGTCCACCGAGATCCTGCGCACGGCTCCCATGCCGCCAGCTGTGGAGGCGCCCGCCCCGGCGGCCGCCGAGATCAGCGTGCTCACCTACAACATCAAGGGTCTGCCCTGGCCGGTCGCCACCGGCCGGGCCCGGGCGCTCCGGGAGATCGGCGAGGAGCTGGGCCAGATGCGGCGCGAGGGCCGCCAGCCGGACGTGGTGCTGCTGCAGGAGGGCTTCCGCGGCGAGGTCCGGGCCCTGGTGGCGGCCAGCGGCTACCGCTACTGGGCCCACGGCCCGGCGCGCGGGGCGCGGGCGGAGGCCGGCGGGCTCGGCGGCCTGGCGCGGGTCACGTCCGGCGAGGGCTGGGGCAAGCTCACCGGCGGCGGGCTGCACGTGCTCAGCGACCTGCCGATCACCGACGTGCGCAGCGCGCCCTACGGGGCCTGCGCCGGCTTCGACTGCCTGGCCAACAAGGGCGTGATGATGGTCCGCCTGTCGCTGGGCGACCCGCCGTTCGAGATCGACGTGGTCAACACCCACATGAACTCGCGCCGCGCCGCGCGCGTGCCGGCGCAACGGGCGCTGGCGGCCCACAACCGCCAGACCGAGGAGCTGCTGGGCTTCCTGGCCGCGAACGCGACGCCGGAGCGGCCGCTGCTGATCGGCGGCGACTTCAACGTCCGGAACGCGCCGGAGCGCTACTATTACCGGGCCGAGGCGCGGCCCTACACGGTGGTCAGCGAGTTCTGCCGGCGGCCGGACGCGGGCTGCGACCACCCCGACGCGGACGCTCCGGAACCCTGGCTGACGTCGCAGGACCTGCAGGCCTTCGTGAGCCCCGCGTCGGTCCGGGTGCGGCCGGTGAGCGCCGGGACGGTGTTCGACGGGGCGACGGGCGGCAGGCTTTCGGACCACGACGGCTACCTGGTGCGCTATCGCCTGACCCGGACCCCCGGGGAGGCGGCGGCGGCGCAGCGCGGGGTGCAGGTGCGGCCGCAGTTCCCGAAGCTCGGCGCCAAGGTGTCCTGGACCTACTGAACCTTCGGCAGGCGGACCTCGACCACCTCGCGGGTCGACCGGCTGATGCCGAAGACCACGCCGGGGCGGGCGCGGTCGAAGGCGATGGCCTGGCCTTCGATGGGGACCTCGACGGTGGCGAGGTGCTCCAGCGTCGAGCCGCCCACGGGCAGGCGCAGGACGTAGAGCTCCGGATGGTCGTGGCCGGTGACGTAGAGGAGGCCGTCGGGCCCGAAGCCGCCGCCGGACGAGCTCATCGGCCTGAACCTGGCCAGCACCGACCCGGGGAACGACCAGGCCTGGGTGCGCCGCCACTGGTCGTCGAACCTGACGAGCTGGGTGTAGCGGTGGTCGCGGCCGGGCTCGCCCCCGCGGGCGTCGTAGTTGGCGAAGACGGCCCACCAGGCGCCCGCATGGCGCACCACCCAGGTGAGCGAGCCCATCTGCTGGCCCAGCGCCACGGTGCGCAGATGGACCATCCGGCGGGCGTCGAACACCTCCACCGAGCTGGTCATGGGCACGGCCGGATAGTTGGAGCTGGCGCAGACCAGCTCGGCGCCGACCGCCTCGCAGGAATTGATGTGCGGGAAGCGGCCGCGGTCGCCGGTCCATTCGGCGACCTTCGCCCCGGTGGCCTTGTCGTACTTGCCGATGGCCGAGTTATCGACGGCGTAGAGGTGGCGGGCGTCGACCGCCACGCCCTGGCGCGCCTCGGGCGCGGGCAGGCGGCGCAGCAGCTCGGCCTTCAGCACCGGGACCTCGGCGCCGGCAGGGCCGGCGAGGAGCCAGGTGGCGACGGCGAGGAGCCGCCTCACGCCCGCTTGAGACCAGCTTCGCCGGCCTCCACCACGAAGCGGGCGAGGTCGCGGACCGGCGAGGCGGGGACCAGGGCGTTGTCGATGGCGCGGAAGGCGATCGTCGTGGTCGCCGGCGTCAGCTCCACGACCCCGTAGCCGCGGCGCTCGCCCTCTGTGAAGCGCAGGTGCGGGTTTGCGTCCATCAGCCGGGCGAGGTCGGCGTTGGGGGCGCCCAGGGAGCTGATCGAGCCGCCGACGAACTCGCTGGCGATCGGCCGGCCGGGCTCCAGGCCCACGTCGCCGGCCACGAAGCAGTGGATGTCGCCGCCGAGCGCCAGGGGATTGGACACGCGGGCGTCGCGCCACTGCTCGAGGATCCGCCGCCGGGTCTGGGCGTAGCCGCCCCAGCCGTCGTTGGAGTAGCGCGGCCCCTCGGGCGTGGGCCGCTGGAGTTCGGCCATGACGTACTGCTGGGCCATCAGGTTCCAGCGGGCGCGGGAGGCGGCGAGCGTCTCCATCAGCCAGCGCTCCTGGGCGGCGCCCAGCAGGGAGCGGGCCGGGTCGGAACGTTCGGGGCAGTCGGGGATCAGCTTGCCCTGGGCCAGCGCATCGCAGGTGCGGTGCGGCCGGTGCTGGCGGGTGTCCAGGAACTGCAGCTGGGCGAGGTTCCCCCAGTCCAGGCTGCGGTGCAGCAGCATCTGCGGGCCCACCGGGATGGAGCGGCGGCGCAGCGGCATGTGCTCGTAGTAGGCCTGGTAGGCGGCGGCCCGGCGACGGAGGAAGACGGCGGGGTCGGTCCCGTCGCGGGCCTGGTCGCCGCCATAGTCGTTCTCCACCTCGTGGTCGTCCCAGACCACCATCCAGGGCGCGCAGGCGTGCGCCGCCTGCAGGGCGGGGTCGGACTTGTAGGCGCCGTAGCGGACCCGGTAGCCGGCGAGATCCGTGGGCTCGGGGCCCGGGTGGCGGCGCACGCCGCGGTCGGTGGCGGCCTGCTCGTAGATGTAGTCGCCGAGGAACAGGATGAGGTCCGGGTCCTCGTCCACCAGGTGCGGATAGGCGCCGTAGAAGCCGGCCTCGTACTTCTGGCAGGAGCCGTAGGCGAGGCGCAGGCGCGAGACCTCCGCGCCGGGGGCGGGCGCCGTGCGGGTGCGGCCGACGGGGCTGCGGTGGCCGCCGGCGGCGAAGCGGTACCAGTAGGCGCGGTCGGGGCGCAGGCCCCCGACCTCCACGTGGACCGAATGGCCGGCCTCGGCGACGGCCAGGACGCGGCCGCGGCCGGCGGGACGGCGGAACCCCTCGTCCTCGGCGATCTCCCAGGTCACCTCCACCGGCGCCGGCGCCATGCCGCCGTCGGGGGAGAGCGGGTGGGGCGCGAGCCGCGTCCACAGCACCACCCCGCTGGGCTCCGGCTCGCCGGAGGCGACGCCCAGCCGGAACGGGTCGGCCGGCAGGCGGGCCTGGGCGAGGGCCGGCGTCCTGGCGCCGGGCAGGAGCGCCGCTCCGGCCAGGCCGGCGGCGTGGGCCAGGAGGCGGCGGCGCGGAAGGCTCGCGAAGCTCATGACCTCACCATCGCGCGGAAACGCCGAGGTAGTAAGTACGGCCGTAGCGCTCGTAGTTGGTGAGCCAGTCGCGGTGGCCGCCCTGGTACTCGCGCAGCACCTCGTCGTTGAGGTTCTGCAGGTCGACGAA
>NZ_DAISJG010000120.1:0-4727 GCF_036821595.1 Phenylobacterium sp.
AGAACCGGGACATGGCGTAGCCCATCAGGCCGTAGTCCAGCACCTCCTGCACGTCCGCGGGGGCCAGCACCGGCATCTCGAAGTCCTGGAAGGCGAACTCCGACTGCGACGGCAGTGTCGAGGACTTGCAGTTGTGGTCGTCACCGGCCACGGCCAGAACGCCGCCCTTCGGCCAGACCCCGGCGAAGTTGGCGTGCTTGAAGGCGTCGCCCGTGCGGTCCACGCCCGGGGCCTTGCCGTACCACATGCCGAACACGCCGTCGTAGAGCGCGCCGGGGAACAGGTTGGCTTGCTGCGAACCCCAGACGGCGGTCGCGGCTAGGTCCTCGTTGAGGCCCTCCTTGAACACCACCTCGGCGGCCTTCAGGTGCCTGGCGGCGCGCGCGGCCTGCTGGTCGAGCCCGCCGAGCGGCGAGCCGCGATACCCCGACACGAATCCCGCCGTCTTCAGGCCCGCAGCCTGGTCGAGGCGGTGCTGATCCATCAGGACGCGCAGGAGAGCCTGTACGCCAGTGATGAAGACACGACCTTCGGTGAGCAGAAATTTGTCGTCGAGCGTCACTTCCTGGTGGCGCATCGCAATTTTTATCCTTCCAGGCCTCCCACAGGCCGTTAGAAGATCATATAAGATCGTAGCAATTGCTTGCCAAAAGCGTGCCCCTGCCATCCGGTTCCGGGGCAAGAAAGACGCCGGCAAGCGGCGAGAGAAGGAGGAAAACTTGTCCGAGGTGCTCGACGCCGTCGATGCCAAGATTCTGGATCTGATCCAGCATGACGCGGGCCTATCGGTCGCCGAGATCGCCGAAAGGGTAGGATTGTCCTCGAGCCCCTGCTGGCGGCGCATCAAGCGCCTCGAGGACGCCGGCGTCATCCAGCGGCGCGTGACCATCCTGGACCGGGAGAAGCTGGGACTGGGTTTCGAAGTCTACTGCACGGTCAAGCTCAGCCTGCCGACCAAGGACAACCTCGACGCCTTCGAGACCGCCATCGGCAAGCTGCCGGAGGTCGTCCAGTGCGCCACCGTCACCGGCGCGGCCGACTACGAACTGCGGATCGTCACCCGCGACATGCACGCCTTCGACGACTTCCTGCGCGACAAGATCCTGTCGCTCGGCCTAGTCTCGAACATCGAGAGCCGGATCGTCATCCGCTCGGTGAAGCACACCACCGCCGCCCCGCTGGGTCTGGTCAGCCCCTACGTGAGCGCGCAAAGCTAGGGGGGTCTCGAAGGAGCCCCACCATGATCGACCTCGTCATCGACCAGCGGCGCAAGGACCTTGGCGGGTTCGAGGTGGGGCGGGTCCTGCCCTTCGCCCAGCGCCGGATGGTCGGCCCCTTCATCTTCTTCGACCATATGGGCCCGGCGGAGTTCCAGGCCGGTTTCGGCCGCGAGGTGGACGTGCGGCCGCACCCGCACATCGGCCTCTCCACCCTTTCCTATCTGTTCGAAGGCGAGATGACCCACCGCGATAGCGTGGGCGCCGTCCAGCCGATCCGGCCCGGCGAGGTGAACTGGATGACCGCCGGCCGCGGCATCACCCATTCCGAGCGCTTCGAGCACCTGCGCGCCCACGGCGGGCGGATGAACGGGATCCAGACCTGGATCGCCCTGCCGGTCGAGGACGAGGAGACCGATCCGGCCTTCGCCCACTACAGCCCCGAGCAGCTCCCCACCTACGAAGGCGGCGGCATGTGGGCCCGGCTGATCGCCGGCGAGGCCTTCGGCGCCAAGTCGGCGGTGCGCACCCACTCGCCCATGTTCTACGTCCACTGGCGGCTGGACGCTGGCGCCCAGGCGCAGCTGCCGGCGGAGTATCCCGAGCGGGCCGCCTATGTGGCGCAGGGGGTGGTGGAGGTGGGCGGCCGCCAGTTCCACGAGGGCCAGATGCTGGTCTTCGCGCCCGGCCAGCCGGTGCTGTTCACGGCGGTGACCCCAGCCATCGTCATGCTGCTGGGCGGCGAACCGGTGGGCCCGCGGTTCATCGAGTGGAACTTCGTCTCCTCGTCGAAGGACCGGCTGGAGCAGGCCAAGGCCGACTGGCGGGCCGGCCGCATGAAGCTGCCCGACGCCGACCACGACGAGTTCATCCCCCTGCCCGGCGACCCGCCGCCGCCGGCCAACCCCATGAGCTGACGACACCGGCGCAAGCTTGGCTGGAATAATCCCCCCTCTTCATATGCCGTAGCACGGAGAGCCTTGCGGCCACTGACCGGTGTCGGGTTGAGCCTGCCTCCATTTCGGCGTTAGTGGGCAAGATGAACGTCAGCGCCTTCGACCTCTTCAAGCTCGGGGTCGGCCCCTCCAGCTCGCACACCATGGGCCCTATGACCGCCGCATGCCGGTTCCTGGCCTGGCTGGGCGGGAGGCTCCCCGGGGTGGAGCGGGTCGAGGTCACCCTGTACGCCTCGCTGGCGCTGACCGGCCGCGGCCACGCCACGGACCGGGCGGTGATCCTGGGCCTGGCGGGCTTCGAGCCGCGCACGCTCGACGCCGACGAGGGCGATCGCACCATCGCCCGCGCCGTCCACCAGGGCCGGCTGATGCTCGCCGGCGAGCGGGAGATCGGCTTCGAGGTTGGCCGCGATATGATCTGGGCCGGTCGCACCCGGCTGCCCCAGCATCCGAACGCCCTGAAGTTCATGGCCTTCGACGGCGAGGGCGCGCCGCTCGGCGAACGGACCTATTTCTCCATCGGTGGCGGCTTTGTCCGTGACGAGGACGAGATGGGCCAGAACGCCCCGGCCGAGGCCGGTCCGGAGGTCCCCTATCCGTTCGATTCCGCCGACGAGCTCCTGGAGCGGGCGGCGCAGGCGAACCTCACCATCGCCGAGTTGATGTTCGAAAACGAGAAGGCCCGCCGCTCCGAGCAGGAGATCAACGACGGACTCGAGGAGATCGCTGCGGCCATGTACGCCTGCATCGACCGGGGCCTGCGTGTGGACGGCGTCCTGCCGGGCGGCCTGAAGGTGCCGCGGCGGGCGAACCAGGTCTGGCAGAACCTGATGTCCGACGCCGACCGGCGCATCGCCGATCCCCTGGCGGCGCTGGACTGGGTGAACCTCTGGGCGCTGGCGGTGAACGAGGAGAACGCCGCCGGCGGGCGGGTGGTAACCGCCCCCACCAACGGCGCGGCGGGCCTGCTGCCGGCGGTGCTCCGCTACTACGAACGCTTCCACAACGGCACGGCGGAGAGCCGGCGCACCTTCCTGCTGACCGCCGCCGCCATCGGCGCGCTCTACAAGAAGAACGCCTCGATCTCCGGCGCCGAGGTGGGCTGCCAGGGGGAGGTGGGCGTCGCCTGCTCCATGGCGGCGGCCGGCCTGGCGGCGGTGCTGGGCGGATCCAACGCCCAGATCGAGAACGCCGCCGAGATCGCCATGGAGCACAATCTGGGGCTCACCTGCGACCCGATCGGGGGCCTCGTGCAGATCCCCTGCATAGAGCGCAACGCCATGGGGGCGGTGAAGGCCATCGACGCCGCCCGCCTGGCCCTGCTCGGCAACGGCCGCCACACCGTCAGCCTCGACAAGGTGATCGCCACCATGAAGCGCACCGGCGAGGACATGAGCCACATCTACAAGGAGACCTCCCTGGGGGGCCTCGCCGTCAACCTCGCGGAGTGCTGAGCGGAATCCGCCGCGGCGAATGTCGGCTCCGTTGCGCGCCGTTCGTCATCCTGCCGTAAGGTCACGAGGACCGGAGAAGGAGACGGACGATGCGCTACCTGATGATCGTGAAGGCCACGCCCCAATCCGAGGCTGGCGAGTTCCCGCCCGACGCCGAGCAGATGTTCGCGGAGATGGCGGAGTTCAACAACGAGATGATCGCCGCCGGCGTCATGCTCGACGGCGCGGGCCTGAAGCCCAGCTCCGCCGGCAAGCGGATCGCCTTCCACGGCCGCGGGAACACCGTCGTCACCGACGGTCCGTTCGCCGAGACCAAGGAGCTGATCGCCGGCTTCTGGATCATCCAGTGCAAGGACATGGACGAAGCCCTGTCGTGGGCCAGGCGCGTGCCCTTTGCGGACGGCGAGATCGAGCTGCGCCCTTACCACGAGCCGGAGGACTTCGAGGGCTATGTCTCCGACGAGGTGATGGCCCAGGAGAAGGCCTGGCGCGACGACCAGATCGCCAAGGCGCCGAAGCTCGACGCCTGACGCTCTGACCTAGGTCAGGGCCTTGCGGGTCTGTTCCCAGTACTGGGCCCCGGTGATCAGGGTCACGATCGCGGCCAGCCAGAACAGCAGGTGGGCGGCCGTGGCGAAGCCGCCGCGGACCCCCGCCGCCTCCGGCAGGCTGAAGGCGCCCCAGGCGGCGACGATAAGCTCCATGGTCAGGGCCACGAGCTGCAGGGTCGTCTTCCACTTGGCGAGCAGGGTGACCGGCAGCTTGACGCCCTTGCCGGCGCCCACCTCGCGCAGGGCGCTGACGGTGAACTCGCGGAACAGGATCAGGCCGGCCGGCAGGACGATCATCGGCTGGGCGCCGCCCATCGCCAGCAGGCCGAGGATGGCGCCGCAGACGAGCACCTTGTCGCCGATGGGGTCGAGGATGGCGCCCCAGACGCTGACGGCGTTCATCTTCCGCGCCAGCCAGCCGTCGAAGAAGTCGGTCACCGCCGCCACCACGAAGGCGTAGACCGCCCACCGCTGCAGGCTGAACTGGGCCAGAGGGTCGAGCCGCTCGGACACATAGGGGATCCCTCCCGCCGCGGCGGCGAGCGCCAG
>NZ_DAISJG010000121.1:0-4716 GCF_036821595.1 Phenylobacterium sp.
GACCTGGCTGTCGTCCGGCTTGCGCACGGTGGAGAAGTTCAGGCCGATCGACTGGCTCGAGGACAGGTGCTCCCACGAGCGGCGCACGCGCTTCATGCCGTCGGGGTCCACCGGCTGGGTGTAGTTGGCGGTGGGGTCCAGCGGCGGCTGGCGGGTGAAGGCCCACACGTTCAGGCCCTTGGCGATCTCTTCGGCGGAGCCGGCGCCGTAGCGCAGCTCGGCGAAGCAGACGTCCTTGTTGGAGCCCTGCGGGAACAGGATGATCTGGTAGTTCTTCTGGCCGCCCAGGGGCTTGGCCCAGGTCTGGTCGCGGCGGTTCTGACGGAAGCCGTTGGCCTTGGCCAGGTCGTCCAGCTTCTGGCCGCGGACGGCGGGGACGCAGACGTTGTCCAGCGCCGCGATCACCTCGGCGGCGTCGCCGGTGGTGGGCAGCGGCGGCGGGGCCGGGGGCGCTTCGGCCGGCGCGGCCGCAGGCGGCGCGGGCTGGAGGGCTGCGGGGGCCTCCGTCGTGGTCGGCGCGGGAGCCGCGGGCTGGGCCGCCGGTTCCTGGGCCTGGGCCGCGCCGGCGAGGCCGGCGGCGAGGATGAGGCTGACGAAGGCTGTACGCATGGACGTTCCCCTGACTTTTCAACGCGGCATCAAACTCAAGCCCGGCGCCGGAGGCAAGGCCCCACGGCGCCGGCTTTGCGTCGGACGATCACGTGCCCGTTAGGCGGCCTCGACCGCGTGCTCGGCGAGCACGGTCAGGCCGTCCGGCGTGACGTCCGCGAAACCGCCGCGGATGTCGTACACCTTCACCTGGCCATTGTTGTGCACGCGCAGCTGGCCTTCCTTCAGCGCCGTCATGAACGGCGCGTGGTTGGCAAGCACGCCGAAGTCGCCCTCGGCGCCCGGCGCGTCCACCTGGTCCACGAGGCCCGAGAACAGCTCGCGCTCCGGGGAGACCAGGGAGAAGTGGAGCTTCTCGGCCATGGTCGCTTAGGCTTCCGACGCCAGCTGCTCGGCCTTGCGGACGGCGTCCTCGATCGTGCCGACGTTGAAGAAGGCCGGCTCGGGGAGGTGGTCGTATTCGCCGTCCACCAGCGCCTTGAAGGAGCGGATGGTGTCCTCGAGCGGGACCAGCACGCCGGGCGTGTTGGTGAACTGCTCGGCCACGTGGAAGGGCTGCGACAGGAAGCGCTGGATCTTCCGCGCCCGGGCGACGATCAGCTTGTCCTCTTCGGACAGTTCATCCATGCCGAGGATGGCGATGATGTCCTTGAGCTGCTTGTAGGTCTGCAGGGTCTCCTGCACGCGGCGGGCGACCATGTAGTGCTCTTCACCGATCACCAGCGGGTCCATGATCCGCGAGGTGGAGTCGAGCGGGTCGACGGCCGGGAAGATGCCCTGGGCGGCGATGTCGCGCGACAGCACGGTGGTGGCGTCCAGGTGGGCGAACGAGGTGGCCGGGGCCGGGTCGGTCAGGTCGTCGGCGGGCACGTAGATGGCCTGAACCGAGGTGATCGAGCCCTTGGAGGTGGAGGTGATCCGCTCCTGCAGGTTGCCCATCTCGGTGGCCAGCGTCGGCTGGTAGCCCACGGCCGAGGGGATGCGGCCCAGCAGAGCCGACACTTCCGAACCCGCCTGGGTGAAGCGGAAGATGTTGTCGATGAACAGCAGCACGTCCTTGCCCTCGACGTCGCGGAAGTACTCCGCCTGGGCGAGGCCGGTCAGGGCGACGCGGGCGCGGGCGCCCGGGGGTTCGTTCATCTGGCCGTAGACGAGGGCGCACTTGGAGCCTTCGGTGGAGCCGTTGTTCTCCCGCGGGTCCACGTTCACGTTGGACTCGATCATCTCGTGGTAGAGGTCGTTCCCTTCACGGGTCCGCTCGCCCACGCCCGCCAGCACGGAGTAGCCGCCGTACGCCTTGGCGATGTTGTTGATCAGCTCCTGCATGGTCACGGTCTTGCCGACGCCGGCGCCGCCGAACAGGCCGATCTTGCCGCCCTTGGTGTAGGGGCAGAGCAGGTCGATGACCTTGATCCCGGTGACCAGCACTTCGGCCGAGGTGGACTGCTCGGCGAAGGACGGGGCCTCGCGGTGGATCGCCGAGGTGTTGGTCAGGTCGATCGGGCCGGCCTCGTCGATCGGCTCGCCGATGACGTTCATGATCCGGCCGAGCGTGCCCGGGCCGACCGGCACGGTGATCGGCTTGCCGGTGTCGCGCACCGGCTGGCCGCGGGTCAGGCCCTCGGTGGTGTCCATGGCGATGGCGCGCACGGTGTTCTCGCCCAGGTGCTGGGCGACCTCGAGCACCAGGCGGAACGGCTCGCCCGTACGCTGGTCGGTGTTGGTGGTCTCCAGGGCGTTCAGGATCGCCGGCAGGTGGCCGTCGAACTCGACGTCGACGACGGCGCCGATGATCTGCACCAGCTTGCCGGTGGCCACGCCCGTGGCGGCGGGGGCCTGCGGCGCGGCGGCCTTCTTGGCGGGAGCGCGGGGTCGCTTGGCGGGGGCTTCAGACATGTCTGGGCTCTCTTGGTTCTAGATCGCTTCGGCGCCGGAGATGATCTCGATCAGCTCCTTGGTGATCTGCGCCTGGCGTGCACGGTTCATCTGCAGGGTGAGGCTGGCGATCATGTCGCCGGCGTTGCGGGTGGCGTTGTCCATCGCCGTCATCTGGGCGGCGAAGAAGCCTGCCTGGTTCTCCAGCATGGCGGAGAAGATCTGGGTTGTGATGTTGCGCGGCAGCAGGTCGGCGAGGATCGTGGCCTCGTCCGGCTCGTACTCGTAGGCCGCGCCCTTCAGGTCGATCGTCGGCCCGCCCTCGACGACTTCCGCCGGGATCAGCTGCCGGGCCGTCGGCGTCTGGGTGACCACCGACTTGAACTGGCTGAAGAACAGGGTGACGACGTCGATGTCGCCGGCCTCGAACATCTCCTGGATGCGGGCCGAGACCTCCTCGGCGACGGCGAGCGACGGATTGCCGCCGACCTCGAAGCTCGCCACCAGGCGCGAGGCGTGCAGACGGCGGAGCTGGTCGCGGGCCTTGCGGCCGACGGTCATCACCTTGACGTCCTTGCCCTCGCCCAGGAGGGCGTCGATGCGCTGGCGCGCGGCGCGGACGATGGAGGAGTTGAAGCCCCCGGCCAGGCCGCGGTCCGAGGTGGCGATGACCACCAGGTGCCGTTGCGTGGCGCCGGTGCCGACCAGCAGCTTCGGGGCGCCGTCGCCGGACACGCCCGCCGCCAGGTTGGCGATCACCGCGGCCATGCGCTCGGCATAGGGCCGGGCGCTCTGGGCGGAGTTCTGGGCGCGACGCAGCTTCGCCGCAGCGACCATTTGCATCGCCTTGGTGATCTTCTGGGTGGATTTCACCGCAGAGATCCGGGTCCGCATTTCCTTGACGGTGGCCATCGCCGGTTACTCGCTCCTGGGGCTCGGCGACTTAGGCGAAGCTGTCGGCGAAGGCGGCCAGGACGGCCTTCAGATCGTCTTCGACGTTCTTCAGGTCCTTCTCGACGCGGATCTTGTCCAGCATCGCCTGGTGCTTGCTGTGCAGGTGGCTGAGCAGCTCGCGCTCGAAGCGCCCGACCTGGCTGGTGGGGATCTTGTCGAGGTAGCCGCGGGTGCCGGCGTAGATCACCGCCACCTGCTCCTCCACCGCCAGCGGCGAGTACTGCGGCTGCTTCAGGAGCTCGGTCAGGCGCTCGCCGCGGGCCAGCATGCGCTGGGTGGCCACGTCGAGGTCGGAGCCGAACTTCGCGAAGGCGGCCATTTCCCGGTACTGGGCGAGCTCGCCCTTGATCGGGCCGGACGCGGTCTTCATCGCCTTGATCTGGGCCGAGGAGCCCACGCGCGACACGGAGATGCCGACGTTCACCGCCGGGCGGATGCCCTGGAAGAACAGGTCGGTCTCGAGGAAGATCTGTCCGTCGGTGATCGAGATCACGTTGGTCGGGATGTAGGCCGACACGTCGTTGGCCTGGGTCTCGATCAGCGGCAGGGCGGTCAGCGAGCCCGAGCCGTTGTCGGCGTTGAGCTTGGCGGCCCGCTCCAGCAGGCGGGAGTGCAGGTAGAAGACGTCGCCCGGATAGGCTTCGCGGCCCGGCGGACGGCGCAGCAGCAGCGACATCTGGCGGTAGGCGACGGCCTGCTTGGACAGGTCGTCATAGATGATGACGGCGTGCATGCCGTTGTCGCGGAACCACTCGCCCATGGCGCAGCCGGCGAACGGCGCCAGGAACTGCAGCGGGGCGGGCTCGGACGCCGTGGCCGAGACCACGATGGTGTAGTCCAGCGCGCCGCGCTCCTCGAGCGTCTTGACGATCTGGGCGACCGTGGAGCGCTTCTGGCCGATGGCGACGTAGATGCAATAGAGCTTGGCGCTCTCGTCGGTCCCGGCGTTGATCTGCTTCTGGTTCAGGATGGTGTCGATGGCGACGGCCGTCTTGCCCGTCTGACGGTCGCCGATGATCAGCTCGCGCTGGCCGCGGCCCACCGGGATCAGGGTGTCGATGGCCTTCAGGCCGGTCTGCACCGGCTCGTGCACCGACTTCCGCGGAATGATGCCCGGAGCCTTCACGTCCACGCGGCGGCGCTCGGCCACGTTCTGGATCGGGCCCTTGCCGTCGATCGGCTCGCCCAGCGGGTTGACGACCCGGCCCAGCAGGCCCTTGCCGACCGGCACGTCCACGATCTCGCCCAGGCGGCGGACTTCGTCGCCTTCCTTGATGG
>NZ_DAISJG010000122.1:0-4641 GCF_036821595.1 Phenylobacterium sp.
TGGTAGGAGTAGGTCTCCTGCGGGTTGAGCCGGATGCCGTCGATCGAGGCGATGTTGATCACCTTGGCCGGCCGCTCGTGGGTCGCCGACTTCGTCAGCGTCGCGTGCAGCGCCTGGGTCAGGAAGAAGGGCGACTTAAGGTTCAGGTTCATCACCTTGTCCCAGCCGCTCTCCGGGAACTCGTCGAAGTCCGCGCCCCAGGCGGCGCCGGCGTTGTTGAGCAGGATGTCGAGCCTGCCCTCGTGCTCCAGGTAGCGGCCGACGAAGGTCTTGATGCCCTCCATCGTCGAGAGGTCCTGGGGCAGCGACACGCACTGCGGCCCGAGTTCCTCGGCGGTGGCGTCGCAGGCCTCGGCCTTGCGGGCGGTGATGTAGACCTTCGAGCATCCGGCCTCGAGGAAGCCTTTGGCGATCATCTTGCCGATGCCGCGCGAGCCGCCGGTGACCAGCGCCACCTTGCCGTCGAGCGAGAACAGATCCTGGGCCATCTCTTCGACACCTCCCCTTTGCTGGCCCTTGTGCTTGGGCCGGTTGACTTGGTAGGGCCCAGCGAGGCCTATAACAAGCGTTTGAATTCCACGGCCGCCAAGGCAAAGAGCGGCCCCGCCATCCATTATCGAGGGACGTTTCACATGACCGAGATCAATTCGGTGACCACGCTCACGCAGGACGGCGACGTCGCCATCGTGACGTTGAACTCCCCGCCCGTGAACGCCCTGTCGGCCAATGTCCGCGACGGCCTCTACGAGGGCTTCAAGCAGGCCATCGCCAGCGACGCTAAGGCCATCGTGCTGATCTGCGAGGGTCGCACCTTCATCGCCGGGGCCGACATCACCGAGTTCGGCGGCGCCATGAAGGGCGCGAGCCTGCCCGACGTCCAGGGCATGATGGAGAACTCGCCCAAGCCGGTGGTCGCCGCGATCCACGGCACCGCGCTCGGCGGCGGCCTGGAAGTGGCGCTCTGCGCCCACTACCGCGTGGCCGTCCCCTCCGCCCGCCTCGGCCTGCCGGAAGTGAACCTGGGCCTCCTGCCCGGCGCCGGCGGCACCCAGCGCCTGCCCCGCATCGCCGGCGTCGAGAAGGCGCTGGAGATGATGACCTCCGGCCGCCACGCCCCGGCCAAGGAGGCTCTGGAGATGGGCCTGGTCGACGAGCTGGTCGAGGAAGGCAAGCTGAAGGAAGGCGCCGTCGCCTTCGCCCGCAAGCTGGTGGCCGAGGGCAAGCCGCTGGTGAAGGTGCGCGACAACAACGCCAAGCTCGAGGCGGCCAAGGGCAAGCCCGAGATCTTCGCCGACTTCCGCAAGGCCAATGCCCGGAAGTTCCGCGGCT
This sequence comes from Phenylobacterium sp., assembly GCF_036821595.1. Lineage (GTDB taxonomy): Bacteria > Pseudomonadota > Alphaproteobacteria > Caulobacterales > Caulobacteraceae > Phenylobacterium. Next base: position 1,330 of record NZ_DAISJG010000122.1, read on the forward strand.
TCCTGGCGCCCGAGTACAACATCCAGTGCGTCGAGGCCGCCGTGAACTCGGCCAGCTTCGACGAGGGCCTCGCCGTCGAGCGCAAGCTGTTCATGGAGCTGATGATGGGCTCGCAGTCGGCGGCCCAGCGCTACTACTTCTTCGCCGAGCGCCAGGCGCAGAAGATCCCCGACGTGCCGGACGACACCCCGACCCGCCCGATCAAGAAGGTCGGCGTCCTGGGCGCCGGCACCATGGGCGGCGGCATCGCCATGAACTTCGCCAACGTCGGCATCCCGGTGACCATCGTCGAGCTGAAGCAGGACGCGCTGGACCGCGGCCTGACGACGATCCGCAAGAACTACGAGCGCTCGCGCGGCGCCAAGCCCGAGCAGACCGAACAGCGCATGTCCCTGCTGACCGGCTCGCTCGACCGCGCCGACCTCGCCGACTGCGACCTGATCATCGAGGCCGTCTTCGAGCGCATGGACATCAAGAAGGAGGTCTTCGCCTCCCTCGACAAGATCGCCAAGCCTGGCGCCATCCTGGCCACCAACACCAGCTACCTGAACGTCGACGAGATCGCCTCGGCGACCTCGCGCCCCGAGGACGTGATCGGCCTGCACTTCTTCTCGCCGGCCAACGTCATGAAGCTGTTGGAAGTGATCCGCGGCGAGAAGACCGCCAAGGACGTGATCGCCACGTCCATGAAGCTCTCCAAGCAGATCGGCAAGATCGCCGTCCTGGCCGGCGTCTGCCCGGGCTTCATCGGCAACCGCATGCTCTCCCAGCGCCAGCGCGAGGCCCAGAAGCTGGTGCTGGAAGGCGCCATGCCCTGGGACATCGACCGCGTGCTCTACGACTTCGGCTTCCCCATGGGCCCGTTCGCCATGAGCGACCTGGCCGGCCTCGACATCGGCTGGGTGAAGGAGAACTCCAAGGGCGAGACCATCCGCGACGTGCTCTGCGAGATGGACCGCCGCGGCCAGAAGACGGGCGCGGGCTACTACGACTACGACGAGAACCGGACCGCCAAGCCGAGCCCCGTCACCGAGAAGATCATCAACGACTTCATCGTCAAATCCGGCCGCAACCCGCGCAAGGTCTCCGACGAGGAGATCCTGGAGCGCTGCGTCTATCCGATGATCAACGAGGGCCTGAAGATCCTCGAGGAGGGCAAGGCCATCCGCCCGTCCGACATCGACGTGGTCTGGGTCAACGGCTACGGCTGGCCCGTCTACCGCGGCGGCCCGATGTTCTACGGAGACCAGGTCGGCGCCGAGAAGGTGTTGGCCAAGATGAAGGAATTCCAGGGCGCCATGGGCGACGACTTCAAGCCCGCCGCGACGCTCGAGAAGCTCGTCGCCGACGGCAAGAAGATCGCCGACTTCGGCCGCTGATCACCATCCGGGGTGGGGGGCCTGCAGCCTCCCGCCCTTTTCTTACGCCTACCCTCACCTAACGGAACCAGACACCCATGCGTGAAGCCGTCATCGTCGCCGCCAAGCGGACCCCCATCGGCAAGGCCTACCGCGGCGCGTTCAACAACACCTACGGCGCGACCCTCGGCGCCGAGGCCATCCGCGCGGTGGTCGAGCAGGCCGGCGTGGACCCGGGCGAGATCGACGACGTGGCCATGGGCTCGGCCCTCCAGCAGGGCACGACCGGCAACAACATCGCCCGCCAGGCCGCCCTGCGCGCCGGCCTACCGAACACCGTCTCCGGCATGACCATCGACCGTCAATGCTCCTCGGGCCTGATGGGCGTGGCCACCGCCGCCAAGTACATCATCAATGACGGCGCCCCGATCGCCATCGGCGCGGGCATCGAGTCGATCAGCCTGGTGCAGAACGACAAGATCAACCGCTTCATGGCCGGCGACCCCTGGCTGCGCGACCACGTGCCCGAGCTCGCCACCTCGATGATCGAGACCGCCGAGATCGTCGCCGAGCGCTACGGCGTCTCCCGCGAGGCCCAGGACGAGTACGCCCTGCAGTCGCAGCAGCGCACCGCCCAGGCCCAGGCCGAGGGCCGCTTCGCCAGCGAGATCGTCCCGGTCACCACGGTCATGAAGGTGCTGGTCAACAAGGAGACCGGCGAGACGGCGGACAAGGAGATCACCATCTCCGGCGACGAGGGCAACCGCCCGCAGACCACGCTCGCCGACCTCCAGAAGCTGCAGCCGGTGTTCCGCGGCGGCCGCTATGTGCCGGAAGGCAAGTTCGTCACCGCCGGCAACGCCAGCCAGCTCTCCGACGGCGCCGCCGCTGTCCTGCTCATGGAGCGCAAGGAGGCCGAGAAGCGTGGCCTGGAGGCGCTCGGCGCCTACCGCGGCATGGCCGTGGCCGGCTGCGGGCCCGAGGAGATGGGCATCGGCCCGGTGTTCGCCATCCCGAAGCTCCTGGAGCGCAACGGCCTGACCATCGACGACATCGACATCTGGGAGCTCAACGAGGCCTTCGCGAGCCAGGTGCTCTACTGCCGCGACAAGCTCGGCATCCCCAACGAGAAGCTGAACGTCTCCGGCGGCTCGATCTCCATCGGCCACCCCTACGGGATGACCGGCGCCCGCTGCACCGCCCACCTGATGTACGAGGGCAAGCGCCGCGGCGCGAAGTACGGCGTCGTCACCATGTGCGTCGGCGGCGGCATGGGCGCCGCAGGACTTTTCGAGATCTTCTGAGTCCGCAATTCATCGCATGAAGCGAAGGGGCCGTCCCGCGAGGGGCGGCCCTTTTCCGTTGCGGAGCGTCACAGAAGCGCCGAACTCCTTGGCAAGGTGGCGAGAGCGCTGGAGACTTCGCCAATGTCCGAGCGGGATTCCCCGTCCAACCCCTACGCCCGGCCGAGCGCATGGCCCGCCATGCCGCAGCAGCCGTTCCGCGTGGGCGCCCTGCCGAAGGCCGCCGCCCCGCCGCCCCGGCCGCAGCCCGCCCCGGCGCCGGAGCCAGCGCCCCGGCCGGCCGCCGCTCCGCCCACGCCGCAACCGGCGGCCGCGACGCCGGTCAGCGCGGCGTCAATGGACTCCTGCATGATCGAGAGCTCGGCGCGCACCGCTTCCGCGGCCGCGTCCACCTCCGCGACCCGCGTGGCGAGCGCCGTGCGACGCTCAACGAACTTGTCGTGTTGGGCCTCGGCGTCGGCGAGGAAGCGCCGGCCGCGACCCACCGCCGATTCCGCGCCGGCCGCTCGCGCTTCGGCGGCGGCCTTCTCGCGACCCGCGAGTTCCGCACCCGCCTGCGACTCACGCAGCGCCGTCTCGGCGTCGGCGCGGGCCACGGCCGCGGCCTCCGCCGTCGCGCTCGCGTCGTTCCGCGCGTTCTCGGCATTCGC
>NZ_DAISJG010000123.1:0-4499 GCF_036821595.1 Phenylobacterium sp.
CCCATGGGGGCCTCGTTGCGGCAGAACCGCTCGTCGCTGTTGCCGCCCTTCTTGGCCTTGGTGGGGATCGCCTCGCCGGCGGCGACGGCCGGGGCGGCGGTCACCGGCGCGGGCTTGGCCGGGTCGGCGGCGGGATCCTGCGCCAGCAGCGCCATCGCCAGGAACATCGAGATCATGGACCCTCCGGAAGATCGTCTGGGTCACCCTAGTCGCCTGTGGTTACGCTTCGGCGGCGGGATTCGACGAACGGCGGTCATCGCGCGACCGGCGGCGCGGCGAACCGGCCTGCGGAGCGGGGATCCCGCCCCGCAGGCCCGCCGTCTAGAACAGGAAGTCGCCCGCGGCCACGCTCTTCGTCCCCAGCAGGACGAAGGCGAACTCCGGGTCGCGGTCGTCGTCGAGGTTGCCCAGCACGACGCTGACGTGGCCCGAGCCGTAGCCCGCCAGTCCGTCGAGGTCGATCCCCAGCGCCCGGGCCGCGGCGTTGACGTTGCCGAACGTCATCACCGTCAGGTCGCCCGCGTCCTTCAGCGCGCCGTTGACGAGCCGGAAGCCCTGGCGGCCGGCCTCCTCGAGGTTCGCGTCCAGCCCCGAGAAGTCGAGCCTGTCGCCCTGCGCCCGGCTGAAGTCGAGGATCACGTCCACCGACACCTGGGCCTTCTTCAGGTCGATCGGGTCCGACGCCACCTCGGCCACGAACCGGTCGGCGCCGGCGCCGCCGATCAGGATGTCCACGCCGTCGGAGCCGCGCAGCACGTCGTTCCCCGCGCCGCCGTCCAGGGTGTCCGTCCCGCCGTCGCCGTAGAGGTCGTCGTCGCCGGCGTTGCCCCTCAGCCAGTTCTGGGCGCTGTTGCCCTGGATCAGGTCGGCGCCCGAGCCGCCGACGGCGTTCTCGATGACCGTGCCGTAGGCGATGCCGACATTGTCCACCAGCCGCCCCGCGTTGGGATCGGCGGCCAGGTTGGCCATCCGGATGTCGTAGGCCTCCTGGCTGAGCGGCGCGTAGCCGTCCGCCGCCCGGGTGGCGTTCACCTGGGCCAGGCTCGGGGCGTTGGCCTGGGTGACCCCGCCGATGCTCGACAGGTGGCCGGGCCTGAGGTCGATGATCTGGTTCGTGGCGTAGCCGGAGGCGTCCAGCGTGTCGATGCCGCCCGCGTCCCAGATGGCCATCACCGGCGCCGGGGTCTTCACGAAGTCGAAGGCGTCGCGGCCGGCGTTGGAGTTGAAGCCGTAGGTGGTGTCGCCGGTCCGGGTGGTCATGTCCGCGCCGTACATCATCTGGATGGCCAGGATGTCGTGCACCATGGGCGTGGCCCCGTAGGCGATGGTGCCGCGCAGGTAGTCGTGGTCCTGGATGCCCACCTCGCGCGGGTTCCAGTAGGACATGATGGTGTAGTTGCGGATGTCCTGGGCGTACTCCGCGCCGTTGGCGTAGGTCACGGCGAAGCCCGGGGCGAAGTTGTAGTTGCCGGGGTGCGACAGCCCGAGGCCGTGGCCGATCTCGTGGACCAGGGTGTTCAGGCCGTAGAGGCCCTCGTCGAGCTGGAAGTTCGAGGCCGTCGTGCCCGTCACCCAGACGTCGCCCACGATGTTGTAGGCCTGGGCGTTGACGTGGGCGTTGGTGCTGACGAGGTCGGCCGGCAGGCGGGCGTAGGCCTGGGTGCCCGGCCGGTTCATGATGTTGCCGAAGTTGATGTCCGCCTCGCCCACCGGCGCCTCCTGGAAGGAGATCGCCACCACGTCGTCCCAGTACTGCATGGCCTCGCGCGCGGCCGCCCGCTGCGCCTCGGTGAAGGCGCCGAAGCCGAAGTACTCGTTCAGCCCGTAGTAGGCGCCGTTCAGCTCGTAGACGTAGCCGTTGTCGATCAGCTCCTCCTGGCTCGAGAAGAAGCCGTAGGTGATCACCGTCGCGTCCCCGTCGCGCGGCACGCCGGTCACGCCCCAGGCCGTGCCGCTGCGGTTCAGGTACTCGGCCGCCTCCTCCGGCGTCCAGATCGTCTTTCCGTTGAAGGTTCCGGATTGTCCATCCAGGGTTGCGTCCTCGTCGTCGACGAAGAGGTCCGGATCGTGCGGAAGGATCTCACTCATTCTCTCAGCCCCGTTAGGTGTTGATCAGCGCCCTTGCGGCCCTCCGGCCGTGCGCCAAGGCAGGGTCTCGTCCAGCGCCGCTTGGAGTTCGGCGTCGGCGGCGGGGCTCCCAAGGCGCCCGCCGCTGACCGGCGCGATCCGGGGGACCGTGCCGATCAGATTGGCGTCCTCCGTCCCGCGTCGGAACGGCCGGATGGTGAAGGCCAGCACCTCGCCCGGCGCGCCGGGCGCGGGGTGGAGGCCGGCGTGGACGATCAGGCTGACCGCGGTGGGCGGCTCCAGCATCGGCGAGCCGCCCGTCGCCGCCCGCACCGGCATCGGCGCGCCCTGCGCCGCCAGCGTCCGCACCCGGTCGCAGAGCGCGCGCGCCAGGCCCGCGGAATCTCCGCCAGGCGCCTGGACGGTGCAGTGGATGACCACCTGGTCCGCGCCGGACCAGGTGAGGCTGGGAGTGGCCGCCGGCGCCGCGGCCGGCGCCGTCAGGCCGAGCGCCAGGGCGCCCGCGCGCAACACATTGACCTGGCTCTTCGGCCGCAACGCCCACTCCTCACGGTGGCAGGCGCAGACGGTACACGGTTAGCGGATCATGTCACGTGGTTACGCGAGAAACTTTTGTGTGACAATGAGTTACGTCGGACGTCCGACATAGCCGCGCCGTGGCGCGCGGCTGTTGTCGGCGGCGCCGGCCGCGGTTCGTCCTAGGTCCAACCACGGAAATGAGGGATCACCAGCCCATGCTCTACGCCCTGCTGGCCTACCACGAGGAACACGTCGTCGAGTCGTGGACCCGGCCCGAGGACGCCGCCCTGATGGACGACCTGCACAAGGTCCACGCCCGCCTCACCGAGGAAGGCCGCCTGGGCCCCGCCGCCCGCCTCGGCCGCACGGTCGACGCGCGCACCGTGCGCGGCGCCGATGGCCGGCCCGCGGTCCTCGACGGCCCCTTCGCCGAGACCAAGGAACAGCTGCTCGGCTTCTATGTGCTGGACTGCGCCACCCCGGAGGAGGCGGTGCAGGCCGCCCGCGACCTGCAGGCCGCCAACCCCACCGCCGTCTACGAGGTCCGCCCCATCCGACTTTACCTCCCCGGCGTCCCCTTCCCCGTCACCGACGCCGACGCCGACGCCGAGGCGGGCGGCTAGTCCCGGCAGGCGGCTTCCATGTCGCGCAGGTGGGCGCCGCCGCGGCCCTGCGGCGGGAGCTCGAGGCTTCGCGGCTGGGCCGCCACGGTGATGATGTCGGAGCCGCCCTCCAGCGTCCGGTGCACCGGGCACTTCGCCGCGATCTCCAGCAGACGGGCCCGCTGGTCCTCGTCCAGCGCTCCCTCCAGGGTCACCTCCCGGGCGAAACGGTCGCGCCCCTGCGGCGTCGGCCGCGAGTGCAGCACCCGCACCGTGGCCCGCTTCAGCGGCCAGCCCTTGCGCTCTGCGTAGAGCCTGAGCGTCATCGTCGTGCAGGCGCCCAGGGCCGCGGCCAGCAGGTCGTAGGGGTTCGGCCCCGAGCCCAGCCCGCCGAGTTCCGCCGGCTCGTCGGCCAGGAAGCTCGCGCCGGCCGTCAGCACCTCCACCTGGAACTTGCCGACCCCCGTCTCGGTGACGGTGACGGCGTCGAGGTCGGCGTCGGGGCGGGCTTCGGCGGCTTCTCGGGTCATGGGGTCCTCCGTGGCGCTGGACCGCCAGATGAGCCCCACCGGCCGGCCGCTGTCGAGCCGCCTCTCGCCGCCGTCTACGGACGTCCGACCGCGCCCCACGGGTGCTCGAACTGCAGGGCCACGAACCGGGCGGTCGGTTCGCCGTAGGCGGCGCCGATCTGCGCGAAGGTCCGCCGCATCACGTCCGGTCCGGGCAGGGCGACCGTGCGGTCGAACCGCTCGGGCGGGCGCGCCGCCCGGCGGATCACCAGCCCGTGGCGCGAGCGCACCGCCGCCGGCCCCGTCGCCCAGGCCGTCGAGCGCCAGGTCCGCGACCAGGCGTCCAGCGCCGTGCCGAACGCCAGTTCGTCGAAGCCGGGGGAGAGCGGCAGGGCCACGTCCTCGTGGCCCCAGACGGCCGCGCGGTTGGCCACCACCGTCCCCATGCCGCCCAGCGTCAGCCGGTAGGCGTCGCCGTCGTGCCGCACGTCGGGCAGCGGCAGGGAGAGCCGGCGCGCCGTCTCCCGCATCGTCGCCTCCCCGGCCAGGTCGCGCAGCAGGGCGAGGGTCGCGGGCTCGCCGGCGCTGATCCCCGCCGTGGTCGTCACCGGCCCGTCGGTCACCCAGCGCCGGTCATAGCGCCAGCGGACCTCCGGATGGGCCCTGGCCATGTCGGCCCGGCTGTACCAGTGGACCGTCGCCTGGCGGCCATCCAGCAGCCCCGCCGCGGCCAGCACGCGCGCGCCGTTGCAGATCGACATGATCCGCGCGCCGCGCCGCA
>NZ_DAISJG010000124.1:0-4436 GCF_036821595.1 Phenylobacterium sp.
GGCCCCACGCCGGCAAGCCCGACGGCAAGCCCCCCCGCAAGCCCAAGCGCTAGCGGCGCGCCTCAGGAAAGAGCGCCCCTTCCTCCACCCGACCCTCCTCCATCGAGGAGGAGGGCTTCAGGCCCGGGCCGACAGCCGCACCTCGAAACACCGCTCCAAATTGAGTCCTCCGAGCTCGGCCCCCCGCATTGCCCCGCTCTCGAACAGTCGGTACGGTCCCGCCCCTCAAGCGGAACACCGCGTGCGTGACGGAGCAGGGGACCAGGATGAGTGCGACGACGGCGGCCGGGACGGACGGCCACCTTACCGGCTTCGGGTCCAAGCCCTACCGCAGCTACGTCCTGACCGCGCTCCTGGTCATCTACATCCTGAACTTCGTGGACCGCGGCCTGCTCTCGGTGGTGGCCCCGCAGATGAAGCCCGAACTGGGCATCTCCGACACCGCCTTCGGCCTGCTCACCGGCTTCGGCTTCGCCCTGCTCTACACCGTGGTCGGCATCCCGCTGGCCCAGTTCGCCGAGACCCGCCACCGGGTCTGGATCATGACCGTCTGCGTGGCCCTGTGGTCGGCCATGACCGCGCTCTGCGGCCTGGCGGCCGAGATCACCATCGGCTCGCTCACCATCGGCGCCTTCTGGGTGCTGCTCGCCTGCCGCGTGGGCGTGGGCATCGGCGAGGCCGGCTGCACGCCGCCCGCCAACTCCCTGATCGCCGACTACTATCCGCCGAGATCGCGGTCGACGGCCCTGGGCTACTACGCCATGGGCGTGACCCTGGGCGGCCTCCTGGCCAACCTGATCGGCGGGCCGGTCACCGACGCCTTCGGCTGGCGGACCGCCTTCTTCGTCCTGGGCGTGCCCGGCGTGCTGGTGGCCCTCATCTTCAAGCTCACGGTGAAGGAGCCGCCGCGCGGCTACACCGATCCCCCCGGGACGGTCCGCAAGGCCAGGCCGAAGTTCAGCGACGGCCTGCGCGAGCTGGCGTCCAAGCCTTCCTTCTGGACCATGACGGTGGCCGCCACCATCGCGGCCTTCTGCGGCTACGGCATCGCCTCGTTCCAGTCGCTGTTCCTGAACCGCAGCTTCGGGCTCACCGCCGGCGAGGCGGCGGTGATGATCAACGCCCCCGTGGCCCTGTCCTCGGCCGTGGGCACCTTCGCCACCGGCTGGCTGGCCGAGAAGCTGGCCAGGCGCCACCCCAACGCCATCGCCTGGCTGGCCGGCATCGGCCTCACCGCCAGCGTGCCCTTCTATTTCTGGGCCTTCACCACCGACAACCTTCTGTTCGCCGCCATCGGCCTCTGCATCGGCGGGGCGATCAAGTACGGCTACCTGGCGGCCCAGTACACCATCGGCCAGGGCGTGGTTTCCGCCCAGGTCCGGGCCGTTTCCACGGCGATCCTGCTCTTCGTGGTGAACCTGCTGGGCTATGGCCTGGGCCCGCTGTTCATCGGCGCGCTCAGCGACCTGATCTTCACCCTGCAGGTGGCCGACCTCGGCGCCGCGGACCTCACCCGCAAGGCCTGCGAGGGCGCCGCCCGGGCCGCCCTGGCCGCCGCCCAGCAGGACGTCTGCGCCATCGCCCACCCGCAGAGCCTGCAGCGCTCCATGCTGATCACCGCGGCCCTCTACGCCGTCGGCGGCCTGTTCTTCTTCCTCACCTGCCGCTGGCTGAAGCGCGACATGGTCGCCAAGGTCGGCGCCTAGGCTCCGCCCTCCCCGCTCATCCCGGCGAAAGCCGGGATGAACCCCGCGAGCGAAGAAGAACCACGGATTTCACGGATCACACGGATGGGAGACGCGGAGCCCGGGATGTCCTTGCGCGCTGGAGGCGCGCGATCAGGTCCGACAACCTCGCCAGGATCGGCTCGGTCGGCGCGGCCGCGTCCGTGCAAACCGTGAAATCCGTGGTTGGTCGTTCTTCCCTGTTCGTGTGGTTCGTGTGGTTCGTGGACCGCGCGCAGCGCGCCTAGTTCTTCGCCGCCTGCGCCGCGATCCAGGCGGTGACGTGGGCGTCGACCACGTCCAGCGGCACGGCGCCGTTCTCCAGCACCGCGTCGTGGAAGGTCCGCAGGTCGAACTTGGGCCCCAGCGCCTGCTCGGCCTTGGTCCGCAGCTCGCGGAACTTCAGCTCGCCCAGCTTGTAGGCCAGCGCCTGGCCGCTATCGACCATGTAGCGGTGCACCTCGGCCTCGATGTTGGCCCGTGACAGCGCCGTGTTCTCGAGCATGAAGTCGATGGCCTGCTCGCGCGTCCAGCCCTTGGAGTGGAGGCCGGTGTCCACCACCAGCCGGCAGGCCCGCCACATCTCGTAGGACAGCCGGCCGAAGTCCTTCGCCGGGGTGTCGTAGAGGCCCATGTCGATCCCCAGCCGCTCGGAATAGAGCCCCCACCCCTCCGAGAACACCGTGAACGACACCGCGTGGCGGCGGAACTCGGGCAGGTCCAGCTCCTGCTGCAGGGCGAGCTGCTGATGGTGGCCCGGCACCGCCTCGTGCACCGTCAGCGCCGGCATCTCGAACAGCGGCCGCTGGTCCAGCTTGGTGGTGTTGACGTAGTAGACGCCCGGCAGCCCGGCCTCGAGCGAGCCGCGGTTGTAGTAGGCCGTCGTCGTCCCGGCCGCGATCGAGGCCGGCACCTCGCGGACCGTGTAGGGCATGCGCGGCAGCCGGCCGAACAGCTTGGGCATCTCGCCGTCGATCTTCTTGGCCAGGAACGAGGCCTCGCGCATCAGCTCGTCCGCGGTCTTCGGATAGTACCTGGGGTCGGTGCGCAGGTGCTCGGCATAGGCCCGCCGGTCGCCCGGGAAGCCGGAGCGCTTCACCACCTCGTCCATCTCCGCACGGATCCGCGCCACCTCCGACAGGCCCAGACGGTGGATCTCGTCCGGCGTCCGCTCCGTCGTGGTCATCAGCCGGACCTTGTAGGCGTACCAGTCCCGCCCGCCCGGCATGCCGGCGTCGCCGTGGTCCCTGCGGCAGCGCGGCTGGTACTCGCCCACGTAGAAGCTGTGGAACTCGCGGTAGGCCGGCACGACCTGGGTCGCGATCAGCTCCCGGGCCCGGGCCGAGAGCGCCTGCCAGTCGGCTTCGGCGATGTTCGCCGGCCGGGCCTTGCGGAACGGCGCGTAGAAGTCCGAGGCCGTGGGGTCCGCCACGATGTGGGTGGAGATCGACCGCTCGAACCCCGCCATGGCGGCGCAGGGGTGGGTGGCGCCGGCCTTCACCAGGCTGCGCGTCGTCTCGATGGCCTTGCGGTTGTACGCCGGATAGGCCGCCAGCCGGGCGAGGTAGTCCTCGTGGTCGGCCTTGTTGAACAGCGGGAATTCCTCGGCCTCGCGGGCGAACTGCAGGTGCCAGCCCCGGCGGTTCGAGAACAGCTGCGCCCGCTGGACGTGGCGGTTGCGCTCCACCTGGTCGGTCAGGTCGCGGCGCAGGATCTGCAGGTTGATGCGGTCGGCCGGCGACAGTTCCGCCGCCGGAATGGCGTCCAGCCGGGCGATGAAGGCCGCGGCCTCGCGGGCCTCCGCGTCCATGGCCGCAAGCGACGGGTCGCCGAGGTCGCGGGCGTATTCCTTGTAGCCGAGCAGCCGGGCCTGGCGGGGGCTGGTCCTGAGGTGCCAGGCCCAGTGGTCGGCGAGCACCTTCTGGAAGGCCTCGCCGGCCGGCGCGGCCTGCGCCATCGCCGGAGCAGCGCTCGCCACGGCCGCCGCCAGCATCAGTCCCCGGATCATCGCCCGCCCCCCGCTCCGCAAGGCCGGGAGGAGACGACGGGCGCCCCCTGGCGGTCAAGCCGGGGACGCCCGTCCGCGTCGGGGAGGCGACGTCTCTAGAACTCTTCCCAGCTGTCGGCCGCGGCGGCCGGGGCCGGCGCGGGCTTGCGCGCCGCCCCGCCCGCGCCGGTGGTCTTCATCATCGGCACGGCCTCAGGGGCCTTGCGCGCCGGGGCCGCCTTGCCGGTCTCCGCCACGGCGCTCACCTGGAACCGCGAGACGGAGCCGTCCAGGGTGTCGGCCTCGTGGCGCAGCGCGTGGCTGGCGGCGGTGGATTCCTCCACCATGGCGGCGTTCTGCTGGGTCAGCTGGTCCATCTGGCTGACGGCGGTGTTGACCTCTCCGATGCCGCGGGACTGCTCCTGGGCGCCGGTGGCGATCTCGCTCACCAGGCCGTCGATCTGGGCCACCCGCTCGACGATCCGCTGCAGCAGCTCGCCGGTCTGGTCCACCAGCGCCACGCCGCGGCCGACCTGGGCGCTGGAGGTGCTGATCAGGGTCTTGATCTCCTTGGCCGCGTCCGCCGAGCGCTGGGCCAGCGCCCGCACCTCGGAGGCCACCACCGCGAAGCCTCGGCCGGCCTCCCCCGCGCGCGCCGCCTCGACCCCGGCGTTCAGCGCCAGCAGGTTGGTCTGGAAGGCGATCTCGTCGATCACCCCGATGAT
>NZ_DAISJG010000125.1:0-4393 GCF_036821595.1 Phenylobacterium sp.
CAATCGTGCCGATGTTGCAGTGCGGCTTCGTGCGTTCGAACTTTTCTTTGGCCATTTCAAGCTCCAGCCCTGTCCGGGCTTGTCCTCTAGCTAGGGTTGGAAGGTCTTAGGCGTACTTCTTGATCACTTCTTCGGCGACGGCTTGCGGCACCGCCTCGTAGTGATCGAACTGCATCGTGAACTGGGCGCGGCCCTGCGACATCCCGCGAAGGTTGTTCACATAGCCGAACATGTTGGCCAGCGGCACGAAGGCGTTGATGACGATCGCGTTGCCGCGCACGTCCTGACCCTGGATCTGGCCGCGGCGGCCGTTCAGGTCGCCGATGACCGAGCCCAGGTATTCTTCCGGGGTCACCACCTCGACGCCCATGATCGGCTCGAGCAGCTTGGCCCCGCCCTTCTCGCGCAGTTCCTTGAAGGCCGCGCGGGAGGCGATTTCGAAGGCCAGGACCGAGGAGTCGACGTCGTGGAAGGCGCCGTCCACCAGGGTCGCCTTGAAGTCGATGACCGGGAAGCCGGCCAGCAGGCCGTTTTCCTTGGCCGAGGTCAGGCCCTTCTCGACGCCGGGGATGTATTCCTTCGGCACCGCGCCGCCGACGATGGCGGACTCGAAGACGAAGCCCGAACCCACTTCACCCGGCTCGAACACCAGCTTCACGCGGGCGAACTGGCCCGTGCCGCCGGTCTGCTTCTTGTGGGTGTAGTCGATCTCGGCCTTGCGGCTGATGGTCTCGCGATAGGCCACCTGCGGCGCGCCGATGTTGGCTTCCACCTTGTAGGTGCGCTTCAGGATGTCGATCTTGATGTCCAGGTGCAGCTCGCCCATCCCCTTCAGGATGGTCTGGCCGGACTCGTGGTCGGTCGAGACCGTGAAGGACGGATCCTCGGCGGCCAGCTTGGCCAGGGCGACGCCCAGCTTCTCCTGGTCGGCCTTGGACTTCGGCTCCACGGCGATCTCGATCACCGGGGCCGGGAATTCCATGCGCTCCAGGATGACCGGCGAGCGGGCCGGATCGCACAGGGTGTCGCCGGTGCGGGTGTCCTTCAGGCCGGCCAGGGCGACGATGTCGCCGGCGTAGGCTTCCTTGATGTCCTCGCGGTTGTTGGAGTGCATCAGCAGCATGCGGCCGACGCGTTCCTTCTTGTCGCGGGTGGAGTTCATCAGGCCCATGCCGGTCTCGAGCTTGCCCGAGTAGATGCGGCAGAAGGTCAGCGAACCCACGAACGGGTCGTCCATGATCTTGAACGCGAGGACCGACAGCGGCTCGTCGTCGGAGGCCTTGCGGACCACCGGCTCTTCCGTGCGGAAGTCGATACCCGGGGTCGGCGGGATGTCCACCGGCGAGGGCAGGTAGTCGACGACGGCGTCCAGCAGCGGCTGCACGCCCTTGTTCTTGAACGCCGAGCCGCAGAGGATCGGATAGAAGGCGCCGGTCAGCACGGCCTTGCGGATGCACTTCTTGATCACCGCTTCCGACGGCTCTTCGCCGGAGAGGTAGGCCTCCATCGCCTCGTCATCGAGCTCGACGGCGTTCTCGATCATGTAGTTGCGGGCGGCCTCGGCCTTTTCCTTCAGGTCGGCCGGGATCTCCTCGTCGCGGTACTTCGCGCCCAGGCCGTCGTTGTCCCACACCACCGCCTTCATGCGGACCAGGTCCACGAGGCCGCGCAGCGAGGATTCCGAGCCGATCGGCAGCTGGATCGGAACCGCCTTGGCGCCCAGGCGGTCGCGGATCGACTCGACCGACTTGTCGAAGTCGGCGCCGAGCTTGTCCATCTTGTTGACGAAGACGATCCGCGGAACCTTGTACTTGTCGGCCTGGCGCCAGACGGTCTCGGTCTGCGGCTCCACGCCGGCGTTGCCGTCGAGCACGGTCACCGCGCCGTCGAGCACGCGCAGCGAGCGCTCCACCTCGATGGTGAAATCGACGTGCCCGGGGGTGTCGATGATGTTCAGGCGCTTGTCGTTCCAGAAGGCGGTCGTCGCGGCCGACGTGATCGTGATGCCGCGCTCCTGCTCCTGCTCCATCCAGTCCATGGTGGCCGCGCCGTCATGGACCTCGCCGATCTTATGGCTCTTGCCGGTGTAGTAGAGGATCCGCTCCGTCGTCGTCGTCTTGCCGGCGTCGATGTGCGCCATGATGCCGAAGTTGCGGTAGTCTTCGATTTTATGCGTGCGGGGCATAGCGGATGGCTCTGGAAAAAGGGCGGTTCGTAGGGGCCTGAACGAACGGCGCGGGCGGTTTAACTCAAACCGCCCGCGCCGGAAAGCTCAGGATGGAAAGGGCTTACCAGCGGTAGTGCGAGAAGGCCCGGTTGGCTTCGGCCATCTTGTGCGTGTCTTCACGCTTCTTGACGGCCGCGCCACGGTTCGAGGAGGCGTCCAGCAGCTCGCCGGCCAGCTTCTCGGTCATGGTGTTCTCGCCGCGGTTGCGGGCGGCGTTGACCAGCCAGCGGATGGCGAGCGCGCGGCGGCGGTCCGGACGGACCTCCACGGGCACCTGGTAGGTGGCGCCGCCGACCCGGCGGGAGCGCACCTCGATGGCGGGGGCGACGTTGTCCAGGGCGGCGTGGAAGGTTTCCAGCGGACCCAGGTCCTTGCGCTTGGCCTCCAGGATGTCGAAGGCGCCGTAGAGGATGTTCTCGGCGACGGCCTTCTTACCTTCGTACATCACGTAGTTCATGAACTTGGTGACGACGATGTCCCCGAACTTCGGATCCGGGAGGACTTCACGTTTGTCTGCGCGACGGCGGCGGGACATATCTTCTGATCCTTACTTAGGACGCTTGGCGCCGTAGAGCGAACGACGCTGCTTGCGGTCCTTGACCCCTTGGGTGTCGAGCACGCCGCGCAGGATGTGGTAGCGGACGCCCGGAAGGTCCTTCACCCGGCCGCCGCGGATGAGCACCACGGAGTGCTCCTGCAGGTTGTGGCCTTCGCCCGGGATGTAGCACACCGCCTCGATGCCGGTGGTCAGGCGCACCTTGGCGACCTTACGAAGCGCCGAGTTCGGCTTCTTCGGGGTCGTCGTGTAGACGCGGGTGCAGACGCCACGGCGCTGGGGGCAGCCCTTCAGGGCCGGCACCTTGTTGCGCGAGGGCTTGTCCTGGCGCGGCTTGCGGATGAGCTGGTTGACTGTAGGCATCTAGTCTCGCTTGCGTGGAGGCGTGTGCCGTTTGGCCGAGGCGCCTCGATTGGGGTCGTTGTTGTGTTCTGGTCCGGGGCCTGCCGGTGAACGCAAAAACTCGCCGGGACGCCGTGGTCTGGCGTTCCGGCGGGAACCGCGCCTCCGGACTGGGACGAATCCCGGCCTCGAAAGAGGGCGCTACATAGTCGCGAAGCGGCGCGCCGTCAACGTTTGCGCAAGGCGCCGGCCCTGTTCCCGCCGGCGCCCCGTTCCGGCCACGAAAAGGCCGCGCGCCCCCTCCCCCATACAGCCCAGCTTGGGACGGATGGAAGAGGCTGATGCCGAAGGGCGGACGGCGGGGCGCCGGGGCTGTGGCGATCTCGGCGGGGCTGCACGCCGTGCTGCTCGTCGGCGTGGCCTTGCATGCGCCCCGCCTGAAGGTCCCGCCGCAGTCCAGCGCCGGCGCGCCCGCGCCGATCATCCCGATCCTCCTGTCGCCGCGCGCCGCCCCGTCGACCGCGGGCGCGCCGGGCGGCCCGATCCGGCTGCACCGCCGCCAGGTGCGGCCGCGCGACCTGCCGGCCCACGTCAGGCCGCTCGTGGCGCCCGTCGCCGAGGCGCCGGCCACGCCGTCCGGGCCGGATGCGGCGGGCCCGCCCGCGCCGGAGGAGTCGGCGCGCAGGCTGCTGGAGGCCCAGGACCTCGCCCGCGCCCTGCGGACCCGGGTGGGATGTTCGAGCCCGGCGCTGCTGAGCCGGGAGGAACGCGAGGCCTGCGACGATCGCCTGGCGGCCGGCGCCCGGGACGCCCCCTACCTGGGCGAAGGCCTGGGCCGCGAGACGGCCCGCGGGCTCGACGCCGCCGCCGCGCGCAAGGCCGCGGACGCCCGCTACCGCGCCGCGCCGCCCACGCCGCCGTCGGCGCCCGGCCGCGCGGGTTCCGGCCAGACCGCCGAGGGCATGGCCGCCCAGATGGGCAACGACCGCGGAACGCTGCGCGCGCCGTTCTGAGGCCGCCCGCCACGAAATCGCCGCGGGGGACCGTCCCCATGGGGCGGAGCTGAGGGACGGCGGGACTCATGGGAGCGGCGAGGCGGCGCCGGACGACGATCGCGATCGGCCTTTCGGCCGCCGCCCACGTGGCGGTGCTGACGCTCGTGGCCCTGCACGCACCGATCCTGAAGGTCCCGCCCATGGTCTCCGGCCCGCCGGAGCCGGTCATCCCCGTGCTGATCATGCCGCCACGGCCGCCGCCGAAGCCGGCCG
>NZ_DAISJG010000126.1:0-4391 GCF_036821595.1 Phenylobacterium sp.
GCCAGCCCGCCCAGCCAGCCGGCGATGACGTTCATGCTGGCGAAGGAGGCGACCTCGAAGAAGTTGGATGCGCCGGCCCCGTAGCCGATGCGCCGCTGCTCGGCCTCCGCCGCCCGGTCGCGCGGCGGCTTGTCGAAGACGCCGAGCGCCCGGGCCTCGGGCATCAGGGCGATGTAGCCCAGCATGGCGGCGGCCAGGAACAGGCGGGCCCCGGTGGTCGCCCAGGCCGCCCCGACCGCCCCCATGGCCGGGATGTCCCAGGGCCCGGGCACCAGCAGCAGCACGAGGCCCAGGTTCACCACATTCGCCGCCCACATCGCCCAGGCGCCTGGCCCGGGCCGTGAGAGGCCCTCCAGCCAGAAGCTGGCGGTGACGCTGAGCGCATAGCCTGGCAGCGAGAGCGAGAAGACCAGCAGGGCGCGGCTCGCACCGTCCGCCAGGTCCTTCTCGAGGCCGATCACGTGCAGGAACGGCGGCCCGACGATCGCCAGGCCGACGGTGGAGGCCACGCCGATCAGCAGGCTGTAGGTCAGGCCCCGCCGCAGCACGGCCCCGGTCTCGTGACGCCGCCCCTCGCCGATCGCCCGGGCGGTCATCACCTGCACGCCGATCAGCAGGCCGATGGCCATGGTCAGCACGACGCTGGTCGGGGCCCAGGCGAGCGCGTGGTAGCCCAGTTCCTTCGCCGAATAGCGGCCGACGACCACGGCGTCGGTCAGGCCCATGGTCATGATGCCCAGGCGCGACAGCACCACGGGCCCGGACAGCTTCAGCAGCCGGGGCAGTTCGTCACGAACGGGAGAGGGACGCCCTCCCGCAAGCGAGGACGCCTGGGCCGCGGAGGGCTCCATGGAACACCTGGAATTTCAAAGAAGCTGCCGAAACTGACCGTCGCGCCCGAAAAGGCAAGTGGAGCTTCGCCTGTGTTAACCTTCGCCGTCCGGGCGTGGCCGGGAAGGCACAGGCCGGGCCGCTGGACTGCCGCAACGGCAGTCGCGGCGCACTCGCCTCACCTGCTGCGAGGGGACGCCCGGATGACGCCCGACGAGACTGCCGCCACGCCGGACCCGCCCGTCCGCGAGGTGGTGCCCGCCCATCGCTTCGACGAGGCCCCCCTGCACGCCTGGCTGCTCGAGCGGCTGCCGGAGGTGGGCGACCGCCTCCAGGTGCAGCAGTTCCAGGGCGGCGCCTCCAACCCGACCTTCCTGCTGACCAGCGGCGAGGGCCGCCGCTACGTCCTGCGCAAGAAGCCGCCCGGCCAGCTGCTGGCCAGCGCCCACCAGGTGGATCGCGAGTACCGGGTGATGAAGGCGCTGGAGGGGCACGTCCCCGTGCCGCGCATGCGCGCGCTGTGCGACGATCCCGAGGTGATAGGCACGTCCTTCTACGTGATGGACTATCTGGCTGGCCGGATTTTCCGCGACGCCACCCTGCCCGGCCTGGCGCCGGCCGAGCGCGCCGCCATCTACGACGACCTGAACGCCACCCTGGCCCGGCTGCACCAGGTGGATTTCGAGGCCGTGGGCCTGGGCGACTTCGGCCGCCCGGGCAACTACTTCGAGCGGCAGGTGGCCCGCTGGACCCGCCAGTACCGCGACGCCGCCACCGAGGCGATCCCCGCCATGGACGCCCTCATCGAGGAGCTGCCGGCGCGCATCCCGAAGGACCAGTCGGTGTCCATCGCCCACGGCGACTACCGGCTGGAGAACGTGATGTTCCATCCGACCGAGCCGCGGATCATCGCCGTGCTGGACTGGGAGCTCTCCACCATCGGCCATCCGCTGGCCGACATCGCCTACAACGCCTTCCTGTGGCGCTCGCACGGGGCGTCCTGGGGCAGCCTCGACGGCGTGGACTTCGCCACGAGCGGCATCCCCACCGAGGCCGAATACGTCGCGGCCTACTGCCGCCGTACGGGCCGGGCCGGCATCGAGGACTGGCCGTTCCTGATGGCCTTCTCGATCTTCCGCCTGGCCTCGATCTCACAGGGAGTCTACGCCCGCACCCTGGCCGGCGTGCTCGCCAGCGAACGCGAGGCGGTCAACGGCTGTCCGGCGCTGGCCGAGCAGGCGCTGGCGATCCTCCACGGACGGGAGTAGCGCGATGCAGCTTGGACTGGACGGCAAGGTGATCTTCGTGGCCGGGGCGAGCCGCGGCATCGGCCTGGGCATCGTCGAGGCCTGCCTCGCGGAGGGCGCCCGGCTGGTGATCACCGCCCGCGGCGCGGACGCCTTGGAAGCGACCCGGGCCCGGCTCGCGGCGGAATACGGCGAGGACCGGCTGCTCGCCATCGCCGGCGACATGCGCCAGACCCAGGTGATCGAGGACGCCGTCGCCCGCGCCGAGGACTCCTTCGGCCCGATCTTCGGCGCCGTGGCCAACGTCGGCCTGCACCCCTGCCCGCCCGGCCTGGAGGTGGACGACGAGACCTGGGACGCCGGCTTCACCCAGAACCTGGATTCCGCCTGGCGGCTGTCGCGGGCGGCGCTGCGGCGGATGACTCCCCGGGGCGAGGGTTCGGTCCTGCTGATCAGCTCGATCGCTGGGCTCGGAGCGCTGGGAACGCCGCTGACCTACGGCACGGCCAAGGCCGGCATGAACCATCTGACCAAGGAGCTGGCGCGGATCGCCGGCCCCAGCAGCGTGCGCGTCAACGCCATCGCCCCCGGCAACATCATCTTCCCCGGCGGCGAGTGGGAGGAGCGATCGCAAGGCCCCCGGGCGGAGGCCTGGACCCGCTGGATCAACCGCGAGGTCCCGCTGAGGCGCTTCGGCCGGCCCGAGGAGATCGGCGCCGTCGCGGCCTTCCTGCTGAGCCCGCTGGCGAGCTTCGTGACCGGGGCCGTCGTGCCGGTGGACGGCGGCCAGACGCGCTGACGCAGAGCGTCGGCGAAAACGTCGGGGCGAGCCTGAAGCGCCCGCCCCGTGCAAGCTTCAGGAGGCGGCGCGGCGCTGCTGCTCGACGCGCTCTTCCTTCAGTTTCTCGGCCACCAGGAAGGCCAGCTCCAGCGCCTGTTCGCCGTTCAGGCGCGGGTCGCAGTGCGTGTGGTAGCGGTCGGCCAGGTCCGTCTCGGCGAGCGCCCGGGCGCCGCCCAGGCATTCGGTGACGTTCTGGCCGGTCATCTCCAGGTGCACGCCGCCCGGATGCACGCCCTCGGCCCGGCAGATCTCCACGAAGCTCTTCACCTCGGAGAGGATCCGGTCGAACGGCCGGGTCTTGTAGCCGTTGGCGGCGGTGAGCGTGTTGCCGTGCATCGGGTCGATCGCCCAGACCACGCTGCGGCCGGCGGCCTTGGTGGCGCGCAGCAGGCGCGGCAGCCGGTCCTCGATCTTGTCGTAGCCGAAGCGGCCGTAGAGGGTGAGCCGGCCCGGCTCGTTCTGCGGATTCAGCACATCGGCCAGGCGCAGGAGGTCGTCGCCCTCCATGGTCGGGCCGCACTTCACCCCGATGGGGTTGCGGATGCCGCGGAAGAACTCCACGTGGGCGCCGTCCAGCTCGCGCGTGCGCTCGCCGATCCACACCAGGTGGGCCGAGGTGTCGTACCACTGGCCGGAAGTGCTATCGACGCGGGTCATCGCCTCCTCGAAGCCCAGCAGCAGGGCCTCGTGGCTGGTGAAGAACTCCACCTGGTGCAGGCTGGCGTGGCTCTGCGGCGTGACGCCGATGGCCTCCATGAACGCCAGGCTGTCACTGATCTTGTCGGCCAGCTCGCGGTAGCGCGCGCCCTGCGGGCTGTCGGAGACGAAGCCCAGGGTCCAGCGGTGGATGTTGTGCAGGTCGGCATAGCCCCCGCCCGCGAAGGCGCGCAGCAGGTTCAGGGTGGCCGCAGACTGGGAATAGGCCTGGATCAGGCGCTGCGGGTCGGGCGTGCGCCCTTCCGGCGTGAATTCCATCGCATTGATGTTGTCGCCCCGGTAGGACGGCAGGGTGACGCCGTCCTGGGTCTCGATGGGCGCGGAGCGCGGCTTGGCGAACTGGCCCGCCATCCGGCCCACCTTCACCACCGGCTTGCCGCCCGCGAAGGTCAGCACCACCGCCATCTGCAGGATCAGGCGGAAGGTGTCGCGGATGTTGTCCGCGTGGAATTCCTTGAAGCTCTCGGCGCAGTCACCGCCCTGCAGGAGGAAGGCGCGGCCTTCCGAGACGTCGGCCAGCAGGCTTTTCAGCCGCCGCGCCTCGCCCGCGAACACCAGCGGCGGCATCCCGCGGAGCGTCTGCTCGACCTTCGCGACCTCTGCGAGGTCGGGATAGTCCGTCGGCATGTGCTTGGCGGGCTTCGATCTCCAGGAAGCAGGCGTCCAGTGTTCGGTCATGACTTCGTACTTAAGCGGGATCGCTCCCCCCGAGGGAGCGGAAGGGGCGGGTTCTACCCTTAAATAGGGTCTCAGGT
>NZ_DAISJG010000127.1:0-4378 GCF_036821595.1 Phenylobacterium sp.
ACCCGGGGTGGGCGGGCAGATCCAGCTTATCAGCGGGAACATCGCCAGGTGGACGAGCGCCCAGGCGAAGCAGGCGCCCCGCCAGCCGACCTCGCCCGAGAGCCAGCCGGTCAGGGGCCAGCCGAGTGTGGAGCCGAGGCCGCCGATCAGGGCGACGCCGGTGATCGGCCCCCGGGCGGCGTCGCCGTAGAGCTGGACGAGGATGGCGAAGGGCGTCGGCGAGAGGCCGTAGGCCATGCCCAGCCCCATCACCAGCATGGACGCCGCGAGGCCCCAGGCGTTCTGCGCGTAGCCGAGCAGGGCGAGGCCGAGGGCGAACACCAGGTGCGACGCGAGGAGCGTTCGCGCGCCGCCCCCGCCGTCGATCCGCCGCGCCACCGCCGGGGCCAGCAGGGCCGGAACCGCCAGCGACAGGGAAACGGTCGCGAAGACGAAGGTGGAGCTGAGGCCGAGGTCCGCGGCGACCGCGTCGCCCAGCACGCCCATCAGGTAGAAGCTGGAGGCGAAGGCCGCGATCTGGCCCGCGCCGAAGCCCGCAACCACGAGGCTCTTGGGGCGATCCGGGACCACGGCGGCTTCCATGGCCAGCCTGTGCCCGGATTGCCGCTCGGAGAAAATCGACTTATCTGATCTGGTATGTTCGATAAACTCACATCGGGAGCCCTGCCCTCTCTGAACGCGCTGCGGGCGTTCGAGGCAGTGGCCCGGACCGGCAGGGTGACGCTCGCCGCCGAGGAGCTTCACGTCACCCATTCGGCGGTCAGCCGGCAGGTGAAGGCGCTGGAGGCCCACCTCGGGGTCCGCCTGTTCGCCGGGCCGAAGAACCGGCTCGAGCTGACCGCGGCCGGGCGGGAGCTGGCCCCTGCTCTCACCGAGGCCTTCGATCAGATCGCCGGCGCCGTGCGGCGGGTGCGCGGCGGCGGCGAGGACCTGCACGTGGCGGTGAACGCCAGCCTCTCGGTGAAGTGGCTGATCCCGCGGCTGGGGGGCTTCCAGGCGGCGCACCCGGAGGTGCGGCTGCACCTCTCCGAACTGGCCGCGCACGCCACCGCCCAGCGCGGGGCGCAGGCGGTGGTGCGGATCGTGCCCACCAGCCGGCTTTCCGATCCGGGCTGCACGCCCTTCATCCGCAAT
Source organism: Phenylobacterium sp. (assembly GCF_036821595.1). Classification (GTDB taxonomy): domain Bacteria; phylum Pseudomonadota; class Alphaproteobacteria; order Caulobacterales; family Caulobacteraceae; genus Phenylobacterium. Next base: position 1,135 of record NZ_DAISJG010000127.1, read on the forward strand.
GCGCTGGGCCTCGTCATGTCTCCGGAACTGGCGGCGCGCTACGGCGACGATCCCCTGCGGGCGCCCAGGCTGGGGGCCGCCACCCATCCCGAGGGCTGGCCGGTGTGGGCGGAGCTGGCCGGCGTGGAGCTGCCCCCGGCGGTGGAGCGGCCGTTCGCCCACGTCCACTTCGCCATGGACGCGGCGCTGGCGGGGCTCGGGGCCGCGATCGTGTCCTGGCCGCTCTGCGCCGCGGAGGTCCAGGCCGGGCGGCTGGTCGCCCCGCTGGGCTTCCGGCGCTCCGAGAGCGCCTTCGCCATCCTGGCGGCGCCGGGCCCGGGAAGCCGGGCCCTGGAGCGCTTCAGGACCTGGCTGGCCTCGGAAGGCGGCAAGACACCGCAGCCGCCGGGGACTTGATCCAGATCAAGGCCCGCCCGAACCTCCACAGTGACGCTTCCGCGCACAAGGGACCTCCGCGCCACCGGCGCCGGGGGCAAGGGAGGACATTCATGGCGACGCAGGGCGGCCTGCCGGCGATCAACGACATCCGGGGCCTGGACCCCTTCCGCTGGCTGGGCGGGGCCTGGCTGGACCTGTGGCGCGCGCCGCTACCGCTGCTGACCTACGGCCTGCTGGTGGCGGCGGGCAGCGCGGCGCTGGCCTACGGCATCTATGTGACCAATGCGGCCTTCTGGGTGCTGACCCTGACCTTCGGCTTCGTCTTCGTGGCCCCGGTCCTGGCGATGGGCCCCTACGAGGCCGGCCGGCGGCTGGAGATGGGCGAGCGGCCGAAGCTGGGACAGATCCTCCTGGTGCGCACCGCCCTGCGCCAGGACGTGGCCTACCTGGGGCTCGCCCTCCTGCTGATCTACTTCTTCTGGGGACGCATCGCGCAGGTCGTCTACGGCCTGTCCACCTACCGGCTCTACCACACGGCCCCGGAATTCGTGGACTTCGCCCTGCGGACGCCCGAGGGCCACAACATGCTGATGGCCGGCAGCGTGGTGGGCGGGGCGCTGGCCTTTTTCACCTTCACCCTGGTGGTGGTCTCCGCGCCCATGCTGCTCGATCCCGCCGCCAACATGTTCGCCGCGACCGCGAGCAGCTTCCGGGCGGTGAGCCGCAATCCCGGCCCGATGCTGCTGTGGGCCGTGCTGATCGTCCTCCTGCTGGCGGTCGCGGTGGGGACCGGCTTCGTCGGGATGATCCTGATCTTCCCGTGGCTGGGGCTGGCGAGCTGGCGCGCCTACCGCGCCCTGGTCGCCGAGGCGCCGGCGCCGCGGGCGGTTCAGCGGCCGCCCTTGAAGCCCGTCGCCACGAGGTAGACCTCCGAGCTGTCCGCGCGGCTCGCCTTCGGCTTGACGTTGCGGACCTCGGTGAAGTGGCGCTTCAGCTCGCCGATCAGCTGAGCCGTCTCGCCGCCCTGGAAGGCCTTGGCGACGAAGGCGCCGCCCGGCTTCAGGACCGCGATCGCGAACTCGGCGGCGGCCTCGATCAGGCCGACGATGCGCAGGTGGTCGGTCTGGCGGTGGCCGACCGTGTTGGGGGCCATGTCGGAGAGCACCACGTCGGGCGGGCCGCCCAGCAGCTCGATCAGCTTCGGCCCGCAGGCGGGATCGGTGAAGTCCATCTGCAGGATGTGGGCGGGGGGCAAGGGGTCCACCGGCAGGAGGTCGACGCCGGCCACCTGGGTGACGCCGCGCTGCAGGGCGAGCTGGGTCCAGCCGCCGGGGGCCAGCCCCAGGTCGACCACGCGGGCGCCCGGCTTCAGCAGCTTGAAGCGGTCGTCGATCTCCTCCAGCTTGAACGCCGCGCGGCTGCGGTAGCCGAGCGCGCGGGCCTTGGCGGCGAAGGGGTCGTTGATCTGCCGCTCCAGCCAGGCCTGCTGGGAGGGCGTGCGCTTCCAGGCGGTCTTCAGGCGCGCCGGCTTGGCGCGGCCCTCGTCGCTGCCGCCGGTGGGCGGCTTCACCATGCGCTTGCGGGGAGGCTCGGTCATGCGGCGGCCTCGGCGCGGCGCGGGCGGCGCTTGCGACGGCGGCGTCCGCCGCGCTCGGCCATCAGGGAGAGCAGGATGCCTTCGCGCAGCCCGCGGTCGGCGACCCGCACACGCGAGCAGGGCCAGAGCTCCTGCACCGCCTGCAGGATGGCGGCCCCCGCCAGCACCAGGTCGGCGCGATCCGGCCCGATGCACGGCTGGTCCGCCCTCTGGCGGGCGTTCAGCGAGAGCAGGCGTCCGGCGGCGGCGTCGCACTCGTCGCGGCTCATCCAGATGCCGTCCACCCGGCTGCGGTCGTAGCGCATCAGGTTCAGGTGCAGGCCGGCCAGGCTGGTGATCGCCCCCGAGGTGCCGACCAGGTGGGCGCGGTCGGCGTCGAACACCTCGCGCATGGGATCGGCCCGGCGGAAGGCGGCGATCTCGCCCTTCACCGCCTCGACCATCCGCCGGAACCAGACCTCGGTGTCGGCCTCGTCCTCTGGGTAGCGTTCGGCGAGGGTCACCACCCCGATCGGCACGGAGAGCCAGGCGCGGATCGGCGGGACACCGGTCGGCGGGGCGTCCCTCAGCTCGACCCAGGACAGCTCCGTGGAGCCGCCGCCCACGTCAACCACCAGGGCCGCGTCGGCGGTGCGGTCGAGGAGGTTCAGGCAGCCCTGCACCGAGAGACGGGCCTCCTCCTGCGGACTGATGATCTGCAGCCGCATGCCGGTCTCCTCGAAGACCCGGTCGATGAAGGCCGGGCCGTTCTCGGCCATGCGGCAGGCCTGAGTGGCGATGGCGCGCAGGCGCACGACCCGGCGACGGCGCACCTTCTCGGCGCTGACCTTGAGCGCAGCCAGCGCGCGCTCCATGGCGGCGTCGGACAGCCGGCCGCTCTGGTCCAGCCCCTCGCCGAGCCGGACGATGCGGGAATAGGCCTCCACCACCCGGAAGCTCTGGCCCGCCGGGGTGGCGATCAGCAGTCGGCAGTTGTTGGTGCCCAGGTCCAGGGCGGCGTAACAGGGCGGGTCACCCGCAGACCTGTCCCGGCCACGCCACTGTGCGCCGGGCGCGCTCGGCGCCTCGTTCATGGACCGCATCCGTCCTTCGCAGGCGTCGCCCGTACGCGCGCCTCACTTCGGGCGCGACTGTAGCAAGCGGTTTCGCGCGCCGGAAGGCGCGGGGTTTCAACACGGCTTGGTGAGCGGTACGTTCACCTTCCGGTCAGGAGAAGGGCGCTAGATTCGTGGCCATGAACGCGCAACTCGCCAAATTCGCCATCGGCCA
>NZ_DAISJG010000128.1:0-4376 GCF_036821595.1 Phenylobacterium sp.
GACGCCGAGGTCACCGTCGCCTGCCTGCCGCAGATGGCCCGCCTGCTGGCCCAGCTGCCCGCGACGGTCCAGCCGCTCACCGACCGTATGGCGGTGGCGCCGCACGATTTCTGGACCCTGCCCATGTCCCTGCCGCGCTGGTGCGGCCCGGACGTCCCGACCGGACCCATCTTCCGCGGGACGCCGCGCCGCTCCGGCGGCGTCGGGATCGCCTGGCGCGGCAACGCGCTGCCCGACCCCGGCCGCTCCCTGCCGCCCGACCTCGGCGCCGGACTGCTGGCCCTGCCGGGCGCCGTCTCCCTGCATCCGGAGGACAGCGGCGCCCGCGACTTCCAGGACACCGCCGACCTGATCGCCGGCCTCGACCTGGTGGTCTCCATCGACACGAGCGTCGCCCACCTCGCCGGCGCCATGGGCAAGCCGACCCTGGTCCTCCTGCAGCACAATCCCCCCGAATGGCGCTGGCTCGCCGACGCCGCCGGCCGCGCCGCCTGGCACCCCTCCGCGACGGTCCTGCGCCAACCCGCCCCCGGCGACTGGCGCAGCCTCATCGACCGGGTGAAGGCCCTGATCCCCTCTCCCCCTGGGAGAGGGTAGGGTGAGGGCGGCGCAGGCCGCGCAGCCGCCGCTCCGGCGGGATGCAGCTATCCTCCTCCGGCAGTTACTTCGGGTCGAGCAGGCGGCCGAATGGTGCGCAGCGTGGCTGACAAGCGACTCGCCTATCATCGGCTTCGCCAAAACCGCTGATGTAATCGCCTGAGGCCGTGGGATGACGCTGCCAGAACCAGAGAACATCCAAGGCCGCATTTTCCGACCAGTCGGGCGCTGCATCTACTGCGGCTCGGATGGTCATGGGCGGGGGCTTCGCGACGAGCACATCATCCCGTTCTCTCTGGGCGGCAAAGCGGTGCTGCCCAAGGCGAGTTGCGCCAACTGCGAGAAGATCACCAGCTACTTAGACGGCTACCTCGCCCGCCACGTCTACTATGACTATCGGTTGCACGCGGGTGCCCCGACGCGGAGGCCCAAGGACCGCCCCAAGACTCGGCGAGCCTTGATCAAGTTTAAAGACCGCGAGGAAGTCCGCGAGTTCGAAATTGGGAGCCACCCCTTTTCAACCGTCGTCCCGTTCTTGGGCCTGCCTGGCATCCTAACCGGCGACGAGCCGCAGCGAGGATTCAAGAGCGGTAAAGCAGTGCATTTCTACTATGTGCCGCCCAACTTTCCGGAGACCATCGGGCTCCCGTTCGGAGAGTCCGCCGAGGTCGTGGGCCGGCGAAATATGGACCTCGTGACTTTCGCACGCGCGCTGGCCAAAGTTGGCTACTGTCATTTGTGGACCGCCGATCCTGGGCCGTTCGACCCGCTGCCAACGCGTGAGCTGGTGCTGGGGCAGTACCCGAACGCTGCTTATCTCGTCGGCGGCGGCGAGGACGAGGACACCCCGCCGCCCGAAGAGAACGTGAAGCTGATGCATTGGGTCACGATCCGTTGGGAACCGCTCGCCGGGCGTGACGTGCTGTTTGCAGTCATCAGGTTGTTCGCAAACGCGGGCACCGACGAAAAGGGTATGCCGCTGTACCTAGTAGCGCTTGGAGAGCGGCGCCGTGATCCAGGCCCGTTCCTTCAGAATGGCGCCGACGCCTAGGCGGTGGAAACTCGCGCTCGCGCCCGAGCCCTCACGCCGCCCTCAGACTCTCCACCAGCTCCCGCGCATAGGGCCGAAGCTCGTCCATCGCCCGCACCACGATCTTCAGCTCGCGCACCGCCCAGTCGTCGGTCAGCTCGACCACCTCGAGCGCCGTGGTCTTCACCGCCCGGCTGGCGGTGGTCTGGGGCACGATGCCGACGCCCACGCCGCACTCCACCAGCCGGCAGACGGCGTCGAAGCTGCGGAGCTGCACGCGCAGCCGCAGCGGCCGGCCCTCGCGCGCCGAGCGGCCGGTGAGGAACCGCTGGATGGAGCTCGCCCGGTCCAGGCCCACGAAGTCGTGCTCCAGCACCTCGGCGAAGGAAACCCGGCCGCGCGCCGCCAGCGGATGGCCCTTGGCGGTCACCACCACGAAGCGGTCGGTGCGGAACGGGTAGGCGGCCAGGGCGCCCACCTCCACCGTCCCGGCCACGATCCCCACGTCGCCGACGCCCTCGGCGATCAGGCCGACGATCTCGTCGGACAGCCGCTCCTCCAGGTCGACGCTGACGTGCGGGTGGTCGGCCAGGAAGGAGGACAGCGCCTCGGGCAGGAATTCGGTCAGCGCATTGGTGTTGGCCAGCACCTTCACCTCGCCGGACACCCCGCCGGCGAAGGCGCCCAGGTCCTCCCGCATCCGCGCGCTCTGGGCGAGGATGGCGCGGGCGTGCTTCAGCAGCAGCCGGCCGGCCGGGGTCGGCGTCACCCCCTGGCGCGAGCGGGCGAGCAGGGACGCGCCCAGGCTCAGCTCCATGCCGCGGATGCGCGTCGACGCCGCCGCCAGCGCCAGGGCGGATTTCTCCGCGCCCGCCGTGATGGACCCTGCGTCAACCACTTCGCAGAACAGTCTGAGGTCGGTGAGGTCGAACCGCATCCTTCGCCTTTCGCGAAGGAACCCTACAGGAAAGACGCATTGCGCGACGAGCCGAAAACAAGATGGTTCGGCCTTTGCGAAGGTAGGCCCCCTCTGGCCCGCCTTCAATTGACAGCGATCAGGGGCGGCCTAAAACCGGGTCGCTTCCAGGACAAAGAGCGAGCGGCAAGCACATGACCGACGCCACCAGGGCCCCGCGCGAGCGCCCGCTGTCGCCACACCTGCAGGTCTGGCGCTGGCACATCACCATGTGGACCTCGATCCTGCACCGGGCGAGCGGGGTGGCGCTCTACGTCGGCGCCCTGATCGTCGCGGCCTGGGCGGTGTCCCTGGCCAGCGGGCCCGAGGCCTACGCGACCTTCAAGTCGGTGCTCGGCTCGCCGCTCGGCAAGCTCGTGATGTTCGGCCTGACCCTGGCGGTCTTCTACCACCTGGCCAACGGCATCCGGCACGTGGTCTGGGACCTCGGCCACGGCCTGGACGTGAAGACCGCCAACGCCACCGCGGTGCTGGTCTTCGCCTTCACCCTCGCCGCCACTGTCGCGGTCTGGATCATCGCCGCCATGACGGGGGCGCTCTGATGGCCAGCTACCGCACCCCGCTCGGCCGCGCCCGCGGCCTGGGCGCCGCCAAGCACGGCGTCGGGACCTGGATCGGCGAGCGGGTGGGCGGCGTCGCCCTCGTGCCGCTGACGCTTTGGGGCGTGTTCGCCGCCCTGCGCCTGGCCGCCCACGACTACGCCTTCGCCGTGCAGTGGATCGGCCAGCCGGTGAACGCCACCCTGATGGTGCTGCTGCTGGCGATCAGCTTCTGGCACATGCACACCGGCCTGCGGGTGATCGTGGAGGACTACATCCACAAGACCCTGTCCAAGGCCGGCCTGCTGCTCCTCAACCTCTTCGTCTGCGGCCTCGCCGGCGCGCTGGCGGTGCTCTCCATCCTGAAAGTCGCGTTCAGCGGCGGGGTCTACTGAAGCCATGGCGGCCTACGAATTCATCGACCACAAGTTCGACGTCGTCGTCGTCGGCGCCGGCGGCTCGGGCCTCCGCGCCGCGCTCGGCTGCGCCCAGGCGGGGCTCAAGACGGCCTGCGTGACCAAGGTCTTCCCGACCCGCTCGCACACCGTCGCGGCCCAGGGCGGCATCTCGGCCAGCCTCGGCAACATGGGCGAGGACGACTGGCGCTGGCACATGTACGACACCGTCAAGGGGTCGGACTGGCTGGGCGACCAGGACGCCATCGAATACCTCTGCCGCAACGCGCCGGCCGCCGTCTACGAGCTGGAGCACTGGGGCGTGCCGTTCTCGCGGACGCCCGAGGGCAAGATCTACCAGCGGGCCTTCGGCGGCATGACCCGCAACTTCGGCGAGGCGCCGATCCAGCGCACCTGCGCCGCGGCCGACCGCACCGGCCACGCCATGCTGCACACCATGTACGGGCAGTCCCTGGCCAACGACACCGAGTTCTTCATCGAGTACTTCGCCCTCGACCTGATCATGGACGAAGGCGTCTGTCGGGGCGTCACCGCCTGGAAGCTCGACGACGGCACCCTGCACCGCTTCCAGGCCCAGCTCGTCATCCTGGCCACCGGCGGCTACGGCCGGGCCTACTTCTCCTGCACCAGCGCCCACACCTGCACCGGCGACGGCAACGCCATGGTGCTGCGCGCCGGCCTGCCGCTGCAGGACATGGAGTTCGTGCAGTTCCACCCCACCGGCATCTACGGCGCCGGCTGCCTGATCACCGAGGGCGCGAGAGGCGAGGGCGGCTACCTGACCAACTCCGAGGGCGAGCGGTTCATGGAACGCTACG
>NZ_DAISJG010000129.1:0-4302 GCF_036821595.1 Phenylobacterium sp.
GGCCGCCCTGGTACTCGCGCAGCACCTCGTCGTTGAGGTTCTGCAGGTCGACGAAGACCTCGAGATTGTCGGTGAGCGCATAGCTCGCCTTGGCGTCCAGGCGCCGGTAGTCATCGTCCCAGGTGTCGGCGTCGTCGCTGGAGCCGAGGCCCTGGATGGCCCGGCCGGTGTGGTGGTACGAGAGCGCCGCCTCCAGCCGCCCCTGCTGGTAGAAGAGCTGGGCGCCCCAGAGCAGGTCCGACTGGGCCGGGAACGGCAGCTCGCCACGGTCGGGGACGGTCAGGCTGGACTCGGTGAAGGTGACGTTCGCCGCCACGCCGAAGCCGCCCCAGATCCCCGGCAGGAAGGTGAACTGCTGCTGGTAGGCGAACTCGACGCCCTTGATCTCGCCCTCGTCGGCGTTGCGCGGCTGGGTGTATTCGAGCCGGCTGTAGGCGCGCCCGTCGATGGTGACGCCGGTCAGCGTCTCCTCGAAGGAGAAGATCGGGTCCCTGATCTTCTTGTAGAAGGCCCCGGCCGAGAGCAGGCCGCCGCGGGCGAAGTACCACTCCGCCGTGGCGTCCAGGTTGTCGGAGACGAAGGGCTTGAGGTCGGCGTTGCCCTCCGCGAGCTCGCCCTCGAAGACGCCGGGCGTGACCTCGGTGAAGCCGAGGGCGCCGCCGGGACGGAGCTGCGGATACTGCGGCCGGCCGAGCGTGCGGGTGTAGGCGAGCCGCACCACGACGTCGTCCCGGGGTTCGAAGCGCAGGTGCAGGTTGGGCAGGAAGTTGGTGTACTCGCCCGACTGGCTCACCGGGATGACCGCCCCGGTGTCCTCTTCGAGGCGGAAGCCCGCCACGTCGGTCTCGGTGCGTTCGACGCGCCAGCCGCCGATCAGCCGCCAGCCGCCGAAGTCCACGTCGGCCATGACGTAGCCGGCGAGGACCCGCTCGGTGAGGTCGTAGTCGCTGAGGGTCTCGTTCGCCAGGGTGTTGCCGAGGTTGCGCACCATGCGGGCTCCGCCGAGGTTCTGGGCGGTGAAGGCGCGGATCCCGTCGGCGTCGATGGTGAAGCGGTTGAGGTAGACCCGGTCGTCCACGTCCACCTCCATCACCGGGCCCTGCAGGCCGAAGTCGGCGAGGGTGAAGCGGTTGGCCGTGGCGCCGCGGTCGTACTGGTCGGTGCGGCCGTCGAACATCTTGTCGGTGTCGCGGACCTTCAGGCCGACCTTCAGGTAGCTGTCCTCGCCGATGTCGAGGCTGCGGCGCAGGTCGATGCGGCCGGCGAGGTTGGTCTCCTCGCCGTACTCGTCCTGGATGGTGTGCTGGCGGAACTGGAAGGACGAGGCCGAGAGGTTGCGCGCATCGGCCGTGTAGAGCAGCGGGCGCATGTCGAAGTCGACGGTGAGGTTGGCGCTGGGCAGGCGGAACTGCCAGACCTGGTTCGGCTCGATCAGCTCGTTGTAGCCCCAGGAGAGGTCGTACTCGAGCGACCAGGGCCCCCGCTCGTGCTCGCCGCCGGCGGAGACGGAGGAGATGCTCTTCTCCTTGTACTCCAGGCGCAGGTCCTGGCGGGCGTCGACGTTGCGCGAGACGCCGGTGGCCCCGTCGGCATTGAGCGTGACGTTGGCCAGGTTGGAGGCGAAGTCGAGCCGGAAGCGCTGGCGGTACTCGTCCTCGGTGAACTTCGAATAGAGCCCGCGGACATAGAGCTTGTCGCCGTCCTGCGGGCGGAACTCGAGGGCCGCCGAAGCGCCGATCCGCTCCCGCTTCAGGTTGTAGTTCGTGTACTTGAGATTGATCGGCAGGCCGCCGCGGGCGACGCCCGGCACGGTGCGCCAGTCGTCGGGATAGAGGCCGTCGGAGCGGTAGTCGCGCGACGAGCCGTTGACGCCCACCAGCAGGCCGAAACGGCCCTGGCCGAACAGCAGGCCGAAGGTGGCGTCGCCCTGCACCGGCGTCTTCTCGTTGAAGTCCTGGTAGCCCACCTGGAGGGAGCCGCGGGCAAAGCGGTCCTGGCGGAAATCGAAGGGCGACTGGGTGACGAGGTTGACCGTGCCGCCGATCCCCTGGGCGTCCATGTCCGGGGTGACGGCCTTGACCACCTCGATGCGGCCGAGGAGCTGGCCGGAGATGACGTCCAGCGGCAGGGCGCGGCTGTCGCCGTCGGGGTTGCCGACCTCGACGCCGTTCAGGGTGACGTTGTTGAGCTGGGCGGGCGTGCCGCGGATCGAGACGTAGCGGCCCTCGCCCTGGTCGTAGGCGAGGCCCACGCCGGGCAGGCGCTCCACGTTCTCGGCGACGTTCTTGTCGGCCAGGCGGCCGATCTCGTCGGCGGAGATGGCGTCCACGACGCCCGCGGCCTGCCGCTTGGTGTCGATGGCCCGCTGCTGGGAGAGCCGCTGGCCGGTGACGACCAGCTCGTCCACCGTCCCGGACTCCTGGGCCACGGCCGTCCCCGACCAGGCGAGCGCCGCGACGAGCGCGATCCGGCTCGCCGCCATTCTGTCCAATCGCATGACTACCCCCGATGTCTGTTGCGGGGGTGCTTAGGCGCCGCACACGTCAGCAGCGTTACGCCGGAACGTCAGTTCCGTGACGGTCAGGGGATGGCGAGCGCCCGCCTCACCTCGCGCCAGTCGACCAGCTTGAAGTTCCGCCGGTCGCGGCCGGCGGTGGGCTGCCGGGAAGGCCCTAGCGGGCGCTGGCGAGCCGCTTGAGCTTGCGGGCCTCGGCCCGGGTCATGCAGCGCGGGCCGCCGTCCACGTCGCCCCGGACGACCGCCTCGGCGGTGACGAACTCGGCCGAGCCGAACTCGCGGGCGAAGCCGCGCCGGGTCAGGGGCGAGCTGTCGCAGATATAGACCTCGCGGGTCTCCCACGCGGCCTGGGCCCCGGACACCGCGTCCCTGCCGGCGGCGGGGGCGTTGGCCGCCTTCGCCGGCTCGTGGGCAAGGGCGGGACCGGCCAGAAGCGCGGCCGCGGCCGCAACGCAGAGCACCATACGCATCGCGTCTTCCTCCTCTTCGGCGGTCTCGAGGCCGTCGTAAGGGGAAAGCCTACCCCAAGCTTCCCGTCTGTTACAGTGACATGACAAACGCGCGACAACCGATAACAGGTTACGCGAAACAGTCCCGATCCGCCCCGCCGGCCGGCCGCGTCGCCGAACCCTCATCGAAGCTTCACCGGCCTGTCGCAGACGGCGCCGATATTGCCCCGCCGGGGGAGCCGGACCGCAGTGGGCGGCCGCGGCGGCGACGAGGGCGGGGTTCGCGAGGCTTTGCGGTACGGCATCGTTCGAGAGGTCGAGGGCCTCGCTCCGCCCCTTCGCCAGCGCGCCCTGTTCGAGCAGGCGCGGTGCGACCTGATCCTGCAGGAGGGCCCGCCGACGCCCGAGGCGCAGCGGCGCCTGGGGCGGCTGCTCGCCGGGCTGAAGGCGGGCGACGAGGTGATCGTCCAGAGCCTCGACGCCTTCCAGCGGTCCACCGGCGAACTGGCCCAGCTGATCCGCACCTTCCTGGAGGTCGGCGTCGTCCTGCGGATCGTCGAGGGGCCGGACGAGAGCGAGACCCTGCCGCCGGCCGAGAACGTGCGCCGGGTGCTGGCCCTGCTGGCCGAGCACGAGGCGCGGCGGCCCAGCCGCTCGCCCGCCGGCGCCGCCTCGCGCGCCAATAGCGGCAGCCGCAAGCCGCTCTCCAAGTACCAGATCGAATACGCCCGCAAGCTGCACCGCGAGGGGACGTCCCTGCGCTCGCTCAGCCTGCTCTTCCAGGTCTCGCCCAACGAGGTCTGGGAGGCGATCGGCGATTGAGCGGGCCGCCTTGAACCCGTCCGGCCTGCCGCCCCTGGGCTGGGGCGCGATCCTCCTGGGCGCGGCCGTGGGGCCGGTGCTGGCGAGCCTGTCCGTGCGGCTGCCGGGCGTGGCGGCGCGGCCCGGGCGGGGACGCGTGGCGGCCCTGGCGCTGGCCTGCCCCGCCCTGGCCGCCTGGGCGCTGGCGGCCCGGCCGGACGCGACCGGCGTGCTGGGCGCGCTGCTGGCCTGGCAGCTCCTGCTGCTGGCGATCCTGGACGCCGAACATCTGTGGCTGCCGCGCGTGCTGACCCTGCCGCTGATCGCCACCGGCCTGGCCGCGGCGCTGGGCGAAGGCGCGGACGTGCTGGCGGCGCGGGCGATCGGCGCGGCGGCGGGGTTCGCGGTGCTCGCCGTGGTCGCCTGGGCGTACCGGCGGCTGCGCGGGCGCGAAGGCCTGGGGGGCGGCGACGCCTACCTGCTGGCCGGCGGCGGGGCTTGGGTCGGCTGGACCGCCCTGCCCACGGTGCTGATC
>NZ_DAISJG010000130.1:0-4220 GCF_036821595.1 Phenylobacterium sp.
GGCGTCAGCCGCATCGTCGGCGATCCGGAGGGCGAGACCGCCGAGTTCGCCCTGATGGTCCGCAGCGACAGCCAGCACCGGGGCCTCGGGGGCCTGCTGCTCCGCGCCATCCTCGATCATGCGCGGGCCCGCGGCATCCGCGAGGTCTGGGGCGACGTGGCCCGGCACAACGACCGCATGCTGGAGCTGGCCGAAAACCTCGGCTTCGGCCGCCGGGCCGGCGAGGACGTAGCCCGGGTGAAGGTGATCAAGCGCCTGGACCTGGCGCCTCAGCCCGCGTCCTGAGCCCCAAAAAGAAAGAGCGCCCCGATGACCTCGGGGCGCTCAGACCAGTCCGCGTCTCCGGGGGGGAAGCTATTTGGACTGGATCTCGATGGTCTTGGTCTCGGCGCCGGGACGCTTGGGCACGAAGATCTTCAGCACGCCGTCGGCCATGGTCGCGGTGATCTTCTCGGCGTCGAGGCTGCGCGGCAGGTACACGGAGCGGGAGAAGGCCCCGTAGCTGCGCTCGATGAGCCGGTAGCCCTTATCCTTCTCCTCGTGCTCGGAGGTCTTCTGGCCGCTGATGGTCAGGAGGTCGTCCTCCGCGGTGATCTTCACCTGGTCGCGGGTCAGGCCTGGCAGCTCTACGGAGATGTTCACGCCGGCGTCGGTGTCGACCACATCCATGCGCGGGACGGGGCGGAACTCGGCGATGGCGTTCCAGCCCTCGCCCAGTTCGCCCATGAAACGGGTGAACTCGCGCTGCAGGGGCGCAAGCGCGCTCGCCGCGCTGCGGTGCGGGACGGTTGTCTTTTCCTTGGTGTCGGCCGGTTCGGTCATCGCTTCCTCCACGCCACTGGGGGTGATGGAAGAAGATCAGCACGGCGCCCACGGTGACGCTTTGAGGTTCGTCAAACCCGCTCAGGGGCGAGCCCGGCTGCTAGGCTATCCGGACGCCCGTGTCCTCCTGCGTGGCCTCCACGGCGAAGCCGAAGTCGAAGCGGCCCGAGCCGTAGACGCGGTAGAGCGGCTCGCCCGCGGCCACCGGATCGCCAGTCTTGCGCAGCATCTCCACCCCCGCACCGGGGTCAGTGGGCGCGCCGGCCAGCCGGGCCACCGAAGCGATCCGCAGGCAGTCGACGGCGGCGACATGCCCCGCCGACGGCGCGCAGACCTCGTGCGTCAGTCCCCCCAGCGTCGCCGACAGCGGCGAGGCCCCCTGCGCCTCGCAGATCTGGTCCATCTTGGCGGCCGCGGCCCCGCTCTCCAGGAGCTCGCGGGCGCGGCGTTCCCCGCCGCCGCCACGCAGCTCCGGATCGAACTCCAGCACCCGTCCGGCCAGCCGAACGGACTTCTCCTCGAGGTCCTTGGGCGCATCCGGCCTGCGCTGCAGGACGGCCAGGACGTCGCGCGCCTCGAGGATCGGCCCGACGCCGCGGCCGATCGGCTCGATGGCGTCGGTCAGCACCACCTCCAGCGCCAGTCCGAGCCCGTCGGCCACGTGTTCGAACAGCTTCTTCAGCCGCTGGGCCGAGCGGCGGTCACGGAGCTTTGCGGTGGGGCCCACCGGCAGGTCGAGCACCAGGTGCGTGGATCCCGCTGCCACCTTCTTCGACAGGATGGACGCCACCATCTGCTCGGGCGTGTCGATGGACAACGGCCGCTCCACCGAGATCAGCACGTCGTCGGCCGGCGACAGGTTCACCCGACCGCCCCAGACGATGCACCCGCCGCAGGTTTCCACCACCTCCCGCATCTCGGCCTCGGAGAGGTCCACCCGTGCCAGCACCTCCATGGTGTCCGCCGTGCCGGCCGGCGAGGTGATGGCGCGCGACGAGGTCTTCGGCATCAGGAGGCCGTGGGCGGCCACGATCGGGGTGACGAGCAGGGTGGTGCGGTTGCCGGGAATGCCGCCGATGCAGTGCTTGTCCACCACCATCGGCCGGTTCCACTCGAGCCGGCGTCCGGCGGCGATCATGCCGGCGGTCAGGCCCTGAACCTCCTCCGGCGTCATGAAGGCGGCGCAGGCCACCAGGAAGGCCGCGATCTCCATGTCGGACCAGCGGTGGCCGGCGAGGTCGCGGGATATGGCGGCATAGTCGTCCGCCGACAGGGTCTCGCCGGCGATCTTGGCCTTCACGGCCTCCAGGGTGCGCGGCGGCCGCGCGGGGGCCACCTCGACGGGGTCGCCCGCCTGGGCGCCGAGGCGGCGGAAGGTCGGCTCCGGCAGGCCCACCTCGCCCGGCCCCACCAGCGCGGGGTCGTCGCAGATCATGACGGTGGCCAGCAGCGTCGCGCCATTGGCGCGGACCTCGACCTTGCGGAGGCCGGCGAGCCGTTCGGGCCGCAGCACGGGGTCGCCTCGCGGCAACAGGATCACGTTCTCGCGGAAGGTGTTCAGCGCCAGCGGCCGGGCGCTGCGCGGAGCCGCCGGCCCCCAGTGGGCCGCAGCCTGCGGCGGGTCGGGCGCTACGGCCCCGGAGCCGGATCGTAGGACCTCGTCGGCCATGACGGCCGGCTTGCCCGATCAGTGCCCGCGGTGCAAGGCGAGCTCGGGCTCGCGCGGCAGGCCGAAGGCGCGCAGGCCGGCCGGCAGCCGCATGGCCATGCGCATCGCCTCGCGCATGGACGGGAAGGCGGTCGCCGCCTGGGGGTCGTCCACCCATTCCGTCTGGCCCGCCGCGGAGACGAGCAGGTAGCGGTCGTGGGGCGCCCTGCCGAGGTCGCCCTTCACCACCAGGGCGGGCGAGGTGTGAGCCATCTGTTGAGCGCCGAGCATCGGGGCCTCCTGTTGTTGCAGCAAGGCTTAAAGGCGGCGGCCGGGCGCAGCCATTCGGGTCGTGTCCTTAGGTATTGGTACGGAGGATCCTAGAAGTCGAAGGCCGGCGCCTCGACCCGCTCGCCCAGCATGAAGGCGTCGGCCACGTGCCGGAGCGGCGTGAGGTCCACGTCGCTGCGCCGGGCGGCGATCAGGGCCGCAAAGTGGGCGTAGAGCGGCTCGTACTCCGCGTGCGGCCGCCCCGCCCCGGGCGCGGCGGGCTGCGACGCGCCGTCGATCGCCATCTCGGAGCCGCCCTTCGACAGCGTCAGCCGCCCGCCGTCCGTCTCCACCTCGATGTCCCAGCGCTGTTCGCCGGTGTGCAGGAAGTCGAGTTCGGCGGTGACCGGCGCCCCCTGCACGTCCTCGAACCGGAGCTCCGCGGCGATCGGCGCCTGGCGGTTGGCCGGGAACGCCAGCCGGGCGGACCGCAGGGCGAAGGGCTGCGGCAGGATGTGGGTGACGATGGACAGCGCGTTGATGCCCGGATCGAAGACCCCCAGGCCGCCGGGCGCGAAGATCCAGTCCTGGCCCGGATGCCAGACCCGCACGTCCTCCATCCAGCGGATGTGGGCGGACCGCACCGTCCGGTCGCGCAGCCACGCCCGCGCCGCCGGGACGGCGGGGGCGAAGCGCGAATGCCAGCTCGCATAGAGGGTGACCTGCGCCGCCTCCGCCGCGGCGACCAGCTCATGGGCCTCGCTGAGCGTCGCCGTGGACGGCTTCTCCAGGAGCACATGGACGCCGCGCCGGATCGCGCGGCGCGCGTCGTCCGCCCGGCCCACCGGCGGCGTGCAGAGCGAGACCGCCTCCAGCTCCGGCACGGCCTCCAGCATCGCCGCCAGCGAGGTGAAGTTGCGAACCCCCTCCACCTGGGCGTGACGGCTCGCGGCGGCGACGAGCTCGAAGTCGCCGCTGGCGGCGATCACCGGCAGGTGCTGGTCGCGGGCGATCTTGCCGACGCCGACAATTCCGAGCTTCACCGGCATGCGGACCTCAGGGACACCAGGAATGGGTCCTCCAACATCGCCTCATCGCGCCGCCGGTTCCACCGCCCTCACGCCGCTGCGGGCCGGGCCTCCGCCTCGCGAACCACCGCCAGTGTGCGCGGCAGGCTCTGCGGATTGACGCTGATGGAATCGATGCCCAGCCCGGTGAGGAAGGCGGCGACCTCCGGATAGGTGGCCGGCGCCTCGCCGCAGATGCCCACATGGCGGCCGTTGCGGTGCGCGCCCGCCACCGCCTGGCGCAGCATCTCCAGCACGCCCGGGTCGCGCTCGTCGAAGTCGAAGGCCACGGTCTCGGAGTCCCTGTCGACGCCCAGCACCAGTTGGGTGAGGTCGTTGGAGCCGATGGAGAAGCCGTCGAACAGCTTGGCGAAGGCGTCGATCTGGATGACGTTGTTGGGGATCTCGCACAT
>NZ_DAISJG010000131.1:0-4209 GCF_036821595.1 Phenylobacterium sp.
TCGCCTTCGCCCGCATCGAGTGCCACTTCTTCGCCAACGGCGGCTTCTTCCCGAACGACGGCTGGATCCTCGACAGCGTGGCGAAGATCCGTGGCATCCCCGGCTGGATCGTCCAGGGCCGCTTCGACGTGG
This sequence comes from Phenylobacterium sp., assembly GCF_036821595.1. GTDB lineage: Bacteria > Pseudomonadota > Alphaproteobacteria > Caulobacterales > Caulobacteraceae > Phenylobacterium. The sequence goes on from NZ_DAISJG010000131.1 coordinate 133, forward strand.
TCACCCCGATGGAAGCCGCCTGGAAGCTGAAGACCTCCTGGCCCGAGGCCCGGTTCGAGGTGGTCTGGGACGCCGGCCACGCCTCCACCGAGCCCGGCATCGTCGACGCCCTGGTGCGCGCCACCGACCAGGCGTTCACCGTCTGAGGCAGGCGCGGCCAGTGGGGCCGCCGGTCAGACCAGCGACCCCTTGCCCGAGGTGATCTCGGAGTAGCGGTGGACCCGCACGCTCATCACCAGGCCGAAGCCGATCATCACCGTCAGCATCACCGTCCCGCCGTAGGAGAGCAGCGGCATCGGCACGCCCACCACCGGCGCCAAGCCCATCACCATCGCCCCGTTGATCAGGACGTAGAGGGTGAAGGTCGCCGTCAGCCCCGCCGCCGCCAGCCGTCCGAAGTGGGAATGGCTGATGTAGGCGGTCCGCAGCGCCATGAAGATCACCGCGGCGTAGAGCACCAGGACCGACACGCAGCCCACGAAGCCGAACTCCTCCGCCAGGGTGGCGAAGATGAAGTCGGTCTGCTTCTCGGGCAGGAAGTTGAGCTGGCTCTGGGAGCCCAGGCCGTAGCCCTTGCCCAGGACGCCGCCGGAGCCCAGGGCGATCATCGACTGCAGGATGTGGTAGCCGGAGCCCGACGGATCGCTCTCCGGGTCGAGGAAGGTCATGACCCGCTGCCGCTGGTAGTCGTGCAGCACGAACATCACGAACGGCGGAATGGCGACCAGCGCCGCGGCGATGCCGCCGCCGATGATCCGCCAGTCGAGGCCGGCGAGCACGACGATCGCGATCCCCGTCATGACGATCAGCATGGCCGTGCCGAGGTCGGGCTGGTGGGCCACCAGCAGCACGGGCGCGCCGATCATCGCCGCCGGGATCAGCAGCCACCAGGAAAGCCTGGCGTTGTCGGCCGAGATGCCGTGGTAGAAGCGCGCCAGCGCCATCACGATGCCGAGCTTCATCACCTCCGACGGCTGGAAGCTGAACGGCCCGATGGACAGCCAGCGCTGAGCGCCGAGCCGCGTGTCCCCTACCAGCTCCACCGCCACCAGCAGCAGCAAGCCCGCGGCGTAGATCGGATAGGAGAGCGCAAACCAGACCCGGATGTCGATCAGCGCCAGCCCGATCATCAGCGCCAGGCAGATGCTGAAGCGGATCACGTGCTTGGCCGCCCAGGGATCCCAGGACGAGCCGGCGATGGAGAACAGCATCACCGCGCCGGCGCCCGCGATCAGGCACAGGGTCAGCACGAAGATCCAGTCGACCTCGCTCAGCTTGACGATCAGCCGGTCGCGTTCGCCGGGGCGCGTGAGGGCGGAGACGGTCACGCGGGGCCTCGCGTCGTGGGCGTGGCGGGGGCCGGGCCGGCGGCGGCCGTGGTCACCGGCGGCTGGGCGACGATCGGCGCGTCGGGCAGCAGGTCGCCTTCCGGGTCCGGCAGCAGCTCGGGCATCGGCAGGGGCCTCTGGATCCGCCCCATCAGCTCGGGGTCCTTCAGCAGGGCCACGCGCATGATCTCGCGCGCCCGCGGCGCGGCGGCGGTCGAGCCGCCCATGCCGTGCTGGACGATGACCGCCAGCGCATAGCGCGGCTGGTCGAGCGGGGCGAAGGCCACGAACAGGCCGTGGTCGCGCAGCCGCCAGGGGCCGCCCTTACCCCGGTGGCCGCCCTTGTCGTAGGAGCGCACCTGCGCCGTGCCGGTCTTGCCGGCCATGAGGATGTCGCCGAGGCCAAGCTGGCTGGCGCGGTAGGCGGTGCCGCCGGCTTCCGTCACCGCGGCCATGCCGTCGCGCACCAGGTTCAGGTGCTCCTGCGGGAACGGCAGGTCGGGCACCTCGTAGCCGCGCGGCCGCTCCACCCCGCCCACCGACTTGATGAGCCGGGGATTCAGCGCCTTGCGGCCGTTCGCGAACCTGGCCGTCATCACCGCCAACTGCAGGCAGTTCACCTGCAGGTAGCCCTGGCCGATGCCGTAGCTGAGGTTCTCGCCGGGGTACCACTTCTGGGCGCCGGGGCCGCCCTTCTTGAAGTACTCCCGCTTCCAGGCCTGGTCGGGGACCGTCCCCTTCTTCTGTCCGGAGATGCCGATGTCGAATTCCTGGCCCAGGCCGAACTCGCGGGCGACCTTGGCGATCCGGTCGGGACCGATCCGCAGGGCGACCGAATAGAAGTAGACGTCGCAGGAGTTCTTGATGGCGTCACGCATGTTCTGCATGCCGTGCCCGCCCTTCTTGTGGCAGTGGAAGTAGCGGCCGCCGAAGTACATCCCCCCGCCGCAGCCGACCCGCGCCTCCGGATCGATCCCCGCCTGCAGGGCCGCCAGCGCCGTCACTGTCTTGAAGGTCGAGCCGGGCGGGTAGAGGCCAGACAGGCACTTGTCGAGCAGGGGCCGGCGCTCGTAGTTGGCCAGCGCCCGGTACTCCGCCCCCGTCAGCCCGCGCACGAAGCGGTTGGCGTCGAAGCTGGGCGCGGAGAGCATGCACAGGATGTCGCCGGTGCGGCAGTCCATCATCACCGCGCCGCCGCTCTCCTCGCCGAACACCTCCAGGGCCCGGTTCTGCACGTCCACGTCGAGGGTGAGCTGGATCTCCTTGCCCGGCGCGGCGGGGATGTCGCCGTCCGGGTCGTGGCGCACCTCCCGGCCCCGGGCGTCCACCTCGACCTTCTGCGCGCCCGGCTTGCCACGCAGGTCCAGGTCGAAGGCCTTCTCCACCCCCTGCTTGCCGATCCGGAACCCCGGGTGGAGCATGATCGGATCGGCGTTAGGACCGGTGGGTTCCAGATCGTCCTTGTTCACCTTGGCCACGTAGCCGATCACGTGGGCGAAGGCGCCCCCGTGCGGATAGACCCGCACCTCCCCCATGTCGGCGGTGACGCCGGGCAGTTCGGGCGCGCGCACATTGATGGCGCTGAACTGCTCCCAGCTCATGTCCTCCATGACCGAGACCGGCGCGCGCTTGGGCGCGTTCTTGATGTCGCGCGCCAGGCGCTTCATCCGGGGCTCTTCGATGGGCACGAAGTTGGCCAGCGTCTTCAGCGTATCCTCGGGCTTCATGTCCTCGTCGCGGGACACGAGGAGTCGGAAGTTGGGCCGGTTGGCCGCGAGGATCTCGCCGTTGCGGTCGGTGATCAGGCCCCGTGGCGGCGGGACCAGCTTGAAGTTGAACTGGTTGGAGGCCGAGAGCTTCTCGTACCGCTGGGTCTCCAGGAGTTGCAGGTAGGCGAGGCGGCCGCCGAGCGCGGTGATCCCCAGTCCCGCGACGCCCCCGAGCAGAAAGGCCCGGCGGTGGAACACGCCCTGCCGCTCGTTGACGTCCTGGAAGTAGATGGCGGGTTCGGCCATTCCGGCGCCCCTAGCGGAACCTGACGTCGGCGTCTTCGAACATGTCGATGAGCCGGTGTGCGAAGGGATAGAGTATGACGGTCGCCAGGTATTGCCAGCCCACGGCGAGCAGGCTGGGCTGCGACTTGGCGTCCAGCATGGCGAACAGGTAGCCGGCCAGCATGGCGATGGCGACGACCACGCCGTACCAGGCCCACAGGATCGTCCGGCTCTGGCCGGCCATCATGTTGCGGCCGGCGAGCACCACGCCGTAGCCGATCAGCAGGCAGAGCGCCCACAGGCCCAGCGGGCCGCCCCAGAAGAGGTCGAGGAACAAGCCCGTCGCCAGCACCAGGAGGGGCGCCAGGATGGAGGGCCGGATGACCGCCCAGGCGAAAACGATGGCCAGAGGGAACACCGGCTCGGGCAGGCGCAGCCCCCAGACCCTCAGCGGGATGCCGAAGAGGATGGTGGCCGCCAGCACCTGCAGCATCGGGACGCCCAGCCACCGCCAAGGTTCGAGCGACCGGGCCTGGCTCACGGCGTGGTCCCCTGCGGCTCAGGCCTGGGCGCGGGCGCGGCGGCCTTCGGGGCAGGCGTCGCGGCCTTGGGCGGGGGAGTGGCGGCCGAATTCGGCGGCGGGGTCGCGGCGAGCTTCGGCGCTGGCGTGACGGCGGCCCTGGGCGGCGGGACGGCCGCAGCCTTGGGGGCCGGCGTCGCGGGACGCGGCGTCGTGGCGCCGGCCGCCGCGACGC
>NZ_DAISJG010000132.1:0-4089 GCF_036821595.1 Phenylobacterium sp.
CCTGCGGGCGGGTCCCGGGGAGCCGAAAGCCTGGCGCATGCTGGGCTCGCGCCCGGTCATCCGCTGGTCGGTGGAGGGCCTGCTCTCGGCCGGCGCCCGCGAGGTCGTGGTCGTCGTCGCCCGCGATCGCCTGACTCAGGTGGACGAGGCCCTCGAAGGTCTCGAGAACTGGCGCGCCGTCACCGGCGGCCGGACCCGCGCCGACTCCGTCCAGGCGGGACTGGCCGCCATCACCGCCGGCCGCAACCAGCCGATCCTGGTCCACGACGCCGCCCGGCCCTTCGTCACCCGCGAGCACGTGGACCGGCTGCTGGCCGCCCTCGACCTCGCCGACGGCGCCGTGCCCGCCCTGCCCGTCCCCGACACCCTGAAGCGCGGCGACGGCCTGGTCGAGGAGACCGTGCCCCGCGAGGGGCTCTGGCGGGCGCAGACGCCGCAGGCCTTCCGGTTCGGCCGGCTGAAGGCCGCCTACCGCCGCTGGCCCACCGGCGAGGAGCCCACCGACGACGCCGCCGTGGTCGAGCGGGCCGGCGGCTCGGTGGCCATGGTGCCGGGCGACCCGATGCTGATGAAGCTGACCTACCCGGCGGACTTCCTGATGGCCGAGCAGCTCGCCGCCTCGCGCCGGCTGATCCGCATGGGCCAGGGCATCGACGCCCACCGCTTCGGCCCCGGCGACGTGGTCTGGCTCTGCGGCATCCGCATCGAGCACGACCTGGGCCTGGTCGGCCATTCCGACGCCGACTGCGGCCTGCACGCCCTCACCGACGCCGTCCTGGGGGCCATCGCCGAGGGCGATATCGGCGCCCACTTCCCGCCGAGCGACCCGCGCTGGAAGGGCGCCTCGTCCGACCAGTTCCTGACCCACGCCGTGAAGCTCGCCACGGCCAAGGGCGCCCGCATCCTCAACGCCGACCTGACCCTGATCTGCGAGCGGCCGAAGATCGGCCCGCACCGCGACGCCATGCGCCAGCGCATCGCCGAGCTCCTGCGCATCCCCGTGGACCGCGTCAGCGTGAAGGCCACCACCACCGAGCGCATGGGCTTCACCGGCCGCGAGGAGGGTCTCATGGCCCAGGCGGTGGTCTCCGTGGAGACCCCGCTCTAGCAGCCCGAAGCCCTCCTCCTCGATGGAGGAGGGTTGGGTGGTGGTGTGGCCGCCGAGCCGAGGACGATGGCGCAGGTGGGCGCGGAGCCAATCGGCGCCCTTCACCCCGATCCCCTGCGATCACCACCATCCCTACCCTTCCTCCATCGAGGAGGAAGGGGCGCGAGCTCCCTGAGTTGGCAGCCCTACCCCGGCAGCCCTACCCCGGCAGCCACGCGTACCGCTCCTGCATCTTCCGCCACAGTGCGCCCGGCAGGTTGGTGTAGTCGTCGGTCCAGGGCCGCGCCTTGGTCGGGTCGAGCGGCAGCCAGCGTTCGTCGCGGCCGTAGGCGGCCACGGCCTCGGGCGTGCGGCCGATGACGATGGCGTCCTCGTCGGCCTCCCAGACGGCCCCGTCGCCGATCACCCGCCGCATCTGCAGGAAACCGTGGCCGCCCGCCGCCCTGGCCACCGCCTGGGCCGGGCCCAGGAGGTCGAGGTTGCGGTTGGAGAGGTGGAGGATCAGCACCCCGTCCGGCTTCAGCTTCGCCAGGTAGCCCCGCACCGCCTCCACGGTCAGCAGGTGCGCCGGCACCGCGTCGGACGAGAAGGCGTCGATCAGCAGGATGTCGAAGCTCGCGTCCGGCTGCTCGGCCACCGTCAGCCGGGCGTCGCCGACCACGAAGTCGATCGGGCCCCGCGCGCAGGCCGTCGTGTAGGTGAAGTTCTTCGGATCGTGCGCGACGCGGATCACCAGCGGATCGATCTCGAAGAAGGTCAGGCTGTCTCCCGGCCGGACGTAGGCCGCCACCGAGCCGGTGCCCAGCCCGACGGCGCCGATCCGCGTTCCCTGCGGCCGCGCCTCCTGCTGGCGCAGGAACACCTGCCCGATCGGCGTGCCCACCGTGTAGTAGACCATCGGCTGGCACGACCAGTAGGGGTGCGTCGCCTGGGCGCCGTGCAGGGTGGTCCCGTGGGCCAGCATGCGCACCTCCCCGCCGCGGGCCGGCACCTCGGTCTTGGAGAGCCGCAGGACCCCGAAGAAGCTCCGCCAGCTCTCGGTGGTGTTCACCCGGTCGGCCGTGGCGTTGGCCCCGAACGAGATCACCACCACGACGGCGAACATGAACAGCGCGTGCTTGCGCACCAGGAAGGCCGCGATCACCGCCGCGCAGAGCAGCACCCGCACGCCGAGCTCGAAGAAGTCCGACTGGCTGAAGTCGCCGACCAGCGGCTTGGTCTCCAGCGCCGGGGCGAAGGTCATCAGCACCGGGGTCGCGGCCGCGGCCACCACGCCCAGGATCAGCATGGCCCAGCTCCAGGGCTCGATCCGGGCGGGTCCCCAGGGCCGGGCCAGCACCGCCAGCGCCAGGACCGCCGGATATTCCCAGACGTTGCTGAAGATCACCGGGGCGACGAAGGCGTTGAACGCCCCGCCGACCACGCCGCCCACCGAGAGCCAGAGGTAGAACTCCGTCAGGTGCGCCGGGTCCGGCCGCCGCGCCACCAGCCGCTGGTGGCACATCAGCGCGGTCAGGAAGAAGGCCGCCAGGTGCACGACGAGCTGGATCAGCAGGTTCGTCGACTTGAACGGCAGGAGCGCCGCGCATCCGGCCAGCGCCGCGGCCTGCAGCACCAGCGTCAGGGCCGGCGGGATCGCCGGCTTCTCCTGGAAGGCGATGATGAAGGTCAGGAGGTAGAGGGCGAGCGGGATCACCCACAGGAAGGGCGCCGAGGCCACGTCGGTGGTGATGTGGGTGGTCACCCCCAGCATCAGGCTCGACGGGATCGCCGCCAGCGCCACCCAGATCAGCCGGTCGCGCCACGGCACCGGCGCGCTCCGGCGCACCTCGGCGACGTGCGGGACCCGGTCGCGGGCCCGGGCCACCACCACGGCGAGCGCCGCCATGAGAAGGACGAAGGCGCCGTAGCCGAGGCTCCAGCCGATCCGCTGGCCCAGCACCGTCATCGTAGGCTCCACCAGCACCGGATAGGCCAGCAGCGCCAGCAGGCTGCCCAGGTTGCTGGCGGCGTAGAGCACGTAGGGCTCCTTGCCCTCCTCCGCGCCCACCGTGCGGGCGTGCCAGGCCTGGACCAGCGGCGCGGTGGCCGACAGCACGGCGAACGGCGCCCCGATGGAGACCGCCAGCACCCCGATCAGCCAGAGGTTCGGATGCTCCGACGACGGCGGTCCGACCAGTTCGTTGACCCGGAGCGGCAGGGCCAGCGCCGCGATCAGCAGGGCCGCGCCGTGCACCATCGCCTGGCGGCCCACCGAATGGATCTTCTGCAGCAGGTGGGCGTAGCCGTAGCCGGCCAGCAGGGCGAGCTGGAAGAAGGCCATGCTGGTGTTCCACACCGACGGGCTGCCGCCCAGCAGCGGCAGGACCAGCTTGGCCACCATCGGCTGCACCAGGAAGACCAGGGCGGCGCTGGAGAAGACGGTGACGGCGAACAGGGCCGGCGGCGGCCTTACTCCGGCCTTCTCGGCCGCGATCGTGGTCATGGGCGCTTTGAACCTTGAATCGGTGACGCGGCTCGGATGTTGTGGTCTGGCTCCGCCGTCGCCTAGCGCGTTTTTTCGAGGTCAGCCCGTGTTTCCGCTCGAGATCGTCACCCTCGCCCGCCTGCTCATCGACGAGGCCCGGGAGCGGTCCCTGCGTATCGTCACCGCGGAGAGCTGCACGGGCGGCCTGGTGGCGGGCGCGATCTGCTCGATCCCCGGCGCCTCGGACGTGCTCGAGCGCGGCTTCGTCACCTATTCCAACCGCGCCAAGCAGGAGCTGCTGGGCGTGCCTGGCGACCTGATCGCCGACCTGGGCGCGGTGTCCGAGCCGGTGGCCCGGATGATGGCCGAGGGCGCCCTGGAGGCCTCCAACGCCCACCTGGCGGTCGCCATCACCGGCGTCGCCGGCCCCGGCGGCGGCACGCCGATGAAGCCGGTCGGCACCGTCCACATCGCCACCGCCCGCACCAACCACGGCCTGATGCACCGCCAGGAG
>NZ_DAISJG010000133.1:0-3968 GCF_036821595.1 Phenylobacterium sp.
TGCGCGCCTGGGCCGAGGACCAGGCGGTGGGCGAGGACATCGTCATGCTGGCCGATGGCGGCGGCGACTTCACCCGCGCGCTGGGCCTCGACTTCGACGCATCGAAGTTCGGCATGGGCACGCGCTCGCAGCGCTATTCGATGATCGTCGACGACGGGGTGGTGAAGGAGCTCAACGTCGAGGAGCCCGGCGAATTCAAGGTCTCGTCGGCCGACTACCTGCTGGCGCAGCTGTAGCGACTGCGCGGAAAGGGCCGGCTCAGGAACCTCGAGCCGGCCTCTCCGAACCGCCAGGGCACGTCGGCGGCCTTGGTGATGCCGATCCTCGGGCCAGCGACGAGGGCCGCGGCGGGCCCTGGGCGGAGCTCGAAGGGCGCGTGGCCTAGCGGCAGGCCGTCGTGGGCGCGGGTGATCGCCAGCGCCTGGCAGAGCTTGCCCGGCCCGGAGCAGAAGGCCCGCGGCTCCGCCAGGCCCCGCCGCTCGCGCATGACCTCGAGGCCGTGCGTCGGCTCCAGGGCGCGGATCAGGACGGCGCTCCCCGGGGTCTCGCCGCAGACGAAGTTCAGGCACCAGTGGATGCCATAGGAGCGGTAGACGTAGGCGTGGCCCACCGGCCCGAACATCACCGCGTTGCGCGGGGTGGGACCGGTGAAGCTGTGCGAGGCGGGATCCTCGTGGTGGTAGGCCTCGGTCTCGACGATTCGGCCGCCGACGCCCTCCACCAGCAGCTCCCAGCCGACGAGCGCCTGCGCGACCTGCGCGGGATGCATCCGCCACAGGTCCCCCGGGGTCGCCCCGTCTTGACGCGGAGAAGCTCGAAGAGGCGGAATGTCGGCAGAAGAAGAAACCATCAGGGAGGATGTGGCATGCCGTATGTCGAGGGCCAAACCATCCATGACGCGGACAGTCACGTCATGGAGCTGCCGGGGACGGTGAACCGGTACCTGGACCCGAAGTTCCGCTCAGCCTTCGTGGAGAAGACCGGCCGCAAGGACGTCCTGCCCGAGTGGTTCGCCAACGCCGCGGCCAGGCACGAGGATCCGGAGTTCCGGGCCGGCGCCGAGGCCAACATCCTCTTGCGCAAGAACTACGAGGCCCTGGGCGCCTTCCGGGCGGACGACCGGCCGAAGACGCTCGACCACCTCGGGTTCGCGAGCCAGCTCGTCTTCACCACCGCCTGCCTGTCCAACTTCGGCCTGGAGCAGATGGGCGAGGTCGAGCTCGCCCTCGAGGCCGCCCGCGCCCACAACCGGATGATGACCGAGTTCTGCTCGGTGGACCGCCGGCTGCTGGCCACCGGCTATGTCCCGCTGATCGACCGGGCGCGTGCGCCGGAGATCGCCCGCGAGGCCATCGCCCTGGGCGCCAAGGCGCTCGTCATCCCGTCGCGCCATCCGCCGGGCTTCTCGCCCAGCCACCTGGAGCTGGACCCCCTCTGGGCGCTGGCGCAGGAGGCCGGCCTGCCGATCCTCTTCCACGTCGGCGGCGAGGAGAAGATGCACCGGGACTACCTGGAGAACGGCCTTCCTTACGTGAAGGACTTCCACGGCGGCGACGAGAACTTCACGTCGCTGACCTTCATGGCGATCCCGCTCTCGGTCTGGCAGACCCTCTCGGCCCTGGTGATCGACGGGGTGTTCGACCGCTTCCCGCGGCTGAAGTGGGGCGCGATCGAGCTCGGCGCGTCCTGGCTGCCCAGCCTGATGAAGTTCCTGGACTCAGGCGTCGCGGCCTTCGGGCGCGAGGAACGGCTGCAGAAGCTGTCCGCCAGGCCCTCGGAGATCCTGCGCCGGCAGCTCCGCGTCACGCCCTATCCGCACGAGGACGTGGCCTGGATCATGGCGAACTCCGGCGAGGAGATGATCCTGTTCTCCTCCGACTTCCCGCACGTGGAGGGCGGGCGCAATCCGCTGAAACGGTTCAACGACAGCCTGGCGGGCGTCAGCGACGGGGCGAAGCGCGCCTTCTACCGCGACAACTTCATCGACCTGATGGGCCAGGGTCTCGATCCGGCGCTGCACGACCTGCCGGAGCTGGCGGCGGCCTGATTGGGCTTCGCCCTCGAGCACGTCTGGATCGTCGCGCCCGACCGGGACATGGCGCTGAGCCGGCTGGCGGCGGCCACGGGGCTGCCGGTCCAGGCCGGCTGGTCGCCGGGCGGGCGCGTGCGCTCGCGCGGCGTCCGGTTCGCCAACGGGCCGTTCCTGGACGTGCACGGGCCGGAGTCCGGCGAGGGAGCGCTGGTGCTGCTGCGCGGGCGCATCGCCGAGGCCGAAACGCTGGCGGCCGCGCGGGGCTGGGCGGCGAAGACGCTGCGGCGGCAGTTGGCGTCGGCGGAAGCGCGGCCGCCGTGGTCGATGCTGATGTTCCGCCGCGGGCAGGGGGCGCTCTCGCAGGTGGCGGTGATCGAGTACGAGGTCGATCCGCGCGGCTACGCCGTCGCCGAGTACGCCGGCCCGCTGTTCTGGCTGGACTCGGCGCCTGCGGCGGGACCCAGGCTGGCGCGGGTGAGGGTGGGCGGCCCAGGCGGGACGCTCGCGGCGCTGGACTGTCCCGGACTGTCCGCCGGGGGCGACGAAGGCTCGGTGCGCATCGAGGTGACGGGCGCTGACGCCGCATCCCTGCGGATCGGACCCGTGGAGGTCGCCTTCGACGGCTAGCCGGCCACGGCCTCGTCGTCGATCCGGCCCTCGTCGGCGGCGGTGAGGGCGCGCAGGACGACCTCCAGCAGCTCCTCCACCTGGATCGGCTTGGAGGCGTGCTCGGTGAAGCCGAGCTCGAGGTAGCGCTGCCGGCCGCCGGAGGTGACGTCCGCGGTGAGCGCCACGACCGGGGCGTGGCGGTTCGGGCCGGGGGCGGAGCGCAGGCGCTGCAGGGCCTCCACGCCGGTCATGCCGGGCATCTGGATGTCCATCAGCACCAGGTCGAAGGCCTGGACGGCCAGCCGCTCGAGGGCCGCGGCGCCGCTGCCGGCGCGGACCACGGTGTGGCCGAAGCTGCCCAGGAGCTGCTCCAGCACCTGCAGGTTCACTGCATTGTCGTCCACGGCGAGGAAGGTCAGGGCGTCGGCGGGGGGCGGTTCGTCCATGACCGTTCCGGCCGGGAGGCGGGGACCGGAAACCACCTCCACCGGTATCTCGACGTGGAAGGTGGAGCCCTGGCCCAGCTCGCTCTCCACCCAGATGCGCCCGCCCATCAGGTCGGTGAGCTGCCTGGCGATGGCGAGGCCGAGGCCGGTGCCGCCGAACCGCCGCGCCTCGGAGCCGTCGGCCTGGGTGAAGCGGTCGAACAGGGCCTCGAAATGCTCCGCCGGGATGCCGGGGCCGGTGTCGCGCACCGACAGCCGCAGCCAGACCGCGCGGGGGCCGTAGGGACGGGCCTCCACCAGCACGTCGACGGCGCCCTTCTCGGTGAACTTCAGCGCATTGCCCATCAGGTTGAACAGCACCTGCCGAAGGCGCAGCGCGTCGATGAGCACGAACTCCGGCAGATCCTCCTGCGCCTGCAGGCCGAGCCGCACGCCCTTCTCCTGGGCCCGGCCGCCCCAGAAGCCCACGAGGCGGTCGAGGAACAGCTGCAGGTCCTCAGGCCCGCGCACGATCTCCAGCTTGCCGGCGTCGATCTTGGAGATGTCGAGGACATCGTTGAGGATGCCCATCAGGTACTTGCCGCTGTCGATCAGGGTGTCGATGCGCTGGGCCTGCCTGGGATCGCACTCGTCGCGCTTGAGGAGCTGGGCCATGCCGAGCACGCCGTTCATCGGCGTGCGGATTTCGTGGCTCATGGTGGCCAGGAAGTTGGACTTGGCGCGGTGGGCGCGGCGGGCCTCGTCGCGGGCCGCGGCGAGGTCGGTCATCATGGCGACGTTGGTGGTGAAGGCCGCATGCCAGGTCTGGGTGGCGTAGCACATGCCCCGGGAGATCAGGTTCAGGATCAGGGTCATGCTGGCCAGGCTGAGCATGGCCGTGA
>NZ_DAISJG010000134.1:0-3920 GCF_036821595.1 Phenylobacterium sp.
CTTCACCATGACCAACGACATCGCCTACATCCCGCCCAAGGCGCGGGTGTACTGAGGACGCGCGCCCATGGCCCAGTTCGTACTGCCGAAGAACTCCCGCATCACCGCCGGCAAGCACTATCCGGCGCCGGCCGGCGCGGGGCGGACCAAGACCTTCAAGGTCTACCGCTGGGATCCCGAGACCGGCGACAACCCGCGCTGGGACACCTACGAGGTGGACGTCGACGCCTGCGGCCCGATGGTCCTGGACGTCCTCATCCACATCAAGAACACCATGGACCCGACGCTGGCCTTCCGGCGCTCGTGCCGGGAGGGCGTCTGCGGCTCCTGCGCCATGAACATCGGCGGCCGCAACACGCTCGCCTGCACCCACGGCTGGGAGGAGGTTCCCGGCAAGGAGTGCCAGATCGGCCCGCTGCCGGCGACCGCCGTGGTCAAGGACCTGGTCCCCGACCTGACCCTGTTCTACGCCCAGTACGCCTCCATCAAGCCCTGGCTGCAGACCGAGACCCCCGAGCCGCAGACCGAGTGGAAGCAGTCGCCTGAGGACCGCGAGAAGCTCGACGGCCTCTACGAGTGCATCCTCTGCGCCTGCTGCTCGACGAGCTGCCCCAGCTACTGGTGGAACCAGGAGAAGTACCTGGGCCCCGCCGCCCTGCTGCACGCCTACCGCTGGATCATCGATTCCCGCGACGAGGCCACCGGCGAGCGGCTGGACGAGCTGGAGGATCCCTTCAAGCTCTACCGCTGCCACACCATCATGAACTGCGCCCAGGTCTGCCCGAAGGGCCTGAACCCGGCCAAGGCCATCGCCGAGATCAAGAAGTCGCTCGCCGACCGGGTGAGCTGACCCCCCGCCCGGCGGGTTCAAGTTGACGCCGGCGTCACTTTTGGGCATCGGATGGGGAATGTCGGGACCGGGCGAGCATGTGGTGATCTTGGGCGCGGGCCATGCCGGCGGCACGGCCGCCGCGCTGCTGCGCCAGTACGGCCACGAGGGCCCGATCACCCTGGTCGGCGACGAGCCGATCGCCCCCTACCAGCGCCCGCCGCTCTCCAAGGCCTGGCTGAAGGGCGAGGCCGACGCCGACGCGCTCGCCCTGAAGCCGCTGGAGTTCTACGCCGAGCACGCCATCGATTTCCGCCCGAACGTGCGGGCCGTGAAGATCACCCGCGGCGCGAAGACCGTGGCGCTCTCCGACGGCCAGACGCTCGCCTATGACAAGCTGATCCTCGCCACCGGCGCGCGGGCCATCGCCCTGCCGATCCCCGGCGCGGAGCTTTCCGGCGTCATGGCGCTGCGCACCGCCGCCGACGCCGAGGCGCTGAAGGCCGCGCTGGGCCCCGGCAAGCGGCTGGCGGTGGTCGGCGGCGGCTACATCGGCCTGGAGGTCGCGGCCAGCGGCCGGGCGCTCGGCGCCGAGGTCGTCGTCCTGGAGCGCGAGAGCCGCATCCTCGCCCGCGTCGCCTGCCCGGCGCTCTCCGACTTCTTCCAGGCCACCCACGAGAAGCACGGCGTCGCCTTCGAGCTCGGCTGCTCGGTCACCGGCTTCACCGGCGAGGCCGGCCGCGTCACCGGCGTCGTCCTGGCCGACGGCCGCACCATCCCCTGCGACGCCGCGGTGGTCGGCGTCGGCGCCGCGCCCAACGACGAGCTCGCCGCCGACTGCGGCCTCGAGACCGCCCGCGGCGTGGTCGTCGACCTCGACGCCCGCACCTCCGACCCCGACATCTTCGCCATCGGCGACGTCGCCCACCGCCCCATGCCGATCTACGACCGCATGTTCCGCATGGAGAGCGTGCCCAATGCGCTGGAGCAGGCCAAGCAGGCCGCGGCCGCCATCACCGGCCGCCCGCGCCCGGCCGGCGAGTGCCCCTGGCAGTGGTCCGACCAGTACGACCTCAAGCTGCAGATCGCCGGCTACGCCTTCGACGTGGACGAGATCCTGGTGCGCGGCGACCCGGCCACGGGGAAGTTCGCCGTCTTCCACCTGAAGGGCGACCAGGTCCAGGCGGTGGAGGCGATCAACGCCCCGCCCGAATTCATGATGGGCAAGCAGCTCATCCTCTCCCGCCGGCCCGTCGACAAGGCGAGGCTTGCGGACCCGAACGTTTCCATGAAAGAGGTCGCCGCCTAGAAGAGCGGCCGCCGCAGGGGCAGGACAGAGATGGCCAAGATCACCTACATCGAGCACGACGGAACCGAGCACGCCATCGAGGTGAAGACCGGCCTCACCGTCATGGAAGGCGCCGTCAAGAACAACATCCCCGGCATCGACGCCGACTGCGGCGGGGCCTGCGCCTGCGCCACCTGCCACGTCTACGTGGACGAGGCCTGGACCGCGAAGACCGGGACGAAGTCGGCCATGGAGGAGTCCATGCTCGACTTCGCCGAGGGCGTGGAGCCGAACTCCCGCCTGTCCTGCCAGATCAAGGTCACCGACGACCTCGACGGCCTCGTCGTCCGCATGCCCGAGAGCCAGCACTAGGATGTTCTCGCACATCATGGTCGGCACGAACGACCTCGACCGCGCCAAGGCCTTCTACGACGCGACCTTCGCGGCGCTCGGCGTGAACCCCGGCTTCGTCGACCGCCACCGGGTCTTCTGGCGCTCGCCCACCGGCGTCTTCTCCGCCTCCCTGCCGATCGACGGCCAGCCGGCCTGCCACGCCAACGGCGGCACCGTGGGCTTCGCCTGCGCCTCGCCCGAGCAGGTGGACGCCTGGCACGCCGCGGGGCTCACCGCCGGCGGCGTCTCCATCGAGGACCCGCCCGGCGTGCGCGAGGGCCCCACCGGCCGCATGTACCTCGCCTACCTGCGCGACCCCGACGGCAACAAGCTCTGCGGCCTCTACCGCTACCCCTGAGCCGCCACCCCTGAGCCCGGCTCAGAACACCGTCAGCTGCTCGTTGGTCCGCCGCCAGAACTGCGGCGTCTCGTAGTTCTCGTCGAGGATCACCGCCCGCTTGCGGCGGATCAGCACCCGCGCCGACGAGCGGATCCCGAACGGCTCGTAGCTGTAGACGTCCACCTGCCAGTGGATGGTGTTCACCCCCGTGGGCTTCATGTCGGCGCTGATGTCCACCACCAGCTCGTGGGTCCCCAGCCTGTCCGGCACGTCGAACACGTGCTCGGGCCCGTCGTTCACCCGCACGATCATCGCCTTGGGAAAGCCGCTGGTCTGCGGCCCGTGCGACCAGTAGCGCAGGGTGGCGGTGTACTCCGGGCTGTCGTCCTGCGGGTTCGCCGTCAGCTTCGCGATGTGGTCCTGGATGTTCATGGGGTCCTCGTCGGGTTGATGCCTGCGGGGCTGAAGGGGGCGTTGGCCGCGCGGGTCTCGGCGCGCCGGCGGGCCTTGAGATTCTCGATCAGTTCCTTCAGGGCGTCGATGATCCTGGCGAGCCCATCGGACCCGCCGGCCAGCAGCCCGGCCGTGAGCACGATATCGGCCCCACGGAACAGCGCCAGCTGATCGATGAGGTCTTTGGCCGGAGGCTCCATCAGGCCCTCGAGCGTCCGCGTCCCGGCCGCCGCGATGGCCAGGGCGAAGACGAAGCCCGCCGCCATCCGGACCCGCGCCTTCCTGGCCTTCACCTGGTCGAGCTCATCCTGCGCCCCGCGCTGGCAGGTGGCGGACAGCATCGGGTCGACGACCTTGCGCTCCAGGGCCGGGCCCTCGGGGAACAGCAGGCCGTTCAGCACCGCCAGCGACCGCTCCAGGAACAGGGCCACCACGAACAGCGCCGTGGCCACCTTCACCCCGGCCGCCGGCATGTCGCGGTAGTCCAGGCCGCCGTCCTGCGGCAGCACCGCCACCGCCACCACCCCGCCGGCCACCACCAGCGCCGTCACCGTCAACGCCTTCGCCTTCATCGACCCCTCCCGCGGCTCCGGCGCCTTGCCGGCCGGGGCCACCGT
>NZ_DAISJG010000135.1:0-3858 GCF_036821595.1 Phenylobacterium sp.
CGCACGCCGCAGATCCTGGGCGCGGCGGCGCGCGACGACACGGGGGCGGCCTGGCGCCAGGCCATGGCCGAGGCCTTCCGGGTGATGATCACCTTCTACGTGGGCTTCGCCGGGGCCATCGCCTTCGGGGTCGCTTACAATACCAGCCGCATCTCGCTGTCCGAGCGCGCCCGGGACCTCGCCACCCTGCACGTCCTGGGCTTCGGGCACTGGGAATGCGCCTACATCCTGCTGGGCGAACTGGCGGTGATCACCCTGGCGTCGATCCCGCTGGGCATCCTCGGCGGGCAGGCGCTGGCGGAGGCGATGGGCGCGGCCTATTCGCGCGACGAGCTGCGGCTGCCGGCGATCATCTCCGCCGACAGCTACGGCGTGGCCCTGGTCGCCTACCTGGCGGCCATCGCCCTCGCGGCGGCGATGGTGGCGCCGCGCATCTGGCGTCTCGACCTCGTGGCCGTCCTGAAGACAAGGGACTAGCAATGCCGAAGATCAAATGGGCCCGGTGGATCCTGATCGGCGCGGCCGCCCTGGCGGTGGCCGTGACGGTGGGGCTGCTCATGGCGCCGCGGCCCGTGGCGGTGGATGTGGCCCAGGTGGTCACCGGCCCGCTCGCCGAGACCGTCGCGGACCAGGGCTTCGCGCGGGTGCGGGAGGCCTATGTGGTGGCCGCCCCAGTCTCCGGCCGGCTGGAACGGATCGATCTGCACGTCGGCGACCGGGTGGCAGCGGGGTCCACCGTCGTCGCGCGGATCAGACCGGCCAGCGCCGACCTGCTGGATCCCCGCGCCCGGGCCCAGGCCACCGCGGCGGTCGCCGCCGCCCAGGCCGCCGTCGCCGCGGCCGCCGCCCAGCAGGACCAGCTCGCCGCCGAAGCCCGGCAGGCGGACGTGGAGGTGGGCCGCATCCGGCAGCTGTCGGAGCGGGGCTTCGCTGCCCGCCAGACGCTCGACGCCGCGGACGCCCGGGCCCGCGCCGCGCGCGCGGCCGTGCGCGCCGCCTCCGCCCAGCTCGCCGTGCGCCGATCCGAGCTGGCCGCCGCCCGCTCGGCGCTGATGGGTCCGGAGGCGCAGGGGGCGGAGACCGTGGCCGTCACCGCGCCGGCCTCCGGCTACGTCACCCGCGTGCTGCAGGAGAGCGAGCGCACCGTGGCCATGGGCGCGCCGCTGGTGGAGATCGGCGACCAGGACGGGCTGGAGGCGGCCATCGAGTTCCTGTCGCAGGACGCGGTGCGGATCCGCGAGGGCATGGCGGCCGAGATCTACGACTGGGGCGGGGACGGGACGATCCCCGCCGTCGTGCGCCGCGTCGAGCCGCAGGGCTTCACCAAGGTCTCGGCCCTCGGCGTCGAGGAGCAGCGGGCGCTGGTGATGCTGCAGTTCACGGGGGCGCCGGAGAAGTGGACCAGGCTCGGGCCCGGCTATCGGGTCTGGGGGCGGGTCTTCCTGCGCCGGGAGCCGAAGGCCCTGAAGGCCCCGCTGGGCGCGCTGGTCCGCGCGCAGGACCGCTGGGCCGTCTACCGGATCATGGACGGCCGCATCCGGCTGGTCCCGGTGACGGTGGGGGCGCTAACCGACGACGAGGCGGAAATCCGCTCGGGGCTCAAGGCGGGCGACCGGGTGGTGATCTTCCCCTCCGACAAGGTGGCCGACGGGGTGCGGGTCAAGGTCCGTCGGCCCGGCGGCTGAGCCCTTTGACGTCCCTCAAGGCCGGCGGGGCGTGACGGGACTAGGGTCCGCGGGCAGCCGCGGAGCCGCGTCATGACCACGCCCGACTACATCCGCCCGTTCGACCTCCTGAGCCTGAGCGACATCCCGCTGGTAGGGGGCAAGACCGCCTCGCTCGGGGAGCTGCACCGGCTTCTGGCCGGCGCCAAGGTCAGCGTCCCGCAGGGGTTCGCGATCACCGCCGAGGCCTATCGCGACGCGCTGACGCGGGCGGGAGCCTGGGACGAGCTGAAGGCGCGCCTGGCCGACCTCGATCCCGAGGACGTGGAGGACCTCGCCCGGCGCGCCGCCGCGGCCCGCCGGATCGTCTACGAGGCCACCGCCGACGCGGCGCTCGGCGCCCAGATCGTGGAGGCCTTCCGCCGGCTGCGCGCAGCGTGCGGGGGGGAGCTGAGCGTCGCCGTCCGCAGCTCGGCCACCGCCGAGGACCTGCCCACCGCCAGCTTCGCCGGCCAGCACGACAGCTTCCTGCACGTCCGGGACGAGGCCGGGCTGGTGGAGGCCTGCCGCCGCTGCTTCGCCTCGCTGTTCACCGACCGGGCCATCGTCTACCGGCTCCACAACGGCTTCGACCACTTCAAGGTCGCCCTGTCGGTCGCGGTGATGCAGATGGTCCGCTCCGACGAGGCGGTGAGCGGGGTGACGTTCACCCTCGACACCGAGAGCGGCTTCCCGGACGTGGTGTTCATCACCGGCGCCTACGGCCTCGGCGAGAACGTGGTGCAGGGCCGCGTCGACCCGGACGAGTTCTACGTCCACAAACCCACCTTCCGGCAGGGCTTCCGAGGGGTGCTGAAGCGCAGCCTGGGCGCCAAGCAGACGCGGATCGTCTGGCGCACCGGCTCGCACGGACCGGCGCTGCGCTCCGTGCGCGTCCCCCTCGCCGAGCGCGAGCGCTACTGCCTGACCGACGCCGAGGTCATGGACCTGACCGAGGTCGCGCTGAGGATCGAGGACCACTATTCCAAGCGCGCCGGCCAGCGCACGCCCATGGACATCGAGTGGGCCAAGGACGCCGGCGACGGGCGGCTCTACGTGGTCCAGGCCCGGCCGGAGACGGTAGCGTCCCAGCGTGGCGAGGAGATCGAGACCTTCCGGCTCACCGGCTCGGGCGCGGTGCTGGCGGAGGGCAAGGCGGTCGGCGAGCGGATCGCCGGCGGGCCGGTGCGGGTGGTCCGCACCGCCGCGGCCCTGAAGGCCTTCCAGCCGGGCGAGGTGCTGGTCGCCAGCGCCACCAGCCCGGACTGGGAGCCGGTGCTGAAGAAGGCGAGCGCCGTGGTCACCGACCGGGGCGGGCGCACCTGTCACGCGGCCATCGTGGCGCGTGAGCTGGGCATCCCCGCGGTGGTCGGGACGGGCGACGCCACGCGCCGGCTGGCCGCGGGCGGTCGCGTGACCGTCTCCTGCGCCGAGGGGGAAGTCGGCAAGGTCTACCAGGGCGAAGTGCCCTTCGAGGTCGAGCGGCTGAACGCGGCCGACCTGGAGCAGCCCCGCACCTCCATCATGCTCAACCTGGCCCATCCGGACCTGGCGTTCCGCGCCGCCCAGCTGCCGAGCGCGGGCGTGGGTCTCGCCAGGCTGGAGTTCATCATCGGCGAGCAGATACGGCTGCACCCGATGGCGGCGGCCCATCCGGAGCGGGTGACCTCGACGCGCGAACGGGCGGCCATCGCCCGACTGACGGCCGGCCACGCGTCGGCGCGGGAGTACTTCGTCCAGGGACTGGTGGAGGGCGTCGGCGTGATCGCCGCGGCCTTCTACCCGCGCCCCGTCGTCGTCCGGCTGTCGGACTTCAAGACCAACGAATACGCCAGGCTGCTCGGCGGGGCGGACTTCGAACCGAAGGAAGAGAACCCGATGCTGGGCTTCCGCGGGGCCTCCCGCTACGCCCATCCGCTCTACGCCCAGGGGTTCGCGCTGGAGTGCGAGGCGCTGCGGCGGGTGCGCCAGGACCTCGGCCTGACCAACCTGCGGGTCATGGTGCCGTTCTGCCGGACCACCACCGAGGCCGGACGCGTGCTGGACGCCATGGCCGCCAACGGGCTGAGGCGCGGCGAGGACGGGCTGGAGGTCTACGTCATGTGCGAGATCCCCAACAACGTCATCCAGATCGACGCCTTCGCCAAGCTGTTCG
>NZ_DAISJG010000136.1:0-3810 GCF_036821595.1 Phenylobacterium sp.
GCGGATTTACAGTCCGCCCCCTTTGCCACTCGGGACATTCCCCCGCGCGCTCGGAGCCACGTTGAGAGCCTCGAACAAAAGCCTTCCGCCAAGGATGCGAGGAGCTTTAAGAGCGCCGAACGCAACGTCCTGGAGCAGGCTTCCCGTCCGGGGCCCCAATTTGGAGCGCGTCTTATAGTGGCCTCGCACCCCGAACGCAACGACGCCCGGAAAGGGAAAAAACGCCCGCCCCAGAACCGCTTCCAGCGGCGGTCCGACGGGCCGTCCGAAGACTGGATCTGGGGGTGGCACGCGGTGGAGGCGGCGCTGGCCAATCCGGCCCGCGGCGCGCCGCAGCGGCTGCTGGTCACCCCGGAGCGGGCCCGGCAGATCGAGGCGCGATTCGGCCGCCTCGCCGGCCTCGAGACCGCCGACAACCAGCTGATCGCCCAGAACCTGCCGCAGGGCGCGGTGCACCAGGGCGTGGCCCTGCGCGCGGCGCCGCTGGAGCCGGCCGACCTCGCCGACCTGGAGGCGAAGCCCGGCGCGGTCCTGCTGATGCTGGACCAGGTCACCGACCCGCAGAACGTCGGCGCGATCCTGCGCTCGGCGGCGGCGTTCGGGGCGGCCGGCGTGATCCTGCAGGACCGCCACGCCCCGCGCTTCACCGGCGCGCTGGCCAAGGCCGCGGCCGGGGCCCTGGAGAAGATCCCGGTGGCCCGGGTGGTCAACCTCTCCCGGGCGCTGGAGGAGCTGGCCGAGCTCGGCTGGCGCGCCGTGGGCCTGACCGGCGCGGCGGAGCAGGACCTGGCGGACGCCCTCGACGGCGCCCCCACGGTGCTGGTCCTGGGGTCCGAGGGCGAGGGCATGCGCCGGCTGGTGGCCGAGCACTGCGACGCGCTCGCCCGGATCCCCATGCCGGGCGGCTTCGAGAGCCTCAACGTCTCGGCCGCCGCCGCCGTGGCGCTCTACGAGGCGTCGCGCCCGAGGACCTGAACAGTTGCAGCCCGCGCGCGGCTGACGCATTGAGGCCGGATGTTCGAAGAGCTGTTCAGCCCGGGCGCGCTGTCCGCCCTCCTCCAGGTCCTGATGATCGACCTCGTGCTCGCGGGCGACAACGCCGTCGCCGTGGGCCTGGCCGCGGGCGCCCTGCCGCCGGCGCAGCGGCGCAAGGCGATCCTCTACGGCCTGATCGCCGCGGTCGTGCTGCGGATCGGCTTCGCGCTGATCACCACCCAGCTCCTGGGCATCGTCGGCCTGCTGTTCGCCGGCGGCCTCCTGCTGCTCTGGGTCTGCTGGAAGATGTGGCGCGAGCTGCGCCACCAGGCCGAGCCGGAGGAGGCCGCCGCCGAGGCGGTGCTGGACGCCGACCCGACCACCGAGCCCTCGGGCGCGGTGACCAAGCGCCAGCCCAAGTCGTTCCGGGACGCCTTCATCCAGATCCTGATCGCCGACGTCTCCATGTCGCTGGACAACGTCCTGGCGGTGGCCGGCGCGGCGCGCGAGCACCCGGGCATCCTGGTGTTCGGCCTGCTGCTCTCCATCGCGCTGATGGGCGTGGCGGCGAGCTGGATCGCCCGGCTGCTGCACAAGTACCGCTGGATCGGCTACGTCGGCCTGATCATCGTGCTCTACGTGGCCCTGCACATGATGTGGGAGGGCCACCGGACCGCGGTCGTCGACCTCAACCAGACGCCGGCCTACAACGCCTTCATGCCCGACATGCTGGACATCGGGCCGGAGGAAGAGGCGATGCACCGGGCGCACTAGGCCCGCCGGCCACCCTCATCCACGTCGACATGGACGAGGGGTCAGGCGTGGCTGGCCGGGGGTGCGGCTGGACGGGGGTTCACGCTGGAAAGACCGGCCCCGAGGGTCTCACGGACCCCCGCCCGGCGCCAAGGAATCGCGCGGCGAAACCGCTCAGGCCGCCTCGGCCCCGCCGAACCGGGCGACCCATTCGGCGACCTGGGCGTCCTCGACCTTGCGGAACAGCACCTCGGGCGCCTGCACGCGGCGGCCGGGCTCGAGCGTGCGCAGCAGCCCCTCCCCGTCCAGCGCCGGCCAGCGGCCCGGGAACCCCTCCCCCACCGCGAGCGCAATCTTCTCGGCGGCGAAGGGGATGAAGGGCTCGGACACCTTCGCGAACAGGGCCACGAGGTTGAGGCCATAGCGCACGGCCACGGCGGCGCGGTCGCGATCGGTCTTGATCGCCGTCCAGGGCGCGGCCTCGGTGAGGTACTGGTTGCCCAGGACCCAGAGCTGGCGGAGCGCCGTCGACGCCTTGCGGAACTCCCGGTCCTCCAGGTGGCCGGTGAGCTCGCGCAGCTTGGCCAGCACCTCGTCCTCCAGCCTCGCCTCCAGCGGCCCCGGCTCCCCGCCCTCGGGGACCACGCCGTCGAAGCGGTTCTCGGTGAACTTCAGGATGCGGTTGACGAAGTTGCCCAGGACGTCGGCCAGGTCGGCGTTCACCTGCGCCTGGAACTGCTCCCAGGTGAAGGTGGCGTCGGAGGTCTCCGGCGTGTTGGCGGTGATCCACCAGCGCCAGTAGTCGGCCGGCAGCAGCTCCAGCGCATGGTCCATGAACACCCCGCGCTTCAGCGAGGTGGAGAACTTGCCGCCGTAGTAGTCGAGCCAGTTGAAGCCCTTGAGCTGGTCGACCAGCTTCCAGGGGCGCGCCTCCACCGTGGTCCAGGTGCCGTCGGCGGCCAGCCGCTCGTTCACCCCGATCAGGGTGCAGGGGAAGCCCACGGTGTGGAAGGGCACGTTGTCCTTGCCCATGAACTCCACATAGGTGACGTCCGAAGCCTCTTCGCCGCGCCACCAGCGCTCCCACTCGGCGTCTTGCGCCGGCCCGCGGCCGGCCTCCTGGGCGCGGGCCTCGGCCCACTCCCAGGTGGCGGCGATGTATTCGATGGGCGCGTCGAACCAGACGTAGAACACCTTGCCCGCAAGGCCCTCGATGTCCGGGGTCTTCCCCTCCGGGTTCGGGCCCCATTCGAAGGCGTTGACCGGCACGCCCCACTCGAGGTCGCGGGTGATGCCGCGGTCCTGCAGGCCCTCGTCCAGCCACTTCAGCGCGATGGAGGTGACGAGGTTGGGCCAGGACGACCGCTTGGCCTCGATCCACTGGCGCAGCTTCCCGGCGAACAGGCTCTGGCGCAGGAACAGGTGCTTCGACCCGCGGATCTCGATGTCCTCGGAGCCCGAGACCGCCGAGCGGGGCTTCAGGAGGTCGGCCGGGTCCAGCACCCGGGTGCAGTTCTCGCACTGGTCGCCGCGGGCCGCCTCGTAGCCGCAGTGCGGGCAGGTGCCGATCACGTAGCGGTCGGGCAGGAAGCGCTTGTCGGCGTTGGAATAGACCTGCTGGGTCACCCGCTCCTCGATGAAGCCGGCCTCCCACAGCGTCTGGGCGAAGCGCTGGGTGAGCCGGTGGTTCTGCGGCGAGGACGAGCGGCCGAAGTGGTCGCAGGACAGGCCGAAGGCGCGGCCGAGGTCGTGCTGCACCCGGTGCTGCTCGGCGCAGAACGAGGCCGGGTCCTGGCCGAGCTCGGCGGCGGCCAGCTCGGTCGGCGTGCCGTGCTCGTCGGTGGCGCAGATGTAGAGCGTCTCGCGGCCGCGGGCCCGCTGGAAGCGGGCGTAGACGTCGGCCGGCAGCATCGAGCCCGCCAGCGTCCCCAGGTGCTTGATCCCGTTGATGTAGGGCAGAGCGGACGTGATCAGGATGCGGGACATGACGCCTTCGGGAGAGTTGCGCCGGCCGACCGGGCCGACGCGGGCTTATAGGCCGCGCGAGATGGCCTGCGAAGCGCGGCTTGGCAAGGTGGGGGG
>NZ_DAISJG010000137.1:0-3785 GCF_036821595.1 Phenylobacterium sp.
AAGGCCGTGGCCCCTCCCCCGCCGCCGGAGCCGGAACCGACCTACCAGAACACCCTCTTCAGCCTGGCCGAGACCGGCGCGCCGTCCCGCATCATCGCCGGCTCCGCCAAGCAGGACACCCTGACCGGCGATGGCCGAAACGACCTGATCGACGGCAAGGGCAACGCCGACACCATGACCGGCCGCGGCGGCGACGACACCTACATGGTCGACCGCGCCACCGACCGGGTCGTCGAGGCGGCGGGCGAAGGGACGGACCAGGTGATCAGCACCAGCTCCGCCTACACCCTCGCCGCGCATGTCGAGAACCTCACCCTCGCCGCCACCTGGGCGCAGAAGGGCGTTGGGAACGAGCTCGACAACCGGCTGGCGGCGAACGATGCGGGATCCACCCTCGATGGCGCGGCGGGCGACGACATCCTGATCGCGGGCCGCGGCGCCGACGTCCTGACCGGGGGCGCCGGGAAGGACATCTTCCGCTTCGACCAGCTGTCAGCCTCCGCGGACCGCATCACCGACTTCACCCGAGGGGAGGACATGCTGGACCTGCGCGGCCTGTTCCAGCAGGCGGGCTATGCGGGCGCCGACCCCGTGGCTGACGGCTGGCTGCAGCTGAAGGCGGGCGCCGATGGCCTCGGCGTCTGGTTCGACGCAGACGGCGCCGGGGCCGGGGCGCCCGTGCTGGTGGCGACGCTCGCAGGGGTCACCACGACGGCGCTTGCGGCGCAGAACGACTGGTTCTTCGCCTAGCGCCGGGGAGACGTGCCCCTGCCGGACCGGCGGGGGCGGAACGGCGGCGGCGCTGAGGGGTTAGCGAAGAACCCCTCACATCGCGGATGCCGGATGCCTTCTGTCGCCTCCCTCACCACCGACGCGCGCGGGCTGCTGGCCTGGGCGCCGCCATGGCTCGCCACCCTGATCGTGTTTTCCGCCGCCCTGGCGATCGCGCTTGTGGCCCACGAGCTTCTGGTGCGGCTGGTCCGCCGCGTGCTGAGCCGCCGCGACGAGTTCTGGCGCGCCCTCGTGGTCCGCACGCGACGACCGGTGCGGATGGCCATGGTGCTCCTCGCCCTGGTCGTGGCCACTCCCGTGGCGCCGCTGAGCGGTGAGAACGCCGCCTTCCTCCGCCACGGCCTGCTGATCGGCTTCATCGTGCTGTTTGGCTGGATGACCATGACGGCAATGGACATCGGGGCGGCGCTCTACATGCGTCGCTTCCGGACCGACGTCTCCGACAATCTGGTGGCCCGCAAGCACCTGACCCAGGTCAGGATCCTGCGCCGGGCGCTGGCGACCTTCATCATCGTGGTCACCGTGGCGCTCGCCCTGATGACCATCAGCGGGGTCCGTCAGTGGGGCGTCAGCCTGCTGGCCGCCGGCGGCGCGGCCTCGCTGCTCGTCGGCCTAGCGCTGCAGCCCCTCCTGTCCAACCTGTTCGCCGGCATCCAGATCGCCGTCACCCAGCCGATCCGCATCGACGACGCGGTGATCGTCGAGGGCGAGTGGGGCAATGTGGAGGAGATCACGGCGACCTATGTCGTGGTCCGTGTCTGGGACGAGCGCCGCCTCGTCGTGCCCCTCACCTACTTCCTGCAGAAGCCCTTCCAGAACTGGACGCGGGAGTCCGCGTCCCTGCTCGGCACGGCCATGGTCCATGTGGACTACGCCACGCCCGTGGAGACGGTGCGGCGCAAGCTCGAGGAGATCGCGCGGGCCTCGCCGCACTGGGACGGGCGGGTCTGCGTCCTGCAGGTCACCGAGCTGCGCGAACGCACCATGGAGCTCCGCTGCCTGGTCAGCTCCGCCAGCGCAGGCGCCGCCTTCGACCTGCGTTGCGAGGTGCGCGAGAAGCTGATCGGCTGGCTGCAGGCCGAGCTGCCGCAGGCCCTGCCCCGAGAGCGCCAGGTGCTGCACCCGTCCGACGACTGGGGCCGCGACGACGAGGATAGCCCAACCCACACCCGGTCGCCCGAGGCGCGGCCGCAGTAGGTTTCAGAACCGGAGTGTCAGGGCCGGATGGCGTCCACCTGGACGCCGACCGCCCCGCCGCGGCCGCCGCCGACCCGGCGCTTCAGCAGCGCCACGCGCACCTCCAGGGGATGCGGGCCGAGCGCCGACCAATAGCAGCCGAGCGGCGCAGGCGAGCCGGCGAGCTGGGTCTTGAGCAGGGTGCGGGCGTAGAGCGCCCGTGCGCCGGGCCGGCTGAGCACCACGCCTGCGTCGCAGGCCAGTTCCTGGTCCAGCCGGAGCGCCCCGGCCGCGAGATGGATGGCGGGATTGTACCAGAAGAGGCAGCGGGCGAGCGCCAGGAAAGCCACCGCGCGGGTGTCCTTGCGGGCGATATGCTGCCGCTCGTGAGCGCGGATCAGCTCGCGCTCCTCGGATGTGTAGCGGCCGTCGTCGGCGGGCATGACGATGCGCGGCGAGATCAGCCCCACCACGGCCGGACCGCCATGTCCGCGTCGCAGCTGGACGACGAACCGCGCCTGGGCGACCGCGAAGACCGCTGCGGCGAGCGTCGCGCCCGCCGCCCAGACCAGGGTCACGCCGAGGCCGGGGGCCGGCGCCGCCAGCCGCTGCTCGGGCGCCTGGCCCACGAACAGGGCGAGCGCCCCGCCGGCCGCCAGAAGCGGCAGGGCCCAGAGCGCGTAGGCGACCTGCGGCCCCACCAGCCGGCGGACCGGGATGCGGACCGCCAGCACGACGAGAAGGCCGGCCGCCGCGGCCAGGTTCACATAGACCAGGGCCGTGGCGAAGGCCGCCAGCGGGTCGGGACCGAAGAGCGGGGCGAGGTCCTCAGGCGTCGTCATCGTCCAGGTCCTCGATCAGACGCTTCAGCCGGGCCACCTCGTCCGGCGCGAGCGGCCGGTGCTTGGCGTAGTGGGCCACCAGCGGGGCGAGTTCCCCGCCGAAGAGGCGGTCGAGCAGCCCCTGGCTCTCGCCGGTGACGTACTCGGCGCGGCTGACGAGCGGGCGGTAGCGCGTACGCCCGCCGCTCCGCTCGGAGACCAGCGCCTTCTTCTTCAGGAGGCGGTTGATCAGCGTCTTGACCGTGGCCTCGCCCCAGTTCTGGGCGGGCCCGACCTGGCCCACGATCTCATCGGCGCTGAGCGGATTGTCCCGCCAGAGCGCTTCCATGATGTGGCTTTCCGCCGCCGAGATCCGGGTCATGGCGTCAGTCTAAGCCGAGACCCGCGCCTGGCGCGACAGGGATTGCAGCGGCGCGGCGGCCGGCTCGTCAGCCTCGAGGCCGACGCTGTAGAGCCGGGCCTTCAGGTGGCGGTGGCCGATCACCGCGATGGCGGCGGCCAGCAGGCCCAGCATGGCCGACAGCAAGGCCTCGGCGAAGCCCGGCGCCATGATGCTGAGCGACGGGACGGGACGCACGTTCGAGACGCCGATGAACGAATGCAGCAGGGTGTAGGCCGAGCCGAAGAAGCCGATCAGCGGTCCGGCGGCGCCCAGCGCGGAGAGATAGGCCATGGCGCCGGCGAACCCGCGGCCGCCCCGGCCCACCCGGACCGCCTGCACGATCCACACTCCCAGGGCCGCGATCGCGGCCAGCATCAGCCCGCCCATCACCAGCTGCATGACGATGTCGGCGTCCGCGAAGACGCCGCCGAGGCTGAGCCGATCCTCCGGGGCCACCAGCATCCATTCGGGGTCAGGCGGCGCGATGGTCTGGGCCGCGGCGCTGGCTCCGGTCAGGAAGGCGAGCGCCGCGGCGCTCCAGGTCAGGTGGCGAAGCATCGGCGTCTCTCTCCCGGTTTATGTCTGTAAGATGG
>NZ_DAISJG010000138.1:0-3783 GCF_036821595.1 Phenylobacterium sp.
TCCTCGGCGGTCATGAAGTAGTCGCGGTCGAGGGTCTCCTCGACCTCCTCGACGGTGCGGCCGGTGTGCTTGGCGTAGAGTTCGTTCAGCCGGCGCTTGGTCTTGATGATGTCCTCGGCGTGGCGCTCGATGTCCGAGGCCTTGCCCGAGAAGCCGCCCGAAGGCTGGTGGACCATGATCCGGGAGTTCGGCAGCGCGATGCGCTGGCCCTTCTCGCCGGCCATCAGCAGGAAGGACCCCATGGAGGCCGCCATGCCGAGGCACAGGGTGATCACCGGGCTCTTGATGTACTGCATGGTGTCGTAGATCGCGAGACCGGACGTCACCACTCCCCCGGGGGAGTTGATGTACATCTGGATCTCCTTCTTCGGGTTCTCCGCCTCGAGGTGGAGCAGCTGGGCGCAGATCAGCGAGGCCATGCCGTCCTCGACCGGCCCGGCCAGGAACACGATGCGGTCCTTCAGCAGGCGGGAGAAGATGTCGTAGGCGCGCTCGCCGCGGCTCGTCTGCTCGACGACCATCGGCACGAGGCCGAGCGCGGTGGTGACGGGGTCACGCATAGGGAGGAAGTCCTTCTTGGAAACTCGAAGCGGGCTGCCGTGACCCGCGTCCCTCCGATATCGCGCGCCGGACGGGAAGTCGCAAGGCGCCGCCGGGTCGCGATCAGGCGGCGATGCGCTCGATCCAGGCCTTCAGCACCCCGACCACCTGGTCGGGCGGCGCGTAGCCGCGGGTGACGACGCCGAACTCCCCCGCCTCGCCCGGCCCCGCCACGAGGGTCGGGAAACCGCTGACCCCGGCGCGCTGGGAGATGGCGTAGTCGCGCCAGGTCTCCGCCTTGGCGTCCTCCTGCGACCACTGGGCGAGGAAGCCGTCGCGGTCGGCGCCCACCTCGGCGGCGAGGTCGGCGAGGGTCTCGCCGCCGGTCACGTCACGGGCCTCGGCGTAGAAGGCCCGCTGGATGCGCTCCAGATAGGTCAGCGCCAGCTCCGGGTCGTCGCGGCGGACGACGACCACGGCGCGGGCCGCCGGGTCGGTGTCGTAGACGAAGGTCTCGGTGAGCACGGACTCGTCGAACGGCAGGCCGGTGGCGTCGTGGACCTGGCGCCAGTGGGTGGCGAGCTCAGCGCGGGCGGCGAGGGTCATCGGCGCCTCCGTGCCGGGCCTGAGGCCGCCCATCACCAGCCGGATCGGCAGGGCCCGACCGAACGCCCGACGGATCTCGGCGACGACGGGCGAGAAGCCGTAGCACCAGGAACACATCGGGTCGGAAAAATAGATGAGGTGCGGTCCGTCCATGGCGGGTCCTCCTGCCGGCCGCGACAGGATTGCAGCGAACGGTCTGCGGGTCACGCCTCGATCGCGCGCCGATTCCCCCTCAGCCGATACGCTTCACGCGCGAGTCGTCCGAAACGCAGGCCGGACGCGGCGAAGCTGGCCCGCCCGGCCAGCATCCCGCTCTAAGGGATTGCTTTCCCGTCGCAATGATCCGCCAATACTGCCGTTCCACGGAGCCCGCGCATCAGTGCGCGCAGGCCCGAGGGAACCTTCAGCCCGCTTCGTACGCTGAAGCTTATCGCGAGGGTTGTGCTGAATGGTTCAATACGCGGTCACCCTGAAGAACGGAGACTGGACGGTCTTCCGAGACGGCGAGGCGCTCGAGCACGGCCTGTCGCGCTCGGCCGCCATACAGATGGCCAAGGACCTCGCCTTCGACGCCGAAGAGCGGGGGGAGGTCGTCGAGCTCCTGATCCAGGGCTACTACGGGGACATGTCCCGCCGCGTCAGCGGCGGCGACGACTAGCGCCGCGACGCCGACTTGGCTTCGCGCTTGGCGCGGGCCGCGGCCTTCTCGGCCGCCTTGCGGGCCTTGCGCTCTTCCCGCTTCATCGCGAGCTGCGCCTCTTCGTCGTTGGCCAGCGCCTCGATGCGGGCCTTCTCGGCCTCCTCGGCGCGGAGCCGGGCCGCTTCCTTCTCGGCCAGCCGCTTCTGGCGGACCTCTTCCAGTTCCCGGGCCTTGCGCTGGGCGCGGGTCTCGAAGACTTCCGGCTTCACGGTGGGCTTGGGCTTGAACTTCTCGAGGAGCGCCTTTCGCGCTTCGGCCTGGGCCTCCAGCCGTTCGCTGAAGTGCCCGATCTTCGACTCTCGCATCGCTACTTTCTGACTGGGATGGGTGTCCGCGAGGCGTGAACCCCGCGGACGTCACTCGGTTGCCGGATCAGCCGACGATTTGATCGTCCGTGAAGAACTGGGCGATCTCGAGCGCGGCGTTCTCCTGGCTGTCGGAGCCGTGGACGGAGTTCTCGCCGACGCTACGCGCGAACAGCTTGCGGATGGTGCCGTCGGCGGCCTGGGCCGGGTTCGTGGCGCCCATCACTTCGCGGTACTTCGCCACCGCGTTGTCGCCTTCCAGGACCTGCACCACGACCGGGCCCGAGGTCATGAAGTCGACCAGCTCGCCGAAGAACGGGCGCTCCTTGTGGACCTCGTAGAACTTCTCGGCCTGCTGGCGGGACATGCGGATGCGGCGCTGGGCGACGATGCGCAGGCCGGCGTCCTCGATCACCGCATTGACCTTGCCGGTCAGGTTGCGCTCGGTGGCGTCCGGCTTGATGATCGAGAAGGTGCGTTCGGTCATGGTGTTGTTCTTGGTCTTCCGACTGGGAGGGAGGCCGCACACCCCGGCGGGGCGGCGAAAGTGGCGGGCTCTATAGCCGCTGGGCCGATGCTCGCCAAGGCGCCGCGCGTCTGCTATGAGCGCGCCCGGTCAGGCGGCGGCGCGGTCTCACTCTCAAGCCCTGGCCCTCCCATACCGCGATCCGGCGAGGCGCTGGCCCGCGCCCGCAAACCCTTTTCGTCTGTTCGCATGCTTCAGATCCAGAACCTCGTCTTCGACGCCTGGGGCCGCCGGTTCTTCGACGACGCCTCGGTCAATCTGCCCAAGGACGCCAAGGTCGGCCTGGTCGGCCGCAACGGCGTCGGCAAGTCCACCCTGTTCAAGCTGATCAAGGGCGAGCTGGTCCCGGGCTCGGGCGAGATCAGCCTGCCCAAGGCCGCCCGCATGGGCTCGGTGGACCAGGAGCATCCGGCGACGCCCGTGCCGCTGCTGGAGACCGTGCTGGCCGCCGACGTGGAGCGCGCCGACCTGCTCGCGCGGCTGGACACCGCCCCGCCCGAGGAGCTGGGCGAGATCTACGCCCGGCTGATCGACATCGACGCCGACCGGGCGCCGTCGCGGGCCGCCGAGATCCTGGCCGGCCTGGGCTTCTCCAACGACGACCTGTCGCGGCCGATGGCGGAGTTCTCCGGCGGCTGGCGGATGCGGGTGGCGCTGGCCGCCTCGCTGTTCGCCGAGCCGGACCTGCTGCTGCTCGACGAGCCGACCAACTACCTCGACCTGGAAGGGGCCCTGTGGCTGGAGGCGCGACTGAAGAAGTACCCGCACACCGCCATCGTCATCAGCCACGACCGCGAACTGCTGAACAACTCGGTGGACCACATCGTCCACCTGAAGGACGGCAAGCTGGAGCTCTACGTCGGCGGCTACGACGCCTTCGAGAACCAGCTCGTGGAGAAGCTGCGGCTGCAGGAATCCACCCGCCAGAAGATCGAGGCCCGGCGGGCCCACCTGCAGTCCTTCGTGGACCGTTTCCGGGCCAAGGCGTCGAAGGCCACCCAGGCCCAGTCGCGCCTGAAGATGATCGCCAGGCTGCCGCCGATCGACGCGGTGGTGGAGGAACGGGTCGCGCCCTTCTTCCTGCCCTCCCCCGAACGGCCCCTGCC
>NZ_DAISJG010000139.1:0-3521 GCF_036821595.1 Phenylobacterium sp.
CTCGCGCATACCACGTTGCGGCCGGGCCGGAGGAGTGTGCGGAACAGATGGCCAGGGACATGCCCGACGACCTCGCGCCATCGGCGCCCGTGCTTGAGGACGTGGAGGCGGTGGGCCTCGTCTACGTCAGCGACGGCGATCCGGGGATCACCCGCCGCAAGGCGGGCAGCGGCTTCAACTACCGCAAGGCGGACGGCTCGCCTGTCACGGACGAGAGGACGCTGGACCGCATCCGCAAGCTGGCCATCCCGCCGGCCTGGACCGACGTCTGGATCTGTCCCCGGCCCAACGGCCACATCCAGGCGGTGGGCAGGGACCAGAAGGGACGCAAGCAGTACCGCTATCACGACCGCTGGCGTGAGGTGCGCGACAGCCACAAGTACGACCGGGTGATCGCCTTCGGCCGCGCGCTGCCGAAGCTGCGCAGGAAGGTGGAGGCCGACCTCTCGCTGCGCGGCCTGCCCCGGGAGAAGGTGCTCGCGGCCGTGGTCCGCGTCATGGAGATGACGCTGATCCGCGTTGGCAACGAGGAGTACGCCAAGCAGAACAAGAGCTTCGGCCTGACCACCCTGCGCGACCGGCACGCCAAGATCGGCGCGACCCGGGCGGTCTTCGAGTTCCGCGGCAAGAGCGGCAAGGCGCACAGGACCGGGTTCAACGACCGGCGCCTCGCCCGGGTGGTGAAGGCCTGCCAGGATCTGCCGGGGCAGCGCCTCTTCCAGTACATCGACGAGAGCGGCGAGCAGAAGGTGGTCGAGTCCGCCGACGTCAACGCCTACCTGCGCGAGGCGCTGGGCGAGGACTTCTCGGCCAAGGACTTCCGCACCTGGGCCGGCACCCTGTCGGCGGCCCGGGCGCTCATCCTGCAGCCGCAGTGCGCCACGGCCGCTGAGTGCAAGCGCAACATCAACACCTGCGTGAAGGCCGTCGCGGGCATCCTCGGCAACACCGCCGCCGTGTGCCGCAGCGCCTACATCCACCCCGTCGTGATCGAGGCCTATGAGAAGGGCGCCCTGCCGCTGAAGCCGGCCAGGGACGAGCGCGCCTTCGAGCTGGAGGTCCTCCGGTTCCTGGAGGCCGCCCGCGACGAGGTGAAGGAGGAGATCCGCGAGCAGGCCCGCGGCTAGTCTTACCCCGCGGAACGCCGGTATCGTCCCCGCAAAGGCGCGGGGGGAACCGCGTCCCTGGGAGGACCACAAGCCGTGCTGCCGCAACGCCTGCGTTTCGGCGCGTTCATCGCGCCGTTCCACCCCGTCGACGAGAACCCGACGCTGGCCCTCCAGCGCGACCTGGAGCTGGTCGAGCACCTCGACCGGCTGGCCTATGACGAGGCCTGGATCGGCGAGCACCACTCGGCCGGCTACGAGCTGATCGCCAGCCCCGAGGTGTTCATCGCCGCCGCGGCCGAGCGGACGAAGCACATCCGCCTGGGCACGGGCGTCGCCTCCCTGCCCTACCACCACCCGATGATGCTGGCCGACCGCATCAACCAGCTCGACCACATGACCCGCGGCCGGGTGATGTTCGGCGTGGGCCCCGGCGCCCTGGTCTCCGACGCCTTCATGATGGGCATTCCCGTCCAGAAGCAGCGCGACCGCATGGACGAGGCGCTGGACGTCCTGGTGCGCCTGATGCGAGGCGAGGAGGTCACCCACCAGTCCGACTGGTTCGAGCTCCGGAACGCCCGCCTGCAGATGACCCCCTACTCCCGGCCCTCGGTGGAAATGGCGGTGGCCAGCCAGGTGTCGCCGACCGGCGCGCGGGCCGCGGGGCGGCACGGGCTCGGCCTGCTGTCGCTCGGCGCCACGTCCACGGCGGGATTCAACGCCCTCGCCTCCAACTGGGCGATCGCCACCGAACAGGCCGCCGAGCACGGCCAGACCATGGACCGCAACGCCTGGCGGCTGGTGGGCCCCATGCACGTGGCCGAGACCCGCGAACAGGCCATGGCGGACGTCCGCTTCGGCCTCGACAAGTGGATCTACTACTTCCGCGAGATCGCCAACCTGCCGATCGTGCCGGAGGGCGACGACCCGGTGCAGGCGATGATCGACACGGGTCTGGCGGTCATTGGGACTCCGGACGACTGCGCTCGGCGTATCCGCCAGCTGGTCGAGGAGAGCGCGGGCTTCGGCGCCTTCCTGTTCATGGACCACAACTGGGCGCCGTGGGAGGCGAAGAAGCGCTCCTATGAGCTCGTGGCCCGCTACGTCATGCCGGAATTCCAGCAGCTCAACGTCAACCGCGAGGCCTCCATGGCCTGGGTCGGCGAGAACAAGGCCGAATTCACCCAGGAGGTGCGTAACGCCGTGGGCGCCCGTATCGTCCAGCACATGATGGAGAAGGGCGCGGAGAACATCCGCCCGGAAATCGTGGAGCTGATCACCGGCGGCGGGGCGGCTCCCAAGGAGTAGCCGTGAACCTGAAGGCCTATCTCGACCGCATCGGCTTCACCGGCGAGGCGCGGCCGGACCTCGCGACCCTTGCGGCCCTGCACCGGGCGCACCTGCTGGCGATCCCCTACGAGAGCCTCGACGTCCAGCTCGGCCGGCCGCTGACGCCCGACCCGCACGCGGCCTTCGAGAAGATCGTCCTCCGGCGGCGGGGCGGCTGGTGCTACGAGATGAACGGCCTGTTCGGACTGGCGCTGGAGGCCATCGGCTTCCGGGTGACCCGGCTGGCCGGCGGCGTGATGCGGGAGGTCCTGGGCGACGTCCAGGTGGGCAACCACCTCGTCCTTCGTGTGGACCTCGACCGGCCCTGGATCGCCGACGTGGGCTTCGGCGACGGGACGCTTGCGCCCTTCCCGCTGGAGCCCGGCCCGTTCTCGACCGCGGGCTTCGACTTCCGGCTGGAGGCGCTCGACGATGCCTGGTGGCGCTTCCACAACCACGAGCACGGCGGCGCGAAATCCTTCGACTTCACGCTGGAGCCCGCCCAACCCGAGGTGCTGGCCGCCCGCTGCGACTGGCTGCAGACCGCGCCGGAGTCGAACTTCGTGCTGAACGCCGTGGCCCAGCGCTGGCGGCCGGACGGCCTCCTGCAGCTTCGCGGCCGCACCCTGCGCCGGGTGCGGCCGGGCGGGGTCGAGCAGCGCCTGATCGGCTCGGCGGACGAGTACGTCGCCGTCCTGGCCCGCGACTTCGACCTCGACCTGCCGGAAGCCGCCGCGCTCTGGCCGCGCATCTGCGCGCGCCACGAGGCCCTGTTCGGCGCCGCGGAGCCCGCCTAGCGCCGGTAGGCGAAGCCGATGCGCACGGTGCGCGGGGCCGAGAAGCTCTCGACGCCGTTCGCCGTCTCGCCCACCTCCAGCTCCTCGTCGAGCAGGTTCTCGGCGGCGACGTAGACCTCGCTGCGCGCGTCCACGCGCCAGGCGGCGCGCAGGTCGAGCTGGACGCCCGCGCCCAGCTTCCGCGTGTTGAGGTCGTCCTCCCAGCGCATGCTCTCGTAGCGCACGTCGCCGGCCAGGTTCAGGCGGGCCATGGGGCTCCAGTCGAGGCCGGCGGTGACCGTCAGCTTCG
>NZ_DAISJG010000140.1:0-3418 GCF_036821595.1 Phenylobacterium sp.
GCCGCGTGGCCTCGCCGAACGCGGCCCCGATCTCGGCCTCCGAGCCGGTCGCCGCCGCGGGATCGGGGATTCCCCAGTGCGCCGTCACCGGCTGGCCCGGCCACACCGGGCACACCTCGCCGGCCGCGTCGTCGCAGACGGTGATGATCAGGTCGAGCTCCGGCGCGTCCGGGGTTGCGAACTCGTCCCAGGACTTGGAGCGGAAGTCGGCCGCCTTGAAGCCCAGGCTCTCCACGATCGGAATGGCGTGCGGATTGACCTGCCCCTTGGGGAACGAGCCCGCCGAATAGGCCCGGAAGCGGCCGCGGCCCTCGCGGTTCAGCAGCGCCTCGGCGATCACCGAGCGCGCGGAATTGCCCGTGCACAGGAACAGCACATTGTACGTCTTGCCCGTCGGCGTCTCGGCCACGGCGGTCTCCTTCAGGCGGAAGCGGCTTCGGCGGCGCAGCCCTGGCCGGCGATGGCCGCCAGCGGGGCGCAGATCTCCGGCGCGCCCGCGCAGCAGTCCTCCATCAGGAAGGCGAGCAGCTCGCGCATGGCCCCGTAGTTGGCCGAATAGATGATCGAGCGGCCGTCACGGCGCGACGAGACCAGGCCCGCGTGGGCCAGCACGTTCAGGCTGGCCGACAGGGTGTTGGGCAGCACGTCCAGCCGCCGGGCGATCTCGCCCGCCGCCAGCCCGTCTCCGCCCGCCTGCACCAGCAGCCGGAAGACGCCCAGCCGCCCCTCGTGCGCCAGCGCGCCCAGGGTCCCTACCGCCGATTTCGTTTCCATACTTCCAAACTAGACGAAATCTGCGACGGTTTGAAGACGGCCCTGCGCCACAGGAAGGAACCACGGAATACACGGACCACACGGAACGCGAGCCATTACCCCGAAGCGCGCGGCGTTCGACTGCGCGCCGTAGGCGCGCGGTTGATCTCGACAACCCTGCAGGCCGCCGCCAGTCAGCGCCGCCCTGTTCCGTGTATTCCGTGTATTCCGTGGTTCTTCTTGCTCCGTGGCCTAAGGCTTGCGGAACTTCATCACGAACTGGTCGGTCTTTCCGCGCACCGAGGGGTCGAAGACGTTGGTCCCGGCCTTGTCCTCCGTGCTCTTCAGCAGCGGGCTCTCGCCCTCGAACCGGAAGCCGGCGGCCTCCACCTCCCGGCGCACGATGGCGGGATCGATCCGGTGCAGGCTGTCGGCGACGTCCAACCCCGAGCCCGCCGCCGCCGTGTGGTCGACGATCAGGTAGACCCCGCCCGGCTTCAGGGACCGGAAGATCTCGGCGTTGACCTTGCTCGCGGTGTCCTGCGGGAACGGCTTCAGGTGCAGGTCGTGGTAGTTCTGGTTGGTGAACACCAGGTCCAGGCCATCGGGCAGGTCCAGCGCCTGCAGGCTGGCGTCCAGCGGCGTCACGTTCCTGTACGCGCCCGCCACCGTCTTCAGGCTCTCGCCGTAGCTCGCCTGGTACTGGATGAACTCCGCCGGCTGATAGGCGTGGACGTGGCCGTTCGGCCCCACCGCCGCGGCCAGGATGCGGGTGAAGTAGCCGCCGCCCATGATCAGGTCGGCCACCTTGTCGCCCGGCCTCACCCCGGCGAAGGCCAGAAGTTCCCCGGGCTTGCGCGCCGCGTCGCGGGCGCTGTCCGCCGCCGGCCGGGCGGCGTCGCCGAGCGCCGTGGCGATATTGGCCGGGACCTGGGCGGCCGCGGCGCCCGCGACGCCCAGCGCCAGGGCAGCCAGGATCGGGGCGGCCAGGATGGGGACCAGTCGATTGCGCGTCATGGAGCGCCTCCCTCTCGTTTCTCGAAGCGGGACCGTAGCACCTGCGCCCCCGCCCCCGCGAGCGCCCGCGAACGGCGTTCGCCGCGCGCCCGCGACCGCCTGTCGCTGGTCAGGCCCGCGTCGGCGTCGTACGATCCCGGGGCGTGTCAGATCGGAGCTGAAGTGTTCAAGCCTATCCTTCCGGGAGCGGCGGGCCTCGCCGTGCTCGGCGCGCTCGCTGGACCGGCTCTGGCCTTGCCCGCGGCCCCGGCCGTGGCGGCCTTCCCGTCCGTCGCCTGGGTGGTCAGCCCCGCCGAGGGCCTCTGCCGCACCGACCTGGAGCTGGCCGGCCGCTCCGGCGCCGTCTCCCCCGTCCAGCTGGTCTCCGACGGCGAGCGGCTCAGCCTGCGCTTCGCCCGCGACGGCCTGCCGGAACAGGCCTTCCTCGCCGTCCGCATCGACCAGAAGCGGTTCTCGAACCTGATGACCCGCACCGCCGACCCCGCGGTGGGCGAGATGACGCTCAGCGCCGAGACGGAAGCCGCGCTCCGCAAGGGATCCTCCCTCGACATCGCCTGGCTGGCCGCCGAGCCGGTGGGCGTCTCGCTCGCCGGTTCCGAACAGGGCGTCGCCGACCTTCGGACCTGCGGCGCCCAGGCCGCGTCCCGCGCCCGCGCCCGGCAGGCGGCCCAGGCCGCCGAGGCGCAGCGCGCCGCCGACGAGGCCCACCGCCGGGCGGTCGCCGAGGCCGAACTGCAGGCCGCCCGCGCCCAGGCCGAGGCCGCCGAGGCCGAGCGCCGGCGCCTCGTCGACGAGGCCGAGCGCCGCCGCGAACTGGAGGACGCGCGCCGCCAGCAGGCCGCCTACGAGGCCCAGCGCCAGGCCTTCGAGGAGGCCGAGCGCCGCCGCGCCTGGGAGCTCGAGCAGGACGCCTACCGCCCCGCCCCGCCCCCCTGGGCCTGGCGCAGGTACTGAGCCCGCGGCCCCGCCGCGAGCCCCCGCTCATCCCGGCGAAAGCCGGGACCCAAGCTGGGTCAGACGCTGCGAGACGACCCGTTCGGGACGTTGGGATGCGAGGTTGTCCAGCCCACGGGAGGTGCTTGATCCTTTTTGTCCCGTGCGCTGAAACTGAGGCGATTAGCGATCGCCTTGTACGCCATGCACTGGAAGGCCCGCGCTGCGCATGTCTGCTGACCACGACGCCTACATCGCTGCGGCTCCGGAGCATCTTCGCCCCGCGCTCTCTGAGTTGCGGTCTCAGCTCAGGCGCGTCTTGCCCGATGCTGAGGAAGTCATCGCCTACAAGATGCCTGGGTTTCGTATCGGGCAGTCGATCGTCGCCGGCTATGCGGCATTCAGCAAGCAGTGCGGTCTCTACCTAGCGCCTTCCGCGATCATCGCGCATGGCGCCGACATTGCGGCGGCCGGACTGAAGTCCACGAAGACCGGCGTCACCTTCTCACCAGACCGCCCGATCCCGGCCGGGCTTGTGGAGAAACTCGCCCGCGCTTCCAGACAGGCTTAGCCTAGGTCCGCTTCTAGGCGCGACTGCAAGGTCCGATATCGACCCGTGGCGGACGTTCAGACGGAGGCGGGTCACTCGTCGACGGGCGCACCGGTCCCGCCCGGGCGCCGCACCTCCCCCGCTGCGGCAGCAGCGGCGGGAGGG
>NZ_DAISJG010000141.1:0-3403 GCF_036821595.1 Phenylobacterium sp.
GGCCGAGCTGTCCGGGCGGCTGCAGCTGCGGGCGGCGAGCGTAGACCACCAGCGGTCGGCCGTCGGCGTTGTAGACACCCGCGGCGGCGACCCGTCGGTCGGCCCGCAGGGCGTCCACGTACTCGCGCATGGCGGGGCGGTCGTCGAAGGCCAGGGCCGCCGTCACGCTGGCGGCGAGGATGTCCGCCTGGACGGCGGCGGCGCGCGCCGCCTCCCCGCGGTGGACGGCTTCGGCCCGGGCCCCGAGCAGCACGCCCACCGCCAGCAGGGCCACGGCGCCGACCCAGGCCAGGTTCAGCGCGCGGCGGTCGGAGAGGTCGAGCCAGCGCGGCTTCATCGCTTCACCGACAGGCCGAGCGCCAGCAGCTTGGAGCTGATCGAAAGGCCGGCCTGGGCCGCCTGGGCCGCGTCGACGTGGAAGCGGACCCGGTCCTGGAACACCACGAAGTGGATCATGCCGCGCGGCCCGCCGCGGGTGGCGTCGGTCACGGTCAGCACGGGCGCGCCCCGCACCGCCTGCAGCGCCTGGGCCACGCTCTGGCGCGACGAACCCGAGGCGTAGAGCACCTGGCAGCCGGAGGCGCGGTCCACCGCCGGCATCCGGCGCACGACCACCTGGCCCGCGGCCGCGCTTTCGATCGCCGGACCGAACGGATCGTCACCGACCACGCAGACGCGCACCGGGCCGGCGCTCACGCCGGGCGGCCAGCTCACGAAGGCCGCGAACTTGGTCAGGAAGGCGGCCTTGACGGCGTATTCGAGCCCCTGCGCCTGCGCCGCCGACGCGAGGGCGCATGCCGTCGCGGCCACCGCCACGACGCAGGCCTGCAGGGATCGCCGCAGCCGCATCAGGTCACGGTGTCCAGCGCAGGGTGACGAAGGCGCTGCGCGGAACCTCGTTGCGCCGCGCCTCGCTCGCCTCCGCGTGGCGGGCGTTCAGCAGGTCCAGGCCCGTGGCCGAGAGCTCCAGCTGCTCGTTGATCCGCCAGGCGATCCGCACGCTGGCCTCGGTGTAGGCCGAGGCCCCGACGTAGCCCGAGGCCGCGAGGGTCGGGACGTCGTCATAGACCCGCATGCCCAGGTCCAGCTCGAGGTTGTCGGCGAGCCGCATGTGGGAGCGGAGCTTGGCCCAGTAGCCCGGGTCGGCCCCGGCGGCCTCGAACCTCGCCACGTCGCGGCTGCCCGGCTTCAGCCGGAAGTCCTTGCGAAGGACGGCGCCGCCGGCGCTGAGGCGCCACCAGTCGGTGACCTGCAGGTCGCCCCACGCCTCCACGCCCCAGGTCTCGCCCTCCATGGTGTTGCCCACGAAGACCGGGGCCGGCTGGCGGCCCGGGATGAACTCGTTCGTCCGGAGCTCGTCGTAGTCGTGGTAGTAGAGCGAGGCCGAGACGCTGGCGGCCGAGGTGAGCCGCCCGCGGTAGCCGACCTCGTAGGCGACGAGCTTCTCGGAGCCCATCTGCCCCGGCTGGACGAAGCCCGCGATGGTGAAGTCGCGCTCGATCCGCGAGGGGTTGCGGATGGCCCGGGAGACGGCCGCCCAGAGGAACTGCCGTTCCGACAGGCTCCAGCCCAGCCGGGCGTTCGGGGTCCACTCGCTCCTGGTGTAGTCGTTGGTCTCCAGCTTCACACCGAGGGTGAGCAGCAGGTCCGGGCGGAGCGCGATCGCGTCCTGGACGAAGACGTTGCCGATGTCGACGCGCCGCCGGGGCGGCGAGAGCAGCTGGGGCTCGGCGAGGGTGCGGAACTCGTCGCGGGTGATGCGGTAGCCGCCGCCCCAGACCACCGCATGGCGGCCGAGGGTGAAGGCGTGCTGCGCCTCGACGTCCCAGACGCGAAGCTTGTCATGGATGCCGCGCGCCTCGCGCTCGATGTGGTCGTAGTAGGCCTGGACCTCCACGGTGGAGGCGGGCCCCAGGCGCCGGGTCCAGCGGCCGAGCGCGTTGCCGCCGCGCACATAGCCGTCGCCGAAACCCAGGCTCTCGTCGATGGTGGCGTCCTGCAGGTCGCCCTGGACGGTGAAGGTGTCGGAGCCGTAGGCCCAGTCGGTGCGGAAGCCGGCCTGCCAGCCGTCCCAGCCGTCGTCCGCGCTGGCGCCGCCGGCCTCGTCCAGGTCGCCGCGCTTGAAGGCCGTGGCGTAGACCCGGCCCGCGCCCGAATCGCCGAGCTGGGCGCCGTACCGCAGGCTGATGTCGCTATCGAGCGTGCCGAGGCTGGCCACCGCCAGCGGCCCCTGGGTGTCGAAGGCGCTGCGCGAGGTGATGTTGACCACCCCGTTGACGGCGTTCGCGCCCCAGAGCGTGCCGCCCGGGCCGCTGACGACCTCGATCTGGGCGATGTCGTCGAGGAGGATGTGGTGCTGGTCCCAGTCCACGCCGGAGAACAGCGGCGTGTAGACGCTGCGGCCGTCCACCAGCACCAGCAGCTTGTTGGCGGACTCGAAGCCGGCGAAGCCGCGCGCGGTGATCGAATAGTCGAGCGCGTCGATGCGCATGACCTCGAGGTTCGGCGCCAGGCGCAGCGCCTCCGGGATGGTCAGGGCGCCCGCCTGCCGGATCGCGTCGTTGGTGATCACATAGACCGACGAGGCGGCGTGGCTGATCGCCTCGGGCCGCTTCGACACCGAGGTGATGCTGATCTCCGAGAGCTCGTCGATCGTGAGCTCGCCGAGCGCGCGGGCGGTGGGCGCCGCGGCGAGCTCGAAGGTCTCGGCGCGGGCCTCGGCCCCTCCGGCGGCCACGCCCGCGACCGCGAGGGCGGCCAGATAGACCGCGCCGCGCCGGGGTCGGGTGGGGAATCGCACCCGCAACTGAGACTGTTCCATGGCCCCCCTAGGCGCCGTGTGTCGCAAGCCCCCCGGCTCGACCGTGGATTAGCACATCAACTCCGGAAGTTAAGGGGCGTTGCCTTCCGCAGCGTCCGCCCGCGCTTTACAGGGCCCTCGCCAGAGTCGACAAATGGGTATGTTCCGGCGTCCAAGACCGGAGCCGCTCCGGGGGGAAGCCGATGATCTTCAAGCGTACGATGGCCGTCGCGATGGCCGCGGGCCTGCTCGTCTCGGGGAGCCAGGCCTGGGGGCAGGCCGCCCCGGCCGCAGCCCAGGCGGTGACCGCAGGTCCGGTGGTGAAGGTCGCTCAGGGGCCGGTGCGCGGCGCCGTGGCCGACGGTGTCGCGACCTTCCAGGGGATCCCGTTCGCCGCCCCGCCGGTGGGCGAGCTGCGCTGGCGTCCGCCCGCGCCGCCCGCCGCCTGGAGCGCGGCGCGCGACGCCACCCGGCCCGGCCAGGACTGCACCCAGTCCGAGGACTGCCTGTTCCTCAACGTGACCGCGCCCGCCAACGCCAGGCCGGGGGCGAAGCTGCCGGTGATGGTCTGGATCCACGGCGGCGCCTTCGTGATCGGCAACA
>NZ_DAISJG010000142.1:0-3395 GCF_036821595.1 Phenylobacterium sp.
CCGCCCTGCCGGCCGCCCAGACGGCGGCCCCCAAGGCCGCGCCGCCGCCCCCGGTCGCCGCCGCTGCGCCGCCGCCGGCTCCGAAGGCCGCGCCGGCGCCCGCGCCTGCGGCGACCTCCACCGGCGGGGCCGCGGTGCAGATCGGAGCGGTGTCCTCGACCGCGCTCGCCGACAGGGCCTGGAACGAGGCGGTCGCCGCCGCACCGGGCCTCGCCGCCGGCAAGGGCAAGAGCGTGGAGCGCATCGAGCGCGACGGCTCGGTCCTCTACCGCACGGCCGTCACCGGCTTCGCCGACCGGGCGCAGGCCACCGCCTTCTGCGACAGGCTGAAGGCCGCCGGGAAGAGCTGCTTCGTCCGGTGAGCGCCTGCGCCGCCATCCTCGGCTGCTCGGGCCCGACCCTGACCGCGGAGGAGGCGGCCTTCTTCCGCGCCGTGAAGCCCTGGGGGTTCATCCTCTTCGGCCGCAACGTCGAGACCCCGGGCCAGGTGCGCCGGCTCACCGACGACCTGCGCGGGAGGGTAGAGCGTGGCGACGCCCCGATCCTCGTCGACCAGGAGGGCGGCCGGGTGGCCCGGCTGAAGCCGCCGCACTGGAAGCGCTATCCGCCGGGCCGCGCCTATGGCGAGCTGCCGCCGGAGAGCCGGCGCGAGGTCACGCGGCTGGGCGCGCGTCTGCTGGCCCATGACCTGGCGGCCGTCGGCGTCAACGTCGACTGCCTGCCGGTGCTCGACGTGCGCGATACGGAGGGCCATGAGGTGATCGGCGACCGCGCCTACTCGGACGATGCGGCCGAGGTGGCCGCGCTCGGCCGGGCGGCGGCCGAGGGGCTGCTGGCCGGCGGTGTCCTGCCGGTGGCCAAGCACATGCCCGGCCACGGCCGCGCGGCCGCCGACAGCCACGAGGCGCTTCCGGTGGTCGAAGCCTCGGTCGAGGCGCTGGAGACCCGCGACTTCGCCCCGTTCCGGGCGCTCGCCGACCTGCCCATGGCGATGACAGCCCATGTGATCTACGCCGCCATCGACGGCGCGCGCCCGGCGACCACCTCGGCTAGGGTGTTCGAGCGGGTGATCCGCGGGGCGATCGGCTTCGAAGGGCTCGTGATGAGCGACGACCTCGCCATGCAGGCGCTGGACGGCGGCTTCGCCGAGCGGGCGGAGCGTTCGCGGGCGGCCGGCTGCGACGTCGTCCTGCACGGCGAGGGCGACATGTCCGCCATGCGCCAGGTGGCCGAGGGCGCGGGCGCGCTGGAGGGGAAGGCGGCCGAACGGGCCCGCGCGGCGCTCGCCCGACTGCCGGCCCGACCGGAGCCGTTCGACGCCGCCGAGGGCCGCGCCCGCTTCGACGCCGCCTTCGAAGGACGCTACGCATGAGCGGCGGTTTCCAGCCCAACCTCGACTTCACCGCCGCGGCCACGGCCGCCGAAGACGGCGAGGCCCTGATCGTCGACATCGAGGGCTACGAAGGCCCGCTGCACGTCCTGCTGGCGCTGGCCCGCAGCCAGAAGGTGGACCTGCTCCAGCTCTCGATCCTGAAGCTGGCCGAGCAGTACCTGTCGTTCGTCCAGCAGGCCCGGCGGATGCGCTTCTCGCTGGCGGCCGACTACCTCGTGATGGCCGCCTGGCTTGCCTACCTGAAGTCGCGCCTGCTGCTGCCGAAGCCCGAGAAGATGAAGCCCGAGGAGGCGCCGGCCGAGGAGATCGCCGCGCGGCTCGCCTTCCGGCTGGCCAAGCTCGACGCCATGCGCAAGGCCGGCGAGGCCCTGAAGGCGCGCCCGCAGCTCGGCCGCGATGTCTTCGGCCGCGGCGACCCTGAGGCCATCAAGGTCATCCCTTCGGGCCGGATCGAGGGCGACCTCTACAGCCTGATGAGCGCCTACATCGACCAGCGGCGGAAGGAGCAGGGCCGCCACTACACGCCCCGCGCCCCGGTGGCCTATCCGCTGGAGGACGCCCGCGACCGGTTGCGCAGCCTGCTGCCCGACCTCGACCGCTGGACCCCGCTGGCCGGGGTCGCGCCCCACGGCCCGGCCGACCATGGGCCGAGCCGCGCCTCCTTCCTCGCCTCGACGCTGTCGGCCAGCCTCGAACTGGTGAAGGAAGGGGCGCTGGAGGCCCGCCAGCTCGAGGCCTTCGCCGACATCTACCTGAAGCGGCGTCCGGAGGTCCGGCCGTGAGCGTCGAGACCGAGCGCGAGGTCGAGGCCCTGCTGTTCGCCGCCGCGGGCCCCCTGAGCCTGGAGGACCTGGCCCGGAGGCTGCCCGAAGGCGCCGACGTGGAGGGCGCGATCGCTGCCCTGCAGGCCCGCTACGCGGGACGCGGCGTCGAGCTGGCCTGCGTGGCCGGCCGCTGGCGCTTCCAGACCGCCGCCGACCTCGCCTGGCTGATGACCGAGGAGAAGGAGGAGCCGCGGCGCCTCTCCAAGGCCGCGCAGGAGACGCTCGCCATCATCGCCTACCACCAGCCGGTGACCCGCGCCGAGATCGAGGCCGTGCGCGGCGTCCAGGCCAGCAAGGGCACCCTCGACGTCCTCCTGGAGCTGGGCCTCGTGCGCATGCGCGGCCGGCGGCGGACGCCCGGCCGCCCGGTCACCTACGGCACCACCGACGCCTTCCTGGAG
Organism: Phenylobacterium sp.; assembly: GCF_036821595.1. Lineage (GTDB taxonomy): Bacteria > Pseudomonadota > Alphaproteobacteria > Caulobacterales > Caulobacteraceae > Phenylobacterium. The sequence continues at coordinate 2,619 of NZ_DAISJG010000142.1, forward strand.
CACTACGGCCTGACCAGCCTCGCCGACCTGCCCGGCGCCGCGGAGATGAAGGCCGCGGGCCTGCTCTCCCTCGACCTTCCGTCCGATTTCGCCGTGCCCAATCCCGACCAGCTGGCGCCCGACGAGGACCCGCTGGACGCCGCCGAGACGCCGGAATTCCACATCGATTTCCTGGGCGAGGAAGAGGCGGGCCGTTAGGCCGCGGAGTCGGCGTTGGCGCGGGCCGCGACGACGGACTATATAGCCCGCGAAGCTATCCGGTCGCCGGGGGCGCGACCTACCAAGGAGTGTGGCCGTCATGGGCTCTTTTTCCATCTGGCACTGGCTGATCGTGCTGGTCGTCGTGGCCCTGCTGTTCGGCGGCCGCGGCAAGCTGTCCGGCCTCATGGGCGACGCCGCCAAGGGCATCCGCGCCTTCCGCGACGGCCTGAAGGGTGAGGACGACACCGAGCAGGCCGACGCCAAGCCGCTCCCCAAGGAGCGCGAGAAGGACACCACGCGCGGCTGACCGCCACGCGTCCACCAGCTGATTTCGGCGCCGGCGCGGACTTGATCGCGGCCGGCGTCTTCGCCTAGGCCAGCGCATGCTTCCCGATATCGGCGCCACAGAGCTGCTCGTCATCGCCGTGGTGGCGCTGATCGTGGTGGGTCCCAAGGACCTGCCCATGCTGCTGCGCCGCCTCGGCCAGTTCATGGCGAAGCTGCGCGGCATGGCGGCGGAGTTCCGCGCCAGCTTCGACGAGATGGCCCGCCAGTCCGAGCTCGACGAGCTGCGCA
>NZ_DAISJG010000143.1:0-3313 GCF_036821595.1 Phenylobacterium sp.
CGCTCATGTGGATCCCGCCGCAGACCACGGTCCCGCCCTTGCGCACCGCCTTCAGGGCGAGGGGTGCGAGCCCGCCCACGGGAGCGAAGATGATCGCCGCGTCGAGGGCCTCCGGCGGCGTCTGGTCCGAGCCGCCGGCCCAGGCGCAACCCAGCTCCAGGGCCAGCGCCTGCGCTGTCGCGTCCCCGTCGCGCGTGAAGGCGTAGACCGCCTGCCCCTCGTGGATGGCGAGCTGGGCCAGGAGGTGCGCCGCGGCCCCGAACCCGTAGAGCCCCAGGCGCTCCACCGGCCGCGCCTCGGAGGCCTTCTTCCAGCAGCGGTATCCGATCAGGCCCGCGCACATCAGCGGCGCGGCCTCGGCGTCGGACAGTCCGCCGGGCACGGGAAAGCAGTAGTCGGCGCGGGCGATCACCGTGTCGGCGTAGCCGCCGTCCCGGGTCCAGCCGGTGAAGCCCGGCGCGTCGCAGAGGTTCTCCTGCCCCTCCCGGCAGTAGCGGCACCGGCCGCAGGTCTCCCCGAGCCAGGGCACGCCGCGCCGCTCGCCGAGGGCCACGTCCGCCACGCCCGGCCCGATGGCGTCCACCACCCCGATGATCTCGTGGCCGGGGATCACGCTGTCGCGGCGCGGCGCGAGCTCGCCGTCGACGATGTGGAGGTCGGTGCGGCAGACCCCGCAGGCCCGCACGCGCAGGCGCAGCTCGCCCGGGCCCGGCTCGGGGTCCGGCCGCGCCTCCAGCCGCAGCGGCGCGTGCGGCGACTTCAACACCATTCCGAGCATCGGGGCCTCCCGTCGGAACCGATAGGGCGCCACAGTGGTCCGGCGTTGATGGGGGTCAAGGAGCCCCGCGCGCGCCCGAGGCAGGAGACGCCATGACGACGCGAAACCTCGACGCCCTGTTCCATCCGAAGGCGATCGCCCTCATCGGCGCCAGCAACACACCGGGCTCCGTGGGCCAGGTGATCGCCCGCAACCTGGCGCAGGGCGGCTTCGCCGGCCCGGTGCTGCCGGTCAACCCGCGCGCCGCCTCGATCGGCTCATCGCTTGCCTATCCGTCGGTGGAGGCCCTGCCGCGGCCGGTGGACATGGCGGTGATCGCCACCCCCGCCCCCACCGTGCCGGGCCTGGTGGCCGAACTTGGCGCGAAGGGCTGCCGGGCGGCGGTGGTGGTCAGCGCCGGCGTCACCGGCGAGCTGAAGCAGGCCATGCTCGACGCCTCGCGCCCGCACCTGCTGCGCATCGTCGGCCCAAACTGCCTGGGGTTCATCTCGCCGCGGGTCGGCATCAACGCCAGCTTCGCCCACATCGCCCCGGCCGCCGGCGGCCTGGCGCTGGTCGCCCAGTCCGGGGCCATCGCCGCGGCCGCGCTGGACTGGGCCAAGCCCCGGGGGATCGGCTTCAGCCACGTGATCAGCATCGGCGACGCCGCCGACGTCGATTTCGGCGACCTGCTCGACTACCTGGCGATCGACCCCGACACCAAGGCGATCCTGATCTACCTGGAGAGCATCACCGACGCGCGGAAGTTCATGACCGCCGGGCGGATCGCGGCGCGCTCGAAGCCCGTGGTGGTGATCAAGGCCGGCCGCACCAGCGCCGGGGCCGCCGCCGCCTTCTCGCATACCGGCGCCATGGCCGGCTCCGACCTGGTCTACGACGCCGCCTTCCGCCGCGCGGGCATGCTGCGCGTGGGCGGACTGCGCGAGCTGTTCGACGCGGTGACCACGCTCAGCGCCGGTCTCAGGGTCCACGGCGACCGCTTGGCCATCCTGACCAACGGCGGCGGCGCGGGGGTCATGGCCGTGGACGCCCTCACCGACCGCGGCGGACGGGTCGCCGAGCTGCAGCCCGACACGATCGAGGCGATCACCGCCGCCGCCCCGAAGAACTGGTCGCACGGCAACCCGGTGGACATCCTCGGCGACGCCCACCCCGCCCTCTACGGCAAGGCCATGGAGGCCCTGCTGGCTGACCGGCAGAACGACGCCATCCTGGTGATGAACTGCCCCACCGCCGTGGCCGACAGCACCGAGGCCGCCCACACCGTCGTGGCCGCCAGCGCCGGCAAGCAGGGGCCCTGGGGCCGGCCGGTGTTCACCTGCTGGCTCGGCGACTTCGCGGTCTCGGAGGGCCGGCGCACCCTCGCCGCGGCCGGCATCCCGACGCACGAGACCCCCGACGAGGCGGTGCGCGCCTTCATGCACCTGGTCGACCACCGGCGGAACCAGGAGCTGCTGATGCAGACGCCGAGCGACCGGCGCCGGCTGAACGGCGGGGCGGGGGCCGCGCGGGGCATTGTCGAGGCCGCGCTCGCCGAGGACCGCCGCATCCTGACTGATCCCGAGGCCCGCGCGGTTCTGAAGGCCTACGGCCTGCCTGTCGTGGAGGACCGAACGGCGCGCACCCCCGCCGAAGCCGCCGCCGCGGCCCGCGAGCTGAAGACGCCGGTGGCGCTAAAGATCCTGTCGCCGGACATCAGCCACAAGTCCGACGTGGGCGGGGTGGCCCTCGACCTCCAGGACCCCGCCGAGGTGCTGGAGGCCGCCGAGTCGATGCGCGCCCGCGTCCAGGCGACCCGCCCCGACGCCGAGCTGGAGGGCTTCGTGGTCCAGCCCATGGTCTCCCGTCCCAAGGCGCTGGAACTGCTGTGCGGCCTGGCCCACGACCCGACCTTCGGCCCCGTGGTGCTGTTCGGCCACGGCGGCGTGGCGACCGAGGTGCTCGCCGACCGTAGCCTCGGGCTGCCGCCGCTCAACGACGTGCTGGCGCGCGACATGATCGCCCGCACCGCCGTGTCGCGGCTGATGGAGGGCTACCGCGACCGCCCGGCGGTGGACCTGGCCGGTGTCGCCGACGTGCTGGTCGGCCTGGGCGAGCTGGCCGACGACCTGCCGGAGGTCGCGGAACTGGACATCAATCCGCTCCTGGCCGACGCCGACGGCGTGCTCTGCCTCGATGCCCGCATCCGGCTGCGGCTGCCCGGCGAGCCGGCCGCGCGACCGGCCATCCTGCCCTACCCGCAGGCGATGGAGCGCACCGTCGCCATGGACGGGGCCGAGACCCTTACCGTGCGGCCGATCCGTCCCCAGGACGCGCCGCGGATCGAGGACCTGATCGACCGCTCCTCGCCCGAGGACGTGCGCCTGCGCTTCGCCTCCGGGTTCCGCCACCTGCCGCCCGGCTGGGCCGCGCGCCTGTCGCAGATCGACTACGACCGGGAGATGGCCCTGGTGGCGGAGAACCCGGCCGGCGAGATCCTCGGCGTCAGCCGCATCGTCGGCGATCCGGAGGGCGAGACCGCCGAGTTCGCCCTGA
>NZ_DAISJG010000144.1:0-3238 GCF_036821595.1 Phenylobacterium sp.
GGCCGGGCCTGGGCGAGGGCGCGGGCGGCGGCGAGGAGGGCGGCGCGGCGGTCGGGGGTGAGGGCGAGCCAGGCGCGGGCGAGCGCCAGCCCGCCGTCGGAGGCCAGGAAGGCGCGGCCCACGGGGCCCAGGCCGTCGGGGTCCGGCCCGCCGAGCGCCGGATAGCCGGGGAAGAAGGCGCCCGGCTCGCAGCGCAGGGCCTGGGCGACCCGCCAGAGCGTGGAGGCCGAGACCCGGTTGGCGCCGCGCTCGTACTTCTGGACCTGCTGGAAGGTAACGCCGATGGCCGCGGCGAGCGCCGACTGGGAGAGCCCGCGCGCCTTGCGCCGGCGGCGGATCTCCCCGCCCACCCAGGCGTCGGTGTCGAAGGCGGGCGACGGCGGCGCCGCAACGCCGGGCGGGGCGGCGTAGCCCGGGGCCAGGGCGTAGACGTGTGCGGCAGCGTCCATGGCCGGAGCCTGCCACGGCCGAGCCGGGACAGCAAGCACTGCCTGCTCCAGAAAGTGCAACCTCTGCGTGCTCACCTCGCCTCGCCGCAAGGTGCTCATCTGCGGGGGTGACTCGATGGGGCGACAGCACGCTGAAGGCGGAGGTGGGCGCGGCGATCCGCCGGCACCGCGAGCTGCTCGGCCTGTCGCAGGCCGACCTCGCCGAGGCCATCGGCCGGTCCATCCAGTCGCTCGGCGAGATCGAGCGCGGCCGCAGCGCGCCCTCCTTCGAGACCCTGGAGGCGATCTCGCGGGTGCTGGGGACGCCAGTACGCGACTTCTTCCCCGGCCACCCGGAGGCGCGCGAGGACGGCCCGCCGGCCGGCGCGGGTCGGGTGCTCTCCCTCCTCCTACCGCTGAGCCCTCAGGAGCGGGCCTGGGTGGAGCGGGTGCTGGTCGCCCTGCTGCGGGACCGGCCCCCGAAAGGCGGCGGCTAGGGCGCGGCGTCGCATGGCGCAGCTCCGCGGCGGGCCATAACGTGGGTCTCTCCGACCTCGAGGGACGGTCCGACATGCTTTCGCTCATCGCCCTGCTCGCCGCCGCCGACCCGGCCGTGGCCACGCTCCGCTACGAGACCTCGCTGGCCTCCTGGTCGATCTGCATCGACCGGCAGATGGCCCATCCGCTGGGGCCGCCGCCCAGGGCCGCCCAACCCGAGCGGGTGAGCTTCGCCATGGACCGCTGCGCGGTGTTCGGCGAGGACTTCCGGCGCACCCTGCCCGACATGGCCGCCCGCCACCTCGCCGAGGAAGGCGTCCGCGACCCCTCTCCCGACCTCGTGGGCGGCCTGGTGGAGGAGATGTTCCGGATGGTCTCGGACGACCTGCGCAGGGAGAAGGAGCGCGGGTAGGGGCGGCGGCCTCGCCAGGATAGGCGCCCCTTCCTCCTCGATGGAGGAAGGCTACGGACCGGCAACCCTCAGGGGTGCTGGCGGTCCTTGAAGTCCATGGATGAAGCGGAGCCTGGCATGGATTTAAGGCTCTGAATGGCTCACGAGTGGGACGATCCCGCCCGATCGGGAGCCGTGGCCATGCTGGAAGAAGTCGCCCGCGGGCTGGCCTCGCCTCGTTGACTCTCCGGCCTCGCGCTGTATAACCGCGCCCTCTCGCCCGTGGGGTCGCTCCGCGGGCGCAATCCGTTTTGCACATAGAGTTTGAAGGCGCGAACGATGTACGCGGTGATCAAGACCGGCGGCAAGCAGTACCGGGTCCAGCCCGGCGACGTGCTGGTCGTTGAGAAGCTCGACGGCGAGCCCGGCGCGAACGTTTCGTTCGGCGAAGTCCTCATGCTGGGCGACGGCGACGCCGTGACCCTGGGCGCGCCCACCGTGGCCGGCGCCACCGTGGCGGCGACCCTGATCGAGACCCGCAAGGGCGAGAAGGTGAAGATCTTCAAGAAGATCCGCCGCCAAGGCTACCGCCGCACCCGCGGCCACCGCCAGTTCGAGAGCGTCCTGCGCGTCACCGCCATCAACGGCGAAGGCGGCAAGGAAGCGGCCAAGTGGGACGGCACGGTGGACCTGACCACCAAGGCCGAGCTGAACGCCCGCTCGCGCAACCTGGCCTTCCAGGCCCCGGTCGCCGCGGAAGCCGCTCCCGCCGCCAAGGCCGCTCCGGCTGCGAAGAAGGCCGCCGCGCCGAAGGCCCCCAAGGCCGTCGACGTCGCCACCGAGGAAGCCGCCAAGGCCGCCCAGGTGAACGCCCCGGTCGAGACCGAAGCCAAGGCCGCGCCGAAGAAGGCCGCGGCTCCGAAGGCCGAGGCCAAGGCCGAAGGCGAAGCCAAGAAGCCCGCGGCCAAGAAGGCCGCCGCCAAGAAGGACGAGGGCGCCGCCGAGTAATCGGTCCGGCAGCCCCATCAGAGAGTAGGAGAGCACCATGGCTCACAAAAAATCGGGCGGCTCCTCGCGCAACGGGCGCGACTCCGCCGGCCAGCGTCTCGGCGTGAAGAAGTTCGGCGGCGAAGCGGTGCTCGCCGGCAACATCCTCGTGCGTCAGCGCGGCACCAAGTTCTGGCCGGGCGACAACGTCGGCATGGGCAAGGACCACACCCTCTTCGCGACCGTCACCGGCGCGGTGAAGTTCATTACCAAGCGAAACGACCGCACCTACGTGACGGTGGTTCCGGCCGAGGTGATGGCAGCCGAGTAGGGCGAACCCACCTTCTTCGGGTCCGCCAGTTTCCAAACAGGCGGACCGGACAAGACTTCAAGCGGGGAGTCCGGTCAGCCGGGCTCCCCGCTTTCGTTTTGGGCCCCGGAACAGGGGCCGGGAGGCAAGGACATGTGCGCGATCGAAGTGAGCCCCGTCATAGCGACGGAACGTCTGGTCCTGCGCGGGCCGGTGCGCAGCGACGCCGAGGCCGTGGCCCGGCTGGCCAACGACTTCAACGTGGCCGGCATGACCTGCGACCTGCCGCACCCCTACGACACCGGCCAGGCCGAGGCGTTCTGCGAACGCGCCATGGGTCAGGACTGGGACCGCGAGGCCCGGTTCGCCATCGAGCACCGCAACTTCGGCGTGGTCGGCGTCCTGGGCCTGACCACCGGCGCCAACGGCCGCCCGCAGCTCGGCTACTGGCTGGGCCGGCCGTTCTGGAACCGCGGCTACGCCACCGAGGCGGTGCGCGGGGCGCTGAAGTGGGTGAAGCGCGACTGGCGGAAGAACCTGGTGGAGGCCGGCCACTTCGCCGACAACCCGGCCTCGGGCCAGGTGCTGTGCAAGGCGGGCTTCCTCTACACCGGCGACGTGGCC
>NZ_DAISJG010000145.1:0-3192 GCF_036821595.1 Phenylobacterium sp.
CTCTACTGGTGCTACCAGTTCCTCACCGGGGCGATGATGCTGGCGCTCTCGGAGACCGGCCGCATCGACCAGCTCTCCGACGGCCTCTGCCGCTCCACCGACCTCGAGGCGGTGCGCGCCAGGCTCTACGCCTACTGCGCCGCTGGCCTGCAGGAGGTCGTCCGCCGAAAGCCGGCGTGACACTCGGGCTCTGGCGCGCCGGCCTTTCGGAAGCGAGAGTGCTCCCAACCACAAGAACGACGTCCTGGGAGGAGCCTGCATGACCACCATCGCCACCCGCCGCAGCCTGCTGGCGGGCGCCGCCGCCTTCACCGTCGCCGGATCGGCCCGCGCCGCTCCGACGCTGTCGCCGCCGCAGGCGGTGGGTTTCGACCCGGCGGGCGTCGCCGCCCTGAACAGCCAGATGCATGCGCTTGTCGACCAGCAGAAGCTGGCCGGCGTGGTGACCCTGCTCGCCCGCAAGGGGAAGGTGGTGAACCTCGACGCCTACGGCGCGCTCGACGCGGCCGAGCGCACGCCGGTGCGTCCGGACAGCATCTTCCGCATCGCCTCCATGACCAAGCCCATCACGGGCGTGGCGATGATGCAGCTCTACGAGCAGGGCAAGTGGCGCCTGGATGATCCGGTCGCCCGGCACATCCCGCAGTTCGCGGACCTGAAGGTGAAGACGGCGGGCGGCGAACTGGTCGCGCAGGCGAGCTCCATGACCATGGCCCAGCTGATGAGCCACACTGCGGGCTTCGGCGTGAGCGCGGTCTACGAGAAGGACAACCTCGCCGAGACCGACCTGCAGGGCATGATCGACAAGCTGGCGAAGCTGCCCCTGGCCAGCCAGCCGGGGACCGACTGGGCCTATGGCCCGGTGGTCAACATCCAGGGCTATCTCGTGGAGAAGATGTCGGGGAAGTCGCTCGACCGCTACTTCCAGGACCACCTGTTCACGCCGCTGAGGATGCCCGACACCCAGTTCTGGGTGGACCCCGGCAAGGTGGCGCGGGTCTCGAAGGTCCACACCTACGACGCGGCCGGGCGGATCACGCCCACCGACGCCCGGGTTCAGACGACGAAGCCCGCCTTCCTCTCCGGCAGCGGCGGCCTCTATTCCACGGCCCCCGACTACTTCCGCTTCTGCCAGGCGCTGCTGAACGGCGGCGAACTGGAGGGCGCGCGCATCCTCAAGCCCGAGACCGTGCGGCTGATGCGCCAGGATGTCCTGAAGCCCGGCGTGAAGATCGACCTCTACGGCCCCAACCAGGAGGGCCTCGGCTTCGGCATGGACTTCGCCGTGCACAGGCGGCCCGCCGAGAGCGGACTGCCCCACGGCCTCGACAGCTACTGGTGGGGCGGGGCGTTCGGGACCTGGTTCTGGATCGACCCGACCCACGACGTGGTCTTCGTCGGCATGATCCAGAACGTGCGCGGCTCGGTTCCCGGCGCCGGCACGCCGGAGGTCCGGGCCAACTCGGCCAAGGCCGTCTACGCCGCCCTGAAGGCCCGCACGACCTGACTCCCAGCGCCACTGTGGCGCAATTTCATCACCTGATTAAAAACAGCGCAGCCAGCTCCTCCCGCCGCTGGCGCCGCTGCCCCGAATTGCGGCACATAGGCCATAATTCGCATTGCGATGAATTCTGCGCCGGCCGCCGGATCCATGGGGGACGGACGGCGGCGCCGGGAGGATATAATGAAAGCTCTCATGAAGGCGGCGCTCCTCGCGGGCGCGGCTTGGTCCGTCGTTCCGACCCTGGCCCTGGCGCAGGACGTCGGTCCCGCCGACGAAGTCGGCGTGGTGGAGGAACTGGTGGTCACCGCGCGGCGTCGCGAGGAGACCCTGAAGGATGTGCCCGTCGCCGTCACGGCGATCACCGCCGAGCGCCTGGAGCAGACCGGCGCGGTGGACATCACCACCCTGCAGCAGACCACGCCCAACCTGACGGTGCAGGTCGCCCGTGGCTCCAACTCGACCCTGATCTCCTTCATCCGCGGCGTCGGCCAGCAGGACCCGCTGTGGGGCTTCGAGCCCGGCGTCGGCCTCTACATCGACGACGTCTACGTGGCCCGCCCGCAGGCCGCGGTGCTGGACATCTTCGACATCGAGCGGATGGAAGTGCTGCGTGGCCCGCAGGGCACGCTCTACGGTCGCAACACCATCGGCGGCGCGATCAAGTACGTCACCGCCAAGATCACCGGCGAGCCTGAGCTGAAACTCAAGGGCCAGCTCGGCTCCTACGACCAGCGCGACGTGATCGCCTCGGCCAAGGGCAAGATCACCGACACCGTGGGCGTCGGCCTGACCTGGGCCAAGTTCTCCCGCGACGGCTTCGGCACGAACCTGAACACCGGCGCCGAGCACTACAACAAGGACGTCTCGGCCGCCCGGGCGACGCTCGAGTTCGAGCCCTCCGCCGACCTGTTCTTCCGCCTGTCGGGCGACATCGTCACCGACCGGTCGAACCCGCGCCACGGCCACCGCGAGGTCCCGGCCCTGAACGTCCTGGGCCAGCCGATCCCGGGCGGCGAGGTGCTGCCGGACGTCTACGACACCCGCGCCGGCTCCGGTGACCACAACGTGGTGGAGGCCCGCGGCGTGTCGCTGCTCGGCCAGTGGGACATGTCCGAGACCCTGACCTTCAAGTCGATCACCGCCTATCGCGCGGGCGAGACGGAAGGGACGATCGATTTCGACACCCTGCCGCAGGCCCTGCTGGACATCCCGGCCCGCTACAACGACCACCAGTTCACCCAGGAGCTGCAGCTGCTCTACACGGGTGACCGGGTGCAGGCCGTGGCCGGCCTGTTCTACCTGAACGCCACCGCCGCCGGCGCCTTCGACACCGTCGTGAGTCAGGCCAACCTGACCATCGCCACCGCGGGCCACGTGGACACCGAGAGCTACTCGGCCTTCGCCGACGTCAGCTTCGACGTCACCGACGCCCTGTCGGTCTCCGTGGGCGGCCGCTACACCCGCGACGAGAAGCAGGGCCGCGTCTACCGGCAGAACTTCACGGGCATCCGCAGCCCGCTGTTCGGCAACGCCGTCGCCGTCCCCGGCCTGGTCCGCTCGAACTTCACGAGCGAGGACACCTACGAGAAGTTCACCCCGCGGGTCAGCGCCCGCTACGAGTTCAACCCGGATCTGACGGGCTACGTCTCCTACAGCCAGGGCTTCAAGTCCGGCGGCTTCGACATGCG
>NZ_DAISJG010000146.1:0-3076 GCF_036821595.1 Phenylobacterium sp.
GCTCCTCGAGCCAGCGGTGCTGGTTCCTGAGACGGGCGATCCTGTAGCTGGTCATCGGCTCCTCCTGAAATGGAGGCGCGCCCGGCCGTGGGTGGGACTGGAGAGCGGCCGGCCGGACGCGCCTGTGGCGGTCCGACATCACGACCGGGAGAGGCCGTCAGAGGGGCCCGGTCCGCCACGCCTGATATGGCCACGCCGGCCGCGGCGGGGGAGGGCGGCGGTGATTGATCCTCGTGATGGGGAAGATCAGCCCGGCTGATCACCCGGCCATGGCGTGGCGCCGGTCCAGGGACGACAGGATGAAGCCCGCCAGCCGCTCGGCCGCGGGGGGCACGGCGGTGGTGGCGCGCATCAGGGCGATCTCGGCGTCGGCCAGGGCCGGCAGGCCGCTCTCCGGGCCCAGCAGCGCCAGGTCGGGCGGGGTCATGTCGCGGGGCAGCACCGTCACGCCCAGCCCCGCCCGCAGCGCCGCGTGCTGCCCGGCCAGGGAGGGGCTGGTGTAGGCGATGCGCCAGGGGCGGCCCGCCGTCTCCAGCGCTGTGATCGCCCGCCTGCGGTAGACGCAGGGACTGGGCGCCACGACCAGGGGCGCGGCGTCCGACCGGTCCAGCACGCCCGGGTCGGCGGCCGCCCAGACGAGCGACTCGCGCCAGACCCGCACCCCCAGGTCCGGCCCCAGCGGCTCGCGCTTCACCAACGCCAGGTCCAGCGCCCCGTCGCGCAGCCGGTCCAGCAGGTTCAGCGTCAGGTCGCAGGTGACCGTCAGGGTCACCCTGGGATGCGCCTTGGCGAATTCCCCCAGGATCTCGGGCAGGTGGACGGTGGCGAAGTCCTCCGGCGAACCCAGCCGCACCTCGCCCTCCACGTCCCCCTCGGTCAGCCGGCCGACGATGTCGTCGTTCAGCCGCAGCAGCCGCCGGGCCTCGGGCAGGAAGGCCTCGCCGTCGGCGCTCAGGGTCACGTGCCGCGGGTCGCGCGACAGGAGCTGCCGGCCGAGCCGGTCCTCCAGCCTGCGGATCTGCAGGCTGACCGCCGACTGGGTGCGCCCGAGCCGCTCGCCGGCCCGCGTGAAGCTCCGCGCCTCGGCCACCGCCACGAAGGTGCGGACTAGGTCCAGGTCCAGGTTGATGAACGCCATGCCGCCTCGCTGGTGATGACGAGAGCTAATCACGGGCATGACCACAATCAACATCCGAAATCGAAAGCGCGGCCTTAGAGGAGCCCGACAACCAGACTGGACGCGGAGCCCATGAACGCACTGAACCTGAAGACACCCATCACCGTCGCCTACGGGGACGGCATCGGTCCGGACATCATGCGGGCCAGTCTCGACGTCCTCCTGGCCGCCGGCGCGCGCCTCGACATCGACGTCATAGAGATCGGCGAGGGCGTCTACCGGCGCGGCTTCACCGCCGGCGTCGAGCCCGGCGCCTGGGAAAGCCTGCGGCGCACCCGGGTGTTCTACAAGGCTCCCATCACCACGCCCCAGGGCGGCGGCTTCAAGTCGCTGAACGTCACGGTCCGCAAGACCCTCGGCCTCTACGCCAACGTCCGGCCCTGTGCGGCCTACGCCCCGTTCGTGCCGACCCGGCACCCGGCGATGGACGTGGTGATCGTCCGCGAGAACGAGGAGGACCTCTACGCCGGGATCGAGCACCGGCAGACCGACGAGGTCTACCAGTGCCTGAAGCTGGTGAGCCGTGCGGGCTGCGAGCGGATCGTCCGCTTCGCCTTCGAATACGCCCGCGCCAACGGGCGCCGGAAGGTGAGCTGCTTCACCAAGGACAACATCATGAAGCTCACCGACGGCCTGTTCCACAGGGTCTTCGACGAGGTCGCCGCCGAATACCCGGACCTCGAGAACGAGCACTGGATCGTCGACATCGGGGCGGCGAAGCTCGCCGACACGCCCGAAGCCTTCGACGTCATCGTCATGCCGAACCTCTACGGCGACATCCTCTCCGACGTGGCGGCCCAGATCGCCGGCTCCGTGGGCCTGGCCGGCTCGGCCAACATCGGCGAGCGGGTGGCCATGTTCGAGGCCATCCACGGCTCGGCGCCGCGGCTGGCGGGCCAGGACGTCGCCAACCCCTCCGGCCTGCTGCTGGCCGGGGTGATGATGCTCAACCACCTCGGCCAGTCGGGCGTCGCCCAGACGGTCCACAACGCCTGGCTCGCCACCCTCGAGGAGGGCGTCCAAACCCGCGACATCTGGCGTGAGGGCGTGTCGCGCCGGCTGGTCGGGACCCAGGCCTTCGCCGAGGCGGTGATCGCCCGGCTCGGCCGCCGGCCGGAGACCCTGCCGGCGGTCAGCTACGGCGCCAATGCGCCCTTCGACCCGCCGCGCGCCCGGCCCCGCCCGCCTGCCGAGAAGCGGACGGTGGGCGTCGACCTCTTCGTCCAGTGGCGCGGCTCAACCGAGGTTCTCGCCCGGCGGCTGCAGCGCCTGGAGCAGGGGCCGCTGCAGCTGAAGATGATCACCAACCGCGGCGTGAAGGTCTGGCCCGACGGCCTGCCGGAAACCACCTGCACCGACCACTGGCGCTGCCGGTTCATGAACGGCGGCGGCCCCGTCTCGCTCGACCAGATCGTCGCGCTCTCGGGCCGGGCGGCCGACGCCGGCGTCGACTTCATCAAGACCGAGCACCTGTGCACCTTCGACGGCGAGCCGGGCTACAGCCTCGGCCAGGGCCAGTGAGGCGCGCGCGGCGCGATGACAGCCATGACGTTTTTCAATGGCCAAGCCTGTTGGAACGGGCGCCCGCCCCGCTCACCTAGCCTTCAGGGCCCGGGCCCCTCTGGCGGCCGGCCGGCCGCGATGTCGGGCCAATCGGAACGGAGGAAGCTATGAACAACCAGAACATGGCCTTCAGCCTGAGCGGGGCGGTGATGCTGGCGATGAGCCTCGTCGCCCTGTGGGTCTGGCCGAAGTTCGTCGGCCTCGACATCCATCCCATCTACGGCTGGGCCGAGGCCAGGTCCGGCGTCGGCTGGCTGGAGCCGGGAGCCCGCTACGCCGTCGGGATCGTGGCCGGCGTCCTGGCCCTCCTGCTGCTCGTCAAGCGCACGCGCCTGG
>NZ_DAISJG010000147.1:0-2991 GCF_036821595.1 Phenylobacterium sp.
GGCTGGGGGGCGGCGGGCTTGCGGCGCGAAGAGTGGGAGGCGCCGCGGGCTGGGCGGCAGCGGGAGCGGTCGCGGCCGGCGCCGAAGGAACCGGGGCCTGCGCCACCACGATGGGCGGAGCCTCGGGCGCCCTGGCGATCACCACCGGCTGCGGCGCGCCGGAGGCCGCCCGGGTCAGCTGGCGGACCTGGACCAGGCGTTGGGCGGGGTCGGCGCCGGAGGGCAGGGCCTGGCGCGCGAGGTCGAGGTGCCGCAGGTCGGCCTCGCCGAACCAGCCCCGATCGGCGGCGACGGCGCGGGCGAAGGTGTCGAAGGCCAGGCAGTAGTCGAGAATGCGCGGATCCTGCGCCACCGCCCCGGCGCAATCCTGCGAGAACCGCTCAAGTCCCTCGGCTCCGAGGTCGGCATAGACCACCTGGAACTGCTCATAGGCCCGACGTACCTGGGTCTCGTCGGCGCTGGCGTCGGCCAGGGTAGGCGTCGCGGGCCCCGCCTCCCGCGCCTTGGCGGCGTGCTGGACGCTCACGTTTGCGGGCGCGTCACCCTCGTCCGAAGCCAGCCACCAGGCCAGGCCGCCGGAGGCGAGAAGCGCGATCAGGACGCCGGCCGCGAGGCCGGGGCCCAGCCGGCGGCGCGGCGGCTCCTCCAGGCGGTCCAGCAGCGAAGGGTCGTGGGGCGCGTCGGACATGGACATTCCAACTCGCAAGGCAGAGCTCGGTTGCGTGGCGCCGACCTCACCGAACAGCGCTTTTCAAAGATGAAATAAAGTCATTTACTCTCCTGCAGAGTCGAGGCGCGCGACCGATCGCTCAAAAATGAGTCGCGAACACAGACCTCGGCGGGGCTCGGGAGGTAGAGAACTTGGCAGATCCGTCCACGAAGGCGCCGGATCCGATGGACATAGCGCTCGGCGCCGCGGTCAGAATACGACGGCGGACCATCGGCATCTCGCAGGAAGCACTGGCTGAGCAGTGCGGAGTGAGTTTCCAGCAAATTCAGAAGTACGAGAACGGCGCGAACCGCATTTCCTTCTCGCGGCTCGTGCAGATCGCCCGCGCGCTGCAATGCCGCGTGGTGGACCTGATGGACGTCCTGGACGGCTCCGACCGGGAGGCGCCGGCGGACCTCGACATGCTGGGCCGGATGCGAACGCCGGGCGCCCTCGAACTGCTGACCGCTTATGAGAAGCTGCCGCCGGAATCGCGCAGCGCCCTGGTCGGCTTCCTGAGGACGCTCACGGCCGAGCATCTGACGGAGGCCCAGGGCCGGGCCCGCGAGGTGGCCTGACGCGGGACCCGGGGAGGGCTCAGCCCTCCGCCAGGATCCTGTCGATCACCGCCTTGGCGTCGGGGGCGCCCCAGTCGGCCTCCCCGGCCACCCGCCCGCGCTCGAAGCCGTCCTTGCCGTAGACGATGGTGGTCGGCATGCCGGCCACCGCCGGCTTCACCTGCCAGGGCAGCTTGGCGTCGGCGTCGCTGTAGAACTTGAGCGGCGGGTGCTGGCCGATGAAGGCGCGCGCCTCGGCCACGTCGGGCTCCTTGTCGATGCTGATGGCGACCACCTCGACCGGCTTGCCGGCGTAGTCCGCCTGCAGCTTGGCGAGCGTCGGCATCTCGATCTTGCAGGGCGCGCACCAGGTGGCCCAGAGGTTCACGACCACCACCTTCCCCTTCAGGTCGGCGATCTTCATCGCCTTGCCGTCCGCGTCGCGGAACAGGTAGTCGGGGGGCGGGCCTGCGCCGTCCGCACGGCTGAATTTCTCGAGCACGCTGCCCGCGGCGGCCTCGGCGGCAGGCTTCGGCCCGGTGTTCACCTCGGGCGCCGGCTTGGTGGACGCCTTCGCCATGATGTAGAGAACCGCCGCGACGCCGACGAGGGCGGCGCCCCAGAGGGCCCACTTCAGGATCCTACCCCTGGGCTTCGCCGCGGACTGATCGCTCATATGACTGACTCTTCCTCTGACGCCCCCAAGCCCGCCCCCGCCGGGCAGGCTCCTGGCGGACAAGCTATGTGGGGCGGCCGCTTCTCGGACAAGCCCGCCGAGCTGATGCAGGCGATCAACGTCTCCATCGGCTTCGACCGCAGGCTGGCGGCCCAGGACCTTGCCGGGTCCCGGGCGCACGCGGCGATGTTGCGCACGGCCGGAGTCATTTCAAGCGCGGACGAGGCGGCCATCCAGGGCGGGCTCGCCACCATCCTCGCCGAGATCGAGGCCGGGACCTTCCCGTTCCGCGAGGAATACGAGGACATCCACATGAATGTGGAGGCCCGGCTGCGCGAGCTGATCGGGCCCGCCGCCGGCCGGCTGCACACCGCGCGCTCCCGCAACGACCAGGTGGCGCTCGACTTCCGCATGTGGGTCCGCGAGGCCTGCGACCGCACGATCGACCAGGTGCGCGCCCTGCAGAAGGCGCTGGTCGCCAAGGCCGAGCCGCACGCCGGCGCGATCATGCCGGGGTTCACCCACCTGCAGCCGGCCCAGCCGGTGACCTTCGGCCACCACCTGATGGCCTATGTGGAGATGTTCGGCCGCGACGCCTCCCGCTTCGCCGACGCCCGGGCCCGGATGAACGAGAGCCCGCTGGGCGCCGCGGCCCTGGCCGGCTCCCCCTTCCCCATCGACCGGAACATGACCGCCCAGGCCCTGGGCTTCGACCGGCCCACCGCCAACTCCCTCGACAGTGTCGCCGACCGCGACTTCGCCCTGGAGGCGCTCGCGGCGGCGACCATCTGCGCGACCCACCTCTCCCGGCTGGCCGAGGAGATCGTGATCTGGATGACGCCGCAGTTCGGCTTCGTGAAGCTGTCGGACGCCTTCACCACCGGCTCGTCGATCATGCCGCAGAAGAAGAACCCCGACGCGGCCGAGCTGGTGCGGGCCAAGGTGGGCCGGCTACTGGGGTCCTTCACCCAGCTCACCGTGGTGATGAAGGGCCTGCCGCTGACCTATTCGAAGGACATGCAGGAGGACAAGGTCCCCACCTTCGAGGC
>NZ_DAISJG010000148.1:0-2926 GCF_036821595.1 Phenylobacterium sp.
ACATAGTCCTCCAGGTTCTGGATCTGCTGGCTCACCGCCCCCGGCGTCACCGACAGCTCGTCGGCGGCGCGGCTGAAGTTCAGGTGCCGTGCGGCGGCCTCGAAGGCGCGCAAGGCGTTCAGCGGCGGAAGGCGCCGGCGCTCGTGGTTCCGTTCCATGAGTTTTCCTGACAGCCCCGGCAGAAGTCCTCGGCTTGCGAGGTGGCGCGTCCGCCACCTAATTGCAAGCGTCCGCCGATGTATCGGCCCTTTTCATCGGCGGACAACGGGTCGGGGCGGGCGTCAGCCCGTCCCGTCCTCGTTTCAAGCGTAGCGTTTAGAGAAGCTCAATATGCCTCATCGCCAAGACAGGTCCAAGCGCGCCGACCGGCTGGTGGTCCTGGGCGGCGGCGCCCAACGCGCCCGCCCGGGCGCGGTCTGGCTGGTGGGCGCCGGCCCCGGCGACCCGGAGCTCCTGACCCTCAAGGCCCTGAAGGCGCTGGAGCGCGCCGACGTGGTCGTCCATGACGGCCTGGTCTCCGAGGAGATCCTCGCGCTCGCGCCGCGGGCGGCCCGCCGCATCTCGGTGGCCAAGCGCAAGTCGCGCCACTCCTACAGCCAGGACGAGATCAACCGCATGCTCGTGGCCTTCGCCCGGGACGGGCTGGAGGTCGTGCGGCTGAAGGGCGGCGACCCGTTCATCTTCGGCCGCGGCGGCGAGGAGCTTGAGGCCTGTCGCGAGGCAGGCGTCGAGTGCCACGTCGTGCCCGGCGTCACCGCCGCCCTGGCCGCCGGCGCCTCGGCGGGCGCGCCCCTGACCCACCGGGGCTCGGCCCAGGCGGTCACCTTCGTCACCGGACATGCCGCGAAGGGCGGCGAGCCGGACCTGGACTGGGCGGCTCTCGCGCGGCCCAACCACACGGTGGTGATCTACATGGGCCTCTCAATGGCCGCCCCCATCGCCGCCCGGCTGATGGCCGCCGGCCGCGATCCCGCGACGCCCGCCCTGATCGTCGAGAACGCGTCGCGCGCCGACGAGCGGCGGGTGGTCACCACCCTTTCCGGCCTCGCCGAGGCCGCCCAGGCCCTGGCGGGCCCGGCCCTGCTGATCGTCGGCGAGGCCATGGCCCTGGCCCGCGGGGGCGATGGCGCGGCGGCGGTCGAGGCCATCGTCCGGGAGGCGCGGGCATGAAGGCTCTGACGGCGAACCGCCTCACCGACGGCGAGACGGTGTTCTGGAAGAAGGGCCTGTGGGTCGAGCGCTTCGCGGATGCGGAGATCTTCGACGACGAGGCCGTGGCCGAGGACGCGGAGGGCAGGGCCAAGGCCGCGCTCACCGTGGTCGTCGACCCCTACCTGATCGACGTGGTGGAGTCCGAAGGGCTCTGGGCGCCGCTCGCCTATCGCGAGCGCATCCGGGCGCTGGGCCCGACCAACCATCCCCAGCACGGAAAACAGGCGCTGGGCGGCGACGACATCGTCGCACTGCAGCACGCCCACGGCACGGCCCGCTCCTCGGGCCGGGTCAATCTGATCAAGCGTAAGTGAGGGCGGCCATGTACCGCTACGACGTCATCGACAAGGAATTCGTCGCCGATCGCACGGCCGAGTTCCGCGAGCAGGTGAACCGCCGCCTGGCCGGCGAGATCACCGAGGACCAGTTCAAGCCCATCCGGCTGCTGAACGGCCTCTACCTGCAGCTCCACGCCTACATGCTCAGGATCGCGATCCCCTACGGGACGCTGACCTCGAAGAAGCTGCGCAAGCTCGCCTGGATCGCCCAGACCTATGACAAGGGCTACGGCCACTTCACGACGCGGACCAACCTGCAGCTGCACTGGATCAAGCTGAAGGACGCGCCCGAGATCCTCGAGCACCTGGCCGAGGTCGAGATGCATGCCATGCAGACCTCGGGCAACACGATCCGCAACGTCACGGCGGACCCCTACGCCGGGGCGACCTCGGACGAGCTGGACGACCCGCGGGTCTGGGCCGAGGCGATCCGCCAGTGGTCGACGCTTCACCCGGAATTCAGCTTCCTGCCGCGGAAGTTCAAGATCGCGGTCACCGCCTCGGCCAAGGACCGCACGGCAGCCAAGATCTACGACATCGGCCTGGCCATGCGCCGGGGCCGCAACGGCGAACTGGGCTTCGAGGTGATGGTCGGCGGCGGGCTTGGCCGCACGCCATACCTGGGCCCGACGATCCGCGAGTTCCTGCCGGTCCGGCACCTCCTGTCGTACCTGGAGGCGATCCTGCGGGTCTACAATCGCCACGGACGTCGGGACAACATCTGGAAGGCCCGCATCAAGGTGCTGGTGGCCTCCCTGGGCGCCGAGGAGTTCGCCCGCCAGGTCGAGGACGAGTGGGCCAGATCGGACCATGCCCACGCCGACCTTCCGGACACCGAGCTGGCCCGCATCCGTGCCGACTTCACGCCCAGGTTCGAGACCCTGCCGGCGCGGTCCGAGGCGCTGGAGGCCGCGAAAGCCTCCGACCCGGCCTTCGCCCGCTGGCTGCGGCGCAACGTGCATCCGCACAAGAGCCCCGGCTACGCCATCGTCGACGTCTCGCTGAAAACCCCGGGCGAGACGCCGGGGGATATCACCTCGGCCCAGATGGACGTCGTCGCCGACCTCGGCGAGCGGTTCTCGCTCGACGAGATCCGGGTCAACTACCAGCAGAACCTGCTCCTGCCGCACGTGAAGCTGGACGATCTGCCGACCGTCTACCGGACCTTGGCCGACGCCGGCCTGGCGACGCCGAACATGGACCTGGTCAGCGACATCATCGCCTGCCCGGGGCTGGACTACTGCGCCCTGGCCAACGCCCGGGCTATCCCGGTGGCCCAGCAGATCGCCACGCGCTTCGCCGATCCGGAGCGGGCCGAGGCGATCGGCGAGCTGAAGATCAAGATCAGCGGCTGCATCAACGCCTGCGGCCACCAC
>NZ_DAISJG010000149.1:0-2902 GCF_036821595.1 Phenylobacterium sp.
GGGCGGCAGCTCGCGCAGCCGTCGGGGGTGGACCACTCCAGCGCCTGCATGACCGCCGGCATGGACTTCAGCCCCTCGGCGACGATGCGCCGACGCACCTCGTCGTGGCCCTTGCTCGTGCAGCCGCAGACCGGCTTGGGCCCGGTGTGCTCCTGGAAGGCGTCGCCGAGGGTGAGCTTCAGCAGCTTCTCCACCAGCGGGGCGCAGGTCCCGCAGGAGGCCGACGCCTTGGTATGGGCGCGGACCGTCTCCAGGGTCGACAGCCCCTGGTCCGCGATCGCGCGGGTGATCTCGCCCTTGCACACGCCGTTGCAGCCGCAGACCTCGGCCTCGTCGGCCATGGCCGCAACGGCGGCGCTAGGGTCGAGCCCCCGAAGGCCCTCCGTGGCGGCCTGGCCGAACACCAGGGTCTCGCGGATGTCGCCGACCTCCGCGCCGGATCGCATCAGGTCGAAGTACCAGCCGCCGTCGGAGGCGTCGCCGAACAGCACCGCGCCGGCGACCTTGCCGTCCTCCAGGACGATCCGCTTGTAGACCCCGCGGCCGGCGTCGCGGAACACGATGTCCTCGCAGCCGTCGCCGCCGAGATGCTTGCCGGCCGAGAAGACGTCGACGCCGGAGACCTTCAGCCGCGTGGAAAGGGCGGACCCCTCGTAGGCCGCCCGGCCGCCGGTGAGGGTCTCGGCCAGAGTGCGGCACATCTCCCAGATCGGGGCGACCAGGCCGTAGCACTGGCCGCGGTGCTCCAGGCACTCGCCGATGGCGAAGATCGCCGGGTCGGAGGTGGCCAGGGTGTCATCCACCACCACGCCGCGGTTCACCTGCAGGCCGCAGGCCCGGGCGAGCGCCGCGTTCGGGCGGATGCCGACGGCCATCACCAGCAGGTCGCAGGGGAGGACCCGGCCGTCCTTGAGCCGCAGGCCCGCGACGCGGCCGTCGGCGCCGACGATCTCCTCCGACTGGGCCTCCAGCACGGTGTCCACGCCCTTGCCGGCGAGGGCCTCGGCGAGGAGGAAGCCGGCCGAGGGGTCGAGCTGGCGCTCCATCAGCACGTCGAGCAGGTGGACGACCGTCGCGCCCATGCCCCGCCGGCAGAGGCCGTAGGCGGCCTCGATGCCGAGCAGGCCGCCGCCGATCACCACGGCCTTCGCCCCCGGCTTCACCGCAGCGATCATCGCCTCCACGTCGTCGAGGTCGCGGAAGGTGACCACCCCGGCCAGGTCCGCGCCGGGCAGGGGCAGGCGGATCGGCTCGGAGCCGGTGGCCAGGATCAGCCGGTCGTAGGGGACCTCCAGGCCGCCCTCGGCGCGGACCACCTTCGCCTCGCGGTCGATGGCGGTGACGGCGCGACCGGCGTGCAGGGCGATGCCGTTGTCGCGGTACCAGGCTTCGTCGTTGAGGACGATGTCGGCGAAGGCCTTCTCGCCCGCCAGCACCGGCGAGAGCATGATCCGGTCGTAATTCACCCGCGGCTCGGCGCCGAAGATGGTGATCTCGTAGCGGTCAGGATCGCGCTTCAGCACCTCCTGCACCGCCCGGCATCCGGCCATGCCGTTGCCGACGACGACGAGCTTCTGCTTGGCCATGGGCGACACTCCTAGAGACGCAGGGCGCCGGTCGCGCCGGCGAGCTCAGGCCAGGTCCGGCGCCAGCGCGCCTTCACCCCGTTGAGGCCGAGCAGGGCGAGGAGGGCGAGGCCGGCGAAGGCGAGCAGGCCCAGCTGGTAGGAGCCGGTCACCTGCTTGGCCCAGCCGAGGCTGGAGGCGAGGTAGAAGCCGCCGATCCCGCCGGTCATGCCCACGAGGCCGGTGACCACGCCGATCTCGCGGCCGAACCGCTGCGGCGCGAGCTGGAAGACCGCGCCGTTGCCGGCGCCCAGCGCCATCATGGCGAACATGACGAGCGCCAGGGCGACCCAGGCGCTGCCCGGCTGGAAGCTGGTGAGGGCGAGGCCGAGGGCGGCCAGCACATAGACCACCGAGAGCGTCCGCACACCGCCGAACCGGTCGGCGAGCGCCCCGCCCACCGGCCGCAGGAAGGAGCCGGCGAACACGCAGGCGGCGGTGAAGAAGCCCGCGGTCACCGCCGGCAGGCCGTACTCGGAATTGAAGTAGATGGTCAGGGAGGACGAGAGACCGACGAAGCCGCCGAAGGTCACGCTGTAGAGGCCCATCAGCCACCAGGCGTCGCGGACCTTCAGCACGTCCATGTAGGCGGCGAGGCGCTTGGGCGGCGGCCGGTCCGGCGCGTCCTTGGCGAAGATGACGTAGACCACGAAGGCCATCGCCAGCGGCAGGGCGGCCAGGCCGATCACATTCTGCCAGCCGAACGCCTGGGCGAGGCCCGGTGCGAAAAGGGCGGCGAGCGCCGTGCCCGAGTTGCCTGCGCCGGCGATGCCGAGGGCGAGGCCCTGATGCTCGGGCGGGTACCAGCGTGAGGCGAGCGGCAGGGCGACGGCGAAGGAGGCGCCGGCGACGCCGAGCACCACGCCCAGCGCCAGCACCTGGTCGTAGCTGTTCACGCCGAGGAACCAGGCGAGGAGGAGCCCGGCCATCACCACGAGCTGGCCGATGATCCCGGTGCGCTTGGGGCCGATGTGGTCGACGAGCAGGCCCGCGCCGAGTCTGAGGATGGCGCCCGAGAGCACGGGCACGGCGACCATGAAGCCCTTCTCGGCGGGCGTCAGGCCGAAGTCCCTGGCGATGGCGACGCCCAGCGGGCCCAGAAGCACCCAGACCATGAAGCTGAGGTCGAAGTAGAGGAAGGACGCGAGAAGGGTGGGCGCGTGCCCCGCCTTGAGGAACGAGCGGTCGAGCATGGCTGATAGGCCCCGTGCGGGAATGGACGAGCGGCGGCGTCGCCTGGGCGATGGAGGGGCTCGTCATCGAGCCGGTCCGGGGGC
>NZ_DAISJG010000150.1:0-2861 GCF_036821595.1 Phenylobacterium sp.
ACCCCAGCCGCCGCCGCCACCGCCCCAGCCCCCGCCGCGGTGGCGCGAACCGCCGCTCGACAGGATCAGCGGCAGGAGCCACCAGAGCCCGGAGCGCCTGCGCCGCCCGCGGCCGAACAGGCCGAGAATGCCGCCCAGGATCCAGAACACGAAGAAGATGACGAAGATCAGCGGGATCGGCGAGCCGCCGCCGGACCTCTGGACGGGCCGCTCGGCCGCCTGGGCCACGCGGGCCTTGGCCTCGTCCTCGGGCAGGGCGAGCTGCTCGATCACCGCCTCGGTCCCCGAGACGACGCCCTGCTCCATCTGGCCCTCGCGGAAGTAGGGGAGCACGCGCTGCTGCAGGATGACGCTGGACAGCGCGTCTGTGAGGATACCCTCCAGGCCGTAGCCGACCTCGAGGCGCACCTGCCGTTCGGAGGGGGCCACGAGGAAGACCACCCCGTCGTCCTCGCCCTTGCGGCCGATCTGCCAGGCGCGGCCGAGCTGGTAGCCATACTCCTCGATCTCGTAGCCCTGCAGGTCGGCGACGGTGGCGACCACCATCTGCCGGCCGGTCTGGGCTTCCAGCTGGGCGAGCCTGTCGGTGAGCTGCTGCTCGGTGGCCGGGGACAGCATGTTCGCGTTGTCGACCACCCGTCCGCTGAGCGGCGGGAACTTCGGCTGCGCGAACGCCGCCGTGGCCGAACCGACGAGGACCAGGAGCGCGAGGACGAGGCCCCGCGCTCCCGCGAAGGCAGGCATCACTGGGTCGGCGCAGGCGTCGCGCTGGGCGCCGGGCCGACGGGCGGGGCGGCCGAGGTCGGCGGCGCGGAGCCCGGGGCGGCCCCGTCCGGAACCGGCGCGCCGGGCTGGGCCCCGCCGAAGTCCACCGTCGGCGCGCTCTGCGCCGAGGCCGAGGCCTGGAAGAGCTGCATGGGCTTCGAGCCGCCGTGGATCGTCTTGGCCCAGATGATCGTCGGGAAGGTGCGCAGGCTGGTGTTGTAGTCGCGGACCGCCTCGTTGTAGTCCCGCCGCGACACGGCGATGCGGTTCTCCGTGCCTTCCAGCTGGCTCTGCAGGGCCAGGAAGTTCTGGTTCGACTTCAGATCCGGGTAGCGCTCCTGGATCATCATCAGCCGCCCGAGCACGCCGGTCAGCCGGTCCTGCGCCTGCTGGTACTGCTGGAACCGGGCGGGATCGGTGAGGGTGGAGGCGTCCACCTGCACCTGGGTCGCCGACGCGCGGGCCTCGGTCACCTCGCGCAGCACGGTGCGCTCCTGCGCCGCGTAGCCGCGGACCGTCTCCACGAGGTTCGGGATCAGGTCGGCCCGCCGCTGGTACTGGCTCTGGACGTCGGCCCACTTGGCGCGGGCGTTCTCTTCCTTGGTCGGGATGGTGTTGATGCCGCAGCCGGCGAGCATCACCGGGGCGAACAGGAGCACGGCGGCCAGCGCCAGGCGTTTGCGAAGCGTCTTCACGTGTCTCAGGGCTCCCCAAGAAGTCCAAGCTGAAGCTTGGTGTCCCGCATATGTGGCCCCGACATTGATCCGGCGCAATCGCGCAGGCATCACGGACCCTGGAGCGAGGAAGCTCCGGACCTGGGCGGGAGTTCCTCATCCATGGCGCAGGCGCGGCCCTACTACGCCGACCGTGGTCTTTCGGCGGCCTTCTACGACGTGGTCACCGCCGCCGACGCGCGGCTCGCTGGCGACGTGGACATCTACGCCGGCCTCGCCCCTGCGGGCTCCTCCGTGCTCGAGCTGGGCGCCGGCACCGGCCGCGTGACCTTCGCCCTGGCGGAGCGCGGCTATTCCGTCACCGGGATCGAGATCGCGCCGGCCATGCTGGAGAAGGCGCGGGCGCGGCTCGCGTCGTTGCCGGCCGACGTCGCGGCGCGTGTGGAGCTGCGCCGCGGGGACATGACCGCGCTCGACCTGAAGCGGACCTTCGACCTGGTGGTCTGCCCCTATTTCACCCTGGCCCACGTCCCCGCCGGGACCGCCTGGCGCAACACCTTCGCCACCGCCGCGCGACACCTCGCTTCGGGCGGCCGGGCCGCCTTCCACCTGCCGCTTCTGGAGATCATGCGGATGCCCGGCCCGCCGCCGGAGATGGTGGTCATGGACCAGCCCCTGCCCGGCGGCGGGCGGCTGAACCTCCACGTCCTGGAGCGCAATTTCCGCGAAGGCGTCGGGCGGCTGGATCAGGTGATCGACTATGTGGAGCGGGATGCGAACGGCGCCGTCGTCCGGCGCTCCGCCGAGCGGCTGACCTACTACCTGGCCGACCCGGAGCCGCTCGCGGCCTCGGCCGGCCTGCTGCAGGACCGCGACCCGATCCCGCTGGGGGGCGTGGGCGAGATCCGGGTTTTCCGCAAGGCCTAGTGCGAGCGCACCCGGCGCCAGGCCTTCGCCGGACTGTGGCGGCGGATGAAGGCGGTGAGAAGCGCCATCCAGGCGGTGGTCAGCAGCATCGCCTTGCCCGCCACGCCCGTGTTGAACTTCAGGAAGGTCAGGGCGGCGACCCAGAGGACCAAGGGGACCAGCCAGCCGGCCAGGAGCAGGCAGCTGCGCCAGTTCACCGGCCTTGGACGATCATCGCGCATCACGCGTCTCCCGGTGCGAAGTGTATCACGTCCGGGTGGCGAATTCAGCGTCTCCGGTGGCCGCCACGACCTGGTCGTCGAAGCTCGCGTGCGCCGAGGTGTAGAGCCGGTGGTAGAGCCCGCCGGCCCGCATCAGGGCGTCGTGGTCGCCCTGCTCCAGGATCCGGCCCTCGCTCAGCACGATGATCCGGTCGGCGTCGCGGATCGTCGCCAGCCGGTGGGCGATGACCATGCAGGTCCGGCCCGCGAACAGCACCTTCAGCGCCTGCTGGAT
>NZ_DAISJG010000151.1:0-2694 GCF_036821595.1 Phenylobacterium sp.
CCGCCGCGCCGCCCCCGCCGCCGGCCGCGGCCCTGTCGCCCAAGGTGATCGAGCAGGCCGCCGCCTACCGCGCCTACGTCACCCGCGCCCAGTCGATCTCGCCGCTGTTCACGAACGGCGCCTCGGTCGCCGAGGGCGTGCGCGCGGGCGCCGCCTACGAGCCGCAGCAGATGGTGCGCGGCGCCATCGCCTACGGCGCCGTGGCCGCCATGCAGGACCAGGCCTTCGTGGCCGGCGTCCGCACCTATGCCGGGACCGCCGAGCAGCGCCGCCAGATCGCCTACGAGATCATGAAGGATCCGGCCTACGTCATCGGCCTGCAGGGCTCGGCCAGCGCCGCGGGCCATGTGATCGCCGCCCTCGGCGGCGACGGCCAGAAGCTCCTGGAGCAGGGTCGGCTGGTGAAGCAGGCCGCCTACGACGTGCAGCGCTCGTCCTGGTCGAAGGCCGAGGTCGCCGACCGCGTCGCTCGCCTCGCCTACGCCAAGCAGGTCTCCGCCACGCCCGTGATGGGCGACATGGCCGAGACCAGCCGCCTGCAGTCGGCTGCGCTCGGCGCGGCCCCGCTGGGGCTGACCGCCGAGACCGCGGCCCCGCCCTACACGCCGGTGGTGATCCGGGCCATGGCCGTGGCCGCCCTGGCCAATCTCGGCTACGGCGACGACGCCAGCCTGCAGCAGGTCATGCCGCTGCTCGCCGACCCCACCTCGGCGTCGTGCCTGAACATGTCCAAGCTCAACCTCTACCAGTGCCTGGCGGTGTCCAAGCCGCACTACGAGGACGTCTTCTGCCTCGGCCAGCACGTGCTGATCGACACCGGCAAGTGCCTGATCAAGGGCGCGGGCCTGCCCGAGCCGGCCGACGGCCGCATCATCAACGTCGCCGCGACCGCCCAGGCCGCGCCCGTCTCCGCCGAACGCAGCGTCGGGACGACCACCCGCACGCGCTGAAACCGGCGACGAAACAAGGGCCCCGCCCCCGTTGCATGGGGCGGGGCTTTTGTGTATCTACGCGCACCCTATTGACCCCTAGGTCACGGATTTCCGTCGCCGCGCGGGCCTCGCGCGGCGGCTTTCGTTTTGAGGCAAGGCTATGGCCGAGATCATCCTGAACGTTGAAGTGCGCGAGCGGACCGGCACCGGCGGCGCGCGTGAAGCCCGTCGCTCGGGCATGGTCCCCGGCGTGCTGTACGGCGGCGACAAGGACCCGGTGGCCATCGCCGTGAAGTCTAACGAGTTCCGCAAGGCGCTCTACACCGGCAAGCTTCTGGGTCACCTGGTGACGCTGAAGTACGGCAAGGAGACCCAGCCGGTCATCGCCAAGGCGGTGGACATGCACCCGGTCACCGACGAGCCCGTGCACTTCGACCTCTACCGGGTCGATGCGCACCAGCAGATCAAGATCGAAGTGCCGGTGCACTTCACCAACCAGGACGAGGCGCCGGGCCTGAAGCGCGGCGGCACCCTGAACATCGCCCTGCACGCCCTGACCGTGTCCTGCGCCGCCGACGAGATCCCGGAAGAGATCGTGTTCGACCTGACCGGCCTCGACATCGGCGCCACCGTCCGCGTCTCCGACCTGACGATCCCCGGCAAGGCCGAGGCCGCCGTCGACGGCGACACCGTGGTCGCCACCGTGGCCGGCGCCATGGCGGAAGTGACCGAGGAAGCGGCGGAAGGCGGCGAGGAAGCCGCGGCTCCGGAAGCGTCGGAAGGCGGCGAGGACTAGTCCTCCTAGAGGTTCGCAGGCGGGGGCCGGATGCTGCTCATCGCGGGCCTGGGAAATCCGGGCCAGGCCTACGCGAAGAACCGCCACAACATCGGCTTCATGGCCGTTGACGAGATCGCGCGCCGGTGGGGGTTCTCACCGGCGCGTTCTCGTTTCCAGAGCCTGGCGCAGGAAGGCGCGATCGACACTCCCGAGGGGCCGGTCCGCGCCCTGATCCTCAAGCCCCAGACCTATTACAACGAGAGCGGCCGCGCGGTCGGCGAGGCGCTGAAGTTCTTCAAGCTGAAGCCCGCCGACCTGGTGGTCTTCTACGACGAGATCGACCTCGCCCCCGGCCGCTTCCGGATGAAGACCGGCGGCGGGGCGGCGGGCAACAACGGCATCCGCTCGGTGACCGCCCAGGTCGGCCCCGACTTCCGCCGCGCCCGGCTGGGCACCGGCCACCCCGGCCAGAAGGAACTGGTCCAGGGCCACGTCCTCTCCGACTTCCACAAGGTGGAGATGAAGTGGGTCGAGCCGCTGCTCGAGGCCTGCGCCGACGCCGCCCCCCTGCTGGCGCTCGGCGAGGATGAGAAGTACCAGGCCGAGGTCATGCGCCTCGCGCCCGCCGAGAAGGCCGATCCCCGCAAGCAGGCCCGCGGCGGCGATTGAGCCAGCCGCCGCAACGGCTATGATACCGGTGTCATTCAAGCTGGAGAGACACCGATGCGGCTCCTCCCCCTCGCCCTCGCGCTGACCGCCCTTGCCGGCCCCGCCCTCGCCGACACGGTCCCCGCCGATGTCGCCGCGGCGGTGAAGAAGGCCATGCCGCAGATGACCATCTCCGAGGCCGAGCTGAAGGAGCGCGACGGCCGCCGCTACTACGACGTGGAGGGCACGCTCCCCGACGGCTCCGAGATCGAGCTCGACATGCTGCAGACCTCGCAGGGCTGGGAGGTGGTGGAGATCCAGCGCGACATCGCCTGG
>NZ_DAISJG010000152.1:0-2674 GCF_036821595.1 Phenylobacterium sp.
CGTTTTGTTCTGCCAGGCGGCTGAAGATCCATGTCGAGCGACCGGTGGACGTGGGGCGCGACGACGACGCTCGAGGCGCTGGGCGCGGCCGACGTGGCCCTGTGGCTCTGGGAGCCGGACGCCGACCGCCTGCGGCTGACGGGCGCGACGCGCGCCCTGGGCCTGGGCCCGCTGGCCCCCGACTGCTCCTCCGCCGCCCTTCGCGCGCTGGCCCTGCCGCAGGACCGGGCCATGGCCGACGAGCTGCTGCGCCTGGCGGAACCGGGGACCGAGGTCTCCGTGCGCCTGAGGATGCGGGGCGGCGGCGTCTGCGTGTGGCGCGGCGTCTGGCTGGAGGAGGGCCGGCGCGCCGCCGGCGTGGCCGCGCCCGAGACCAAGTTCGCGGCCTCCGAAAAAGACACCCTTACCGGATTGCTCGACCGCCGGAGCTTCATCGTGCGCGCCCGCGAGCGGCTGCAGCAACCGGGCGCCCATGAGCTTGTGGTGGCCGACCTCGACCGCCTGCGGCGGCTGAACGAGGCCCTCGGCCACGAGCGCGCCGACCTGGTGCTGGCGGCGCTCGGCTCGCGGCTGGCGGCGGCCTTCCCGGCCGGAACCCTCCTGGCCCGGATCGGCGAGGACGAATTCGCCGCCCTCGCTCCGGTGGAGACCTCGCCCGGCGCGGCGGCGCTCCGACGGGCGCTGGAGCAGCCGCTGCGGGTCGCGGGCTTCGACATCCACCCGACGCTGTCCATCGGGGCGGTGGAGGCGCAAGGCGGCGAGGACGCCCCCGAGGCGGCCGAGCTGCTGCGCCGGGCCGAGCTCGCCGTGGAGGCGGCCAAGAGCCACGGCCGCGGCGGGGCGGCGGCCTATGGCCGTTCGCTGGAGAGCGACGGCCTCTCGCGCCTGGCGCTGGAGAGCGACCTGAAAGGCGCCATGGGCCGGGGCGAGCTGACCCCCTTCTACCAGCCCATCGTGCGGCTCTCGACGGGCGCGCTGTCGGGCTTCGAGGCCCTGGTGCGCTGGCGGCACCCGCGGCGCGGGCTGCTGATGCCCGAGCAGTTCCTGACGCTGCTCGACGAGATGGGGCTGATGGGCGACCTCGGCGCGCTGATGATGCGCCAGGCGGCCCGGCAGCTGGCGGACTGGCGGCTGAAGCACGCCGCCGCGGGCGAGCTGACCGTGGCGGTGAACCTCTCCACCGGCGAGATAGACCGCAAGGGCCTGGTGGCCGACGTGGCGGCGATCCGCGAGGAGACCGGCCTGCCGCCGGGGGCGCTCAAGCTCGAGGTCACCGAGAGCGACGTCATGCGCAATCCGGAGAAGGCGGCCGTCGTGCTGCGCGACCTGCGCAAGGCCGGGGCGGCGCTCGTGCTGGACGACTTCGGCACCGGCTTCTCGTCGCTGAGCTACCTCACGCGGCTGCCTTTCGACACCCTGAAGATCGACCGCTATTTCGTGCGCACCATGGCGACCAACGACGGCTCGGCGAAGATCGTCTCCTCGGTGGTCAAGCTGGGCGGCGACCTGGCGCTGGAGGTGGTGGCCGAGGGCGTCGAGAACGCCGGCATGGCCCGGCAGCTCCAGAGCCTGGGCTGCGACTACGGCCAGGGCTTCGGCTACGCCCCGGCGCTCTCGCCGCAGGAGGCCGAGGTCTACCTCAACGAAAGCTATGTGGACGGCGCGGCGCCGGTGATGGCCCGCGGCACGCGCGGCTAGGCCCGGCCGGCCACGAAGCTGAGGCGTTCGGGGTCGACGCCGAGCTTGGCGAGCGCCCGGGCCCATTTCTGGTCGTGGTCGCCGCCGAAGATCAGGGACTCGTCCGGATCGCAGCTGAGCCAGACGTTCTCCTTGAGCTCGTTCTCCAGCTGGCCCGCGCCCCAGCCGGCGTAGCCGAGCGCCAGCAGGGAGCGGCGCGGGGGGCCGCTGGCCTGGGCCATGGCCTCGAGGGCGTCGCGGGTGGGCGTGAGCGCCAGGCCCTCGGCGACCTCCAGGCTGTGCTCGGAGGCGTAGTCGTCGGTGTGCAGCACGAAGCCGCGCTCGCGCTCCACGGGGCCGCCCATCAGCACGAGGTCCGGCGGGGCCTTGATCTCGGAGGCGATGTCCAGCCGGGCCAGCAGGTCGGGCACGGTCAGGCCCTCCACGGGGCGGTTGACGGCCAGGCCCATGGCGTGGCGGTCGTCGTGCGCGCAGACCAGGATCAGGGCCCGCTCGAAGCGGGGATCGGAGATGCCCGGCATGGCGATCAGGAGCTGGCCTGCGAAGAACCCTTCATCCATCGGCTCCGACATTCGAACCGGATCGCGGCGCTTTCAAGGTCCGTTCGCACATGCTTGGTTGAAGCGCGCGGAGTTGTCGCTATCTGCCAGCTCTAGTTTCAGGAGGACGCCCCCATGACCATCAAAGTCGGCGACAGGCTGCCGGACGCCACCCTCACCCAGGCCACGGCGGAAGGGCCCCGGCCGGTGTCCTCGAAGGACGTGTTCGCGGGCAAGAAGGTGGCGCTGTTCGCGGTGCCGGGCGCCTTCACCCCCACCTGCTCGGCCAAGCACCTGCCGGGCTTCAAGCAGCTGGCCGGCGACATCAAGGGCAAGGGCGTGGACACCATCGCCTGCGTCTCGGTGAACGACGCCTTCGTCATGCGCGCCTGGGCCGAGGACCAGGCGGTGGGCGAGGACATCGTCATGCTGGCCGA
>NZ_DAISJG010000153.1:0-2618 GCF_036821595.1 Phenylobacterium sp.
GGGCGGGGGCGTGACCGGGATAAGGTACAGGCCGGAGGTCGACGGGCTGCGCGCCGTCGCCGTCCTGCCCGTGATCCTGTTCCACGCCGGCGTACCGCCCTTCACCGGCGGGTTCATCGGTGTCGACGTCTTCTTCGTCATCAGCGGCTACCTGATCACGAGCATAGTTCTCGCGGAATCCGACGCCGGCGCCTTTTCACTCTGGAACTTCTATGACCGGAGGCTGAGGCGAATCCTGCCGGCGCTGCTGACGGTCGTGGCGCTCACGGCCGTAGTCGGGGCGATCCTGATGACGCCGGGCCAGCTCAAGGAACTGGGCCAGAGCATCGTGGCCGCGCTGGCCTTCTCGGCGAACATCTTCTTCTGGCTGAAGCTCGACTACTGGAGCCAGTCGTCGGAGCTCGTGCCGCTTCTCCATCTCTGGAGCCTGGGCGTCGAAGAGCAGTTCTACCTGCTCACGCCGCTGATCGCCCTAGTCGCTCGGAGGCGGACGGTTCTGCTGGGGCTGTTCGCCGGCCTGGCGGTCGCGAGTTTCGCGGCGATGCTGTTCATGCATCAGTCCGGCCACATCGCGGCGGCCTTCTACCTGTTGCCGTTCCGCGCTTGGGAGATTGCGGTGGGGGCCGTCGCGGCGCTCGTGCAGAACCGCATCCGGCCCTCGGGACTGCGCGACGACGTGGTCTCCGGCGTCGCGCTCGCGGCGCTGCTCGCCTGTGTCGTCCTGGTTGACGACCGGTCGGCGCCGGCGCTGATGTTCGGCCTGCCGGTGCTCTGCACGGTCGTTCTCATCCTATTCTGCCGGGAAGGCGTGACGCAGAAGCTCCTGGCCGCCCGCGCGATGGTCCTGATCGGGCTTATCAGCTACTCGCTCTACCTCTTCCACCAGCCGGTCTTGGCGCTGCTCCGGATCGCCTCGCCCCGTCCGCTCGAGCCTCTCCAGATACTGGCGGCGATCGCCGTCACCTTCGCGCTGGCGAGTCTGACCTACCGCTTCATCGAGTCCCCCTGCCGCAAGCGCCCGGCTCGCCGGGTCGCGCCGCTGCATTATGCCCTCGCCGGCTCGCTCGCCGCCCTTTTCCTCGCCGGGCTGATGGTCCACCGCACCGACGGCCTGCGGGACCAGAAGCTGGCCATGATGGACCCGCAGCTCCAAAGCGCCCTGCTCAACCTCGAGAACGAGCGCGCGACCCGGATCGAGCTGTGGAGGGCGCGCCTGCTGCACGACCGCCGGCCGTTCGAGGCGACGGACGACGTGAAGGTGCTGATCGTCGGGGACTCCCTCTCGGAGGACCTCTTCGTCGCCGCCACCACCGGCGAGGCGACCGGACTGGACGTCAGGCGCCTGCCGCTGGACGACGAGTGCATCCGCACGGACGGGCGCAGCGGGACGGGGAAGGAAGCTCCCACCTGCCGCGCGGAGCTGGACGGCTTCCTGCGGTCGGCCCTGCTCCGCGACGCCGACGCCGTGGTGTTCGCCAACGCCTGGCTGACCAATGCGGACGCTCTCGGAAAGGTCTTCGACTATCCGGCAATGCGCGGGAAGCGGGTCGTCGTCTACGAGACGCATGGTTTCCTGGACATGCTCTCCGTGACCATGAGCCTCGACAGGTTCGGGCTCGATCCCAATTCGGAGGACCTGCAGCGCTTCCTGTACCTGAACCGGCACCAGCGCACCCTGACGGCCAACGCCGCCCTGCAGCAGATCAGCGAACGGCGCGGCGCGACGACCATCAGGGCCTTCGACTTTTTCTGCGATCCGGGGACCGAGCGCTGCCGACTGTTCACGCCGGCGGGACGGCCGATGGTCATCGACCAGGCGCATCTCTCGGAGAGCGGGCTGCAGATGTTCCGACCCTGGCTGAAGCGGGAACTCAGCCGGTCGATCGAGGCGCCCCGACGGGTGGCCGCGAACGCGCCCGGCTGACCCCGGCGGCCGCTAAGCCCGGTCGAAGAGTTCGAGGGTGCGGTGGCGGGCGAGGTCGGCGGCCTCGGCGTTGTAGCGCTCGGGGCTCTGGTTGTTGAAGCCGTGGCCGGCGCCTTCGTAGATGTAGACCGGCACGTCCGCGTGGTGCTGGGCCACGGCCGCGGCCACCTCGTCGGCGTGGATGCCGGGGTCGGTGCGCCCCAGGTGGACGATCACCGGCGCCTTCGGCGTCTCGGCTGCGAACTGCTTCACCAGGCTGCCGTAATAGCTGGAGGCGGCGGCGATGCCCTCCAGGCGGCAGGCGGAGAGCCAGGCCAGCGAGCCGCCGTAGCAGTAGCCGACGACGCAGACCTTCTCGCCGCGGGTCTTCAGGAAGTCGCGGGCCGCGGCGATGTCTCCGAGCGCCTGGTCGAGCGGGGTGGCGCGGGCGTGCGCGATGCCCGCCTGGATGCCGGCGTCGTCGTGCTGGGCGTGGAAGTCGCGCTGGCGGCGGTCGAACAGGGCCGGGGCAACGGCCTCGTAGCCCATCTTGGCCCAGCGCTCGACGTCGGCCCGGACGTGCCGATCGATGCCGAAGATCTCCTGGATGACGACCACCCCGCCCTTGCGCGGCGTGAAGCTGGGCTCGTGGTAGGCGGTGAACTCGAAGCCGTCGGCCCCTGCGATCTTGATCGTCTCGCCCATCTCGCCCCTC
>NZ_DAISJG010000154.1:0-2599 GCF_036821595.1 Phenylobacterium sp.
CCAGCTCGACGTCGTTGTTCTTCGTCGCGTGGTTCAGGCGCTTGTAGTGGTTGTGCACCGCGACCGAGAGGACCTTCTTGGCGTGGTCCTGGCCGATCACGTAATCGTCGAGCACCTCACGGATTTCCTTCGGCGTCGGGACGCCGTCCTTCGACTTCACGAAGGAGATCTTGTGCTCTTCGCGGATGATATCCATGCACAGTTCGACGCATTCATCGCAGATGAACACGGTCGGGCCGGCGATAAGCTTGCGGACCTCGTGCTGGCTCTTGCCGCAGAAAGAGCAGTAGAGCGTGCTCTTCGAATCTCCGCTCGCGGCCTTGGTCATGATCTTGTTCTCACTCTATCAGGCAACGCCGCCGACGCCGGCCGCGCCGCCCCGCAGGACGCCTGCGCCCCTACAATGCAGATTACGCGCCGCGGGTTGTCTAAGTCTTGACATTCCTCGATCCGGCTAAGGATCACAAGCCTTCGCTCGCCGGAGCGACAATTGGCGGCGCGGCGCCGCGGAGCGCGGCGCCTGATGGACCTAAATGGGAAACGGGCCGAAATGGCACAAGAGTTCGCAGCGGCCCCGTCCCACGGCGATACGCCGGAGGCCGACGTTCCGGTGGTGGCCTTCGACTTCGACGGGACGCTGACGGTCAAGGACAGCTTCACGGCCTTCCTGAAATGGCGCGCCGGTCCGGTGCGCTATGCGCTGGGCCTCGCACGACTCGTGCCAGCCGCGGCGGCCTACCTGTTCCATCGCGACCGTGGCCGGATCAAGGCGGCGGCGGTGGGGGTGTTCCTGAAGGGCGTCCCCCACGACCGGCTGGAGGCCGACGCCCGCGCCTTCGCCGAGAGCCACGCCCGCAAGCTGCTGCGGCCCGACGCGGTGGCGGCGTGGAAGCGCTGGCGCGACCAGCGGGTGCGGCTGGTGATCGTCACCGCCTCGCCCGACATCGTGGTGGCGCCCTTCGCCCGCGGCCTGGGGGCCGACGCGATCCTCGGCACCCAGCTCTCCTACGATCCGGAGAACCGGGTGCTGGGCGCCTTCTCCGGGCCGAACTGCCGGGGGCCGGAGAAGGTGGTGCGGCTGAGGGAGGTGTTCGGCCACGACGTGAGGCTGAAGGCCGCCTACGGCGACACCAGCGGCGACACCGAGATGCTGGCCATGGCCGAGATCAAGGGCTTCCGGGTGTTCACGGGCAAGCCGTAGGAGGCCCCTAGGCCTCCCGCAGCGGGGCGGCCAGGAGGGCGCCCACGAAGGCGTCGCGCCAGGCGGTGACGTCGAAGCGCTTGACCCCGTCCATGAGGGTTTCCCAGCGGCGCAGGCGCTCGGCCTTCTCCATGGCCAGCCCCCGGCGGATGGCGTCGGACATGTCCTCGCGGCTGAACGGATTGACGATCAGGGCCTCGGTCATCTGTTCGGCGGCGCCGGCGAACTGCGACAGGATCAGCACGCCGGGATCGGCGGGATCCTGGGCCGCGACGTATTCCTTGGCCACCAGGTTCATGCCGTCGCGCAGCGGGGTGACGAGGCCGATGGCGGCGGCGCGGTAGATGCCGGCCAGCTCGTCGCGGCGGTAGCTGCGGTTGACATAGCGGATCGGCACCCAGTCAGCGGTGGCGAAGGCCCCGTTGATGCGGCCGGACACCCCGTCGAGGCGAGCGCGGATCTCCTGATAGGCCGGCACCTCGTCGCGGCTGGGCGTGGCGATCTGCAGGAGGAAGACCTGCTCGTGGGCCTCGGGCGTGCGGGTGAGGAACTCCTCGTAGGCCAGGAACCGCTCCTCGAGCCCCTTGGAGTAGTCGAGCCGGTCGACGCCGACGATCATGCGGCGGCCCGCGAGGCTGGTCTCCATGCGCTGGCGCCAGGCGTGCGCCGCCTCGCCTTCCGCGGCGGCCACGAAGGCCTCGGTGTCGAGCCCGATCGGGAAGGCGCCCAGCCGGATGGTGCGGCCGAAGGCGGTGACCTCGCCGTCCGGACCGATCGTGCCGCCCGCCTCGAAGGTCACGTACTCCTGGAAGGCGGAGAGCGCGTCCTGGGTCTGGAAGCCCACGAGGTCGTAGTCGAACAGGGCCTGCACCAGCTCGGCGTGGTTCGGCAGGGTGGTGAACAGCCGCCGGGGCGGCCAGGGGATGTGCAGGAAGAAGCCGATCCGGGCGCCGACGCCGCGGCGCCGCAGCTCCCGGCCCAGCGGGATCAGGTGGTAGTCGTGGACCCAGATGAAGTCGTCCGGCTCCAGGAGCGGCAGGACGGTGTCGGCGAAGCGGGCGTTGACCCGCGAATAGCCCTCGTCGAACGAGCGCTCGTAGGCCGACAGGTCGATCCGGTAGTGCAGCAGCGGCCAGAGCGTCCGGTTGGCGTAGCCGTTGTAGTACTCCTGCCGGTCCTGCTCCTCGAGATCGACGGTGGCGACGGTGACGCCGCCCCCGCGCTGGAACGACAGGTGGCCGGTGAAGGTCTCGGTGGTGCGTCCGCTCCAGCCGAACCAGACGCCGTTGTGCTCTCGCAGCGCCGCCGACAGGGCCATGGCGAGGCCGCCGACGCTGGCGCCGTGCTCGTCGCCCGGCGGGCTGACGCGGTTGGAGATGACGATCAGGCGTCCCAGGG
>NZ_DAISJG010000155.1:0-2500 GCF_036821595.1 Phenylobacterium sp.
TTCGGCGACGTCAACCAGCACGGCATGGAAGGGGTGCGCTTCTACACCAAGGTGAAGACCATCACCGCCCGCTGGCCCGAAGGCGCGGTCGAGGATTCAGCCTTCGTCATCCCGACCATGCGGTAGGGCGCACCCGCGTCCTTCTCCCCTTGCGGGAGAAGGTGTCAGCCGCAGGCCGACGATGAGGGGTCTCGCCGGGCTCTCCGGGAGTCGAAGAGGGGCCGCACCACGTCCGGTGCGGCCCCTCATCCGACCCGCTTCGCGGGCCACCTTCTCCCGCAAGGGGAGAAGGATGGATTTCCCGACGCCTAGGTCCGCCGGCTCACCTGGTCCTTGTTGAAGGCCCGGGTCTTGGCGCCCTGGCCGCGCTCGGCCTCGGTCTTCTCGCCGCGGCGGGTGTTGGTCTGGGAGTGCATGACGCCCTCGCCGGCCGGCTCGCCCCAGTCCTGCTCGGGATTGTCTTCCTGGCCGAGCTTGTGGATGTCGACGTTGGGCGGCGTGCCTTCGCCCAGGTCGCCGGACTGGCCGATCCCGGCCGCGTCGCGGCCGCCCGCCTCGCCGCCGTCGAAGCTGCGGTCCTCGCGGGCCGCGCCGCTGGCGTTGGCGCCGCCCCGGCTCACCGCGCCGGCCCCCATGTCGCTGGAGCCCTGGCCGCGGTCGTCGCCGCTCCCGGCCGGGTCGTTGTCCCAGCCCTCCGTCCGGTCCGGCGAGGTCGCGTGGGTCGACCGGTCGGGGTCGCGCTGCTGGTCCATGTCCTGCTGT
Source organism: Phenylobacterium sp. (assembly GCF_036821595.1). Classification (GTDB taxonomy): domain Bacteria; phylum Pseudomonadota; class Alphaproteobacteria; order Caulobacterales; family Caulobacteraceae; genus Phenylobacterium. The sequence continues at coordinate 763 of NZ_DAISJG010000155.1, forward strand.
CCGACGCCGCCGCCCTGCATCCGGGCGCGGTTCGTTTCGGGGGTGCTGGGCTGGTAGGTGCGGGGGTCTTCGGCCATGGAAGGTCTCCTTCGTCTGCCTGTCATCAACCCGCCCGCGCACGCCCCGTTCCTTGCGCCCGGACGCGGCGCCCGCTAGGCGGGGAGCGATGGCCGAAACCCTCGCCGACGCCTACCAGGCCCGCCTTGACGCCGGCGAGATCCGGCCCGACGCCGCCCAGGCCCGGGGGCTGGAGGCCCTGTCCCGCCTGGAGCGCGACCTCGCCGCCGCCGAGGTCGACGGCGGCCGGCTGAAGGCCCTGTTCCGCAAGCCGGAGGCCCAGCGCGGCGTCTACCTCTACGGGCCGGTGGGCCGCGGCAAGTCCATGCTCATGGACCTGTTCTTCGAGACCGCGCCCGTGGCCCGCAAGCGGCGCACCCACTTCCACGTCTTCATGGGCGAGGTGCACCGGCTGATCGACGCCTTCCGCAAGGGCGACCCGGTGGCGAGGCGCGCCCGCTTCGGCCGCGCGGCCAAGGGCGACGACCCGATCTCGCCCGTGGCCGAGGCCGTGGCGGAGGAGGCCCGCCTGCTCTGCTTCGACGAGTTCCAGGTCACCGACATCGCCGACGCCATGATCCTGGGCCGGCTCTTCGAGGCCCTCACCGCCCGCGGCGTCACCCTGGTCGCCACCTCCAACCGCCACCCGGACGAGCTCTACAAGGACGGCATCAACCGCCAGCTCTTCCTGCCGTTCATCGACATGCTGAAGGGCCGGCTGGACGTGGTGCAGGTGGCCGGCCACCACGACTACCGCCTCGACCGCCTGCGCGCCGCCGGCACCTGGTTCTCGCCCAACGACCCGGACAACCAGCGGTCCTTCGAACGGCTCTGGACGGAGATGCTGGACGGCGAGGAGGAGACCGGCGCCACCCTCGAGGTGCTCGGCCGCCACGTGACCCTGCCGCGCGCCGCCGGCGGCCTGCTGCGGGCCGGCTTCTCCAGCCTCTGCTCCGTGGCCCTGGGCCCCAACGACTACGTCGCCCTGGCCGACCGCTTCCACACCGTCTTCCTCGAGGACGTGCCGAAGCTCACCCCCAACCGGCGGGAGGAGGCCCGGCGCTTCGTCATCCTGATTGACGCCCTCTACGAGGCGAAGACCCGGCTGATCGTGCTCGCCGAGGCCGAGCCCATCCAGCTCTACCCGGCCGGCGACGGGGCCTTCGAGTTCGAGCGCACGGCCTCGCGCCTGCAGGAGATGCGCTCGGCCGACTGGCTGGCGGACCGGGACTGATGACGCTCGGGGAGGCCGTGGCCCTGCACCGCGCGGGCGATCTGGCCGCCGCGGAACGGGCCTATCGCGCCGTCCTGGCCGCGGGCGAGGTCCCCGAGGCCATGGCCAACCTGGCCTCCCTCCTGCGCCGCCGGGGCGAGACCGCCGAGGCCCGCGCCCTGCTGGAACGCGCCGCGGCGCTCGCGCCCGACACCGCCGGCGTCTGGCGCAACCTCGGCAACCTGCTGCACCACGCGGGCGACTTGGCCGGCGCCGCCCACGCCTACGAGGCGGTGCTCAGGCTCACCCCCGCCGACGACGAGACCGCCTTCGACCTTGCCCGCGTGCGCCTCTCGGAAGCCCGCTTCGCCGAGGCCTGGCCGCTGTTCGAGCGCCGGCCGCAGCGGGCCCGGGCCGAGGCCCGGCGGCTCAGCTTCCCCGAATGGCAGGGCGAGCCGCTCGCCGGCC
>NZ_DAISJG010000156.1:0-2432 GCF_036821595.1 Phenylobacterium sp.
ACCCGCTACCCCTCCGGAAACACCCAAGTCCCGGAGACCCCAACCCCATGCGGCTTTCACGACGTGAGTTCGGCCTCGCCCTCGCCGGCGCCGCGGCCCTGCCGGCATCCGCCCTCGCCCAGCCCGCCTCGGCCCTCGACCGCCAGCTCACCGCCTTCCTCGACGCCGAGTTCGAGAAGGAGCTGCAGATGGACCCCGAGTGGCTGACCAGCCTCGGGCGCAAGGAACAGTACGGCCGGCTGACCGACCGCAGCGAGGCGGCGGCCGACGCGCGGCTGGCCTGGCGGCGGAAGAGCGTCGCCGACATGAAGGCCCGGTTCGACCCCGCCAGGCTCGGCGAGGACGCCCGCACCTCCTTCGAGATGTGGGCCCTCGAGCTCGACCGCGCCGAGGACGAGGCCCGCTGGCGGCGGCACAACTACATCTTCGACCGCAGCGGGGCGCACACCCGCCTGCCGAACTTCCTGATCAACTCCCACCAGGTCGACACGCCCGCCGACATGGAGGCCTATGTCGCGCGCGTCGCGGCGATCGGGCCGGCCATCGACCAGCTCATGGTCCGCGCCCGCGCGGCCTCGGCGATGGGCGTGCGCATGCCCCGCTTCGCCCACGACCAGGCGCTGCAGGACATCGCCCGCGTCACCAGGGGCGCCCCGTTCACCGCCGACGGCGGCGACTCGCCGCTGTTCGCCGACGCCCGCGCCAAGGTCACGGCGCTGCGCGAGGCCGGCAAGGTCGACCCCGCCCAGGCCGAGCGCCTGCTGGCCCGCACCGCCCAGGCCATGACCGGGACCCTGCAGCCGGCCTATGCGCGGCTCGCCGCCTGGATCACGGCGGAGCGCGAGAAGACCCCGGCCGACCCCACCGGGGCCGGCGCCCTGCCCGACGGCCGCGCCTACTACGACGCCATGCTGCGCCTGCAGACCACCACCGACCTGACCGCCGACCAGATCCACGAACTGGGGCTTTCCGAGGTCGCCCGCATCCGCGGCGAGATGGAGACGCTGAAGGCCAAGATCGGCTTCACGGGCTCGCTGGAGGCGTTCTTCGCCCACCTGCGCACCGACGACCGCTTCTACGTCGCCAACACCGACGCCGGCCGCGCGCAGTACTTGGCCGCGGCGGAGGGCTTCCTCGCCCGGATGAAGGCCCGCCTGCCCGAGGAGTTCGGCCGGCTCCCGAAGTCCGACCTTGTCGTCAAGCGCGTGGAGAGCTTCCGCGAGGAGCCGGGCGGCGCGGCCCACTACAACTCCGGCGCCCCCGACGGCTCGCGGCCGGGGACCTACTACGTCCACCTGGCCGACACCCGCGCCACGCCGATCTACGAGATCGAGGGCACCAGCTACCACGAGGGCTGGCCCGGGCATCACATGCAGATCTCGATCGCCCAGGAGCTCACCGGCATCCCGGCCTTCCGCACCCAGTACGGCTACGGCGCCTACATCGAGGGCTGGGGCCTCTATGTGGAGCAGCTGGCCAAGGAGATGGGCTTCTACCGGGACCCCTACAGCGACTTCGGCCGCCTGGGCCGGGAGATCTGGCGCGCCATCCGGCTGGTGCTCGACACCGGTCTGCACGCCAAGGGCTGGAGCGAGGCCAAGGCGCTGGAGTTCTACGCCGCCAATTCCCCCCAGCCGGAGGCCAAGATGCGCTCCGAGGTCCGCCGCTACCTGGTGAACCCCGGCCAGGCGACCTCCTACAAGGTCGGCATGGTCCGCATCCTCGCGGCCCGCGACAAGGCCCGCCGGGCGCTCGGCCCCCGCTACGACCAGCGCGCCTTCCACGACATGGTGCTCAGCGCCGGCGCCCTTCCCCTCGGCGTCCTCGACACCCGCGTCGACCGCTGGATCGCCTCGCGGAAGGCGTAGCGGGGCGGAGCCGGTGTCGCCCTGGCCCTCCTCCTCGATGGAGGAGGGTTGGGTGGTGGTGCGGGCGCTGAGGCGAGGCAGCTGGCCCGAGCCGGCGCCGACGCCCAACAGCGCGAACCGCCCCATCGCAGCGCGACCACCACCATCCCTCCCCTTCCTCCATCGAGGAGGAAGGGGCGCCCTTCTCTTCGCGGCCGAGCGCAACGCGCCCCCCACACTTGCGTGACCTGCCCCGGCGTACGCATTGACGCCCCCGCCACCGGGCGCAGAATTGACGCCCAGTCCGGAAAGGTCCCGCCCGATGACCCACGAGGAGATGGAAGCCATCGTCATGGCCTTCCCCGGCGCCGAGAAGGGGATGAGCTACGGCTATCCCGCCTACAAGGTGGCCGGCAAGTTCTTCACCCGCCTGCGCCGCGACGACGCCAGCCTGGTCCTGATGGACGTTTCCTTCGACGAGCGGGAGATGCTGATGGAGGCCGAGCCCGGCACCTTCCACCTGACGCCCCACTACAAGGACTACCCCTGCGTGCTCGCCCGCATGGAGAGCCTGCACCCGGGCTC
>NZ_DAISJG010000157.1:0-2414 GCF_036821595.1 Phenylobacterium sp.
CCCCGACCCCGCCGGTCGGCACCGCCGGCGCCTCGCCGGGCGTGGTCGGCGCGCCGTCGACCGAGAACCCCAGCCTGAAGAACTAGGCGCCGGGCGCGGTCAGAAGACCGAGAAGGCGGCGCCGATGAAGACGCCGATGGTGAAGTTGTCGTCGTCGGTCGCGGGATCGTCGTCGTCGCCCTGCCAGCCGGCGCGCAGGCCGCCGCGGAGGTTCCCGTCGCCGTCGCCCACCAGGTAGAGGGACGCGGTGGCGGCGGAAATCTCGTTCTCGAAGTCGTAAGCCGCCTTGAGTTCGAGGCCGTAGGGCACACCCAGGCGGCTGTCGCGGTCGATGCGCCGGACCACGGCGAAGAGCGCCGAGGTGTCTTTGCGGACCGGACGGCCGACCGGCGCCGTGACGCAGTCCTGGAGGCCGCCAGCCGCCGTCCGGCACAGCGTCAGCTTCTTCGCGTCGACCCACTGGCGGCGATATTCGTAGCCGCCGCCGGCATAGAGTTCCTTGCCCCCGGGCAGGGCGCCGCCGCTGACCGACAGGCCCCAGGGCGTGCGGGCTCCGTCCAGCTCGGAAAAGTCGCTGGGGTCGCGGTAATCGAAGCGGTCGTGACCGACCGACGCGCTGGCGCCGGCGACCCAGAACGTCTTGGCGAGGAATGCCGCGTTCGTCGCCCTGTTCCAGTCGTCGCGCGTGATGTGTTTGGCGGCGATGAGCGCGTCGCGGTCCATCTCCGCGCAGGCGGCCCGCGCTTCATCGCTCGCACTGGTCTTGACGCAGGCCTGTCGGCCGGCGCTGACGACCTGGTGCTGCACCGCCATGTTCGGCGGGCTTGCCGCGGCGAAGAAGCGTTTCCAGGACACCTCCACGGCGGTGCTGCCCGCCAGCCCGTCGGCCAGCAGGAAGGCGCCTTCCTCCGTGTCCTCGTCGAGCGGCGCGGAGACCTTGACGCCGACGGTGGTGAAGCCGGAGTTCAGGCCGTCATCGTCCCAGGACCGCTCCAGCGCGAAGGCGGCCGTGCTGCCTTCCGAGCCGGCGCTGAGGACGAAGCCCTGGCCGCCCACGCCCCCGCGGAAGTCGCCGCTGGGCGAGGCGGCCCGCGCGGCCACGGCCCTCTGCGCTTCGGTGGCCGGAGCGGCGAGGGCCGGTCCCGCCATGGCGAGGCCGAGCAGGAGAGGGATCGCGATGCTGCGCATGGTCGCCTCCCTCAGAGCGTGAAGATGGAGACGCCGTCGCGGCGGCCATCGGCCACCTCGTCGCCGTCGGCGTCGACCTTCCGCTTGATGCGGATCTTGGCCTCGTCGCCGTCCTTGGCGGTCGTCACGACCAGTCCCGAACCGGGTGGGCCGAGGGCGCTCCACGACAGAACGTACTCGACGCCCTCCTCCAGCAGCAGCGTCGCCTGATCCCCGTCGAACGGGATCTTCCGCCCGATGAAGACCTCGCTGAAGCGAAGTCCGTCATTGTGTTCGCGCTCGAAGACTACCTCGGCCATTACAGCCCCCTGATGCATTGGCCCGGTCCCATGCCGGGATGGCTTCGGGGTACGCCCGCCGGGCCGCCTGCACGCGTGACGGCCATCACGCCCGCGGGGCGGGAGGAATCGTCCGTGCACACGACCGCGTTGTGAGTCTCCGCGGCCTCTGGCACGGTGTTCGCCGACCACGGGTCGGGGGAACGGATGGGGGGCGAGGGCGAGGCGTCGGGCGCACGCTACCGCGCCTTCATCAGCTACAGCCACAGGGACGCCGGCCTCGGCCGGCGGCTGCACCGCAGGCTCGAGACCTACCGCCTGCCGCGCCGGCTGGTCGGCCGGACGACGCCGCGCGGGACCGTGCCGGCGCGCCTGGCGCCCGTGTTCCGCGACCGCGAGGAGCTGACCGCCGCGCACGACCTGACGGCCGAGGTGCGCGCGGCGCTCGCCCAGTCGCAGGCGCTGATCGTGGTCTGCTCGCCGCATGCGGCGGGTTCGCCCTGGGTGGCGCGCGAGGTGGCGCTGTTCCGCGAGCTGCACGGCGACCGGCGTCCGGTCCTGGCGGCCCTGGTGGCGGGCGAGCCGGCCGAGGCCTTCCCGGCGCCGCTCCGGGAAGGCGCCGAGCCGCTGGCGGCGGACTTCCGGCGCGGCCGCGACGGGCCCCGGCTGGCGCTGCTGAAGCTGGTGGCCGGCGTGGCCGGGGTGGGGCTCGACGAGCTCGTCCAGCGCGACGCCCAGCGCCAGCTGCGACGCGTGATGGCCGTCACGGGGGCGGCGTTCGCGGCGGTGCTAGCCATGGGTCTCCTGACGATCTTCGCACTGGACGCCCGGGCCGAGGCCCTGCGCCAGCGCGCCGAAGCCGAGGCGCTCGTGGAATTCATGCTGACCGACCTACGCGACCGGCTGGAGGGAGTGGGCCGCCTCGACGTGCTCACCGCCGTCAACCGG
>NZ_DAISJG010000158.1:0-2289 GCF_036821595.1 Phenylobacterium sp.
CGATGATCACTCCCATCCTGATGCTGGGCGCCGGGCGCATGGGCGGCGCGGTGCTGGAGGGCTGGCGCCGGGCGCAGGCCTTCGCTCCTTCCGAACTGCTGATCCGCGATCCGGCCCCGAGCCCGCCGGCCCTGGCCGTGGCGCTCGATGGCGCGCAGCTCAATCCCCCCGACGCCGAGCTGGCCCGCGCCAGGACCGTGCTCCTTTGCGTGAAGCCGCAGCTCTGGCGCGAGGCGGCGGCCGAGACCGCGCCCTGGCTGGCCGCCGACGCGGTGATCGTCTCGGTGGCGGCGGGCGTGAAGTCGCAGGATCTGGCCAAGGAGTTCGGCGGCCGCTGCGTGGCGCGCGTCATGCCCACGACCGCGGCGGCCATCGGCCAGGGGACGGCCAGCCTGTTCGCCGACGACCCCGCGGCGCTCGCCCGGGCGCACGCCCTGTTCGAGCCCCTGGGGACCGTGGTGGACCTGGCGGACGAGGCCCTGATGCACGCGGCGACCGCGGTCTCCGGATCCGCCCCGGCCTATCTCTACGCCTTCATCGAGGCGCTGGAGGGCGCAGGGCAGGCGGCCGGCCTGCCGCCGAAGGAGGCCCAGCGGCTGGCGCGCTCGACGCTCACCGGGGCCGCGGCCCTGCTGGCCCAGAGCGGCGAGGAGCCGGCGGAGCTCCGCCGGCAGGTGACCTCGCCCGGCGGCACCACGGAGGCGGCGCTGAACGTGCTGCTGGGCGCCGACGGCCTGCCGACGCTGCTGCGCGAGGCGGTGGCGCTGGCGGTGAAGCGCTCGAAGGAGCTGGGCGCCTAGCGGGCGTCCTGGCCGGGCGACAGCCCGCGCCAGGCAGCCAGCAGCGAGGCGGCCAGCGCCGCGACGATCAGCAGGTGCAGGGTCAGGTGGTTGGCGTCGGGCGGCAGGTGCCGGGCGTCCCTCGGCAGCACGTGGACGGTGTTCTCGAACCAGAGGCCGTAGACCGCCTGCCAGCCCGGGGGCGCGCCGGCGAAGTAGGGGGCCCACCAGGTCATCGCCTGGAGCCAGGCCCACATGGAGAGCGCCATGGCCGAGAGCAGGGGCGCCCAGACGCGGCTGACCCACAGGGCGCCGGTGAGCACGCCGGTGGCGGCCGCCGCGAGCACGTCGAGCGTCTCCTGCCCGTCGCTGCGGCGGACATCGTTCCAGGGGTAGAGGTCCACCCAGGCGACCACCTGCAGATAGATCCCCAGGACCAGGACCGCCGCCGCGGCAAGCCGGTGGGCCGGCCAGGCCATCAGGGCCGCCGCCAGGTCTGGCCCTGGCAGACCACCAGAACACACCCCTCGAGCTTGAGGGTTCCGTCGGGGTTCAGCCGCAGCCGCGAGTCATAGGTCTTGCCGGTCTGCGGGTCATAGATCTTGCCGCCGGTCCAGCGGGCGGTCTCGACGCGGCGGAAGTCCCGGATGAAGGGAAGGCCGACCAGGGCGCGACCGCGCAGCGCCGGATCCGGATTGGCCGTGTCGCGCACCGGTCGCCCGGCCTTGTCCAGGGCGTCCCTCAGCCAGACGATGGCGCCGCAGAGCCGGTCCGGACGGCCCTGGCAGGGCGCGATATGGACTTTCGCCGCGCCGCCGGGCGTCAGCCATTCACCCTCCACCGGATCGGCGGCGAGCGCCGGCGATACGGCGCAGGCGAGCGCGGCGGCGGCGAGCAGGTGTCGCATGGATGTCCTCCCCAGGTATCCTGGACATCAAGCTCTGCCGTGGTGGCTGAACCGTGGCTGAACGATGTTATCCAGGTGGCGTTCGGCCCGGCTGCAGGGCGCCAGGCAGGCGGACCACGGCGCGCAGGCCGCCCAGCGGCGAACGGTCCAGGGTGATGTCGCCGCCGTGGCCGCGGGCCACGTCGCGCGCGATGGCCAGGCCCAGCCCGACGCCCTTGGTGTTCTGGTTGCGCGCCTCGTCGAGGCGGCCGAAGGCCTTGAAGGCGTCCTCGTACTGGTCGGCCGGGATGCCCGGCCCGTCGTCGTCGACGGTGATCTCGACTCCGCCGGTGGGGCGGGGGCGGGCGGCCACCTCCACCCGCTCGCCGTGGACGGCGGCGTTCATGACCAGGTTGGACAGCGCGCGCTTCAGCGCATTGGGCCGCACGCTGGCCGACAGCTCGGGATCGGTGGTGACGCTCACCCGGGCGCCGGCGCGCCGGGCCCCTTCGCAGACCTCGTCCAGCAGCTCGCGCAGGCGCACGGTCTCGGCCGCCTCGCCGCCCTCCCCGCGGGCGAAGGCGAGGTACTCGTCGATCATGTGCTCCATCTCGGCGAGGTCCT
>NZ_DAISJG010000159.1:0-2264 GCF_036821595.1 Phenylobacterium sp.
GGCCTCGGGCCAGGTGCTGTGCAAGGCGGGCTTCCTCTACACCGGCGACGTGGCCTTCAAGGAGAGCCGCGCCCGCGGCCAGCCCGTGCCGACGCGGATGATGGTGTGGCTGGCCTAGGTTCAAGGAACCACGGAATACACGGACCACACGGAAGGAGGACCACGAGAGGCACGAAAGACACGAAAGGGTCCGGAGCCTGGGCTGTCTCGTTGCGCGCCTCGGCGCGCCTTGAAGCCCTGTCCAGCAGCCCCAGGTCCGTGTGGTCCGTGTATTCCGTGGTTCCTGCTCTTTTCGTGCACGTCGTGCCTTTCGTGGTTCAGCCCCTTTCTGTGCTATCGCCGCTGCCGATGACGAACGCCGAGATCAGGGCCGTGACCCAGCCGCCGCTCGCCCGCTTCCTGGCGGCGCGCGGGCAGGTGTGGCGCGTGCCCATGGTGCTGGCCGGCGCGGGGCTGATGGCGGCGGCCTCGCAGGCGTCGGTTCCCGTGGGCCCGATCCCCATCACCCTGCAGAGCCTGATGCTGTTCGTCCTGGCCGGGCTCTGCGGCATGCGGCTGGTGTTCCAGATCGTGCTGGTCTGGCTGCTCTTCGCGGTCGTCGGCCTGCCGGTGCTGGCCGGCGGCGCGGGCGGGCCCGAGGCGATGATGGGGGGCAGCGCCGGCTTCCTGCTGGGCATGCTGCTTGCCGCCCCGCTTGCGGCGCGCACCGCCGAGCACACCTTCGAGCCCGCGCGCCTGACCGGCGCCTTCCTGCTCGGCCACGCCCTGATCCTGGCCATGGGCTGGGCCTGGCTCGCCACCCTGGTGGGCGTCGGCCGCGCCTTCGCCGACGGGATCCTGCCGTTCCTGGCCGGCGCCGTCATCAAGTCCCTGATCGCCGCCCTCCTCGTGTGGGCCATCCGTCGTAAAGTCCGTCCGTCATGAAGTTCCTCGACCAGGTGAAGGTCTATGTCCGCTCCGGCAACGGGGGCGGCGGCGCCGTGTCCTTCCGGCGCGAGAAGTACATCGAGTACGGCGGCCCGGACGGCGGCGACGGCGGCAAGGGCGGCGACGTCTGGATCGAGGCGGTGGAGGGGCTGAACACCCTGATCGACTACCGCTACCAGCAGCATTTCAAGGCCGAGACCGGCGGCCACGGCATGGGCCGCAACCGCCACGGGGCGAACGGCGCCGACGTGGTGCTGAAGGTGCCGGTTGGCACCGAGGTGCTCGACGAGGACCGCGAGACCCTGCTCTACGACATGGACACGCCCGGCAAGCGGGTGCTGTTCCTGAAGGGCGGCAACGGCGGCTTCGGCAACACCTACTTCAAGGGCCCGGTGAACCAGGCCCCCAAGCACGCCAATCCCGGCCAGGAGGGCGAGGAGCGGGCCATTTGGCTTCGCCTGAAGCTGATCGCCGACGTGGGCCTGGTGGGCCTGCCGAACGCCGGCAAGTCGACCTTCCTGGCCGCCGCCTCGGCCGCCAAGCCGAAGATCGCCGACTATCCGTTCACGACGCTCGCCCCCAACCTCGGCGTGGTCGACCTGTCGGCCGGCGAGCGGTTCGTGCTGGCCGACATCCCGGGCCTGATCGAGGGCGCCCACGAGGGCGCCGGCATCGGCACGCGGTTCCTCGGCCACGTGGAGCGCACGGCGGTGCTGATCCACCTGGTGGACGGGACGCAGGAGGACATCGGCCAGGCCTGGAAGATCGTCCGCCACGAGCTGGAGGCCTATGGCGAGGAGCTGGCCGACAAGCCGGAGATCCTGGCCCTGAACAAGATCGACGCCCTCTCCGAGGAGGAGCGCGCGGCCAAGGCCGCCGAGCTCGCGGCCGTGGCGGGCGTGACGCCGCGGCTGGTCTCGGGCTTCACCGGCGAGAACGTCACCGAGCTGCTGCGCGAGGCCTGGAAGCTGGTCCGCCGCCGCCGGGGCGAGATCGTCGCCGACGAGGACGAGGACGAGGCGGCCGAGCCCTCCGGGGACTGGCGGCCATGAGCGAGCTCGAGAAGGCCCGGCGGATCGTCGTCAAGGTCGGCTCGGCCCTGCTGGTGGGCGAGGCCGGGGCGGACGCCCGCTGGCTGGCCGCCTTCGCCGCCGACGTGGCTAGGCTGCGCGAGCGCGGGCAGCAGGTGCTGGTGGTCTCCTCCGGGGCCGTGGCGCTCGGCCGCCGCCGGCTCGACCTGCCGAAGCGCGCGCTGACCCTGCCGGAGAAGCAGGCCGCCGCCGCCGCCGGCCAGTCGCTGCTGATGCGCGCCTGGGAGGAGGCCTTCGAGCCGCACG
>NZ_DAISJG010000160.1:0-2227 GCF_036821595.1 Phenylobacterium sp.
GCCCCCACCGGCGGCGCGGTCGCGACGGGCGCGGACACCGCCTCCGGCGCCGCCCCCGCCACCCTCGAGGAACTGCAGGTCACCGGCACCCACATCCGCGGCGGCCGCACCGCCTCGCCCCTGCTGGTGATCGACCGGGCGGCGCTCGACCGCTCCGGCCACGCCACGGTGGCCGCGGCGCTCGGCGCCCTGCCGCAGAACTTCAGCGGGGTCGCCAACGAAGGCGCCAACACCACCGGGGCGGACCGTATCGGCCGCAACATCGGCTACGGCTCCAGCGTCAACCTGCGCGGCCTCGGCCCCGACGCCACCCTGGTGCTGGTCAACGGCCGCCGGCTGGCCGGGGCCGGCAGCTTCGGCGACTTCGCCGACCTCTCCACCCTGCCCAGCGCCGCGGTCCAGCGGGTGGAGGTGCTGCTGGACGGGGCCTCGGCCCTCTACGGCGCCGACGCCGTCGGGGGGGTGGTCAACATCATCATGCGCCGGGACTACGACGGCGCGGAGACCCGGCTCACCGCGGGCGTGGGGACCGACGGCGAGCCCACGGAGCTGCAGCTGTCCCAGGCCTTTGGCCGGCGCTGGGACGGCGGCGGCGTGCTGCTCGCCTACGAACTGCGGCGGCGCAGCCGGCTCTCCGGCGACGACCGCGCCTTCGCGGCCGACGCCGACCTGCGCCCCTTCGGCGGCTCCGACCAGCGGCTGACCAACGCCTTCCCCGGCAACATCCTGACGACCGGCCCCTCAGGGACCCTGGTCGGCTGGGCGATCCCGGCCGGGCAGGACGGGGTGGGGCTCAGGCCGCAGGACCTGATCGCCGGCCAGGCCAACCTCGGCAACCAGCGCCGGGGCGTGGACATCCTGCCCCGCCAGGACCTGCACGCCCTCTATGTGGCCGCCGACCAGCAGCTGGGCGAGGCGGTCGAGCTCACCGCCGACCTGCGCTACGGCCGGCGCGACTTCGACGTGCGGCTGTCCAGCTCCATCGCCAACATCGCCGTCCCCCGCGCCAACCCCTTCTTCGTCTCCCCCACCGGGGCGGCCTCGCACACCGTGGCCTACAGCTTCGCCGAGGAGATCGGCAACGCCCGCCTCGACGGCCGGCAGGAGAGCCTCGCCCTCACCCTGGGGGCCACGGCCCGCCTGCCCCGGGACTGGCGCACCGAGGGGTACCTGGCCTTCGCCCAGGAGGAGACGACCACCCACGGCTTCAACACGGTCAACACCGCCCTGCTGGCCGAGGCCACGGGCGCGGTGGCGGACCGGCCGGAGACCGCCTTCTCCGCCCCCCGGGACGGCTATTTCAACCCGTTCAGCGGGACCCCCGGCGCCAACAGCCCGGCGCTGCTGGCGGCGATCGCCGTCGGGTCCAGCGACAGCCGCACCCGCGGCCAGGTGATGTCCGCCAACCTGCAGGCGGACGGGACGCTGTTCGCCCTGCCCGGCGGCGCGCTGAAGGCGGCGCTCGGCGGCCAGCTGCGCCGGGAGACCCTGGTCCGCACGGGGACCAGCTTCGTCAGCACGCCCGCGCCCGTCGCCCAGCCGAGCGCCGACGTCGCCCGCTCGGTGGTCGCGGCCTTCCTGGAGCTGCGGGCGCCGCTGGTCGGCCCCGCCAACCGCCGCCGCGGCCTGGAGCGGCTGGAGGTCTCCCTGGCCGGGCGGGTGGAGCGCTACGGCGACGTCGGGACCACCGCCAATCCCAAGGCGGGCCTGCTCTGGGCGCCGCTCGAGGGCCTGAGCCTGCGGGCGACCTACGGCCGGTCCTTCCGGGCCCCGGCGCTCCGCGAGGTCCACGACGCCCAGAGCTATTCCGGGAGCCTGCTGCCGCTGGGGACGGCGCGCATCCGCACCCTGCTGCTGAACGGCGGCAACCCGGACCTGCGGCCGGAGACCGCGACCACCTGGACGGCCGGCGCCGACTGGGCCCCCGCCGCCCTCCCCGGCCTGCGGCTGGGGGTCACCGGGTTCGAGGTCCGGTTCGAGGACCGGATCGGCAAGCCGGTGCAGGAGAACATCCTGAACGCCCTGTCCGACCCGGCGCTGACCAGCTTCATCACCCGGATCTCGCCGGCCGACAACGCCGCCGACCGGGCCCGCATCGAGGCCCTGCTGGCCAGCCCGGCCCTGATCCCGGCCTCCGCCGGCTTCCCGCCGGAGGCCTATGGGGCGATCGCCGACAACCGCTACGTCAACACCGCCGACCTGCGGGTCTCCGGCGTCGACCTCACCG
>NZ_DAISJG010000161.1:0-2219 GCF_036821595.1 Phenylobacterium sp.
CGTGGGCCACATCGGCATCCTGGGCGTCGATAAGAAGGGCGAGGAGTTCTACCAGGTCACCCTGGGCGGCTCCGGCGCCGAGGACGCGACGCTGGGCCAGATCCTCGGTCCGGCGCTCCCGGCCGACAGGGTCGCCGAAGCGGTCGAGCAGATGGTCGAGGTCTACATGCGCGAACGCCGCGACGGCGAGCGCTTCCTGGACACCTTCCGCCGGGCCGGCGTCGCACCCTTCAAGGAGGCCGTCTATGCCGACGCTCATTAGGAGTCAGAACGGGCGCATGGTGCTGGCCAACGACGCCTTCACCCACGTCGACGACGACCAGGAGCTGGCCACCGGCGAGGTGATCCTGTCGCTGACCCGCTTCCAGGCGGAGGGCGATCGGCTGCTTTCCGAGGGCCGCCAGGTGGGCGTGCGCCTGCAGAGCGACGAGACGGTGGAGGCGCTGGCCTACGACCTGCCGAGGCTGGCGCTCGTGGCGCTCGCCTTCCCCAAGTTCCGCGACGGCCGGCAGTACTCCAACGCCCGCATCCTGCGCGAGCGGCTGGGCTACAAGGGCGAGGTGAGGGCGGTGGGCGACGTCCTGCGCGAACAGGCGGGCTTCATGCTCCGTTGCGGCTTCGACGCCTTCGAACCCGCCGACGGCTCCGGACCCGTCGAGTGGGAGGCCGCCACCCGCCGCTTCCGCCATGTCTACCAGCGCGCCGCCGACGGGCGTGCGCCCGCCTTCGTGGAGCGCGGCTCATGAGCGTCGCGTACGAGCAGCGCCCTCAGGCCCTTTCCCGCGCGGACCGGCTGGACGCGGAGCTGCGCGACGCCCACCCGCGCGAGATCGTCGCCGCCGCCGTGCGCGAGTACGGCGACAGGCTGGCGCTGGTCTCGTCCTTCGGGGCGGAGTCGGCGGTGCTGCTGCACATCGCCGCCCAGGTGAAGCCGGACATCCCCGTGCTCTTCCTCGACACCGGCATGTTGTTCGGCCAGACGCTCGACTACCGCAAGACCCTGGCGACGCGGCTCGGCCTGACCGGCGTCCGCGACCTTCGCCCCCACTACCAGGACCTGGCCACGGGCGATCCCGACGCCAAGCTCTGGCAGCGCGACACCGACGCCTGCTGTCACATCCGCAAGGTCCTGCCGCTGGACCGCGCGCTGGGCGAGTTCGGCGCCTGGGTTACCGGCCGCAAGCGCTTCCACGGCGGCGACCGGCTGCGGCTGCGGGTGGTGGAGGAGTCCGAAGGCAAGCTGAAGTTCAATCCGCTGGCCAACTGGACCAGGACCGAGCTCGACGCCTACGTCGTCGAGCACGACCTGCCGGCCCACCCGCTCGTCGCCCAGGGCTTTCCCTCCATCGGCTGCTGGCCGTGCACCCAGCCCGTGGAAGACGGCGAAGATGTGCGCGCCGGCCGCTGGAAAGGGTTGGACAAGACCGAGTGCGGCATACATGTGGCGCGCGCGCCCGGCGCCGCGCCGAATGTGGGGGGCGACATCTGATGGCGCCGTACGACAGAGCCGAGAGTTCGATGACCGATGTTTCCGTGGCCCAGCCGCCCCTGAAGGCCTCCGGCGCCTTCTACGTGGAGACGGTGACCTGGGTTCAGCACTGGACCGAGAGCCTGTTCTCGTTCCGGACCACCCGCGACCCGGGCCTGCGCTTCGCCAGCGGCCAGTTCGTGATGGTGGGCCTGATGGTCGACGGCAAGCCGCTGGTGCGCGCCTATTCGATCGCCTCGCCGGCCTGGCACGAGGAGCTGGAGTTCTACTCCATCAAGGTGCCGGACGGTCCGCTGACCTCGCGCCTGCAGAACATCAAGGTGGGCGACCAGGTGCTGATCGGGCGCAAGCCCACCGGCACCCTGGTGCTCGACGGCCTGAAGCCCGGCAAGCGGCTCTACATGCTGGGGACGGGCACGGGGCTCGCCCCCTGGCTGTCGCTCGCCCGCGACCCGGAGGTCTACGAGCGCTTCGAGCAGGTGATCGTCACCCACACGGTGCGCGAGGTCGCCGACCTCAACTACCGCCAGCTCTTCGAGGAGGAGCTGCCGAAGGACGAGATCCTCGCCGAGGTGATCGGCGGCAAGCTCACCTACTACCCGACGGTGACGCGCGAGGCCTTCCGGACCCAGGGCCGGATCACCGATCTGATCGAGAGCGGCAAGTTCTTCGCGGACATCGGCAATCCGCCGTTCGATCCGGCCGAGGACCGCGTCATGCTCTGCGGCGG
>NZ_DAISJG010000162.1:0-2213 GCF_036821595.1 Phenylobacterium sp.
TTCCGCGCCAGCTTCGACGAGATGGCCCGCCAGTCCGAGCTCGACGAGCTGCGCAAGGAGGTCGAGGCCATGCGCCGCGGCGAGTTCGCGGGCGCACCATCCACCGAGGTCAACCAGGCGTTCGAGGACATCAACCAGAGCCTCACCGACGTCGGCGTGCAGCTGCACCCGCCGATGAGCCATCAGTGGGACGCCACCACGCCCGAGGTGGAGCCCGAGGTGGCCCCGATCCCGGCCGCGCCGCCGAAGAAGCCCCGCGCCCGCAAGGCCGCAGCGCCCAAGGCCACAGCGCCCAAAGCCGCCGACGTAGCGGCGCCGAAGACGCCCGCCGCGCCGCGCAAGCCGCGGGCGAAGAAGATCGTGGAAGGCGGCTCGTGAGCGACTACGACCCCGACGAGTCCGAGATCGAGGCCAGCCGCGCGCCGCTGCTCGACCACCTTGTGGAGCTGCGCAAGCGCCTGATCATCTGCGTCGCCGCCGTGGTGGTGGGCTTCATCGTCTGCTTCGGCTTCGCCACGCCGATCTACCAGTTCCTGCTGCACCCGTTCGAGATGGCGGCGCGCCTATTCGCGGCCGAAAAGGCCGGCCACGGCGGCGGGCCCTTCGACCTGATCCTGGTGCTGGTCGGCTACAAGGACGTCCCGAACCTCTCGGGCGAGGACCTCCGACTGGTGTTCACCGCGCCGCTGGAGTTCTTCTTCACCAAGCTCAAGCTGGCCGGCTTCGGCGCCGTCGTGCTGACCTTCCCGGTGCTCGCCTGGCAGGTCTACGCCTTCGTGGCGCCGGGTCTCTACAAGCGCGAACGCCGCGCTTTCCTGCCGTTCCTGCTGGCCGCCCCGTCGCTGTTCCTGCTGGGCGCGGCGCTGGTCTACTTCGTGATCCTGCCGTTCGTGCTGTGGTTCTCGCTGAGCCAGCAGATCGTGGGGACCGGCGGCATCGCCGTGGAGCTGCTGCCCAAGGTCTCCGACTACCTCACCCTCGTCACCACCCTGCTGCTCGCCTTCGGCCTCTGTTTCCAGCTGCCGGTGGTGCTGACCCTGCTGGGGATGGCGGGCATCGTCACCTCCAAGATGCTGCGGGCTGGCTGGCGCTACGCGGTGGTCGGGGTCTTCGTCGTAGCCGCGGTGGTGACGCCGCCGGATCCGATCAGCCAGACCATGCTCGCGGTGCCGATCATCCTGCTCTACGAGGTCTCGATCTGGTGCGTCCGGATCATCGAGGGCCGGCGCGCCCGCGAGGAGGCCGGCACGGGGATCGTGCCGACCTGACCCTCCGCGCTGGGGCTTGGCCCGCCCGCCGACGCGCACTAGGAAGACCCCTCACTCCCTGACAGCGGCCGCCATGCACGACATCCGAGCCATTCGCGAGACCCCCGAGCTGTACGAGAAGGCCTGGGACTCCAAGCGGCTGTCCGGCGCGGCGCTGGTCGAGCAGATCCTGGCCCTCGACGCCACCCTGCGCGGCGCCCAGACGGCGCTGCAGGCGGCGCAGGCCGAGCGCAACGAGGCGTCCAAGAAGATCGGCCAGGCCAAGGCCCAGAAGAACGAGGACGAGGCCACCCGCCTGATGGCGCACGTGGAGACGCTGAAGCGAACCCTCGAGGAGCAGGCGGAGGTTGAGCGCGCCACCGCCGAGACCCTGCGCGGCCTGCTGGCGACGCTGCCGAACATCCCCGCACCCGACGTGCCGGTCGGCGAGAGCGAGGAAGAGAATGTCGAGGTCCGCCGCTGGGGCGAGCCCTTCGCCATCACCGCGCCGAAGGACCACGTCGACCTGGGTGAGGCCCTGGGCCTCCTGGACTTCGAGGCCGCCGCCCGGATGAGCGGCGCGCGCTTCACCGTCCTCAAGGGCCAGCTCGCCCGGCTGGAACGCGCGCTCGGCCAGTTCATGCTCGACCTGCAGACGGAGGAGCACGGCTACCTGGAGGTCGCCCCGCCGCTGATGGTCAACGACGCGGCCGCCTACGGCACCGACAAGCTGCCGAAGTTCGCCGACGACCTCTTCCAGACCACCGACGGCCGCTGGCTGATCCCCACGGCCGAGGTCCCGCTAACCAGCCTCGTGATGGACCAGATCGTCGCCGAGGAGGAGCTTCCGCTGCGGTTCACGGCGCTGACGCCCTGTTTCCGCTCGGAGGCCGGCGCGAGCGGCCGCGACACCCGCGGCATGATCCGCCAGCACCAGTTCAACAAGGTCGAGCTCGTCTCGGTCGT
>NZ_DAISJG010000163.1:0-2159 GCF_036821595.1 Phenylobacterium sp.
GGCCCCAGCCCCGGCCCCACTCAGGCCTCCAGCCCCGGCCTCGGGTCCGGCCAGCAGGCCGGCGTCCCGCAAGGGCCCCAGCAGGGCGGAATCGTCGACGGCGACGCTCGCGCCGTCCGGCGACAGGCGAAGCCGCCCGGCGGCCCCGGGCAGGCAGAGGTAGGCGTCGCGCGCCACCTGCAGGAAGACCACGTCGTCGCCGATGGCGACCGCGTGGGCGGCGGGGGAGAGGGGATGTTCCACGGGAGGCCTGGGCGTTGCGGCCGCAAGGCCGGCGCCGGCAGGACCGGCGCCGGCCCCGGAGGCTCAGTCGTACAGGTCGACCGGGATCTCCTCGGGGTCGAACTGGCCCGTGGGCGAGTTCGTGAGCGCGCGGGCGCCGCCGAAGCAGACCAGGCGCGCGGCCGGCAGGGTCAGGGTCTTGGACATGGTGACCTCCTTCAAAGGCCGTTTGTCACCGCTGGAAGTTGCGGCGCGTCGATCTCACAACCTGCGCTATGCCTATTCAACCTATATCGGTTCTATACGGCGCCGCCTGCGGCCGTCGCTCCAGCAGCCCCGCCAGGCGGTCGGCGAGGCGGATGCGCCGCCGGTGGAAGGCGCGCACGGCGGCCAGCAGGGCGGGGCGGTCCGCGCCGGCTCCCAGGCGGGCGAGGGCCGCCGCCTCGGCCGCGAGGTCGCCGATCAGCCGCGGCTCCTGCCGTCGCACCGGGCCGAGGCGGCCGGCCAGCCGCCGGTGGGCGTCCAGCAGGTCCCAGCCGCCCGCCGCCGCCAGCCACGCCTCGAAGAGGGCTTCGACCCGGGCGACGGCCGCCTCGGGGGAGGCCTCCGCCCCGTCCGGCTCCGGGCCCGCCCGCCCCGTCTCCGGCTGCAGCCCCCGCGGCTCCAGGGCGATCAGCAGGTAGGCCTGGCTGATCCGGTAGAGATCGGCCACGTCCACGGCGCCGGGCCGGCGCACGAAATAGCCCTGCCCCCGCCGCTCCTCGACCAGGCCCTCCCCGGCCAGCCGCGCGAGCGCCTCGCGCACCGGGGTGGCGCTCAGCGCCAGCTGCTCGGCGATCTCGGTCGCCGCCAGCCGCCGTTCGTAGTCGAAGGCCCCCTGCCGCAGCCGCTCCCGCAGGGCGCCCAGCGCCACGAGAAACGGCTCGGCCCGCTTTGCTGTCATCTCCCGCCCCGCGAGGTGATTCCGGGAGAGTGGATAGGCCGACACGGCTCCGTGTCGAGAAATATTACGTCCCGCCACAACATCATCCAGTCGCCGCAAACCCTTTGCGGGAAATCCGCAAGGAATTTGCGGAAAATAGACTTCATATGCGCCGCCTATATTCTGAACATCTCCACTCCCCTCGCCGGATACACGGAGGGTGCGATGGCAAGCTCCTGCGCGCCCCGCTCCGGCGCCGCCCGGAAACCTGCGGACCCGTTTGACCCCACGCCAGGTTGCGGCAAAAGTGACATGCGAGTCAGGGTTGATGGTGGCGTCACGACCGATGTTCTCCCTCGTGCCGGGCGGCGGACGGACCGCCGGTCGCCGGCTGTCGCGGGCGCTGAAGGCGCTGCGCCGGCACCGGCGCATGCGCCCGGCCGAGGTGGCGGCCGCCATGGGCATGCCGCTGCGGTCCTATGAGCATTTCGAGGCGGGCCGGGGCCGCCTGAACCTGGACCGCCTCCACGCCTTCGCGGCCGCCACTGACACCGACGCCTTCGCCATCCTGGCCAGCCTCGCCCTGGAGGCCCCCGAGTTCGCGGTGGCCTGCGCCGACAACAAGCTGATGCTGATCCTGATGATGACCCTGCAGGATTTCGAGGCCGCGGCCGGCGCGGAGATCGCCCGCCTCGAACCGAGGACCGCCATCGCGGCCTTCACCCGGACCTTCGCCGAGCTGCTGGCCGCCGCACGCCGTCGTGACGCGCTGGTGGAGGACTGGCTGAGCCGGCGCCGCTGCAGTGAGCCTGACGTTTCCGACGGCCCCGACGGCCATGGGGACGGGCCCGGGACGCAGACCTGAGCCTTGGCGGCTCGCCCAGCCGGTTGCGGAGCATCCCCGAAACGAAGACCTGCGCAGCCGACCCCCAGGGCCGTCCGCCCCGGAGCTCAGCGGACCCTGGCCGCAACAGGGACCTGGTCGGGCAGGAACAGGAGGGTGGCGACGGCGCCG
>NZ_DAISJG010000164.1:0-2139 GCF_036821595.1 Phenylobacterium sp.
TGGCGAAGGAAGAGCTTCTGGAATTTCCGGGCACGGTGAGCGAAGTCCTGCCCAATGCGACGTTCCGCGTGAAACTCGAGAACGACCACGAGATCATCGCCCATACGGCGGGCAAGATGCGCAAGAACCGCATCCGGGTGTCGGCCGGGGACAAGGTGCTCGTGGAGATGACGCCCTACGACCTGACGAAGGGCCGCATCACCTTCCGCGTCCGCTAGGCTGAGAGGACTTGGCCCCCGAGCCGCAACGCCTGGTGCTGGCGTCCGCAAGTCCCCGGCGGCTCGACCTGTTGCGCCAGATCGGGCTGGAGCCCGACTCCGTGGTCGCCGCCGAAGTCGACGAATCCCCCCTCAAAGACGAGACCCCGCGGCTGCTGGCGATCCGGCTGGCCGTGGCCAAGGCCGCGCGCGTCGCGGCCGATGAGCCGCTTGCCTACGTCCTGGGCGCCGACACGGTGGTGGCCCTTGGCCGCCGGGTGTTGCCGAAGGCCGAAACGCCCGACGAGGTGCGCGCGTGCCTGGATCTGCTGTCGGGACGGGCGCACCGGGTGCTGACCGCGGTGGCGGTGGCCGCCCCGGGCGGCCGCACGGCCCGGCGGCTGGTCGAGACCCGGGTCCGCTTCAAGCGCCTCTCGCCTCAGGACATCGAAGCCTACCTGGCGTCTGGCGAAGGCCTGGGCAAGGCCGGCGGCTACGGCGTCCAGGGCCGCGCCGGCGGCTTCGTCACTGCTCTGCAGGGCTCCTATCCGGCCGTGGTGGGCTTGCCGCTCTACGAGACCGCGAGCCTCCTGGGCGGCCTCGGATACCGACTGCCATGACGGAGCGGCGCCTCTATCTGGACCGGGGCTTCGGCGAAAGCCGAGGCGTGGTCACCCTGGACGGACGGCCCGAGCGCCTCCTGGTCCGCCGCGACGGCGACGATCCGAAGCTCGCCCTGGGCGCGCGCTGCGTGGCGCGCGTGGCGAGCCTTGAGCCGGCGCTGGCCACCGCCTTCCTCGACCTCGGCGGCGGCGCCGAGGCCATCCTGCCGTTCAAGCCGGACGCCAAGCCCGTGAGAGGCCAGGCGCTGGAGATCGAGATCCGGGGCGAGCCGCGCCGCGGTAAGCTCGCCATCGCCCGCGCGCTCGGGAACGGGGAGGGGGCGCCGCGCCTGCTGGGGCCTTCGCGCGATGTCGCCGACGAACTCAGGGCCCTCGTTCGGGACGCCGAGATCGTGCAAGGCGCCGCGGCGCGCGAGATGGCCGACGAGGCGGAGGCCGAGGCGCTGGAGGTGCTGCACCCGATTCCCGGCGGCGGCGTCCTGGCCGTCGAGCCGACCCGCGCTCTGACGGCCATCGACATCGACTTGGGCGAGCGCAAGGGCGCCGACGCCAAGCGTGTCACGCGCCAGGCGAATCTCGCGGCCCTGGGTCTTGCCGCGCGCCTGTTGCGCCTGAAGGGCCTCGGCGGAATCGTCGTCATCGATCTCGTGGGCCGCGGACACGACGGCAACGCCCTGATGGCCGCGGCCCGGGCCGCCTTCCAGCCGGACAATCCCGGCGTCGCCATCGGTCCGGTGGGCCGCTTCGGCACGATGGAGCTGTCGTTGCCGCGCCGCGTCACGCCGCTTGGCGAGATCCTGTGCCGGGAGGACGGACAGCCCAGCGACCGTACGCTCGCCCAACGCCTCATCCGCCGCCTGGAGACCGAGGGCGCGGCTCAGCCGGGAGCCCGGCTCGAGGCCCGCTGCGCGCCGGGCGTGGCCGAGGCGGCCCGTCCCTTGGGCGTCCAGCTCGCGGAGCGGATCGGCGCCCGGTTCACGATCAGGGCCGATCCGGCGCTGCCGCGCGAGCGGCCGGAGGTCTCCGCCGGATGAGCCGCCCGAAGTGTCCGATCTGCGGCAAGCCGCCCGCCCCGCAGTACCGGCCGTTCTGCTCCCGCCGGTGCGCGGACGTCGACCTGCAGCGCTGGCTCACCGGCCGCTACGCGGTCCCCGCCGTCGAGGAGGACGACGGGCGGGACGAGGACGTCTCTCAGGACTGAAAAGGCCTGCTGGACTTCGCAAAAGGCCTCTTCTATAGACGCGGCTCCCGCGTCGGCGGCCCGGCGCCTGGGTAGCTCAGTTGGTAGAGCAGCGGATTGAAAATCCGCGTGTCGGTGG
>NZ_DAISJG010000165.1:0-2097 GCF_036821595.1 Phenylobacterium sp.
GCCTCGGCCGGGGCGGCCGGCGGCGGGGTCGGGTTCTCCGCGATGGCCACCTGGTGGATCACGAACCGGCCGCCGGGCTTGTCCTCGATGTCCAGGCGGATCTGGTCGATCACCGACTGGGTCCAGTCGGGCCCGCCCTGGGCCTGGCGGCGCATGTCGTAGACCAGGGTGACGGTCTCGTTGAGCTTCGGCGACTCGTTGTCGACCGGCTTGCCCAGCCAGTTGATCCCCTCGCCGTGGGTGGCGGTGGAGTAGTAGAGCGCGCCGTCCCAGGCCTCGCCCGCGCCGACGCGGGTCAGACGCACGATCACCAGCGGGTACTGGCCGCCCGGGATCGCCAGCCCGCTCGGCGAGCGGACCGTCGGATCGGCGACCGTGACCGCGAGCCCCTGACCTGCGGTCGGCGCCAGCTGGCTGCCGACGCCGGTGAAGCCGTCGGTCGAGCCGTCGAAGGTCCAGAGCTTGGCCGTGCGCAGGGCGACCCCGCCCATCTCGAACCCGCCGGCGGCGGGATTCCAGCGCACAGACGCCGCCCGCTCCGTGGCGGCCGCGGCAGGTCCGGCGGGCGTCGGGGCGGCAGGTGCGTCGGCCTTGCGGTCGCACGCGGCAAGGAGGATGGCGGCGAGGCTCAGGGCGATCAGGCCGGATTTCACGAAGGGCTCCTGTGAGCGGGCGGAATCAATGTTCGGTCTAGCATGCCGCGGCGCTCCGCCGCCACGCCCGCCGCGGGGCCAAAAAAAAGGCCGCGCTCTTGCGGGCGCGGCCAGTTCATAGGGAGGAAACGCCCCGAAGGGCGAGATCCACTTTCACGCTGCAGCGCACAAACGCAAGCGAAATTTCACCTGGATCGGAATTCCTGCGACATCCTGTCCTAGGCGACCCAGTCACGGCGCAGCCGTAGCGCTGCGAGGCCGAACAGGGCGGCGCTGACCACATAGAAGCCCAGGCCCGAATAGATGGCGTAGCGCAGGGCTTCCGTCCCGAACCGCGGCGTCAGCGCATCGGAGACGGCGCCGAAGAACCAGGTGCCGAGGCCGAGCCCGATCAGGTTGTTCACGAACAGGAAGCAGGCCGAGGCGGTGGAGCGCTGCGCCGCCGGCACCAGGTGCTGCACCGCAGTAATGACCGGGCCCAGCCAGACCAGGTTCAGGCCGGTGGGGATCAGGAACAGGACGAAGGCGATCGGCAGGCTGGTGGCCTGCACCGCCATGAAGAAGCACGGCAGGGCGATGAGGAAGGCCACGGCGGGGACCAGCAGATAGGCCTGCGGCCTCGCCTGCCCCAGGCGATCGCCGAGCCAGCCGCCCGCCCAGACGCCGATCACCCCGCCCACCAGGGTCATCGACCCCAGGAACAGGGAGCGGTCCACGAGGCCCATGCCCAGGCTGCGCTCGAAGAAGGAGGGCAGCCAGAAGGCGACGCCATAGCCGCACACCGACGAGGCCGCGGCGCCGAGCGAGATCAGCCAGAAGCTGGGCTTGGCGAGAAGACGGCCGAGGCCGCCCGCCGCCGGCGCGGCCACGGCGGGCGCCTCGTCCATCCCGCCACGCGGCGGCTCCTTGACGATCAGCTTGAACACCGGAGCCAAAAGGACGCCGGCGAGGCCGACGATGATGAAGGCGGCGCGCCAGTCGATGGAGGCGGCGATCAGGCCGCCGAACAGGATGCCGAGGGCCGATCCGATGGGGATGCCGAAGGAATAGGCCGCCAGCGCCCGGGCCCGCTGATGCTTCGGGAAGTAGTCGGCGATCAGGGAGTAGGCCGGGGCGACGCCGCCCGCCTCGCCCACGCCCACGCCCATGCGGCAGAAGAACAGCTGCCAGAAGCCGCCGGCGAGCCCGCACAGCGCCGTGAAGCCGCTCCACAGCGTCAGCGCCCCGGTCATGATCCAGGTCCGGTTGCCGCGGTCGGCCCACCAGGCGATCGGTATGCCGAGGCCGGTGTAGAAAAGCGCGAAGGCCAGCCCGCCCATCAGGCCGAGCTGGCTGTCGGTGAGGCCGAGGTCCTTCTTGATGGAGCCGGCCAGGATCCCGAGGATCTGGCGGTCCAGGAAGTTGAAGGTGTAGGCCAGGATCAGGATGGCCAGCACCAGGATGC
>NZ_DAISJG010000166.1:0-2087 GCF_036821595.1 Phenylobacterium sp.
ACAGCGTCCCGAGCTGGATCAGGTCGCCGTCGACCGAGCCGCGCACGAAGGCGAAGCCCCCGCTCACCTGGCCGGCGTTCACCGTCAGGTTCAGGCCGACGAACTGGCCCGGCGTGGGGTTCTGCGCCGGGATGTAGAAATGCAGTTCCTCGACGTCGGTGACCGTGTCGGTCCCGAGGTTCGCCACGGGCCCGAGGCCCTCCACCACGGCGTCGCCGTCGGTGACGGTGATCCGGAACACGTCGGTGACGGTGTTCCCGTCGACGAGCTGGACGAGGATCTTGCCCAGGTCCGCGCCGGCGCCGGCCACGGCGCGCAGCGACCCGGCCGTGCCTTCCGGAAGGCCGAAGCCGGCGATGTCGTGGCCGGTGCTGCCGTCGATGCGGTCCGAGCCGCCGTGGCCGGTGAGCCGGTCGTCGCCCGCCAGGCCATCCAGGGTGTCTGCGCCGGGCCCGCCGTTCAGGGTGTCGTTGCCCGTCGTGCCCTGCGGGGCCTGAACGGCGCCGAGGTCGTTGGCGCTCAGGGTCACGTCGCTGAAGCGGAAGCTCTCCACCGCATGGACCACGTCGACACCGTCGGGCGCGCCGTTGCGCAGGTCCGTCAGGGTGAGCGAACCGTCCGGGTTGGCGGTGACGGCGTAGTCGGCGCGTGCGCCGGTGAAGACGGCGGTGTCGGATCCTGCGCCGCCCACCAGGGTGTCGGCGTCGGCGCCGCCGGTGAGGGTGTCGTCCCCCGTCCCGCCCTTCAGGGTGTCGGCGCCTGCGCCGCCCTGCAGGTCGTCGTTGCCGCCGGCCAGGTCGAAGTCGGCCACGTCGTCGAAGGTGGCGATCGGGCCGCCGGCGTTGCCGTCGATGTCCACCGCCCCGTCGCCCAGCAGCAGGTCGTTCCCCGCCGCGCCCACGAGCCTGTCGTCGCCGCTGTTGCCGGCCAGCACGTTGGCGTCGGCGTCGCCGGTGAGGGTGTCGGCATGCGCCGAGCCCGACAGGTTCTCGATCCCGCTCAGCGTCATCGAGCCGATGCCGGTGTCCTGCGCAGCGCCCTGCTCGGCGAGGCTGATGTCCGCGCCCGCGGTCGCGACGGTGACCGCCACGGTGTCGGTCCCCGCGCCCCCGGTGAGGCTGTGGCCGCCGGCGGCCACCATCAGCAGGTCGTCGCCGCCGCGACCGTCCAGGACGTCGTCGCCACCGCCCGAGCCCCACAGCCAGTTGGCCTGGTCATCGCCGGAGAGGGTGTCGGACATCTCGCCGCCGGAAACGTGCTCGACGTTGGTGAGCACATCCATGCCCAGGCCGGTGTCCTGGGGACCCGAGACCGCGAGGTCGGCCTTCACGCCCTGGGTCTCGCTGTAGAGCGACACCCGGTCGAAGCCGTCGCCGCCGTCCATGACGTCGTCGCCCGCGCCGCCGGACAGGTAGTCGTCGTCGGCCCCGGCCGAGAGCGTGTCGTTCCCGTCCGCGCCGCGCAGGGCGTCGTGGCCCGCGCCCGTCTGGACGGAATCGTTCCCCGCCCCGCCGTTCAGGTCGTCGACGAAGCCGCCGCCCTGCAGGGTGTCGTCCCCCTGCTGGCCGTTGGCCGCCCGCACCACGTCCGCCGGCAGGCCCGAATAGGCCTGGCCGAGATCCATCACCTCGCCCAGCGGCGTGCCGCCGGCGAACGCCACGCCGTTCTGCGGCGGGTTGAACCGCGGCGTCAGGTTCAGGGTCGCGAACTGGCCCTGGTTGAACGGCGGCACCATGAAGTGCAGCTGGTCGATGTTGGCGACCGTGTCGGTCCCCTGCCAGGCGTGGTCGCCCAGGCCCTCCACCGTGGCCGCGCCCTGGCCAGTCACGGTGACCCGGAACACCGCCACGCCGACGTTGTCGTTGACCAGCTCGACGTTGAAGACGCCCGCCTGGGCGGTCTCCACCACCCGCAGCGAGCCCGTCGTGCCCGTCGGCAGCTCGAAGGCGGCGAAGTCGTTCGCGCCCGTCCCGCCGTCCAGCACGTCGTCGCCCGCACCGCCGACCAGCCGGTCGTCGCCGCCCTGGCCGACCAGCCGGTCGGCGCCTGCGCCGCCCTGAAGGTTGTTGGCGCCCGCGTGGCCGGTG
>NZ_DAISJG010000167.1:0-2082 GCF_036821595.1 Phenylobacterium sp.
GCCACCTCGCCGCCCGCGACGCCCAGGTCGGTGAAGGCGACCTGCTCGTTGCGCAGGTTGAGGCGGACGTCCTCGACGAGGTTCGTCAGGCGCTCGCGACGCAGCGCGGCGGTGTCGACCTCGAGCAGCAGGTGCGAGCCGCCCTGCAGGTCGAGGCCGAGGTTGAGCGTCTGCTTCGGCATGAAGGCCGGCAGCCGGGCGCGCGTCTCGGCCGGAATCACGTTGGGCAGGGCGAAGAGCACGCCCAGCACCACCGCCAGAACGACGAGGATGACCTTCCAGCGGGAGAGGGTGAGCATCGGAGCGGCTTTTGGGCTCAGACCTTGGAGTCGTTGGCCGGCGACGGCTCACCGCGGGTGCGGACGTCGGCAATCATCGTCTTGACCACCTTCACCGTCACGCCCGTGGCGATCTCGAGGCCGACTTCCTTGTCCTCGACGCGGACGACCTTGCCGATCATGCCGGAGGAGAGGACGACGACGTCGTTCCGCTTCAGCGCGGTCAGCATCTGCTGGTGCTGCTTCATGCGGCGCTGCTGCGGCCGGATCATGAGGAAGTAGAACAGGATCACCAGGCCGATGAGCGGCAGGAACTGGATCAGCATGCCCTCGGGGCCCGCAGGAGCGGCGCCGGCGGCTTGGGCATAGGCGGGGGTGGCGAACATGGCCTCTCCGGAATAGGGCAGACGGGGCGGCTCTACAGAGCCCCCCGTCGAGGTCGGCGGAAGCTATGCGCTGCGCCCCCGTTTTGCAATGGAACCGCTCGGCGGCTATGCGTCCGCCGATGGACCCGCAGCTGAAACCCGTGCTGGAGCGCATTGCCGAAGCCCTCGAGCGCCTGGCGCCGCCAAGGACCGAGGCGCCGGTGTTCGCCGGAGCCAGCCTGTTCCGGCACGACCCGGCGACCGGCGGCTTCCACCCGGCGCCGGACTATCCGCTGGGGCTGGAAAGCCTGGTCGGCGTCGACCGGCAGAAGGCGCGGTTCCTGGAGAACCTGCAGCGGTTCGCCCGCGGCCTGCCCTACAACCACGCGCTCCTGTGGGGGGTGCGGGGCACCGGCAAGAGCTCGCTGGCCAAGGCCGCCTTCATGGCAGTGGCCGCCGAGGCGCGGGACCTGAAGCTCGTCGAGGTGGACCGCGACCAGGTGACCGCCCTGCCCGGCCTGTTCGACGTGCTGCGCGGCCGGCCCGAGCGCTTCGTGGTGCTGTGCGACGACCTCTCATTCGAGGAGGGCGCGGCGGCGGCCAAGGCGCTCAAATCGGCCCTGGAGGGCGGCGTCTCCGGCCCGCCCGGCAACGTCCTGTTCGTGGCCACCTCCAACCGCCGCCACCTGATGCCCCGGGCGCACGCCGAGGACCGCGGCCTGGTGGCCGCCGCCGAGGACGCGGAGGAAGAGGTCAGCGTCTCCGACCGATTCGGCCTGTGGGTGGGCTTCCCGCCGATGGACCAGCCGACCTACCTGGCGGCCGTCACGGGCTACGCCGAGCGGTTCGGCCTGGCCGTTCCGGACCTGGAGCGCCGGGCCCTGCAGTGGGCGCAGCTGCGCGGCGGCCGCTCGGGCCGGGTCGCATGGCAGTTCATCCGCGACCTCGCGGGTGAGCTGGGCAAGCCGCTGCCGCTCTGATCCTACCGCGGGAGAACGAGCTTCGGGTCGATCGGCCGGGCCCGGTCGAGCGGTGACGGGGCGTAGCGGACCTCGAAGTGGAGCTGCGGCTCGCTCACCCCGCCCGTCGAGCCCGCCTGGCCGACCTGCTGCCCCTGGGTGACCTTCTGGGTCATCTTCACGTCGACGCGGGACAGGTGGCCGTAGGCGGTCACCCAGCCGTCCTCGTGCTTGATCAGCACCAGGTTGCCGAAGCCCGGCACCTGATCGCCGGCGTAGACCACGTCCCCGGCGGCGGAGGCCCGGACCGGGTCGCCGGCGCGGGCGCGGATGTTGATGCCGTCGTTCCGCTGGTTGCCGGGCTTGGGCCCGAATTCCGACAGCAGGTCGCCCTGCAGCGGCCAGATGAACCGGCCGCGGCCGAGCTGTGAGATCTGGGCGTCGCTGACCGCGGGCGTGGGGGCGACGTCCGTCACCTGC
>NZ_DAISJG010000168.1:0-2071 GCF_036821595.1 Phenylobacterium sp.
GCGATGGCGGGCGGGCTGAAGGGCGGGGTGGGCTCGGCCTCCGTCGTCACCGCCGACGGCTTCACCGTCGGCGCGCTCGTGGCGGTGAACTGCTGGGGCTCCGCCGTCGCGCCCGGCGGCCGCACGTTCTGGGCGGCGCCCTACGAGATCGGCGGGGAGTTCGGCGGCCTGGGCGCGGCCGGTCTCGTGGGCCCGCCCGACGACTGGGGCCTCGCCAAGGCGCCCGGGGCCCAGCGCAACACCACCATCGCCTGCGTGGCCACGGACGCGGCCCTGACGCGGGCCCAGGCGAAACGGCTGGCCGTGATGGCCCAGGACGGCCTCTCCCGCGCCATCCGGCCGGTCCACGCCCCGTTCGACGGCGACGTGGTCTTCGCGATCGCCACCGGCGCGCGGCCGCTCGCCGAGCCCGCCAACTACCTGCTGGCCCGGCTGGGGGCGCTGGCCGCCGACTGCCTCGCCCGGGCCGTCGCGCGCGGCGTCCACGCGGCCACGCCGTGGCCCGGGACCGACGTCCGCTGCTGGCGCGACCTTCCGGGCTGAGCCCGGCGCTGGTAAGCGTCACCGAACAGAGTTTCGGGAGACGCCAACCATGCCCTCGGCCGTGAAACTGAGCCTGGTCGCCGGCGCGGCCGTCCTGGCCGGCAGCGCCGCCGCCCAGCCCGCCCAGAAGGTGACCGGGCCCGTCGCCACCTACTGGGTGAGCGCCCAGACCCACACCGGCTTCGGCCTGCCGGGCGCAGGCGCCGGGGCGGCCCCCTCGCCCGCCCAGGTCATGCAGATGATGCGCGGCGGCGGCGCCCAGCACAGCCTGACCCTGCAGCTCGGCTCGTCCGACAGGCCGCCCGCCGCCCCCGCCGCCGAGCACCTGCCGCCGCCGGGCCTGAAGGCCGGCCCCAGCCTGCCGCTGGTGACGCCCACCGCCCAGCCGGCGCAGCGCACGGAGGAGCAGCCGACCATGCCGCGCGAGTTCGAGCGGCCGCGCGGCAGGATGCTGATCTTCTGGGGGTGCGGGGAGCGCGCCCGGGCCGGCCAGCCGGTGGTGATCGACTTCGCCCAGATGCAGGCGGGCAGGATGCCCCCGGGCCTGGAGGCGCTCGGCCGCGGCCTGAACGTGACGCCCATGCAGCCGCCGGCGCCGGGCCGCAACGCCACCTATGGCGAGTGGCCGAACGCGCGCGCCCGCACCAGCGTCCCCGGCGACGGGTCCCTGGTCGGCGAGCACACCGTGCGCGGCAACTACAGCCCCGAGATCCGGTTCGCGCTCTCCCAGCAGCAGGATTTCCTGGCTCCGCTCAACCTGACCACGAACGCCCGGACGGGGACCGGCTCGGTCCAGCTCGGCTGGAACGCCGTGCCGAACGCCCAGGCCTATCTCGCCACCGTCATGGGGGGCCAGGAGGAGACCATGGTGCTGTGGACCTCCTCGGAGGTGCAGGCCTCGGCCTTCGCCCTGCCCGACTTCATCGCCCCGGGCGACCTGACCCGGCTGGTGGCGTCGAAGGCCCTGATGAGCCCGCAGACCACGAGCTGCGCCGTGCCGCGCGAGGTGGCCGAGGCCGCGCCCCAGGCCATGCTCCAGCTCGCCGCCTACGGCCCCGAGGCCAACTTCGTCCATCCGCCGAGGCCCGGCGACCCGAAGGTCGCCTGGAACCGCCAGTGGCAGGTGAAGGTGCGCTACCGATCGGCCACCGGCGGCCTGCTCGGCCAGCCCATGCCCGGCATGGCCGACGCCGACGACGACGAGGCCCGCCTCGCCCGCCCGGGCGAGCCTGCGCCGCAGCGCGACAAGAAGAAGGACGCCCGCCGGCAGATCCTGAAGGGCCTCGGCGGCGCGCTCGGCGTGCCGGTCCCGCCGATCCCCTGAGGCCGCAAAAAACCGGCGCGGGACGGGTTGCGCTTTGCCCGAAGCCCAACTAGGTTCCGCGCCCTCGCCGCAAGGCGGTGCGCGCCCGTAGCTCAGCTGGATAGAGCATCAGACTACGAATCTGAGGGTCGGACGTTCGAATCGTTCCGGGCGCGCCAATTTTCCTTCTAATAATTTAGCTTGCGGGCGCCTGG
Source organism: Phenylobacterium sp. (assembly GCF_036821595.1). Classification (GTDB taxonomy): domain Bacteria; phylum Pseudomonadota; class Alphaproteobacteria; order Caulobacterales; family Caulobacteraceae; genus Phenylobacterium. The sequence goes on from NZ_DAISJG010000168.1 coordinate 2,062, forward strand.
GGCGAGAGCT
>NZ_DAISJG010000169.1:0-2048 GCF_036821595.1 Phenylobacterium sp.
ACTACAAGGACTACCCCTGCGTGCTCGCCCGCATGGAGAGCCTGCACCCGGGCTCGTTCCGCAACTTCCTGGAGCGCCGCTGGAAGAAGATCGCGCCGCGCAAGCTGGTCAAGGACCGGGAGAAGGCGGAGGCCTCGTGATGCGGCTTCGCCAGATCGCCCTCGTCGCCCGCGACCTCGACCGCGCCTGCGCCCAGATCCGCGAGGTGCTGGGCCTCGACTACGCCTACGACGATCCCGGGGTCGGCAAGTTCGGCCTCCGGAACGCCGTCTTCCCGGTCGGCGACACCTTCCTGGAGGTCGTCTCGCCGAAGGAGGAGGGCACCACCGCGGGTCGGCTGCTGGCCAAGCGCGGCGGCGACGGCGGCTACATGGTGATCCTGCACGTGGACGACGGCCTGGCGGCCCGGGCACAGGTCGGCCGGGCCGGCGCCCGGGTGATCGAGCAGGCCGACTTCGACGGTGTCGTCATGACCCACATCCACCCCAAGGACATCGGCGGCGCCATCCTCTCCGTGGATTCCATGCCCACCCATGCGGACTGGAAGTGGGGCGGCCCGGTCTGGCGCGACCATGCCCGGACCGACGTCTCGGCCGCCATCGTCGGCGCCGAACTGCAGGGGCCGGACCCCGAGCAGATGGCCTGCCGCTGGGGCGAGGTCCTCGCCCGCGAGCACGAGCGGGCCGGCCAGGGCTGGCGCATCCGGCTCGAGGACGGCGGTGAGCTGCGCTTCGTGCCTGCCCGCGACGGGCGCGGGGAGGGCCTCGCGGCCTTCGACGTGGCGGTGGCCGATCCGGACGCCGTGCGGGCCTCCGCCGCCGCCCGCGGCCTCCTCGACGGGGCCGGCGAGGTCGTGCTGTGCGGGACCCGCGTGCGCCTGGTCGCCGCCTAGAACTCCTCCTCGATCGCCGCCCGGAACTGCTCGAACACCTCCTGGGCGTGTTCCTCGGGCGAGGCGGGCGGCTCGGGCTCGGCGGCGGTCTGGGCCCCGCCGGCCGTGAGCCGGCCGACCACCGCGCCGCCCTGCACCAGGACGATCTCCTCGCCGGCCTCGGCGCCGGTGAGAAGGGCCGCCACCTTCGGCGGCAGGTCGTCGAGGTCGATGCGCGTCATGGACCCAGTCTAGACCTGACCGACCCCGCCCCGTAAACCGCCGCCATGGCGTACCGGTCCCTGCGCGAATTCATCGGCAAGCTGGAGGCGGCGGGCGAGCTGGTCCGCGTCTCCGAGCCCGTCTCCTCGGTCCTCGAGATGACCGAGATCCAGCGACGCCTGCTGGCGACCGGCGGGCCGGCCATCCTGTTCGAGAACGTCGTCCGCGCCGACGGCGAACGCTCGTCCATGCCGTGCCTCGTCAACCTGTTCGGCACGGTGAAGCGGGTGGCCATGGGCGTGACGCTGGAGGGCCGCGAGCGCTCCACCGCCGCCGACCTGCGCGAGGTGGGCGAGCTCCTGGCCTTCCTCCGCGCGCCGGAGCCGCCGCGCGGGCTGAAGGACGCCATGGAGATGCTGCCGCTGGCGAAGACCGTCATGTCGATGCGGCCCAATGTGGTGAAGAAGGCGCCCGTCCAGGAGGTGGTCCTCAAGGGCGACGACGTCGACCTCTCGAAGCTGCCGATCCAGACCTGCTGGCCCGGCGAGCCCGCGCCGCTGATCACCTGGCCGCTGGTGGTCACCAAGGGCCCTTCGGACGCCCGCGAGGACGACTACAACCTCGGCATCTACCGCATGCAGGTGCTGGGCAGGAACCGCACCGTCATGCGCTGGCTCGCCCACCGCGGCGGCGCCCAGCACCACCGCCGGTGGAAGGCCGCCGGCAAGCCCGACGCCCTGCCGGCCTGCGCGGTCATCGGCGCCGACCCCGGCACGATCCTGGCGGCCGTGACGCCGGTCCCGGACACCCTCTCCGAATACCAGTTCGCCGGCCTCATGCGCGGCGCCAAGCTCGACCTCGTGCCCGCCAAGACCGTCCCGCTGATGGTCCCCGCCCAGGCCGAGATCGTGCTGGAGGGCCACGTCCACCTGGACGAGTACGCCGACGAAGGCCC
>NZ_DAISJG010000170.1:0-2024 GCF_036821595.1 Phenylobacterium sp.
GGGTTTGGGGCGCGGGGGAGCCATCTCAGGCGACCACGAAGAAGCCGTGCTCGCCGCTCACCCGCACCTGGCACGGCTGGCCGCGATCCTGGACCTCACGGGCCCGCTTGTTGGCCGCGGCCTTGGCGACTTCCTTGTCCTGCGCGTGGTCGGTGATCACGCCGTCCTGCTCGACGGCCCAGCCGTCCTGGTGGCGGGCGACGGTGAACACGACGCGGTCGGGGTGGCGCATGCGGAAATCCTCTTCGGCGCCCGCCAGGCGAGCCCGGCGGACGGTGTCCTGAAATCGATACGTATGTGAAACTTTATATAGGTAATTTCTGCCGCTGTCGCCAGAATTCCAAATTATTCCTTGTACCGAACTCAGTTCTGTGTGGGTTTCCGTCGTCGAATACCGTTCCGGTTCGGCTGCTTCCGTCCTGGCCTTTTCTAGGGCTCGGTTCCGGACGTTGCCCTCGGCGCTCCCCGAAAATTTGATCCCGGCGCCCGGATGGGCGCGTGGATTTTGAAACCGGCATGGGGGCCGGCTCCCGCGCCGCCTCTGCCCTTCGCCCCTAGGCGCCGGCCGGCGCCAGGGCCTCGGCGACCACGCGGGCCAGTTCGTCCATTTCGAAGGGCTTGCGCAGGATGACGGCCCGGCCGCCCAGGGCGTTCTCCACGGCCGCGGTGTCGGCGTAGCCGCTGGCGAAGACGATCGGCAGCTCCGACCACTTCTGGCGGGCCAGACCCGCGACCTCGGCCCCGTTCATGCCGGGCATGGCGAAGTCCATCAGCACCAGGTCCGGCCGCACCTTGTCGAGGGCCTCCAGGGCCGCGGGCCCGCCGTCGGCGCTGAGCACCCGGTAGCCGAGCAGCTCCAGGGTGTCGCGGACCAGGCTGCGGACGTCGTCGTCGTCGTCCACCACCATCACCGTGGCCCCGCCCGACGGGGCGAGCACCGGCGCGCGCCGGGCCTCCGCCGCGACGGCGCCCGGCGCCTCCTGGGCGGACCGGCGCAGCAGCATGACGACCGTCGCCCCCCGGCCGGGCTCGCTCTCGATGCGGGCCTCGCCGCCGGCCTGCCGCGCGACGCCGTAGACCTGGCTGAGGCCAAGGCCGGTGCCCTTGCCGACGCCCTTGGTGGTGAAGAAGGGGTCGAAGGCGCGCTCGGCCACCTCGCGGGCCATGCCGGCCCCGGTGTCGGAGACCCGCAGCTCCACATAGGTGTCCGGCGGCAGCATCGGGTGGCCCGGGGCGATCTCGGTCACCCGGCAGGCGATGGTCAGCCGCCCGCCGTCGGGCATGGCGTCGCGGGCGTTGATCGCCAGGTTCAGCACGGCCAGCTCGAGCTGGGTGCGGTCGGACAGCACGGGCACGCCCTGGTCGTCGAGGCGGAACTCCAGGTCGATCTCGGAGCCCAGGGTGCGGGTCAGGAGATCGCGCATGTCGCCGATCAGCTCGCTGACCACGAAGGGCCGGAGCTCCAGCTTCTGGGCGCGGGAGAAGGCGAGGAGCTGGCGCGTCAGGCTCGCGCCGCGCTCGGCGGCCTGCAGGCCGTTCTCGGCCCAGTTCGAAACCTTCGCCGTCTCCCCCGGCTTGCGGCGGATCAGCTCGAAGGCGCCCTGGACCACCTGCAGGAGATTGTTGAAGTCGTGGGCGATGCCGCCGGTGAGCTGGCCCAGCGCCTCCATCTTCTGGCTCTGGCGAAGGGCCTCCTCGGCGCGGGCGCGTTCGCGCATCTCCACGGTCAGGCGCTCGTTGGCCAGGGCCAGCTCCCCGGCCCGCCGCTGGAGCTGGGTCGCGGCGCGGGTGATCACGCCCAGCAGCAGGAAGGCCATCACGGAGAGCAGGGCCAGGCCGCTGTGGCGGCCGAGCAGGGCGGCGAACGGCTCCGGCTCGGTCTCGAGATAGACGGAGCCCATCGCCACGCCCTGTTCGGAGACGGGCACCGTGACCTTCACCGCGCCGCGGTCGTAGGCCGCGCCGGCCGGGCCGAGCTGTCCGGGCGGCTGCAGCTGCGGGCGGCGAGCGTAGACCACCAGCGG
>NZ_DAISJG010000171.1:0-1959 GCF_036821595.1 Phenylobacterium sp.
ACGACCTGCAGGGCGGCGCAGGCGCCGACACCCTCAAGGGCGGCGCGGGCGACGATACCCTCACCGGCGGCGCGGACGCCGACACCCTCGTCGGCGGCGCAGGCGCCGACACCGCCGTCTTCTCCGGCGCACGCGCCGACTACGCGGTCACCCTGAACGGCGACGGGTCGATCACGGTCACCGACAACCGGCAGGCGGGCGACGGGGTCGACACGCTGACCGGCGTCGAGTTCCTGAAGTTCAGCGACCAGACCATCGCGGCGCCCGTCCAGGGGAACGTCATCACGGGCACGGACAGCCACGACACCCTGGCGGGCACGGCCGGGGCGGACACCATCGCCGGCGGCGGCGGCGTGGACATCCTCAGCGGTCTCGAGGGCGACGACAGCGTCTCGGGCGGCCAGGGGCATGACGTCCTCCGCGGCCACACGGGGGCCGACACGCTCCACGGCGACGCCGACGACGACCAGCTCGTGGGCGGCGCGGGGGACGACGTGCTCGACGGTGGCTCCGGCATCGACCGGGCCAGCTTCTCGTCGGACGCGACCGAGGGTGTCCGCGTCGACCTGCGGATCTCCGGGCCCCAGGACACCGGCCAGGGCGTCGACACCCTGATCGGCATCGAAAATCTCTCCGGCACCCGCTTCAGCGACACTCTTACGGGGACCAGCGGCGACAACTGGCTGTGGGGTGGCTCCGACGGTTCGGGTGTCACCGGCAACGACGTCATCGACGGGGACGCGGGCAACGACCTGGTCCAGGTCGGCCCGGGCGACCACACGCTGAAGGGCGGGGCCGGTCTCGACACCCTCTCGTTCAACGGCAACGGAACCGACATCAGCCCGGATGGGGTGGCGGTCTCGCTGGCGCTGCAAGGCGCTGCGCAGGCGACCCGCCAGGGCGCCATGACCCTGGACGGTTTCGAGAACCTCTCCGGTTCGGCCTACGGGGACACGCTCGCCGGCGACGGCGGCGCCAACCAGCTGCTCGGCTTCGCCGGCTCGGATTCCCTGTCGGGCGGCGCCGGCAACGACATCCTGCGCGGCGACGCGGTGATGCGGCCGGACACACACGGCGTCGGGGGCTCCGGGCCCATCGGCGTGGTCATCGATGGCGACGGCGCCGACACGCTGGACGGCGGTGAGGGCGACGACGTGATCGCCGCGGCCGGCGGTGACGACGACCTGCGCGGCGGAGACGGCTCCGACAGCCTCTACAGCGGCGCGGGCGCAGACAAGGTCGACGGCGGCGCAGGAAGCGACACCTTCTTCCTGAGCGGCGCGCGGGCCGATTACGAGATCACCGTCGGCGAGGGCGGCTCGCTGGTCATCGCCGACCTGCGTCCGGGCGCGCCGGAAGGAACCGACACCGTCTCGGGGGTCGAGTTCTTCGCCTTCAGCGACGGCGTGCGGGCGCACGATGCGCTCGATGGCCAGACGCAGCAGGGGACGCCCGGGAACGACACCTTCGACGGCGGCGCGGGGGCCGACACCCTGGACGGTCTGGGTGGCGACGACCGGCTGACCGGCCATGGCGGCTCGGACCGCCTCGACGGCGGCCCGGGCCACGACATCGCCGGCTTCCCCCTGCCGCAGGACACGGTGGGCTCGCTGCGCAGCGTCGCCGGGGTGGGCGCCGACGCGGGCAAGATCATCGTCCAGGTGGTGGATGGAAACACGGTGACGGACGTCTTCCGCGTCACGGTCACCGACGGCGACGCCGTGGTCGAGGGTTTGGGCCCGTTGGCGGGCCTCGGGACCGACACGGTCACCGACGTCGAGGAACTGCATTTCTTCATCCCGTCCGACACCCCGACGCCGGGCCACTTCGTCGGCCTGAACCTGACGGTGAACGTCGGCCAGGTGAGCGGCGGCTTCGCCTTCGTGAATGGCTCGGCCGACGGAGACACCATCGACCTTGCGGCGCTGTACCCGGACTCGGATTCCGTCGAGATCGGCG
>NZ_DAISJG010000172.1:0-1929 GCF_036821595.1 Phenylobacterium sp.
CTCCCATGAAGGGGAGGGAGGGCCCCGCGACCTCGCCGCGTTTGCGAAACGGCGGCCGAGCCGCTACCTGCCGCCCCCATGAGCACCTCCCCCGCCGCAGATGCCGCCAGTTCCCGCTCACCCATCGCCGCCCAGGCGGCGCGGCGGCGCACCTTCGCGATCATCTCCCACCCCGACGCCGGCAAGACGACGCTGACCGAGAACCTGCTGCTGGCCGGCGGCGCGATCCGTGCGGCGGGCCAGGTCCGCGCCCGCGGCGAGAACCGCCGCACCCGCTCCGACTGGATGAAGATCGAGCGCGAGCGGGGGATCTCCGTCTCGGCCTCGGTGATGACCTTCGACCACGCCGGCAAGATGTTCAACCTGCTGGACACGCCGGGCCACGAGGACTTCTCGGAGGACACCTACCGCACCCTGACCGCCGCCGACGCCGCGGTCATGGTGCTGGACGCCGCCAAGGGCATCGAGCCGCAGACGCTCAAGCTGTTCGAGGTCTGCCGGCTGCGCGACATCCCGATCGTCACCTTCATCAACAAGATGGACCGCGAGGCGCAGGATCCGTTCGCCCTGCTGGACGAGATCGGCTCCAAGCTCGCCCTCGATCCCGCGCCGCTCTACTGGCCGGCCGGCTCCGGCGGCCGCTTCAGGGGCATGCTCGACCTGCGCCGGGACCAGTTCATCCCCTTCGCCAAGAAGGGCGCCGACGGCTCCGACGAGGGCCATCCCGAGCCCGTGGCCCTGAAGGGCAATTCGCTCGCCGCCTACCTGGACGAGGCCGAACAGGCCGAGGTGGAGGAGGGCGCCATGCTGGTCCAGGAAGCCGCCAAGCCGTTCGACCCGCAGGCCTTCCTCGAAGGCCACATGACCCCGGTGTTCTTCGGCTCGGCCCTGCGCCACTTCGGCGTCGACCAGCTGCTGGAGGGCCTCGGCGACTATGCCCCCGCGCCCAAGGCGGTGCCGGCCACCAAGGGCGGCGAGCCGGTGCAGGTGCAGCCGGGCGACAGGGAGGTCGCGGGCTTCATCTTCAAGGTCCAGGCGAACATGGACCCCAACCACCGCGACCGCATCGCCTTCCTGCGCCTGACCTCCGGCCGCTTCAGCCGCGGCATGAAGCTGAAGGTGCAGAACACCGGCAAGCAGATCAGCGTCAACGCGCCGGTGATGTTCTTCGCCTCCGACCGCGAGCTGGCCGAGGAGGCCTTCGCCGGCGACGTCATCGGCATCCCCAACCACGGCGTCCTGCGCGTCGGCGACAGCCTGTCGGAGAGCGGGACCCTGCGCTTCGCCGGCCTGCCCAACTTCGCGCCGGAGATCCTGCAGCGCGTCCGCGTCAAGGACCCGCTGAAGGCCAAGCACCTGGCCAAGGCGCTCACCGGCCTGGCCGAAGAGGGCGTCACCCAGCTTTTCCGCCCGACCATGGGGGCGGACTTCATCGTCGGCGCCGTGGGCCAGCTTCAGTTCGAGGTCATGGCCGACCGCCTGGCCAACGAGTACCAGCTCGAGGTGATCTTCGAGGCCAGCCCCTGGGCCGAGGCGCGCTGGCTGGTCGCCGAACGCGCCGACCTCGAGGACTTCGCCGGCAAGCACCGGATGCAGATGGCCACCGACATCGACGACCAGCCCGTGTTCCTGGCCAAGTCGGCCTGGGAGATCGGCTACGTCGGCGAGAAGTACCCCAAGGTCCGCTTCGAGCGCTCGCGGGAACGCGCCTAGGGGCGGGCGCTGGCCCGCGCCCGCCCCGCCGCCCTAAAGGCGCAGCGGCGCGAGGCCGGCCTCGGCCAGGAATATCTCGTCGCGCACCTGCAGCTTGCGGCGCTTGAGGTCCTGGATCGCCAGGATGTCGGGCTCGGGGCGGCGCATCTCCTCATGGATCTGCTCCTCGAGCCAGCGGTGCTGGTTCCTGAGACGGGCGATCCTGTAGCTGGTCAT
>NZ_DAISJG010000173.1:0-1912 GCF_036821595.1 Phenylobacterium sp.
GCCCAACCCTGATCGCCCTGGGGACGAGACATGACCGACCGCAACGTCGTCCACGCCACCTTCTGCATCGAGCGCACCTATCCCGTCCCGCCGGCGCGGGTCTTCGCCGCCTGGGCCAGCCCCGAGGCGAAGGCGCAGTGGTTCGCCGGGCCCGAAGGGTTCGACTGCTACGAGCGCTCGATGGACTTCCGGCCCGGCGGCGCCGAGCGGCTGTGGGGCCGGCACCCCGGCGGCAAGGTCTCCGACTTCCAGGCGCGCTACTTCGAGGTGATCCCGGACGCTCGGATCATCTACGGCTACGATATGTACGTGGACGGCCGGAAGATCTCGGTCTCGCTGGCCACCATCGAGTTCCAGCCGAGCGGGCAGGGGACCCGCCTCGTCATGACCGAACAGGGCGCGTTCCTCGACGGCTACGACGACGCCGGCAGCCGGGAGGAGGGGACCCGCTGGCTTCTGGAGAAGCTCGGCGAGGCCGTCGGCTAGATCGAGAAGCTGACGCCGCAGCCGCAGCTCGACTTGGCGTTGGGGTTGCGGATCCGGAATTCGGCGCCGGCGAGTTCGTCCACGAAGTCGATCTCCGAGCCCTTCAGCAGGGCCATGGAGACCACGTCCACCAGGGCCGCGGCGCCGTCTCGCTCGACCTTCAGGTCGTCGTCCTGGGCGGCGTCCACCAGGTCGAACTGGTACTGGAAGCCGGAGCAGCCGCCGCCCTCCACCGCCACGCGCAGCATGACCGGCCGCCCCTCGGCTTCGCCGATGGCCCGGATGCGCTGGGCGGCGCTTTCGGAGAGGGTGACGTCAGTCGTGGTCATGGCTGTTAAACGTTTGCGGGGCTTAGCCTATATGAGGTCCCCCGCGGCTTCGACCAAGAGGCCAATATCCAGAACGGTTTGATGGCCTCTACGATTCCGCCCCGCGCGCCCTACGCCGAAGACCCCGCCGCCTCGCGCGGCCGCAAGGTCGCCGAGCCCGAGAGCCGCACCCGCACCCCCTTCGCCCGCGACCGCGACCGGATCATCCACTCCACGGCCTTCCGCCGGCTGAAGGAGAAGACCCAGGTCTTCGTGGCCCACGAGGGCGACCACTTCCGCACGCGCCTGACGCACTCGCTCGAGGTGGCCCAGATCGCCCGCTCGATCGCCACGGCGCTGGGCCTCGACCCCGACCTCGCCGAGACCATCGCGCTCGCCCACGACCTGGGCCACCCGCCGTTCGGACACGCCGGCGAGGACGAGCTGCAGGTCCAGATGCAGGCCTACGGCGGCTTCGACCACAATGTGCAGACCTTCCGGGTCGTCACGAAGCTGGAGCGCCGCTACCCCCGCTTCGACGGACTGAACCTCACCTGGGAGACCCTGGAGGGGGTGATCAAGCACAACGGCCCGGTGGTCGACAAGCTGGACCGCCCGTCCTGGAGCGCCATCGCCGAGTTCGACGCGGAGTATGGGCTGCGGCTCTCCACCTGGGCGTCGGCCGAGGCCCAGGTCGCCGCGCTGGCCGACGACATCGCCTACAACAACCACGACGTGGACGACGGCGTGGAGGCCGGCCTCTTCTTCCTGAAGGAGCTGCTGGATGTGCCGCTGATCGGGCCGCACGTGCACTCGGCGATGCGGGACTACCCCGACTGCGACCAGCGGATCATCCGCCTGGAGGCGGTGCGCCGGATGATCGGGGCCATGGTCGACGACGTGCTGGCCGAGACCGGCCGCCGGGCGGAGGGGCTGAATGGGCCGGAGGACGTCCGCAACCTCGACCATGCCGTGGTCGCCTTCTCCCGCGACATGGTCGAGGACCTGGGCGAGCTGCGCCGCTTCCTGATGGACCGCATGTACCGCCACTGGAAGGTCAACCGCACCCGCAGCCAGGCGCGCCGCATCCTGGCGGAGATGTTCCAGCTCTTCCTGCA
>NZ_DAISJG010000174.1:0-1846 GCF_036821595.1 Phenylobacterium sp.
GCCCTATACGCCGTCGCCCGGCGTATAGGGCTGCGGCCGGGACGGCAGCACGGGCGCGGCCTCGGGCGGCGGGGTGCGCACGGGCGGCGGGGTCTCGGCGGCGGGCGTGGACGGCCGTTCCACGGGCACGCGGCTCGTCGAGGTGATCGGCCCGCGGTCGCGATAGCCGTCGGGCAGGCGGATGCGCTGGCCGGCGCGGATCGTGGCGTTGCGCGACAGGCCGTTCTCCGAGCGCAGGGCCGCCGCGGTCACCGAGAACCGGCGGGCGATCTGGTCGAGGGTGTCGCCGGCGTCGGCCACATAGGCCCGGGCCGTCGAACGGGGCCCCTTCAGGTTCTGGCCGGGCTGGATGTTCGAGCCCTTGATGTTGTTGTCCTTCCGCAGCTGCTCCACCGTGGTGTCGAGCTTGCGGGCGATCTCGGTGAGGTTGTCGCCCCTGCGCACCTCGTAGGTCACAGGCTTGCCCTCGACCTCGACGACGCGGCCGGTGACGCTGCGGGTGGTCACGGTCCGGAACGCCGGCTCGGCCGCAGCCGGCGGCGGGGCGGCGGTGCGTTCCGGCGGCGGCGCAGGCCGCAGGGCGGGCGTGGGCTGCGCCTCGGCGCCCTCCACGGCGACGCGGGTGGTGGTCTCGATCGGCCCCCTGTCGCGGAAGCCCTCCGGCAGGCGCAGCCGCTGGCCGGTGCGGATGGTGGAGTCCAGGGAGAGGTCGTTCTCCTCGGCCAGCGCCGTGGCCGTGACGCCGAAGCGCCGGGCGATGGCGTAGAGCGTGTCGCCGGAACCGACGATGTAGGCCTTCGCCGAGGTCGTCGGGCCCTTCAGCCTCTGGCCGGGGCGGATGTTCGAGCCCTCGATGCCGTTGTCCTCGCGCAGCTGCGCCACCGTGGTGTCGAGCTTGCGGGCGATGGCGATCAGGCTGTCGCCCTTCTGCACCTCATAGGTGGTCGCGCGGCCGTCGGCGTCGACCACGCGGCCGGTGACGCTGCGGGTGGTCACCGACCGGTAGGTCGGCTCGGCGCGCGGCCGAGCGGCCTGGGCAGGCGGCAGGGTGTCCAGCGGCCGCGCCTCCACGGCCGCCGGCGGCGCCTGGGCGATCGGCGCATCCTCGACGCGCGGCGTGGGCTCTGCGGCCGGCGGCGGAGGCGCGGGGTCCTCGCGCTGGATGGGGAAATTCGGGCGCAGGGGTTCGGTCTGGGTCGCGCACGCGGAGAGCGCGCTCGTCGCGAGCAGGGCCAGGACCGTTCGCTGCAGGGAAAGCGTCATCGCCGCTCCGGGGTCGGTGTCAGAATCAGTTCGGGGCGTCCGCGGATGATGGGCCGCCCCGGACGCCTGGGCCAACCCGCAAACCGCCGCAGACTCACAGCTCTTTGGCGACGCCTTCCAGGAGCGGCACGAACCGGACGTCGAGCAGGTCCTCGACCTTGAACCCGCCCTCCCCGTCGCCGGTGTAGCGGCGAAGCGTCTGTACGGGCCCGCGTCCGATCGGCGCCACGAGAATTCCCGTGGGCTTGAGTTGCGACAGGAGAGCCTTCGGCTCTCCCGGCGCCGCGGCCGTGACCATAATGCGGTCGAAAGGCGCCTGTTCGGGCCAGCCCTCCCCGCCGTCGCCGAACCGGGTGATGATGTTCGTCAGGCCCAGCTGCCTGAAGCGGCCCTCCGCCTCCTTCATCAGGGTACGGTAGCGCTCCACCGTGTAGACCAGCCGGGCGAGCCTTGAGAGGATGGCGGTCTGGTAGCCGGAGCCGGTGCCGATCTCGAGCACCCGGTCGCGCTTCTCCACCTGCAGCGCCTGGCTCATCAGGCCGACGATGAACGGCTGGCTGATGGTCTGGCCGCAGGCGATCGG
>NZ_DAISJG010000175.1:0-1829 GCF_036821595.1 Phenylobacterium sp.
TGCCGCTGACCTATTCGAAGGACATGCAGGAGGACAAGGTCCCCACCTTCGAGGCGTTCGGCGCGCTGGAGCTCTCCCTGCGGGCCATGGCCGGGATGGTCGCCGACCTGGAGCCGAACGTGGAGCGCATGGCCGCGGCGGCCGGGGCCGGGTTCTCCACCGCGACGGATCTCGCAGACTGGCTGGTGCGCGAGCTGAACCTGCCGTTCCGCGACGCCCACCATGTGACGGGCGCGGCCGTGAAGCGGGCCGAAGAACTTGGCTGCGACCTGCCCGGCCTGCCGCTTTCCGAGCTGCAGGCGCTGGACCGCCGGATCACCGCGGGCGTTTATGAGGTGCTGACGCCGCAAGCCTCCGCGGCCAGCCGCAAGAGCTATGGCGGAACCGCGCCCGACCAGGTGCGGACCCAGATCCAGCGTTGGAAGGAAAGCCTCGCATGACGACCCTCCGCATTCCGGCGCTGATCGCGCTCCTCGGCACGGCCGCCCTGGTCTCGGGCTGCGGCAAGATGGGGGCGCTGGAGCGGCCCGGCCCGCTGTTCGGCGCCGACACCGCCACCACCCGCGGCGCCGACGAGGCGCAACGCCAGGCGCAGGACCCGACCCGGCCGGTGGACACCGTCGACCCGCGGGACCGCGCCACCGACCCGGCGCCTCCGCGCAGCATCCCGATCCAGGGCCAGAGCCCCAACCCGACCCAGTCCGCGCCGCAGGGCGCCCTGCCCGATCCGTACGCCAACCCGCGCCGATGAACCATTTCGAGCTCCGCGGGGGCGAGCTCCATTGCGAAGATGCGCCGCTGGCCCGCATCGCCGCCGAGGTGGGCACGCCGGTCTACGTCTATTCCTCCGCCACCCTGGAGCGGCATTACACGGTGCTGCGCGACGCCCTGGTGGCGGCCGGCCTGCGCGATCCGCTCATCGCCTTCGCGGTGAAGGCCAACTCCAACGTCGCGGTCCTGCGCACCCTGGGGCGGCTGGGAGCCGGCGCCGACGTGGTCTCCGAGGGTGAGATCCGCCGGGCGCTGGCCGCCGGCATCCCGGCGGAGCGGATCGTCTTTTCCGGCGTGGGCAAGACCGAGGGCGAGGTGGCCTTCGCGCTCGAGGCCGGCGTCGCCGAGATCAATGTCGAGTCGGAACCCGAGCTGCACCTGGTGAACGCCGTCGCCCAGCGCCTGGGCAAGCGGGCCGAGGTGGCCATCCGGGTGAACCCGGACGTGGAGGCCGGCGGCCACGCCAAGATCTCCACCGGCAAGGCGGAGAACAAGTTCGGCGTCTCCTTCGCCGAGGCCGAGCGGCTCTACGCCAACGCCTCCAACATGGCCGGCGTCCGGCCGGTGGGCGTGGCCTGCCACATCGGCAGCCAGATCAGCGACCTCGCCCCCATGGACGCGGCGTTCCGCAAGATGCGCGGCCTCGTCGAGCGCCTGCGCGCCGAGGGGCTGTCGGTTGAGCGGCTGGACCTCGGCGGCGGCCTGGGCGTGCCCTACTTCAACCAGCCGGAGCCGCCCTCCCCCGAGGCCTATGCGCAGATGATTGCGCGCGCCATGGACGGCCTCGACATCCAGTTCGCCTTCGAGCCCGGCCGGATGATCGCGGCCAACGCCGGTGTCCTGGTGGCGCGCGTGCTGCACGTGAACCGCCGGCCCGAGGGGCGTAACTTCCTGGTCCTCGACGCGGCCATGAACGACCTGCTGCGGCCGGCCATGTACGACGCCTACCACGACATCCGGCCGGTGAAGCCGCGCGAGGGTGAGCCGGTGGTCTACGACGTGGTGGGCCCGGTCTGCGAGACCGGCGACACCTTCACCCGCGACCGCGCCCTGCCGCC
>NZ_DAISJG010000176.1:0-1813 GCF_036821595.1 Phenylobacterium sp.
GGCGGCCACAAGGTCTACATCCACACCGGCGAGTACGACGACGGCGAGCTCGGCGAGATCTTCATCGACATGCACAAGGAAGGCGCCGCCTTCCGCTCGCTGATGAACAACTTCGCCATCGCGATCTCCATCGGCCTACAGTACGGCGTGCCGCTCGACGAGTTCGTCGACGCCTTCGTGTTCACCCGCTTCGAGCCCGCGGGCCCCGTCACCGGCAACGACACGGTGAAGTCGGCGACCTCGATCCTCGACTACATCTTCCGCGAGCTGGGGGTCTCCTACCTGGGCCGCCACGACCTCGCGAGCGACGACCCGGGCGCGCTCAACGCCGACGGCCTGGGCCACGGCAAGGCCGACGCCGTCCCCACCGACGAGCCGCAGCCGGCCTCGCGGTTCATCTCCCGCGGCTTCTCGCGCGGCGCGGCGCCGGACAACCTCGTCTTCCTGCCGACGGCGCGTCCGGGCGGCCCGGCGCGGGATTCGGCCGAGGTCTGCGCGGCCTGCGGCGACATCGCCGTGGTGCGCAAAGGGTCGGCCCTGATCTGCGAGACCTGCGGGGCTCGCGCGGCCCGCACCGGCGAGGACCAGGCGACCTAATCCTTCAAGAATTACCGCGAATTAAGTGGCGCCCGCAGGTCGAACGGCTCACATGGCCGGGTAGTCGCAAGGATTTTGCCGCGTCATGAGCCGACTGAGCCCCCTGCTGACCGCCGCCGCCTTGCTCTGGCTGGCCGCGCCGGCCGCCGCGTCGGCGATGGCCCTCGGCGAGAAGGAAGTGGCGCGGGTCAACTCGTTCGGCGGCTCCTGCGTCAAGTGCGAGCTGTCCGGCCGCAACATGGAAGGCGCCCGGATCATCGGGGCCGACTTCTCCGGCGCGGCCCTGGTGGGCGCCAACCTGCGCAGCGCACGCTTCCACGCCTCCAACTTCGCCGGGGCCGACCTCTCGCGGGCCGACCTGTCGGACGCCTCCATGGCCGGGGCCGACTTCTCCCGGGCCAACCTGTCGAGCGCCAGGCTGCGCTCCACCGAGGCCGACGGCGTGAGCTTCGGGGCGGCCAACCTGACCCGGGCGGACCTCTCCGACGCCCAGGCCACCGGCGTGAACTTCCGCAAGGCCATTCTCACCCACGCGATCCTCCGCGCCGTCGAGATGCGCGGCGGCATGTTCAGCGAGGCCGAGCTGACCCGGGTGAACCTCTCCGACGCCGGGCTGCAGGGCGCCAACTTCAGCCGCGCGGTGATGCAGAGCGCCGTGCTGCGGGCCGCGGAGCTGCATGGCGCGAACCTCAGCCGGGTGGACGCCCAGGGCGCCGACTTCCGCGACTCCGAGCTGAACGGCGCGGTGCTGTCCGCCGGGCGCTTCAGCCGGGCCTCGTTCCGCGCCGCGGACCTGACCGGCGCGGTGCTCTCGGGCGGGACCTTCGACGGCGCGGACTTCCGCGACGCCGACCTGACCAAGACGATGATCGCCGGCGCCGACCTCTCGAAGGCCCGCGGGCTCAACCAGGACCAGCTCGACGAGGCCTGCGCCGACAGCCGCACCAAGCTGCCGCCGGGGCTCTCGGGCCGCAGCTGCCACAACGTGCGCTTCATCGTGCACCGCAAGCCGAAGCCCGCGCCGCCGGCCCCGCCCGCGCCCCCGGCGCCGCCGGCGCCGCGCTACATCGTCTCGCTCCCCTAGGCCTTGATCGGCGGGGCCAGGCGGATGTGCAGCTCCTTGAGCTGCCGGTCGGCCACCTCGGACGGGGCGTTCATCAGCAGGTCCTGACCCTGCTGGTTCAGCGGGAAGGCGATGACCTCGCGGATCGCCGTC
>NZ_DAISJG010000177.1:0-1801 GCF_036821595.1 Phenylobacterium sp.
GCCGCCGCCCCCTCCGCCGGCCCCGCAGCCGATCCCAAGGGAGGTGCGTGACACGCCAAAGCTGCTGGAGTTCGTGCGTGAGCGCCTGCGCGAGCAGCCGCAGCCGATCTATCCGACCCTGCCGTTCTCGAAGCGGCAGGCGGCGCCGGCGGCCCGTGCCACAGAGGCCTTCCAGGTGGCGCGCTCGAGCCATCTGCAGCTCACCGCAGCCCGGACGGTCTACCGGAACGCCACGGCGCTACCGCTCATCCAGATGGTCCAGCTGCAGAGCAGTCAGTTCCAGTCGAGCTTCTCGGCCTCGGCCTATCGGTCACGGTTCTCGCTGCTCGGCGGTGGCGGCCGCATCGTCTAGCCCCCCCCCTCGGCCGTCTCACGGGCCCCGTCGCGGACCTCCGCGGCGGGGCCTTTGCTTTTCCGGCCACTGACGAAGCGAAAGCGTGGAACTTCGACACCGTGTCGCGGCTTGAACCGCCGACCGTGACCGGCAGCGCCAGCCATCCGGCGCGGCGGTGACGCAAAGACACGCTTCGGAGACGCAGATGACGAACATTGACCCGATGGGCGCGGGCCCCGTGGACGCCGGCGAGACCTCCGCGGGTTCCGCCAAGGAGAAGATGGGCCAGGCGGGCCAGAAGATGCGCGAGGAAGCCGCGCACTTCGCATCTCAGGCGCAGCAGAAGGCGGCCGGCGAGATCGAGCGCCGCAAGGCGACGGCGAGCCAGACGCTCGGCCAGTTCGCCACGGCGATCCGCAAGGCGGGTGACGAACTGGCCGAAGGCGACCAGTCGGTGGCCGGGCGGTTCGTCGGCCAGGCGGCCGACGGGTTGGAGAACTTCGCCCGGACGCTCTCTGAGAAGCGTCCCGAGGAGCTCCTGGACAGCGTGCGCGACTTCAGCCGCCGCAACCCCACGGCGTTCGTGGCCGGGGCGGTGCTGGCCGGCCTGGCGATCGGGCGCTTCCTGCGCAGCTCCGAACCGACTTCGGCGCTGGGCGAGACCCGCAGCTTCGCCGGCGAGGGCGCTGTGTTCACCGGTGTGGGCGAGGACGGCGGCGGCCTGGGCGCCCTGGAGACCCAGGTCTCCGGCGACATCGCGGGCGTGAGCGGCGCCGCCGACACCTTCGGCTCCGACATGGGCGAGGGCGAGGATGCCGCGCCGGGGAGCGAGATCGACCGCTCGCGCTTCGGTCCGGGGGCCTAGCCCATGGACATGTCGCCGCGTGAAGACGCGCGCACCATACCGGAGCTGGTCTCCGCCCTGACGGGCGACCTAGCCAACCTGGTGCGCAAGGAATCCGAGCTCGTCCGGACCGAGGTGGGGGAAAAGCTCTCCCACGCCGGGAAGGCGGGCGGGAAGATGGCCATGGGCGCGGTCCTGCTGCTGGGCGCTGTGATGGTGCTGCTGCAGGCCCTGGTGATCCTGCTGTCGAAGGTGATGGATCCCTTCTGGGCCTCGCTGATCGTCGGTGTCCTGGTGGGCGTCGCCGGGCTCCTGATCGTGAAGGCGGCCGTGGCGATGATGAAGCCCGAGAACATGGGCCCCAACCGCGCCGCCCGGCAGCTGAAGCAGGACGCCCAGATCGTGAGGAAGACCTAGATGACGACGCAGAAGTCCGCCGCGGACGTGGAGCGTGAGGTCGAGGCCTCCCGCGAGGAGCTGGAGCGCACCGTCGAGGCGCTCAAGGACAAGATGACCCCTGGCGAGCTGTTCAACGAGGCCAGCCGCGCCATGGGCGGAGCCGGAAACAGGATGATGATGAAGGTAGTGGATCAGGCGAAGGAAAACCCCGTCCCGGTGGCGCT
>NZ_DAISJG010000178.1:0-1797 GCF_036821595.1 Phenylobacterium sp.
GGGGATTTCGGGCCGCTAGCCCTAGCGCCCCATGGCTGACCTCCCCCCACCCCCGCCCACCAACGTCGAAGTCGTCGTCGTCTATCCGCCGAGACTGGCCCCTCTAGGGGGAGAGGCCGCCTTCAGCGCGGTGCAGATCGGGCCCGAGATCCTTCAGACCACCCCGCGACTCGACGAGGCGCTGAAGCGGGTCCCCGGCGTATCGCTGTTCCGCCGGACGGGGAGCGCGGCGGCCAATCCGACGACCCAGGGGCTGTCCCTGCGGGCCATCGCGCCGTCCGGCGCCGGCCGGGCGCTGGTGACCCTGGACGGCGCGCCGCAGAACGATCCGTTCGGCGGCTGGGTGATCTGGAGCGCGCTGCCGCCGGAAGGTCTGGCCGGCGCCACGGTGGTGCGCGGCGCGGGCGCCGGCCCCTATGGCGCGGGCGCCCTGACCGGCGTCGTGGCCCTGCAGGAGCGGGGCGCCACGGGCGGCCTGGGCGCGCTGGACGTCTCCGCCGGCGAGCGCGAGAGCTACCGCGCGGCCATCTCCGGCGGGGGGGAGGGCGTCCTCGTCACCGCCAGCGCCGAAACCACCAACGGCTACACGCCGGTTCGCGGGGCCGCCGCCGGAGCCGCCGACCGGCCGCTCGACATGGAGAACGGCTCCTTCGCCTTCCGCGTGCAGCGCCAGATCGCCGGCGTGCAGGCAGCCGCCCGCCTGGGCGTGTTCGAGGAGCACCGCGGCTCGGGCCTGGTCGGGACCCGCGCCATCGCCTCCGGCGGCTCGGCCGCCTTCACCCTGGCCCAGGCGCCTGCCGAAGGCGTCGGCGGCTGGCGGCTGCAGGCCTGGGTGCGCACCAGCGACCTGAAGAACAGCTCGGCGGCCGTCGCGGCCGACCGGAGCGGCACGACGCCCGCCAACGACCAGTACGCCACGCCGGCCACCGGCTACGGCCTCAACGCGGCCCTGCAGGGGCTGTGGGGCGACCTCGCCTGGGAGGCCGGCGCCGACGTGCGGATGACCGAGGGCGAGGCGCGCGAGCGCTTCCGCTTCATGAACGGCGCCTTCACCCGCGGCCGCCTGGCCGGCGGCGAGACCCTGGTGGGCGGCGCCTATCTGGAGGGCGCGGTGGACCGCGAGGCCTGGCTGGTCACCGGCGGGGTCCGCGTGGACGGCTGGAAGTCCTCCAACGGCGTCCGCCGCGAGTGGGACCTGGCCAACAACGCCGTCCTGCTGGACCAGACCTCGGACGGCGCATCGGGAACGACGCCCACGGCCCGGCTGGGGCTGCGCTACGAGGCCGCGCCGGGCTTCTTCGTGCGCGGCGCGGCCTACGCGGGCTTCCGGCCGCCGACGCTGAACGAGCTGCACCGGCCCTTCCGGGTCGGCAACGACATCACCGAGGCCAACCCCGACCTCGAGCCGGAGACCCTGCAGGGCGCCGAGCTCGGCCTGGGCGGCGAGGGCCTGGTCAACTGGGGCCTGACCGGCTTCTACAACCGGCTGAAGGACCCGATCACCAACGTCACCATCGGCTTCGGGCCCGGCAACTTCCCGACCGCCGGCTTCGTGCCGGCCGGCGGGGTGCTGCGCCAGCGGCAGAACGCGGGCGAGATCGAGGCCTGGGGGATCGAGGGCGACGCCTTCGGCGACCTCTCCGAGGCGCTCGCCTGGCGCGCCGCCTTCTCGGCGACCAAGGCCGAGGTGGACGGCGGCTCGGCCGTGCCGCAGCTCACCGGCAAGCGGCCGGCCCAGACGCCGAAGCTGACGGTCACCGCCGGCCTCGACTGGAGCCCCATGGCCCGCCTGAACCT
>NZ_DAISJG010000179.1:0-1657 GCF_036821595.1 Phenylobacterium sp.
GTGAAGGACGACTACGCCAAGTGGCTGCTGGACGACCCGCGCGTGAACTTCGCCATCTCGCAGCGCGAGCGCGCCGCCGGCCTCGACCATGTGGGCGTCCAGGTGGACACCCGCGAGGAGCTGGCCGAGCTCGCCGGCCGGCTGAAGGCGGCCGGCGCCCAGACCTTCGACCAGGAGGCCGCGACCTGCTGCTACGCCCGCTCCGACAAGAGCTGGGTGGCCGATCCCGCCGGTCTGCGCTGGGAGACCTTCTTCACCTTCGGCGAGGCCACCGCCTACGGCGAGGACGACGTCCCCGAGGCCGCCGCCGCCCCGGCCGCCGCCGCCTGCTGCGGCGCGCCACCCAAGCCCGAGCCCGCGCCAGCCTGCTGCTAACGGGTGATGGGCGGGGCGCAGCGCGCGGCGACGCGCTGGACGGCCCCGCCCCGCTCGTACCAGCCCTTCGACCGGTTCACGATCGCCACCACCGACAGCATCACCGGCACCTCGATCAGCACGCCGACCACCGTCGCCAGCGCCGCGCCCGAGGAGAAGCCGAACAGGCTGATCGCCGCGGCCACCGCCAGCTCGAAGAAGTTGGACGCCCCGATCAGGGCCGAGGGGCCGGCCACGCAGTGCGCCTCCCCGCTCCAGCGGTTCAGCAGATAGGCGAGCCCTGAGTTGAAATAGACCTGGATGGTGATCGGCACGGCCAGCATGGCGATGATCAGCGGCTGGGCGATGATCTGCTCCCCCTGGAATCCGAACAGCAGGACCAGCGTGGCCAGCAGCGCCGTCAGCGACAGGGGCCCGATCCGCCCCAGCACCCGCTGCAGGGCCGCCTCGCCGCCCCGCCGCATCAGCAGCGTCCGGAAGCGCTGCGCCAGCGCCACGGGGACCACGATGTAGAGCCCCACCGAGAGCAGCAGGGTCTCCCACGGCACGGTGATCGCCGACAGCCCCAGGAGCAGGCCCACGATGGGCGCGAAGGCCACCACCATGATGGCGTCGTTCACCGCCACCTGGCTCAGCGTGAAGTGCGGCTCGCCGCGCGTCAGGTTGCTCCACACGAACACCATGGCCGTGCAGGGCGCGGCGGCCAGGATGATCAGGCCGGCGATGTAGCTGTTGATCTCGCCAGCCGGCAGGTAGGGCCGGAACAGCCAGCCGACGAACACCGCGCCGAGCAGCGCCATCGAGAACGGCTTCACCGCCCAGTTGACGAACAGGGTCACCCCGATGCCGCGCCAGTGCCGGCCCACCTCGCGCATGGCGCCGAAGTCGACCTTCATCAGCATGGGGATGATCATCAGCCAGATCAGCGCCGCCACCGGCAGGTTGACCCTGGCGACCTCGGCCCCGCCGATCGCCTGGAAGACGCCGGGGAACAGGTGGCCCAGGCCGACGCCGGCCACGATGCACAGCGCGACCCACAGCGTCAGGAAGCGTTCGAACCGGGACATGGCCTTGGGCCCCTCGGCCGGGGCGGGCGGCTCGATGCTCATCGGGCCGCAGCCTCTTCACCGGCGGCCTGGTGGATCGCCTTCAGCCGGGTCTGCAGCGCCAGTCGGTCTATGGACTCCATCGGCAGCGCCAGCAGCAGATTGATCCGGTTGCGCAGCTGCCGCGTGGCCTCGCCGAACGCGGCCCCGATCTCGGCCTCCGAGCCGGTCGCCGC
>NZ_DAISJG010000180.1:0-1561 GCF_036821595.1 Phenylobacterium sp.
AGGGTGGGTCCGCGGCCTCGTTCCAGTCCCGGAACGGCGCCGGCGGCAGGCGGACGACAGCCTCCACGCCGGCTGCCCGCAGCCGGGCCGCCAGGGTCGAGGCGGCGTCCTCGCCGACCCGATCCCGGTCCCCCGCCACGAGGATCCGGCGCGCCTCCGGAGGCGGGCGCCAGGCGACCAGCCGGCCGGCCGACAGCAGCGCCCAGGCCGGGAGCCCGAAGCGTTCGCCGGCCGACAGCGCGCTGAACACCCCTTCCGCCACCACCATCACCCTGCCGGCCGGGTCGAGGCGGACCGCACAGCCCTGCGGCAGGAGCCCGATGGTCTTGCGCGGCAGCCGCAGGCGCGCCCGGTTCCCGGCCGGCGAGAGGTAGGTGACCTCCACCGCGCACAGGGCGCCGCCGGGCTCCCGGACCGCCGCCAGCAGGGCCGGGCATGTGGGGCCGCCCCCGGGTCCGTACGCCCGGACGGGCGCCGCGGGATGGAAGCGCAGAGCTTCGGGAAGCGCACGGCCGATCCGGCGGCGCCGTGCGTGGCGTTCCGCCAGCGTCCCGGGGACGGGGCGCGCGTCCTCCCACAGGGCCGCCGCCACGGCCCGCCGCTGGCTCCGCCCCGGGGGTTCCGGCGCGCCCGGCGCCGCCCCGCGCCCGAGCCGGCCGTCCGCGTCCACAAGCCCCAGGCGGCGCAATTCGCGCAGCACATCGCGCCAGTCGTCGCCGGCGAAGGCGTGGACGATCACCCGGTCGCCGTCGAGCAGCAGGGAGACGGAACGGTCGGCGGGGCTGTGGCCGGGCGCGGGGACGTTGGCGCGCCGTCCGCCGGCGTAGAGGTCTCCGCCGAGCGCGCGGACGATGGCCGCGAGCGACATCACATCACCCCCAGGGCGCGGAGGCTGACGACCTCGTCGCCCGCCACCAGCAGGTGGTCATGCACGGCGATCCGCAGCGCGCGGCAGGCCTCGACCACCTGCCGCGTCATCTCGACGTCGGCGCCCGACGGCGCGGGATCACGTCCCGGATGGTTGTGGGCGAGCACCAGGGCGGAGGCGCTGAGCTCCAGCGCCCTGCGGACCACTTCCCGCGGGTAGACGGGCGCATGGTCCACACTGCCCGACCACATCACCTCGTCGGCGATCAGGCGGTTGCCGCGATCCAGGAACAGCACCCGGAACTGCTCCCGCGGCTCGGCCGCCATCGCCGTGCGGAGGTAGGCCCTCACCTGCGACCAGGCGGTGAGCAGGGGCCGCACCCGAAGAGGCTCGGCGAGCGCGCGGCAATGCAGGTCGTGGAGCAGGCGCAGGTCCCGCGCCGCGCGACGTCCGGCCACCAACGCCAGCTCGGGGCCAGATGCGCCCAGGACTTCGGCGAGCGATCCGAACCGCTCGAGCAGGCGTCGGGCGATGGCCCCCGCTGCGCGACCGGCGGAAGCCGCGAGCATCAGGGTAAGGGCATGCTCCGTGGACAGCGTGGAGGGCCCCCTGGTCTCGACGCGGGCGCGCAGTTCAGCGAGCGTTTCCCGCGTTGCCGGCGGCGGCGGGGGATGGGGCGAGCGTGTGGGGCGC
>NZ_DAISJG010000181.1:0-1517 GCF_036821595.1 Phenylobacterium sp.
GGTCTGGGCGGCGGCGGGGAGGGCGGCGAGCGACAGGATGGCGGCGAGGACGAGGCGCATGGGGAACTCCGTTCGGGACCCGCAGCGTGGCGGCTAGCCGCCGCGACGGCAATACGGGCCTCCCGAGACATGATCGCAGCTTGATCCGACGGGCCTAACGGCCGATCTAGGGCCCATGGCCGTGGTCATCGACACCCTGGGCGACAAGCGCCCGCGTCACCCCGAGAAGCAGAACCGCCCGGACACGCCGATCCTGCGAAAGCCGGAGTGGCTGCGCGTGCGCGCGCCGGGCTCGTCCGAGTACAACGCCACCCGCGACATCGTGAAGGGCCACGGGCTCTCCACCGTCTGCGAGGAGGCCGCCTGCCCGAACATCGGCGAGTGCTGGTCGAAGAACCACGCCACCATGATGATCATGGGCGAGATCTGCACGCGGGCCTGCGCCTTCTGCAACGTCGCCACCGGCAGGCCGAACCCGCTGGACCCGACCGAGCCGGCGCGCGTCGGCGACGCCGTGGCCAAGATGGGGCTGGCGCACGTGGTCATCACCTCGGTGGACCGCGATGACCTGGCCGACGGCGGGGCGGCCCACTTCGCCGCCGTGGTGCGGGCGATCCGCGCGGCCTCGCCCACGACGACCATCGAGATCCTGACGCCGGACTTCCTGAGGAAGCCCACGAGCGCGGCGGAGCTGGTGATCGACGCCAGGCCCGACGTCTTCAACCACAACCTGGAGACCGTGCCGCGGCTCTATCTCTCGATCCGGCCGGGCGCGCGCTACTACCATTCGCTGCGCCTGCTGGAGCGGGTGAAGGAGCGGGACCCGACCCAGTTCACCAAGTCGGGCGTTATGGTGGGCCTGGGGGAGACGAAGGAGGAGGTCATGCAGGTCATGGACGACATGCGCTCGGCCGGCGTCGACTTCATCACCATCGGCCAGTACCTGCAGCCGACGCGCAAGCACGCGGCCATCGACCGCTTCGTGCATCCGGACGAGTTCCGGGCGCTGGAGGAGATCGCCCGGGCCAAGGGGTTCCTGATGGTCTCGTCGAGCCCGCTGACGCGCTCGTCCCACCACGCCGGCGAGGACTTCGCCCGCCTGCAGGCGGCGAGGCGCGCCCGGGAAGCGGCGGCCTGAGCGCCTTGCGGCACCACGTCTCCAAGCTCCTGCCCTACACGCCGGACCAGCTGTTCGCCCTGGTCGGCGACGTCGACCGCTATCCGGACTTCGTGCCGTGGATCACCGCCATGCGGACCTGGAACGCCCGCAGCCTGGGCGGGGCCGTGGAGGCGGTGGACGCCGAGGCGAAGGTGGGCTTCTCCTTCCTGAAGGAGCGCTTCGCCACCCGCGTGCGCCGCGACGCCGCCAACCGCCAGATCGACGTCACCCTGATCTCGGGGCCGTTCAAGAGGCTGGAGAACCGCTGGCGCTTCCTCGACGCGGGCCACGGCTGCACGCGCGTGGAGTTCGACATCGACTTCCAGTTCAAGTCGCGGCTGCTGGAGACCCTGCTGAC
>NZ_DAISJG010000182.1:0-1467 GCF_036821595.1 Phenylobacterium sp.
GGCTCATCAGGCCGACGATGAACGGCTGGCTGATGGTCTGGCCGCAGGCGATCGGAAGGGCCGAGTCCTCGAACGCGCGCTCCTTGAAGAGCTCGGGCGTGAACAGCTCGCGCGGCGTCTTCTCGATGGCGTGGAGCACCTTGGCGTCGGTCACGCCCTGGGACCGCAGCGCCAGGATCAGTTCCGCGAACCGGGCATCGGGGGTGTGATCGGGCCTGGCCATCTCAAGCCTTCGGCGGGGCGCCGCCCAGCAGCCCCTTCAGGTCGTAGATGCTCGCCTGGTGGGTCAGGTCGATGTGCAACGGCGTCACCGAGATGCGGCCTTCGTAGAGCGCCCGGAGGTCCGTGCCCTCGGCGGGCTTGGAGCGCTCCTGGCGGAAGCCGATCCAGTAGTATTCGCGCCCGCGAAGGTCCATCCGCTTCTCGGCGTGGCGCACGTGGACGTCCCGGAAGCCCTGCCGGGTGACCTCCACCTCGGTGATCTGCTCGATCGGCAGCATCGGGAAGTTGACGTTCATGATCACGTCGGCGGGCCAGCCCACCTCGACCAGCCGCTTGACGATCCCCGGGGCGAAGACCTCAGCAGGCTCGAAGAAGTCGTCGAGCGGATCGTAGCCCCCCATCTGGGAGAGGGCGATGCCGGGCACGCCGAGCGCCATGGCCTCGATGGCGCCGGCCACCGTGCCCGACATGCTCACGTCCTCGGCGAGGTTGGCCCCGCGGTTGACGCCCGAGAGCACGAGGTCGGGCGGGCCGCCCTCGACCAGCTCGTGAACCCCCAGCATGACGCAGTCCGTGGGCGTGCCGGTGGTGGAGAACTTGCGCGGGCCCAGCTTGCGCACCCGGATGGGCTCCGCGAGCGTCAGCGCCCGGCTGGCGCCCGACTGCTCATACTCCGGCGCGCAGACCCAGACATCGTCGCTGAGCGCCGCGGCGATCCGCTCAAGCGCCACGAGGCCCGGGGCGTTGATGCCGTCGTCGTTGGTCAGCAGGATCCTCAAGCGTCACCGCCGATGTGCGTCAGGCCCGGCAGGTAGCGGTGCAGGGCCTGCGGGACCGCGATGCGGCCGCCTTCGTCCTGGTAGTTCTCCATGATCGCCACCAGGGTGCGGCCGACGGCGAGGCCCGAGCCGTTCAGGGTGTGCACGAAGCGGGTGCCCTTCTCGCCGGCCTTCTTGGTCCGGGCGTCCATGCGCCGGGCCTGGAAGTCGCCGCAGTTCGAGCAGGAGCTGATCTCGCGGTACTTGCCCTGGCTCGGCAGCCAGACCTCGAGGTCGTAGGTCTTGCGGGCGCCGAAACCCATGTCGCCGGTGCACAGCAGCATGGTCCGGAACGGCAGGTCCAGTCGCTTCAGCACGGCCTCGGCGCAGCCCACCATCCGCTCGTGTTCGGTCTCCGACGCCTCTGGGGCTACGACCGAGACGAGCTCGACCTTGTTGAACTGGTGCTGGCGGATCATGCCGCGGG
>NZ_DAISJG010000183.1:0-1347 GCF_036821595.1 Phenylobacterium sp.
ACCGGCACGTCCACGATCTCGCCCAGGCGGCGGACTTCGTCGCCTTCCTTGATGGCGCGGTCCTCGCCGAAGATCACGACGCCGACGTTGTCGCGCTCCAGGTTCAGGGCCATGCCCTTCACCCCGGCGGAGGGGAACTCCACCATTTCGCCGGCCTGGACGTTGTCGAGGCCGAACACGCGGGCGATGCCGTCGCCGACGGAGAGGACCGAACCGACGTCGGAGACGTCGGCTTCCTCGCCGAAGTTGGCGATCTGCGACTTCAGGATGGCCGAGATTTCGGCGGCGCGGATATCCATGGGCTTACGCTCTCTTCAGGGCGAACTTCAGGGAATCGAGCTTCGACTTCAGCGAAGCGTCGAACAGACGGGAGCCGACCCGCACCTTGATGCCGCCCAGGATGGACGGATCGACGCGGGTCTCGATTTCAGGGTCCTTGCCCAGCGCCTGGCGCAGGGCCTGCTGCACGCCCTTGGACTGGGCGGCGGTCAGGGGAACGGCGGTGACGACCTGGGCGGAGACGGCGCCGCGGGCCTCGGCGGCGAGGCGCTCGAAGGCGGCGACGACGGCGGACAGCGCCGCGGCGCGGCCGTTGGCGGCCAGGAGGCCGAGGAACTTCTTCGTGGTGGCGCTGAAGCCGGCGCGATCGGCGATCGCCGCCAGCCCCTTGCCCTTCGCCTCGGCGTCGAACGACGGCGAGTTCAGCAGGATCTGCAGGTCGCGGCTCTCGGCCAGGGCGGCCTTGAGCGATTTCAGGTCGGCCTCGACGGCCGCCACCTGGTTCTGGTCATTCGCGAGATCGAACAGGGCCTGGGCATATCTGCCGCCCACATTCGAAGCCTGGGAATCGTCCGCCACTTAATATCCGCCCGGTGCGTTTCGAGAGCCGCGGCGGCTGATCCAACCGCGACCTAAAGGCCTGTAAGCGCTAAAGAAAAGCGCTTCGGTCCGTAGCGCGTTTAAAACGCCCGGCCCAAAGCCGCGCGCCTAGTATCACGCGATGTTCGGCGCCGCAACCAAAGCGCCCGGCAGAATGGCCTCAAGCTTCCGTGGCGTTGCGCAGCACCGCGGTGCAGGTGACCAGGGCCGCCCCGTCCGGGCCGGCCAGCCGGCCGTGCGCGAAGACCAGGCTGCGGGTCGCCCGCTCAGTCCAGGCCTCGGCCACGGCGGGTCCCGCGGTCGCTCCCGCCGGGCCGTGGTCGAAGGTGACGGAGAGCAGGGTGGTCCCGGGGCCGCCCACCGCCAGCAGCAGCGGCTCGAGCAAGCCCGCGGCCTCGCCGGGCTTTCCGGAGAACACGACTTCCTGGCGCAGGGTGGGGGCGGGTGCGGTCATGGGGGCCTGCTCTT
>NZ_DAISJG010000184.1:0-1343 GCF_036821595.1 Phenylobacterium sp.
GCCGCCGGCCAGTCGCTGCTGATGCGCGCCTGGGAGGAGGCCTTCGAGCCGCACGGCATCGCCTGCGCCCAGGTGCTGATGACCCGCGACGACACCGAGGTCCGCCGGCGCTGGCTGAACGCCCGGGCGACCGTGGAGACCCTGCTGTCGCTGGGCGTCATCCCGGTGGTCAACGAGAACGACACCGTGGTCACCGAGGAGATCCGCTACGGCGACAACGACCGGCTGGCGGCGCGCATCGCGCAACTGGCGGGCGCCGACGCCCTGGTGCTGCTGTCGGACGTGGACGGGCTCTACACCGCCGACCCGCGCCGCGACCCCGCGGCCGAGCACCTGCCCCGGATCGGCCGGCTGACCGCCGAGATCGAGGCCATGGCAGGCGGCGCGAACGCCGCCGCCGGCGTCGGCACCGGCGGCATGGCGACCAAGCTGGCCGCGGCCCGCATCGCCTCGGCGGCCGGCTGCGCGACGATCATCACCCTGGGCCACCGGCCGGATCCGCTGTGGGCGGTGGAGCACGGCGCCCTGGCCACGGTCATCGAGCCCTCCACCACGCCGGCCGCGGCCTACAAGGCCTGGATCGCGGGGTCGCTCGCGCCCGCCGGCGCGCTAGTGGTGGACGAGGGCGCGGCGGCGGCGGTCAGGCGCGGCAAGAGCCTGCTGGCGGCCGGCGTGCGACGCATCGAGGGCCGCTTCGACAAAGGCGACGCCGTGGTGATCCGCGACGAGGCCGGCCACGAGATCGCCCGCGGCCTGGTGCGCTACGAGGCCGCGGACGCGGGCCGGATCTGCGGCCTGAAGAGCGAGGCCATCGAGGCGGCGCTGGGCTACACATCCGGGCCGCTGGTGCACGCCGACGACCTCGCGCTGGCGCAGCACGCCGTGGGCGCGTAGGTAAGGCTCAAGCTGAGCATATGGGGCGGTCGCGTGGACGACGGCGGATCAGGGCGGACGGCCGAGGCGTCGCGTAACGGGCGGCTGGAGGCGCTCGTCCCCGGCCAGGCCATCGTCTGGGGCGGCGACCGCGTGGCCCATGTGGACGAGGCGCTGGCGGCGGCCTTCCGGTCCGGCGACCGGCTTCTGGTGGCCGAGGGCGCCCTGCTGCACGTCCCGGCCCGCGAGCATGAGACCGCCGCCGCCGCCGTGGGCCGCGCCCAGGCCGCCTTCGCCCGCATGGGCGAGGTCTCCGACGACCGGATCAGCGCCTTCTTCGAGGCCTTCGCCGCCCGGCTGGAGGACGCGGCCTGCTGGACCGCGATCGCGGAGGCCAACGCCGCCGACGTGGCGAGCGCCCAGGCGCGCGGCCGCTCGACCACCCGGCTGATCGCCTCCGAGGCCATGCG
>NZ_DAISJG010000185.1:0-1341 GCF_036821595.1 Phenylobacterium sp.
GTCCGGCGCGGCCGGGCGCGGCTGCGCCGGGGGCGAGCGTCTATACGGAAGCGCTGGGGCAGGCGATCTGCCGGCGGGTGCTGGCCGGCGAGAGCCTGCGGGCAATCTGCGCCGGGCCGGGGTCGCCGCACCGGACGACCCTGCGCGCCTGGATGACGCGGCATCCGGAGTTCGCCCAGGGGCTGGTGGCGGCGCAGCAGGCGGCGCGGCTGGCCTGGCGGCGCAGGGACCGGGCGTGCTTCGCGCACCTGGCGGCGCGGCCGAAGCCCCGGCGCGGAGGGAAGCCCTCGACCTACACCCCGGCCATGGGCGAGGCGATCTGCGCCCGGCTGATGGAGGGCGAGAGCCTGACAGGCATCGCCCGCGACCCGGCCATGCCGGCCTATGCGACGATCCTGGGCTGGGTGCGGCGCCATCCGGAGTTCGAGGACATGTACGTCCAGGCCCGGCAGGTGCAGGCCGACTACTTCTGCGACGAGGCGCGCGACGTGGCGCTGGCCGCCACGCCGGAGACCGTTTGGGTGGCGCGGCTGTGCTTCTCGGTGATCCGCTGGCAGGCCGCGCGGCTCGCGCCGCGCAAGTACGTGGAGCGGGTGGCGGTGATGGAGGCCGTGGCCGAGCAGCGGCGGGCCGAGGCGGAGGCCGCGGCGATGCGCCCGGACAGCCTGATCTGCGTCACCCATTTCGAGCGCTCGCCGGACGGAAAGACGATCCTCGCCGTGCCGCCGCGCAACGCCGAGGAGGAGGCGCGCTGGGAGGCGGCGCACGGCAAGCCGTACGATGGGCCGCTGTACCAGGTCGTGCACCGCTGGGAGGAGCGACAGGGGCGCCGGCCGTGAGGTGCGGGGGGTCGGCGGAGTGTGGCAGGAAACGCGGGAAATACGTCATTCCGGCCAAACGGCGCAGAGCCTAGATTCGGCCGCCTCTGACGATGGAGGCGCCGATGTCGCTCACCCGGATCGCGATCTTCCTGGCCGGCCTGGCCGCCTTCCTGATCTACGCCGGCATGGCCGCGGCCCGGCCGCTGGTGGTGATCCTGGCCGACGCCCGCGGCACGGTGGCGACCGACCTGCTCGCCCCCTACGCCATCCTCGCCGAGAGCGGGGCGGTGGAGGTGAAGGTCGTGTCGGCGACGCGGGCGCCGGCCCGGCTGACGCCCGGCTGGGCCTGGGTCGAACCGCAGGCGACCCTGGCCGAGCTGGCGGGCCGGCGGCCGGACGTGGTGATCGTGCCGGCCCTGGAGGTCGAGGCGGACGCCGCCCGCGCGGCCTGGCTGCAGGCGCAGATGCGGCGCGGCGCGCGGATCATGTCGATCTGCAACGGCGCGCGCGTGCTGGCCGC
>NZ_DAISJG010000186.1:0-1209 GCF_036821595.1 Phenylobacterium sp.
AGCGCTTCCGTATAGACGCTCGCCCCCGGCGCAGCCGCGCCCGGCCGCGCCGGACCACCGCCCGCCCCGTCCGCCATCGCTCAAATCCCGCTGTCAGGTCCCCGGCCGCGGCCCGCACCGCGCCCAGCCCTAAGCCTGCCTTGAGGCGCCGGTAATGTCAAGAACAAATAGGGAACATCATGCGCTCTCGTCTTCCTCGGCACACTAGGACCGATGCCGCCGGGCAATGGAGCGGATGACCGAGTACCAGATGATCGCGCTCCACAGGGAGAAGAGGATCAATCCCGGCCAAAACAGAATTGGGAGGATCGTCATGCCGAGCGCGTAGACCGCCAAACTCAGGACGAGCAACGCGGCGAGAGGCCGTCCACGGGTAAGCGTCTTGATGTTCATCAGCGTCGATCCGTCTGTTCCAGCGCGCCACCAGATGGCCGGGCCGGCATCGTGATCTCACCTACTCGCTTCCAGTCGATCGCCGCCCGCGCCCCTTCCCGCCCCTAAGTCCATGGTTGATCGCGAGCCTGCCGGACCAGGCGTGTCAAGGACGGCGCCTCCGGCGCCGCCGCCCCGCGGCCGGCCTGCGGCCGGTCCTTGAGACGCCTGGACCGGCAGGCAGACTGGCCGCCATGGCCTTAAGCGCAGGACCGGCCTCACCCTCCCCGCGCGCAGCGCGGGAGAGGCAGAACCCCCCTCACCCCCGCGGAAACCCCTCCGGCAGCTGCGGCCAGGCCTTGTCGGGGTCGTACCAGCTGGCGCCGTCCGACCGCCAGATGTGCCATTGACGGTCCGCCGTCACCCGGGTGTCGAGGCCGCCCATCCGCAGCATGACGGTGGGCTGGCCGGTCCGCTCCGCGACGAGCTGCGAGCCGCACACCGAGCAGAAGCGCCGGGTCTTCCCCGGCGAGGACTCGAAGGCGCTGAGCGCGTCCTCGCCCCGGGTCCAGCGGAACCGGTCGCGCGGCACGGACGCGATGCTGGCGAAGGCCGAGCCGTGCGCCTTGCGGCAGGTCTCGCAATGGCAGTGGGCGACGCCCTCCACCTCCGCATCGACCTCGTAGGCCACACGACCGCACAGACAACTTCCGACCAGCATCGAGGCGCGCCTTTCCAGGAACGGGACTCGCCCAGCATACAGCACGAGGCGGCCTTCCGCCGCTGCCCCTCCCGGCCTAGCCTCGCCTCGCCCAACCCGGAGCCCCGGATGCTCGC
>NZ_DAISJG010000187.1:0-1165 GCF_036821595.1 Phenylobacterium sp.
TTGGCGATCTGGCTGCGGCGGGCCTTGCTCTCCTGCTGGGCGCGCTCCAGGGCCTCGGTCTCGGTGGCGCGCAGCAGGTGCTCGATGACCCGCTCCAGGTGGTCGCGCATGGCCTGGCGGGCGGCGGCGGGGTCATGCGCCTTCAGCGCGTCCAGAACGCGGCGGTGCTCCACGATGCGCGGCTCCAGTCCGGTGCCGCGGGCGCGGGTCAGGATGTTGCGGGCCAGCGGGCTGCGGTTGCGCAGCTCCCACATGTTCTCGATCGTGGCGATGATCGCGCCGTTCCCGGTCGCGCGGGCGATCACCATGTGGAACTCCTTGTCGGCGTCCTCGCCCTTCAGCTCGTCCTCGTCGGCCATCAGGGTGAGCAGGCGCTCCAGTTCGGCGATCGACTCGTCGTCGATGGTGGCGGCGGCCAAGGCCGCGGCCTCGCCTTCGAACAGGCGCCGCGCCTCGATCAGCTCGAAGGCCCCGATCTCGACGTCATAGGCGGCGGACGCGAGCGGCGGCTGGGCGCGCGTGACGTAGATGCCCATGCCGTGGCGGGCCTCGATCATGCCCTGCATCTCCAGCGCGATCAGCGCTTCGCGCAGGGTGGGTCGGCTGACGCCGAACTGCTCGGCCAGCTCCCGCTCGGTGGGGAGCCGCTCGCCGACCTTGTACTTGCCCGCCTCGATCTCGCCGGCGATCTGGTCGGCGAGCCGTCGGTATAGCTTGCCGCTGGCGGCCATGGGCTCCGTGACTTCCGCTGGTCGGCGCGCCGGGGGGCGCTTGGGAGTCGCCACCATAGCCGAGGATCACCAGTCGTGCATGGAGCCGTCCTCCCGCCGCGCGACCGGCAGGTAGGCCCGGCGGTAGGGGAACTTCGCGGCGGCCGCCTCGTCGATGTCGACGCCCAGGCCGGGCGCTTCGCCGGGGTGCAGGTCGCCGGCCGCGAAGCTGTAGGCGTGGGGGAAGACCGCGTCGGTCTCGGCGGTGTGGCGCATGTACTCCTGCACCCCGAAATTGGGGATCGACAGGTCGAAGTGCAGGGCCGCCGCCATGCTCACGGGTGACAGGTCGGTGGCGCCGTGGCAGCCGGTGCGCACGCCGTAGAGGTCGGCCAGGCCCGCGATCCGGCGCAGGTGGGTGATGCCGCCGGCGTGCACCACGGTGGCGCGGATGT
>NZ_DAISJG010000188.1:0-1113 GCF_036821595.1 Phenylobacterium sp.
TGCTCGTCGCCCGGCGGGCTGACGCGGTTGGAGATGACGATCAGGCGTCCCAGGGGCCGGGCCTCAGGCGCCGGGCAGGAGCACGGCGGGCACGCCCCAGGTGTCCTCGAGGCAGCGGGCCAGCTCCTCGCCGTTGCGGCGGCCCGCGAGTTCGGGGGCGACGAGCGCCAGGTCCGGCCCGGCCTGGGCCGTGATCGCCAGGGCCGCGCGGGCAGTATCCACGGGACCGAGCACGTTCACGCCCGCGTCGGTCAGAACTTCGACAAGAGGATCCGGCAGTTCCGGGGATTTCCTCACGACGAGCACAGTCGTGAAGCGATCGCAATGTTCGATCAGGTCGAGGGTTTTTTCCATCGCGCCCCGGATAGGACACAGCCTTGGCCGCGCCAACACCTGAGCCGCTAAACTTCGCGTGAGCGGGATCTATTCCGCTTCGGCCCCGGGCGCGGGCGGCCGGGAGGCCCACGGCTCCACCACCCCGACCACGGACAACGGCAGGTCCTGGCGGACGGCGCGGAGCACGCCCTCGGAGATCTCCGCGTCGGTGAGCCAGCGCGCGCCGCCGTCCGCGAGGCGGAAGCCCAGGACCACCTGCCGGAGACGGCAGGCCGGGAGGCCGTCGGCCACGGCGGCGGCGAACCGCAGGCGGCCGGGCTTGGCCGGGTCGGCGACGCCGCTGCCGAGCACCTGGAACAGCCGGCCCGGCGCGCCCTCGCGCCCGACCCGCTCGGCGAGGCGCCGGGGCGCGGCAAGTCTCAGGGAGTGGAACCAGGCGACGGCGAGGTCGATCGGCCCCTGCCCGGCCACGGCGGCGTCCAGCGCGGCGGTGAACGCCGCCGCGTCATGGTAGTCGCAGTCGAAGGCGCGGCCCGGCAGGCCGTGGGCGGAGGCCCGGCGCGACAAAAGCGAAAGGCGCCCGCCGTCGCCGGCGAGCGCCTCCACGAGGCCTGCGAGCATGCCGGTCCCGCCCACCACGAGGATGTGCGGGCCCATGGGCGAATCAGCCCTCGGCTTCGCGCTTTTCCCAGACGTGGTCGACGATGCCCCAGTCGCGGGCTTCCTCGGCGGTCATGAAGTAGTCGCGGTCGAGGGTCTCCTCGACCTCCTCGACGG
>NZ_DAISJG010000189.1:0-1112 GCF_036821595.1 Phenylobacterium sp.
GTGGGGGCGGGGGTGGCGATCACCGCCATGTCCACGGGGCGGGGCAGGGCGTCCACGGACGGATAGGCG
Organism: Phenylobacterium sp.; assembly: GCF_036821595.1. Taxonomy (GTDB): domain Bacteria; phylum Pseudomonadota; class Alphaproteobacteria; order Caulobacterales; family Caulobacteraceae; genus Phenylobacterium. The sequence goes on from NZ_DAISJG010000189.1 coordinate 70, forward strand.
AGCGAAGACCCGACCGAGGCGGCCCGCGGATTGACCGGCAGCACGGGTCCGGCGAAGCCCCCCTGCACCAGGTTGCGGGCGATCACTTGGCCCACGGAGCCCGGGGTGTTGCTGGCCCCGATCAGGGCGATCGCCTTGGGATGGAACAGGGCGTCGAGGTTTCGCGTCGTCATGGCGTCTCCTGCATCGGCGGCGCGCGGGGCTCCTTGACCCCAGTCAACGCCGGACCACTGTGGCGCCCTATCGGTTCCGGCGGGAGGCCCCGATGCTCGGAATGGTTCTGAAGGCGCCGCGCACGCCGCTGCGGCTCGAGGCGCGGCCGGACCCGGAGCCCGGTCCGGGCGAGCTGCGCCTGCGGGTGCGCGCCTGCGGCGTATGCCGCACGGACCTTCACATCGTCGACGGGGAACTGGAGCCCCGGGGCGACAGCGTGATCCCCGGGCACGAGATCGTCGGCGTGGTGGACGCCATCGGGCCCGGCGTGGCTGGCGTGGCGGTGGGCGAGCGCCGCGGCGTCCCCTGGCTGGGCGAGACCTGCGGCCGGTGCCGCTATTGCCGGGAGGGCCAGGAGAACCTGTGCGACGCCCCCGGCTTCACCGGCTGGACCCGCGACGGCGGCTACGCCGACACCGTGATCGCCCGCGCCGACTACTGCTTTCCCGTCCCGGACGGGCTCTCCGACGGCGAGGCCGCGCCGCTGATGTGCGCCGGCCTGATCGGCTACCGCTGCTGGAAGAAGGCCGCCGAGGCGCGGCCCGTGCGGAGCCTCGGCCTCTACGGCTTCGGCGCCGCCGCCCATCTGCTGGCCCAGCTCGCCATGCACGAAGGCCAGGCGGTCCACGCCTTTACGCGACCTGGGGACGAGGCGGCCCAGGGCCTGGCCCGGGAGCTCGGCTGCGCCTGGGCCGGGGGCTCGGACGAGGCGCCGCCGAAAGCGCTGGATGCGGCGATCATCTTCGCGCCGGTCGGAGGGCTCGTGCCCCCGGCGCTGAAGGCGGTGCGCAAGGGCGGGACCGTGGTCTGCGGCGGGATCCACATGAGCG
>NZ_DAISJG010000190.1:0-1087 GCF_036821595.1 Phenylobacterium sp.
CATGCCCACGAAGACGATGTCGTTGGTGGGGTCGACCCAGAACCAGGTGCCGGCCGCCCCGCCCCAGCTCATCGAGCCCCTGCCCTCCAGCGAGCCGGCGACGCGGGGGTCGTTCATCACCATGAAGTCGAGGCCGAAGCCCACCGCCTCGTTGAAGCGGGCCGCCGTCGTGCCGTTGGAGTTCACCAGCACGTCCTTGGGGATCATGTTGGTCCCCATCATCTCCACCGCGGCCGGCGAGAGGATGCGCACCCCGTCGAGCTCGCCCTTGTTGGCGATCATCTGGGCGAAGCGGGCGTAGTCCATGGTCGTGCCGACGAGGCCGCCGCCGCCGGATTCCATCCGCGGCGGCTCCAGGTAGGTCGGCAGGTCGGAGTTGAAGATGCGCTTCGCCTCCTCGATCTTCCCGGTGTCCTTGTTGCCGACGTAGACGGGGGCCAGCCGCGCGGCCTTGGCGGGCGGCACGTAGAAGGCGGTGTCGACCATCTTCAGCGGCCGGAACAGGCGCTGCTCGAGGAACTGGCCGAGGCTCTGGCCCGACAGCTTCTCGATGATGTAGCCCTGGATGTCGACGGAGGAGGAATAGTACCAGCTGGTCCCCGGCTGATACATCAGCGGGATCTCGGCGGTGCGCTGGATCATCTCCTGCATGGTGCCGCCCAGCACGCCCTTCTCGCGATAGAGCTTGTCCACCGGGTGCTCGTCGCCCAGGCCGTAGCCGAAGCCGGCGGTGTGGCTCATCACCTCGCGCATGGTCGGCGGGCGCTTCATGTCCTCCAGCGTCATGACGCCGTTGCCGTCGACGCTCTTCACGACCTTCAGATTCTTGAATTCCGGCACGTACTTGGTCACCGGATCGTCCAGCCGCCACTTCCCCTCCTCGAAGAGGATCATCATGCCCACGCCGGTGATCGGCTTGGTCATGGAGTAGATGCGGAAGATGGTGTCGCGGCTCATCGGCTCGCCGGTGGCCAGGCTCTTCTTGCCGTGGGTGCGGAAGCTGACGACCTTGCCGTGGCGGGCGAGCAGCGTGGTCATGCCGGCCACCCGGCCGTCGGCCACCACCTTGGCCATGTAGGCGTCGAGC
>NZ_DAISJG010000191.1:0-1073 GCF_036821595.1 Phenylobacterium sp.
GCGACGACGTCGTGCGCGGCGACGAGGGCGCCGACTACCTGCACGGCAACCAGGGGGCCGACACCGTCTCGGGCGGCGTGGGCGACGACACCGTCCGCGGCGGCCAGGGCGACGACCGGCTCTCCGGCGACGAGGGCGACGACCTGGTGTTCGGCGACCTCGGGAACGACACGGTGGCCGCCGGCGACGGCGCCGACACGGTTCAGGGCGGCGAGGGCGCCGACCGCCTGGAGGGCGGCGAAGGGAACGACATCGTCCGCGGCGGCCAGGGCGACGACTGGATCTCCGGCGGGGCCGGCGACGACTGGCTCTCCGGCGACCGCGGCGACGACACCCTCACCGGCGGCGCCGGAGCCGACACCTTCCACGTCTTCGCCGGCCAGGACCGGATCACCGACTTCGACGCCGCCGGGGGCGACCGCCTCCTGCTCCTGCCCGGCGCGGCGTGGACCGTCAGCCAGGTCGGCGCCGACGCCGTCGTCGACCTCGGCGGCGGCGCCCTCGTCATCCTCGTGGACGTCCAGGTCTCCAGCCTCGGAACCGGCTGGATCGTCTGACCGGCCAGGCGCCCGTCTCCCTCCCTTGATGGGGAGGGTCGACTCGCGGAGCGAGCGGGGTGAGGAAGCCCGGAGGTTCAGCGCTCACGGCAAAGAGCACCCCTTCCGCCTTGATGGAGGAAGGGATGGTGGTGATCGCAGGCCCGGTGGGAGGAGGAGGGCTATTGTCGCCCGTCTGGCTGACGCCTGAAAATTCCCCTACCCAATATTTGCCTTTCCGGCGAACCCATGTTCCCGTTACGTTCATGTCCGTCGACGCCCCAGCCCAGGACCGCCATTCGGCCATGCTGGCCGAGCTCGCGGCGATGAGCCTGACGCTGGCGCGCGACCTGCAGAACCGGGCGCTGGAGGCGGACACCCCGGCCGAGGCGGCGAAACTGGCCGCCGCCTTCCAACGCGTCGCCCGCGGCCTGCGCCAGACGCTGGCGCTGGAGCTGAAGGTCATCCGCTTCCGGGACGAGATGGGCCAGCCGCCCGAGCCCGCACGGCCGGACGCCCCCGCCTTCGCCCCCGAGC
>NZ_DAISJG010000192.1:0-1034 GCF_036821595.1 Phenylobacterium sp.
ATGTTCGAGTTCAAGCGGCTCGTGGAAGCCAACATGGACGAGCTGGCCGAGCTGCTCTCCTCCGAGCACGGCAAGGTCATCGCCGACTCGAAGGGCGACATCCAGCGCGGCCTGGAGGTCATCGAGTTCGCCTGCGGCATCCCGCATGCCCTGAAGGGCGAGTACACCGAGGGCGCGGGCCCCGGGATCGACGTCTATTCCATGCGCCAGCCGCTGGGCGTCGCCGCCGGCATCACCCCGTTCAACTTCCCGGCGATGATCCCGATGTGGATGTTCGGCATCGCCATCGCGGTCGGCAACAGCTTCATCCTGAAGCCCTCCGAGAAGGACCCCTCCGTCCCCGTCCGCCTGGCCGAGCTGATGATGGAGGCCGGCGCGCCCAAGGGCGTGCTGAACGTGGTGCACGGCGACAAGACCGCCGTCGACGCCATCCTCGACCACCCGGACATCAGGGCCGTGAGCTTCGTCGGCTCCTCCGACATCGCGCAGTACGTCTATTCCCGCGGCACGGCGAACGGGAAGCGCGTCCAGGCCATGGGCGGCGCCAAGAACCACGGGATCATCCTGCCCGACGCCGACCTGGAGCAGGCGACCAAGGACATCATCGGCGCCGCCTACGGCTCGGCCGGCGAGCGCTGCATGGCCCTGCCCGTCGTCGTGCCCGTGGGCAAGAAGACCGCCGACGAGGTGCGCGAGCGCGTCGTGGCCGAGCTGGAGACGCTGAAGGTCGGGGTCTCCACCGACGCGGCCGCCCAGTATGGCCCGGTGGTCTCGGAGGCTCACAAGAAGCGGGTCACCGACTACATCCAGCTGGGCGTCGACGAAGGCGCCGAGCTCGTCGTCGACGGCCGCGACTTCCGCCTGCAGGGCTACGAGAAGGGCTTCTTCATCGGCCCGACCCTGTTCGACCAGGTGAAGCCCGCCATGAAGACCTACCAGGAGGAGATCTTCGGCCCGGTCCTGCAGATCGTGCGCGCCGAGACCTTCGAGGAGGCGCTCGCCCTGCCCAGCGAGCACCAGTACGGCAACGGCGT
>NZ_DAISJG010000193.1:0-1008 GCF_036821595.1 Phenylobacterium sp.
TCAGTACACCCGCGCCTTGGGCGGGATGTAGGCGATGTCGTTGGTCATGGTGAAGTTGTGCACCGGGCGGTAGTCGATCTTCACCTTGCCGGTGGCGTCGTCGAACCAGGCGAGGGTGTGCTTCATCCAGGCCTTGTCGTCGCGGTCGGCGAAGTCCTCGCGGGCGTGGGCCCCGCGGCTCTCGGTGCGGTTGGCGGCGCCGTTGACGGTGACGGTGGCCTGGCCGACGAGGTTGTCGAACTCCAGGGTCTCCATCAGGTCGGTGTTCCAGATCAGGCCGCGGTCGGTGACGCGGATGTCGCCGCGCTTGGCGTGGACGGCGGCGAGCCGCTTGACGCCGGAGACCAGGCTCTCGCCGGTGCGGAAGACGGCGGCGTCCTCCTGCATGGCCTGCTGCATCTCGAGCCGCAGGGCGGCGGTGGGCGTGGAGCCGGAGGCGTGGCGCAGGCGGTCGAACCGGGCGAGGTGGCGCTCGGTCATGTGCGGCTTGAGCTCGGGCTGGCTGGCGCCGGCCTTGATGGTGTCGGCGGCCCGCAGCGCGGCCGAGCGGCCGAACACCACGAGGTCGATCAGGCTGTTGGAGCCCAGGCGGTTGGCGCCGTGCACGCTGACGCAGGCGGCCTCGCCCACGGCCATCAGGCCGGGCACCGTCTGGTCGGGGTTCTTGCCGGCCTTGGTCACGACCTCCGAGTAGAAGTTCGTGGGGATGCCGCCCATGTTGTAGTGGACGGTCGGCAGGACCGGGATCGGCTCCTTGGTGACGTCGACGCCGGCGAAGATCTTGGCGCTCTCGGAGATGCCCGGCAGGCGCTCGGCGAGGATCGCCGGATCCAGGTGGTCGAGGTGCAGGAAGATGTGGTCCTTCTTCGGGCCCACGCCGCGGCCCTCGCGGATCTCGATGGTCATGGCGCGGGAGACCATGTCGCGCGGCGCGAGGTCCTTCACGGACGGCGCGTAGCGTTCCATGAACCGCTCGCCCTCGGAGTTGGTCAGGTAGCCGCCCTCGCC
>NZ_DAISJG010000194.1:0-1005 GCF_036821595.1 Phenylobacterium sp.
CACGGACCACACGGAATACACGGACGGGCGAGCCGTCCGGCGCCTGCGCCCCGGTCCGCCTGCGCGCCTCCGGCGCGCGATCCCACGTCCCCACGCCCTCGCCGGCCCTGCACTCTCAGCGCAGGCCCGTTCGTGTGGTTCGTGTGGTTCGTGGTCAAACCCGGCCGCGCAGCGGCCTTCCGTGTAATCCGTGTATTCCGTGGTTCCCCTCTTACCCGCGCCCCCAAACGCAGAAGGCCCCGGATCTCTCCGGGGCCCCCACGAACTCTGAACTCTGAACTCTGTCGGACGTCGGCCGCGCCTTAGGAGGCGTAGAACTCGATGACCAGGTTCGGCTCCATCTTCACCGGATACGGCACCTCGGCCAGCTCCGGCATGCGCACATAGGTCGCCGCCATCGCCTTGCCGTCGACCGTGATGTAGTCCGGCGTGTCGCGCTCGGAGGACTGCAGGGCCTCCAGCACCAGGGCCATGTTGCGCGACCGCTCGCGCACGGAGACCACGTCGCCCGGCTTCACCCGGTAGGACGGGATGTTCACGCGCTTGCCGTTCACCAGCACGTGGCCGTGGTTGACGAACTGGCGGGCGGCGAACGGGGTCGGCACGAACTTGGCGCGGTAGACGATGGCGTCCAGGCGGCTTTCCAGCAGCGCGATCAGGTTCTCGGAGGTGTTGCCCTTGCGGCGGGCGGCCTCCTGGTAGATGCGCGAGAACTGCTTCTCGGTCAGGTTGCCGTAGTAGCCCTTCAGCTTCTGCTTGGCGCGCAGCTGCAGGCCGAAGTCCGAGACCTTGGACTTCCGCCGCTGGCCATGCTGGCCGGGGCCGTAGGCGCGGGTGTTGATGGGAGACTTCGGGCGACCCCAGATGTTCTCGCCCATCCGGCGGTCGAGCTTGTACTTGGCGCTATGGCGCTTGGACATGATCCACTCTTCATCTGACCCGAGCCGGCGCCCCTGAAACCCAAGGGCGCGATTGCAACGGCGGCTTCGCGTCGTCCCGTCATAG